>JBQTIA010000061.1:0-16081 GCA_052388455.1 Hyphomicrobium sp.
CTCGGACTGCCATCACTTCAGATGGAACACCGACGCCTCAATCGCGTATCATGAACCGCCGGATACGGAACCGTACGTCCGGTGGTGTGGGAGGACGGCGGGGGCAACCCCGCCTCCTACCCGATCCCGGGGCTCATGGCAAAACTGGGTCGACGGGGAAAGAGGGGTCGACGGTCATTTCAACAGTGCACCGCGCACCGCCCTCGATCGGGCGAGGCAGCAGCCAGAGCTTTTTGCGCTTCAATTGAGGTGAGCGTGCGACGCCGGCCAAGGTGGCGGCGCGCGGGTCGCAGCAATGCCGGCACCTGCCAGAGGCACCCTGCCGTTCACGACGCCCGCCAAAGGCGCACTCGCGCCGACCACGCCCGCTAAAGGCGCGTTTGCGCCGACCACGCCCGCCAGCGTCCCATCGATCGCCCTGAGTTCGCCGGCCAGCGCTTCCAGCCGCAGCCGGATGCGGTCGACGAAATGGTGTGCCAATGCCGGGTCGTCGGCCATTTGGGCGTGCAGGGCGCGACGAGTGATGCGCAGCGCCTTGACGGCGGTTCGGGCAACCACCGTCGACGTATGCTCCGTCTCGATCAGCATCGCCATCTCGCCGACGAGCGCGTCTTCCGGAATGCGTTCGGCAGGCACGCCGAGGCCCGGACCGCGAACGCGCACGGCCTCCCCGCCGACGATCAGCACGGCCGCGTCGCCCACCTCGCTTTCGCGGATGATGACCTCGCCGGGCCGGTAGAGGAAGCGATCGGCGCGGCGCACGATCTCGGTGATCTGAAGCGGCTTCAAGCCCACGAACAGGGCGACGCGCAGCAGCGGCTTCACGAGTGCATCTGTGGCCATTCGTCGGGCTCCGTCCGGGTCCGTCGCGCGAACGCGATCGTGTGCCATCGGGCGATGGCTGGAGCGGAGCGTCGTCCGATTCGTGCCCGGGGGTCCAGCGGGAAGGCAACCCGTGGACAACGTGGGGAAATCTCTGATCGAAAACCTACGGAACGAGCCGATAGCCGCCGGTCTCGGTGACCAGGATCTCGGCGCTCGAGGGATCCTTCTCGATCTTCTGGCGCAGGCGGTAGATGTGCGTTTCGAGCGTGTGCGTCGTCACTCCGGCGTTGTAACCCCACACCTCGTGCAGCAGCGTCTCGCGGGTGACGATCTTGTCTCCGGAGCGGTAGAGGTACTTCAGGATCGAAGTTTCTTTTTCGGTCAGCCGGACCTTGTTGCCTTTGTCGTCGAGCAGCAGCTTGCCGGCCGGCTTGAAGGTATAGGGTCCGATACTGAAGACCGCGTCCTCGCTCTGCTCGTGCTGGCGGAGCTGGGCGCGGATGCGCGCGAGCAGCACTGCGAACTTGAACGGCTTGGTGATGTAGTCGTTGGCGCCGGCATCGAGTCCGAGGATCTGATCGGCGTCCGAGACGTTGCCGGTCAGCATGATGATGGGGCCTTTGTAGCCGCCCTTGCGGAGCTGCTTCACCGCCTCGCGCCCGTCCATGTCCGGCAGGCCGACGTCGAACACGACCAGATCGTGATGCCCGGTCTTGGCTTTGTCGATGCCCTTGGTCGCCGTATTGGCTTCCTGCACGTCGAACTCGTCGTGCATGGCGAGCTGATCTTTCAGGGATCCGCGGAGATCCTCGTCGTCGTCGACCAGGAGAATCCGTCGTGCGGTGCTCATGTCTTGCGGCTCCGAGGCAAAATGAACACTATCCCGGCCGATCCGCAGTGCATCATCTAGCCTGCGGCAGCGGTGATCCGGCCTAACGGACCATCTGCAGGCGGCGGGTCGATCATGCGAACATCAGCCGGACGGCGCCACGTCTTTTTGCAGAGCCTGTCCCGCCGGTCAACGACGGGCACGCTGCGCATCGGCAACCTTTCCTTGAAGTGCGCGATCGGGCGATCGGGCCTGACCGTGCGCAAGCGTGAAGCCGACGGGGCGACGCCGGAAGGACGACTGATCCTGCGCCGCATACACTATCGGGCCGATCGCGGTCTGCCGCCTGCGACGGCGCTGCCGCGGCGGGCCATCCGACATGATGACGGATGGTGCGACGAGCCGCGGGACCGAAATTACAATCGCCCGGTCCGCCATCCCTATCCGGCGAGCGCGGAAGAGATGTGGCGACAAGACGGTCTCTATGATGTGGTGGTGGAGCTCGGTCACAACGACCGGCCGCGGAGCCGGGGCTGCGGCAGCGCCATCTTCATGCATCTCGCACGGCCGGGCTATCGGCCGACGGCGGGTTGCGTGGCGCTCGACCGTGGCGATCTGCTGCTGCTGCTGTCGAAGATCGGCCGCACGGGTGGAGCGATCGTAACGGCCCGCGGACGGCCGCGGCGCATGCCCAAGCAAAAGGGCCCGAAGCCGAGGCTCCGGGCCAGTTGAGAGCACGTTCTAGGGGGAAGCGTGCTCGGGAGACGAATCTGGGAAGGTCGGGAGGATGGTGTGTCCGGCGGAGCCATGCCCCGCCGGACACCTTGTCGATCAGTAGTTGTAAGCGCGCTCGCCGTGATCGGAGATGTCGAGGCCCTCGCGCTCCTTGTCGGTCTCGAGGCGAAGTCCGACGACGACGCCGACGATGCCGAGGATGATCGCGGTGCCGATCGCCGACCAGGCCAGCGTGATGCCGACGGCCTGGGTCTGGATCCAGACCTGAGTCATCATATCGTAGGCACCGGCGACCAGTTCGCCCGGCTTCGACGTGTAGTCCGCCGTTCCCGTGCCGCCGAAGTCCGGATTGACGAGGATGCCGGTGCCGATGGCGCCGAGGATGCCGCCGACGCAGTGCACGCCGAAGACGTCGAGGCTGTCATCGTATCCGACCAGGTTTTTCACGCCCGTGCAGAAGGTGAAGCACACGACGCCCGCGACGAGGCCGAGGATGATCGAGCCCATCGGTCCGGCGAAGCCCGAGGCCGGCGTGACGGCGACGAGGCCGGCAACGACGCCCGAGGCGAGACCGAGCAGCGACGGCTTGCCCTTGATCAGCCACTCGGCGAGGATCCACGACAAACCTGCCGCAGCGGTTGCGCCGAAGGTGTTGAGCATGGCCAGCAGGGCGACGCCGTTGGCTTCGAGGTTCGAGCCGCAATTGAAGCCGAACCAGCCGACCCACAGCAGCGAGGCGCCGATCATGGCCATTGTGAGCGAGTGCGGCGGCATCGCTTCGCGGCCGTAGCCGACACGCTTGCCGAGCAGCAGGGCGGCGACGAGACCGGCGATGCCCGCATTGATGTGAACGACGGTGCCGCCGGCGAAGTCGAGGGCGCCGAGCTTGAAGATGTAGCCGGCGTCGGCCGAGGCTTCAGCCAGCTTCTCGGGACCGGCCTTGGCGGCTTCGGCCATGATATCCGGACCGCCCCAGTACCAGACCATGTGCGCGACAGGGAAGTAGATGAAGGTCACCCACAGCGTCACGAACAGCAGCACGGCCGAGAACTTCATGCGTTCGGCAAAGGCGCCGACGATGAGTGCCGGCGTGATGCACGCGAACGTCATCTGGAAGGCGATGAAGGCGTACTCGGGAATATAGACGCCGTTCGAGAACGTCGCGGCGATCGAGCTCGGCGTCACGCCGGCCAGGAACACCTTCGAGAACCCGCCTACGAAATCGTTGAGACCTCCACCGTTGGTGAAGGCCATCGAGTAGCCGTAGGTCAGCCAGATGATTGCGACGAGGCAGGTGATGGTGAAAACCTGCATCAGCATCGAAAGCATGTTCTTGGTGCGGACCATGCCGCCGTAGAACAGCGCCAGCCCCGGCACCGTCATCAGCAGCACCAGCACGGTGGCGAGGAACATGAAGCCGGTGTCGCCCTTGTCCGGCACAGGATCGGCGGCGAGGGCCGGCCCGGCCATCATGGCGAGCGCGGCGGCGCTCCCCAGTGCGCTCCCGAGCGCTGACGTCATGCGTGAAACTTTTACAGGCATCATTGTGGGTAGCTCCCCTTGTGTTGTCGGTGTCATCTGGCGGTTGGGTTCAAAGCGCCGCATCGTCCGACTCCCCGGTCCGGATGCGCAGCGTATGCTCGATCGGTGCGACGAAGATCTTGCCGTCGCCGATCTGGCCGGTCTTGGCGGCCTTGGCGATGGCATCGACGGCCTTCTGAACGTCGCCCGAAGAGACGACGGCCTCGATTTTCACTTTCGGTAGAAAGCTCACGGCGTACTCGGCGCCGCGGTAGATTTCCGTATGGCCCTTCTGCCGGCCGTAGCCTTTGACCTCGGTTACCGTCATGCCTTGGACGCCGATGTCGGTCAGCGCCATGCGGACCTCCTCCAGCTTGAACGGTTTGATAATGGCTGTGATGAGTTTCATGACTGAGCACCCCCTAGCGTTGCTGCCCCGGCCGCTTGCGCGGATCAGGCGTGAACAAATTCCGGTCGCCGCCCGAGTGAGCGGCATTACCGGCGCGTTAACAACTCAAGCCTCGTGCCAGTTTGGGTCTGCTGGATTATATGATTGAAAACGCACGACAAAAGCACAGAGGGAACGAACGGCCGAAGCGCCGTGGCGTTAATATGTGCAATATTGTCGAGCAGATTTTGGCGTATGCCTAAAATTCAGGCGCGAGGTGAAGGGCTGCGCTGGCGGATCAGGCCCTCCTGCGCCACCGAGGCGACGAGGCGTCCGTCGCGCGAGAAAACATTGCCGCGGCAGAAGCCGCGCGCGCCGTGGGCGCTGGGGCTCTCCTGGGCGTAGAGCAGCCAGTCGTCGGCCCGGAACGGCCGGTGAAACCACATCCCGTGATCGAGGCTCGCGAGCTGCAGGTCGTCATCGAACAGCAGCTTGCCGTGCGCGATGAGAGCCGTATCCAGCAGGGTGAAGTCCGAGGCGTAGGCCAGCACGCACTGATGCAGCTTGGGATCGTCGGGCAGCCGCCCGGAGGCCCGCATCCAGACGTGCTGGATGGGCGGTTGCCGGTCCCTCACCATGTAGCGGGCGACCTCGACGGGGCGCATGTCGATCGGCCGCTCGCGCGACCAGTACTTGCGCATGCTTTCCGGCAGGCGCTCGATCGTGCGCCCCATCAGGTCGAAGGCGCTCGGCAGCGCTTCCGGTGCCGGCACGTCCGGCATTTCAGCCTGATGCTCGAAACCGGGCTCGTCTTTGTGGAAGGACGCGCTCATGGCGAACATCGGCCGGCCGTGCTGGATGGCCTTGACGCGACGGGTGGAAAAACTGCCGCCGTCGCGCGTGCGCTCGACATCGTAGAGAATGGGATGCGTCGGATCCCCCGGCAGCAGGAAATATGCGTGCAGGGAATGCACGGGCCGCGGCTCGCCGACGGTCCTCACCGCCGCCACCAGCGCCTGCCCGAGCACCTGTCCGCCATACACCCGCTGCCAGCCGTCCTGCGGGCTGCGGCCTCGGAACAGGTTTTCTTCCAGTGGTTCCAGATCGAGAAGGGTCAGCAGCTCGTGAATGGCCGTGCGGCTCGCGGTCTGATCGTGCGGCATGGTAGACGGCATCTCCGAGTGCTATCGAAGCCAAAGCGCAAGGGATGCCGGGCGCGGGTCGGAGTCAAGATTGATGGCCGCAATGAGCAACGCCGAGACGCTCGCGTTCGACATCGTCGTCTCCGGCGGCAGTTTCGCCGGGCTGGCGCTGTGCCGGGCGCTGGGTCAGGTCTTCGGCCCCGATCTGAGGATTGCTCTTGTCGACCGGGCTACGGGCCCGCAGGCGCCGCCGCCCGACGCCCGCGCCTTCGCGCTTTCGGCCGCCTCCCGCCGTATGCTCGAGACGCTCGGCGTATGGCGTCACCTCGCCTCGAATGCGCAGCCCGTGAAGCGCATCGACATCACCGATTCCGGCCTCGAAGCTGGTCTGCGCCCCGTGCTTCTGAGCTACGACAACACCGTCGACGGCGGCGAGCCGGCATCCACCATCGTGCCGAGCGCTGCTCTTTCTGCGGCGCTGACGTCCGCCGTCGCCGCCGATCCGGCGGTGGTCCGCATCGCACCGGCTGAGGCCCGCGGCTACACCGCCGACAGCAGGGGGGCGACCGTATCTCTCGCCGACGGCCGCACCGTGACGGCCCGCCTCGTCGTCGCCGCCGAGGGCCGGCGGTCCGCGCTGCGTGAGGCGGCGGGGATCAAGCTGGTCGGCCGGGCGTTCTCGCAGACAGGCATTGTCACGACCATCGCCCACGATCGACCGCACGAGGGCCGCGCCGTGCAGCACTTCCTGCCCGCCGGTCCGTTCGCCATCCTTCCGCTCACCGGCAATCGGAGCTGCATCACCTGGACCGAGGAGAGGTCCGAGGCCGCGCGTATCCTGGCCCTCGATGATGCGGGGTTCCTGGCCGAGGTCGATCAGCGGTTCGGCGGGAAACTCGGCGCGCTCCGCCTCGCGGGACCGCGCCAGTCCTGGCCGCTCGAAACACACCTGGCACGCAGCTACGTGGCGCCGCGGCTCGCGGTGATCGGCGACGCGGCCCACATCGTGCACCCGATCGCCGGCCAGGGGCTGAACCTGGCGTTGCGCGACGTCGCCGCTCTGGTCGAGGTCGTGGCCGACGCCGCCCGCATCGGCCTCGACATCGGCAACGCGGAAACGCTCGCCCGCTACGAGCGCTGGCGGCGCTTCGACAGCTGGCTTTCCGCTTCGACATTTGATGGCCTCAATCGCCTGTTCTCCAACGACTGGACGCTGCTTCGCTCGGCGCGCGAGTTCGGTCTCGGAATGGTCGACCGCCTGCCCGGACTGAAGCAGGCCTTCGTCACCGAGGCGGCGGGTCTCGCCGGCGAGGTGCCGAGGTTGCTCAAGGGCGAGCGCGTCACCATCTGACGAGGCGCTGTTCGACGCCAATCTTCGAAGCGAGGCAAGCGGCCATGGGTCGTACAAACGGCACGCCTGTCTCAGCTGCCGCTCTCGCGGCCCTGATCGTCCTCAGTGGTGCTCTCGCACCGACAGGAGCAGAGGCCGAGTCCCGGCGCGGATGTGTGCCCGCGTCCCAATCGGCGCTCACTGTCGACGTCACCACCAAGGGCGCACGCGGTGACGATGACGAAAATGATACGGCCGCCATCCAGCGCGCCATCGACGCGGTAGCGGGCTCGGGCGGCACGGTGCTCGTGCCGCGCGGCCGATACATGATCGATGCCGAAACAAGTCTGAAGCTCAAGAGCCGGATGCGCCTCAAGCTGGCGGACGATGCGATTCTCAAGGTCATTCCCAACGGGCTCGAAAGCTACTCGCTTCTTTCGGTCTCCGGCGCCAGCGACGTCGTCGTCGAAGGCGGCATGCTCGAAGGCGACCGCAAAGACCACAGCGGAAAGACGGGCGAGTGGGGCATGGGGATTCGAGTCGGTGGAAAATCAAAAAACCTCGTCGTCAGCGGCACCACCATCCGCTGGATGTGGGGCGACGGCATCTATCTAGCCGGGGCGTCCAACGTGAAACTCTGCGCCCTCACCGCCGATCACAACCGCCGGCAGGGCCTCTCCGTCATCGCGGTCGACGGCTTGCTGGTTACCAACTCCCTCTTCACCAACACCGCCGGCACGCGCCCCGCCACCGGCATCGATTTCGAGCCCAACGGTCCTACCGACACCATCACCAACGTGCGCATCGAGAATTCGAAGTTTCTCGACAATGCCGGCGGCGGCATCCTGGTCGCCGGCAAGCGGGCCGAAATTTCCGGCGTCGAGATCGTGCAGAACGTATTCCGCGGTCAGCGGCCGATCGTGATCGAGCACGCCCGCAAGATGTCGAGCGGCGCCATCTGCCGCAATCGGTACATCACGCCCCCGGCCGAGGTGCGCGACAGTCTGGCAGGCAGCGCCGAGGCGATCCCCGTCGTTATCGTGCAGGACGGCTGCGGCGATCCGCGGATCGTCACGCGGCGCGGCAAGGGAGGCAAGTCGTAAGCCGCTGGCTGCTTTTTTCGTGCCGCCATCGAACCGTGCAAACGGCTGAAGTGCCACTTGATTCCATCGCTTCGTGCAGTCAGCCTGCTGGAAACGGAATCATTTGTCAGCCATGAAAATCAGCCGTCTCCGCCTTCTGGGCTTCAAATCGTTCGTCGAGCCGACGGAACTCGTCATCGAGCGCGGGCTGACCGGTGTGGTCGGTCCCAACGGCTGCGGCAAGTCCAACCTGCTGGAAGCGCTGCGCTGGGTCATGGGCGAGACCTCGCACAAGTCGATGCGCGCGGCCTCCATGGACGACGTCATCTTTTCCGGCACCACCACGCGCCCGGGCCGCTCGGTCGCCGAGGTGACGATGTTCCTCGACAATCGCGAGCGACAGGCGCCGGCCGAGTTCAACGATACCGACGTGATCGAGATTACCCGCCGCATCGAGCGCGAGGCGGGCTCGGCCTACCGCATCAACGGCAAGGAGAGCCGCGCCCGCGACATCAAGATTTTGTTCGAGGACGCCGCCACAGGGGCGCGCTCGCCGGCCCTCGTGCGCCAGGGCCAGATCGCGGAAATCGTCAACGCCAAGCCGGAGCAGCGCCGCCGCATCCTGGAGGACGCCGCCGGAGTCGCCGGGCTGCATTCGCGCCGCCACGAGGCCGAGCTGCGCCTCAGGGCGACCGAGGCCAATCTCGCGCGCATCGCCGACGTCCTCGGCCAGCTCACCACGCAGATCGAGAGCCTGAAGCGGCAGGCACGGCAGGCTCGCCGCTACAAGGAGCTTTCGGGGGACATCCGCAAGGCGGAAGCCCTGCTTGCGCACGTTGCATGGACCGAAGCGCAGGCCACTGTCACCAGCGAGGAATCGCATCTGAACGAGGCATTGGCCCGGCTGGCGGTTGCGACAGAAGCGGAATCCCGCGCGCTGGCCGACGAGGCGCGTCTCGCCGAGGCCCTGCCGCCGCTGAGGGAGGAGGAGGCGGCGCGTGGCGCGGCGCTCGGGCGCATTCAGGTCGAGCGTGACAACTTCGAGCGCGAGGTCGAGCGCACCATGGCCCGCGAGCGTGAATTGAAAGCGCGCGCGGCACAGCTTCAGACCGATCTCGCGCGCGAGGAGAACTTCGTCGTCGAGGCGCGGGAGATCATCGCCGGTCTCGATGGCGAGATCGGGCAACTGGTGGCTGCCGAGGAGGGCGCCGACGCCGCCGAGGCCGATGCGCGCTGGCGCGTCGAGCAGCAGGACGGCGTGCTGCGTCGCGCGGAACAACTGCTCGCGGAATGGACGACGCGGGCCGCCGAGGCGCGTGCGAAGCGCAAGAGCCTCGAGACCTCGCGGGCCGAGCGGGAGCAGGCGGTGGCGCGGCTCGAACGCCAGATCGCCGCACTCGCCGTGCAGGCGCGCGAGATCGCGGGCCGCGCGCCGGACGCCGACAAGCTCAAGGCGACCGCCGATGCCGGTCAGGCTCTCTCTCGCGAGATCGACACGATCGAGCAGGCGACGCTCGCCGCCGAGGATCAGGTGCGCACGCTCGCCGCTCAGCTGCATGCGAGGCGTGAGGATGCGGGCCGGGCCCGCATGGCCGCCAGTGCTCTGAAAACCGAGCGCGAAACCCTGCTGAAGCTGGTGGCGCCGCCCCGTGCCGACGGCTTGCCGCCGGTGGTCGACCGGCTGCGCGTCTCGCCCGGTTACGAGGCGGCGCTCGGCGCGGCGCTGGGCGACGATCTCGATGCGCCCGCCGATGCCGAGGCGCCGGTCCACTGGCGCCACCTGGAGCCGCGCGCCGACGACGCTGGGCTTCCCGCCGATGCCGAGCCGCTGATCCTGCATGTCGGCGCGCCGCCCGAACTTGCCCGGCGCCTGAAGCAGATCGGCGTCGTTTCGCGCGACCTCGGCCATCGCCTGCAGCCGCACCTCAAGCCCGGCCAGCGGCTGGTCAGCCGCGAGGGCGATCTGTGGCGCTGGGACGGCTTCGTCGCCGCCGCGGATGGCGCCACGCCCGCCGCGCAGCGACTCACCGAGCGCAATCGTCTTGCCGGCATGGCCACGCGTGAGGAGCAGGCGCAAGCACTGGCCGAGCGTCTCTCGCTCGCCGAACGGGAAGCCGCCGAGACGCACATCAAGGCGGAAGCCGAGGAGCGCCGGCTGCGTCAGCTCTGGCGCGCCACGCAGACCCGGCTCGCCGCCACCCGCGACGCGCTGACCGAGATCGAGCGGGCGGCACGGGAAACCGAATCCCGGCTGGCGGCGGTGACGGGAGCGCGGGCCCGCTCCGACGAGGACATGGTGAGCGCCCGCGCGGCGCTGGAAACGGTGGTGGAGCAGATCGCGTTTTTCGACGACGCCGATCCGATCGAGCCGGAGCTGGAGCGGGCCCAAGCCGCTGCGTTGGCTGAGCGACAACGCGCCGCCGAGGTTCGCGCACGGCTGGCGGCGCTCGAACGCGAGCATCAGGTCCGCACCGAACGGGCCGCCGCCGCCCGCGCCGAATGGCAGCGCTGGACCACGCGGTCCGCGGGCGCCGAGCAGCAGATCGGAGCATTGAAAACGCGCCAGCAGGAAACTTCCGATGAGCTGACACCGCTCGTTGGCCTGCCCGTTCGCCTCGACGCCTCGCGCCAGACGCTTCTAAACAGTCTCGCAGCCGCCGAGGGCGAGCGACGGCAGGCGGCGGACCGCCTCGCCGAGGCCGACAGCACGCTGCGGACCGCCGTTCATGCGCTGCGTACCGCCCAGGGCGAGGTCGCCACCGGGCGCGAGGTCAAGGCCCGGACGGAAGCCAGGCTCGAAGGCGCACGCCAGCGGCGCCAGGAGGAGTCGCGCCGCATCCGAGAGACCTTCGAAACGGCGCCGGAGCATCTGCTGGCCATCGCAGAAGTTGCGCCCGGCACACCCTTGCCCGCCTTCGCCGACCTCGACCGCCAGCTCGGCAAGCTGCGCGGCGACCGCGAGCGCCTGGGTGGCGTCAACCTGCAGGCCGATGACGAGCTCGTGGCTCTTCAGCAGCAGTTCACGACCCTCGACGCCGAGCGCGCCGACGTCGAGCAGGCGATCAACAAGCTGCGCGGCGCGATCGGGCACTTGAACCGCGAGGCCAAGAAGAGGCTCGACGAGGCGTTCACCACCGTAGACGGACATTTCCGCCGGCTGTTCACCACTCTGTTCGGTGGAGGGGAAGCGCGGCTCGAAATTGTCGAGAGCGAGGACCCACTCGAAGGCGGGCTGGAGATCATCGCGAAGCCGCCGGGCAAAAAGCCGGCGACGCTCTCGCTGCTTTCAGGCGGCGAGCAGACGTTGACGGCGCTCTCGCTGATTTTCGCGGTGTTCCTCACCAATCCGTCGCCGATCTGCGTGCTCGACGAGGTCGACGCGCCCTTGGACGATGCCAACGTCGACCGCTTCTGCACGCTGATGGAGAAGATGGCGGCCGAGACGGACACCCGCTTCCTCGTCATCACCCATCACCCGATGACCATGACGCGCATGAACCGCCTGTTCGGCGTCACCATGGCCGAGAAGGGCATCTCCCAGCTCGTCTCCGTCGACCTCGAGACGGCGCAGAGCTTCCGGGAGGCGGGGTAGCTGCTTGCCGCGCGTCAGCATGTGAATCAGAGGTGTCGCAAAGAGATCAACGCATCCAGCGCGAGGGTTGCGCTCATAAACATGGCAACCGGAAACCGCAGTAACATGTGATGCGGATCGCTAAGACTTCCAATGCCGACGCACGACGTGGCCACCGATGCAATAATTATTGTCGCGAGGGTCAAGAGCGCCACTTTCGGCACACGACCGAAGTCGATGCCTTTTAGTTCTCGATAGACGACGATGAAGAACAGTGTGTTCAGAGCGAATGTCGACCAAAAGAATAGTGGTGCTTGAGTTCGGAGCGTCGAGAAGTTTGGTGTGCGATTGACACTCTCTGGCAGAAGCACCACGGCGAAAGCACCCATCACCAGATTGATGGAGATCGCCGCCCAGAACAAGTATCGTGCGGGGTGCTTCATTTTCCAAAGCCGCACAGACCAGAGAATGTCGACACCTTTTTTGCTTGAGACCGCGGATAGGGCTGCTTAGAACCGGAAGGAGCTCTCGCGTTTCAACCGTGCGCGCTCTCCGAGCTGGTTTCAATCGACTCCTGAATCGAGTGCCGACGTGCGGTCGAAACTGCGCGACGGTATGCAGCGCAGCAAGCAAATAACCGCTTCGCAATCCATACGCTTCTGTGCGATGTTCGAGCCATGATCGAGAAACTTCAATCCGCCATCGACAAGCTGGCAGCGCTCGACGTGCAACGTCAGGCCTACGCCGCGTCGGTGATCGAAGACATCGTCAATGCAGAGCCATTAGACGTGCCCGACGATCACCTCGTTGGCGTGCTTGAAGGGCTGGCGCAATGCCATCGCGGCGAACGAGCCTCGGATGAGCAGATGCGCGCACTTTGGAAAAAGTGCGGCCTGTGAGACTATCCTGGTCGCCGCGCGCGCGTAGCGACATCGAGGCCATTTACGATTGGATTGCCCCACATGATCGGCGCGCCGCTTTGCGCGTCGTTCGTGAAATTCGCAGAACAGCGGAACTTCTGCAGCAATTCCCTGGTATCGGCAGGCGACCAGTATCGGCAAAGTGCGTGTTCTCCCCGTCGCCCGTTATCCCTATCTCGTCTATCACGTGAGAGAAGCGGATGAGGTCATGATCATCCAAGTTCGACACGGCTCGCGCTCTGCCCCGGCAGCAAGCGACCTTTGAGGCATCGTTGCGTCGATCAGCCGTTGGCGCGGGGGCTGTTCTTTACCCCTTCCCGCCCAGCACCTTGATGTAATCCGCTGCCTCGAGGTTGCCGCCCGCCTTGGCTTTCTCCAGCCACTGGAGAGCTTCCGCCTTCTCTGCGTCGGTCGCCTTGTCGAGGCCCTTGCCCTGGCCGGTCGCGAGCAGCACGCCATAGGCGAACTGGCCGTCGGAGAAATTCTGCTCGGCGGAGGCCTTGAGCCATTTGCCGGCGGCGGTGATGTCGCGGCCGAGGACGGTGCCCTTCTCGTAGGCCAGGCCCAGCTCGTACTGCGCGCGGGCATCGCCCAGCTCGGCGGCCTTCTGCACCAGCGTCATGCCCTGCTTCTGATCTTCCGTCACGCCCTGGCCCTGCTGAAACATGTTGGCGAGATTGATCAGCGCCGTCGTGTTGCCCTTGGCCGCCAGCTTCTCCCAGATGTCCTTTGCGACGTCGTAGTGGCCCATCTTGTATTCGGCGTAGGCTTCGAGGTTGGTCACCGCCTCGCGCGCCATGTCGCGCTCCTCGGCGCGGACCGGAAACGCCGGGAGGACGAGAGCCATGGCGGCTGCCAGGGCCCATGATCTGCGGGATGAAAAGGCCATGCTGATCCTCAATTTTTTGCGAGACGGGGACGGCGGAATGCGATCGGCGGATTGCTACACTGTATTGTGACGCCGCGCCATCGGCTCCGACGCGCGGCCGCAGCCCGACGTCACTTGCTGCGCGGATCGCCCCCGAGATCGAAGAACGGCGTGCCGGCGACCGGCGTCGAAGGCTGCGCCATGTCGCGCGGCTCCATCAGGCCGGCCTTGAAGGCGGTGCGGCCGGCCTCGATCGCCTGCGCGAAGGCCGCCGCCATGCGCACCGGATCGCCGGCCTTGGCGACCGCCGTGTTGAGCAGCACCGCGTCGTAGCCGAGTTCCATGGCCTCCGCCGCGTGGCTCGGCGCGCCGACGCCGGCGTCGATGACGAGCGGCACGCCGGGGAAATAGGCGCGCATCGATTTGAGGCCGAAGCGGTTGGCGAGGCCGCGCCCGGTGCCGATCGGCGCCCCCCACGGCATCAGGACCTCGCAGCCGGCCGCGAGCAGCCGTTCAGCGGCGCCGAGGTCCTCGGTCGTATAGGGGAACACCTTGAAGCCGCGCTTGGTCAGCTCGCCCGCCGCCTCGACGAGGCCGAAGAGGTCCGGTTGCAGCGTGTCGTCGTTGGCGATGACCTCGAGCTTGATCCAGTCGGTTTCGAGCAGCTCGCGCGCCATCTCCGCGGTGGTGATCGCCTCCTTGGCGGTCCGGCATCCGGCGGTATTGGGGAGCACGGTGACGCCGAGTGCGCGGATCAGCTCCAGGAACCGCTCGCCGGTGCGCCCGCGCGCCTGCTCGCGTCGGAGCGACACGGTGACGATGCCGGCCCGCGAGGCCTTCACCGCGTCGGCCATGATCTGCGGCGAGGGATAGAGCGCCGTGCCGAGCAGCAGGCGCGAGTGGGGTTCCTCGCCGTAGAAGGCGAGCGGCCCGATGCCGGCCCTGCTGCCGGTGAGGTGACGGGTGGGTGCGGTCATGCGGGCGAGTATAGCCCATCGCCGGCGATCATGACGAGACATCGCGCGACGCGAGATGCCGCGAAGCAGCGGCGCCGCGCGACTGGGCGACTCCGCCCGGCGACGTAGGCTGAACGCTCTGCTAGTCTCCCAGCTCTGACACTGGGTACCCTTTTCTCGTCATCCCGTCATGCTGGAAGCATGCGTACGGCATGAAGGCCGGGAGCCAGATCAAATGTCGGTTGTCCGCTGCCCGCTGATCTGGGCCCCGGCCTCCGTCCGCCGGGGTGACGCAATTGGGACTATTCCGTCTGCAACGGAACACTAAATAAGGCGCGCGGCGCTTCCGCCGCGAGGAGCGAGGTCGGCATGCACAGACAAGGGCTCATCGTCATCGCGGTCGTCGCCGGCTGCATCGCGTTCGGCGCGGCGGCGCGGGCGGAGGAGCGCCGCGTCACCACCGCAGAGGAACTCACCGCCGCGCTCGACGCCGCCGGCGAGGGCGACGAGATCGTGCTCGCGCCCGGCACCTACGCCGGCCGGCTCTATCGCGAGAATCTGCGCCAGGTGACGATCCGCAGCGCCGAGCGCGACAACCCGGCCGTGATCGAAGGCGGCGACTTCGGCCTGCAGCTCTCCGATCCGGTGCAGGTGACGCTCTCCGACCTCATATTCCAGGGCCAGGCCGAGAACGGTATCAACATCGACGACGCGGGTTCCTATGAGTCCCCGGCGCGGGCCATCCGCCTGATCCGCATCACGGTCAGGGACATGACCAAGCCCGGCAATCACGACGCGATCAAGATGGCCGGCGTCGAGGATTTCCTGATCGACGGCGCGCGCGTCGAGAACTGGGGCACCGACGGCAGCGCCATCGATTTCGTCGGTTGCCGCAAGGGCCTGGTGCAGAACTCACTGCTGGTTCACGAAAAGCTCAAGGTCGGCGGCTCCGGCATCCGGCCCAAGGGCGGCAGCAAGGACATCGTGATCCGCGCCAACCGCATCGAGCTGCCGGTCGGCACGGGCCGCGCGATTCAGGCCGGCGGCTCGACCGACGCGGAATTCTTCCGCTTCGCCGACGGCGACAAGGATTACGAGGCGGACGGCATCACCATCGAGGGCAACGTCGTCGTCGGCGGCGGAGCGGCCTTCTCGTGGGTCAACATCGACGGCGGCGTCGTGCATCACAACCTGGTGCAGGGTCCGGCGCCGTGGGTGATGCGCATCCTGAACGAGAACGCCGGCACGTCGATCGTCGCCACGCAAAACGGCGAGTTCAGCGACAACGAGATCGCCTTCGAAACGGGCGGACGCTTCAACACCGCGGTCAACGTCGGCGACGACACCGAGCCGGGGACGTTCCGCTTCGCGCGCAACCGCTGGCTCAACCTCGCCGATCCGACGCCGGCCGGCTCGCGCCCCAAGCTGCCGGCCAAGGAGAGCGGCGGCGTCTACGGTGAGGAGCTGAGGAACGCGCCCGACCGCGTGCAGGTGTGGGAGTTCCCGTGGGGCAAGTGGCTGGTCAACGCCACCGCGGACGAGGGCCGCGTCGAGGTGCTCGATCACGCCGGCTACAAGCGCGTGCTGCGCGGCAAGGCGGCCCGCTTCTCGCCCCTCGACGAGCGCCCGATCACCGGCACCTGGACCGCCAACGCCCTCTCCGGCGACAGCGTGACTCTGCCGGCCATGTCGCAAGCGATCCTGGTCAAGCCGGGGGAGTGTGGGGGGTGTTTGGAGTAGGGGGTGGGAGGCGTTCGACAGACGCGCCCCACCCGCTGCCCCCTACCCATCTCCCAGCCCCAATCGATACGGCACCATGGCCGATCGTGTGAAGCCCGCGCGCTCGTAGAAACGGTGCGCGGCGGCGTTGTCGCCGTCGGTCAGGAGGGTGATGCGGCGGCAGCCGTCGGCGCG
>JBQTIA010000062.1:0-2052 GCA_052388455.1 Hyphomicrobium sp.
TCGCATCCTCGAGGCGGCGGCCATGGCGGACGTCACCGTCGTGCCGCTGTCCTATGAATCGACCGCCGACCTCATGCCGGCCGTCAAAACGGTGACGGCCCTCAAGCAACACGCTCGCACAATCGCCATCCTCATCAACAACACCGCGCCCGAGCACGTCGGCGACCTGAAGACCATCCTCGCCATTCGTTTTCCGAAGGTGCCGGTGCTCGTCGTCAATCACTCCCGTTACATCTCACGCCTCGCCGACGACGGCTTGAGCGTGTTCGACATCGCAGACCTCGGCGGCATCGAGCGCTATCAGCTGCGCAACATCCTCCCGCAAGTGAAGAAACTCCATGAGTTCCTGGACAAACAATGCCGCTCCTAATTCCTAACCCCTCCACTTATGAGAAAAGACATCCTCGCGAAGGCCGTCCGCCTCGCCGACAAAACCGCCGTCAAGCCGAACAGGGCCGTGATGGCGAGCCCGAAGCAGATCAAAAAGACGCCCGAGGTCTACTCGCACCGCCTCTATACGCGCATCACGGCAAAGCAGGCCAAGAGGCTCGAGAAGCTCATCGGCGTTCCCATATCGACGCTGCTGCGCGACCTGCTGGTGCAGTATCTGGATAAGAACGACCATGACCACAAATCGAAGAAGTAACCCCGCGCCGCTCACGCCGGCCTGACGACAACCGGCGCAGCTCGAGCTGTTCCGCCTCGTCTCCGACGACGCCTACTCCAACGCCTTCGACTTCTATGAATCGATCCCGAGGTTCTTCGTCGGCCGCGGGGCGACCTCGGCCGTCCAATGGAACACCGACGGAACGGCGGCACCGCTGCAGCGCGAGTTCACGTTCGCGGGCAAGCGATACCGATTGATGCTCGCCCCCGCCTACATCGAGCAGGCGACGGGCAAGCTCCGCGCCGAGTTCCCGGGCGTCAAGGAGGAGATCCTCGAACTGGTTCTCACCAAGCTCGCCATGGACAAAGGCTACTTCACGAACCGCGACGATGGCACGCCGACATACGATAGCTTCGTGCTGTTCACGACGCTCTATCAGATCGGCGAGGAGCTGAAGCGCCGCGGGCGACCGTGAGAGAAGACCAAGGCCTATTCGTACGCTGAAATCCGCGAAGGCCTGCAGGTGCTCGCCAAGACCAAGATCCACTTGAAGGCGCAGGACGGCGACGACCTCGTGTTCTCGCCCATCGCCGACTTCGGGTTCTTCTCGGACAGAAGTGCGCGCGATGCCGTCAACAGGGACGCGGCCAAGGCCACCGTCTACATCCGCTTCAATGCGCTCATCAGCCAGGCGATCCTGTCGCGCAGCTGGCGTCAGATCAACTACGACCGCATCATCGGCGCCGACATGTACCTCGTGCGCTGGCTCCGAAAGATGCTGGGGCTGCGCTTCACCTACGCCGCGCCCAACAAGAGCTTCAACATCAAGCTGTCGACCATCATCGAATCGAGCGGCGTGACCTTGTGCCAGCGCCTGTCCGACAACCTGAAGCAGGTCGAGCAGGCGCTCTCCGCCATGCCCGACATCGTCGAGCGCCATGCGATCGAGAAGGACTTCACCGTCCATGTGCCGACAGGCCGCGGCCGCGTGCTCGCCGACGCCAAGATCATCATCCGGCCCACCCATGCCTTTGCCGTCGAGCAGATCAAGACCAACGTGCACGAGCACCGCTTGAGCGAGGCCGTGCTGACGGAGGACGGCCGCGTGATGCTGGAGCCGGATCGCGCGAGCCATCCGGGCTTCCTCGATTTCGAGCACGCCAAGCAGAAATACAAATCCGGGCAGCGCCTCGCCAAGCCGGCCGCGAAGCCGGACAGGCTTACTCCTTAACCCTCACCCTTATGACCCATCATCACACGACCAGGACCGCGCTCGATATCCGGGAGCGCATCGAGACCATCCAGGACCGCGCCAGGCGCGCGGAGGACCAGCACGCCGAGATCGTCGCCGACATGCAGGCGACCGTCGACCTCATCCGCCGCTGATCCTGGTTCAGTCCCGACCGCCGATTGATCGACAAGCTGACGGAGTTGACAGGCGCGAC
>JBQTIA010000063.1:0-67062 GCA_052388455.1 Hyphomicrobium sp.
GCAGGGCAATCGCATATGGCGCGAAATGTAGGTTGGGTCGACGAAGGAGACCCAACAAACTCGAGCGACCAAAGTTGTTGGGTCTCGTGCCTCGACCCAACCTACGTCCAAATGCGATTCCCCTGGAGGGGCAGGGAGGACGGCGGGAATACGGTGGGGGGTAGGAGAGCGCAAAGAGCGAGGCGTGTCGACGACAGCCGTAAAATCCGCAGGCCGCTACTTGCCTTCGCGCCACCAGGCGAGGGCCAGCAGGGCGAGCAGCGCCGAGAGGGCGAGCAGGCCGGTGAACATCGGGGTCAGCTTCACGCCGCGGGTCACATAGGCTTCGCGGTCCTTGAGGCCGAGCCACCCGGAGCCGGCGAGCACCTTGGCATTGGCCAGCATGGTGACACGCGGAAGCTCGACGGTTTCGGACGCCGCCGCCTTGCGCGTCCAGAAGGTGCCGGCACCGGTCTGCTCGGCGAGCGGCTTCAGCTTTTCGTCCGTTGCCGTGACCTCGCTCATTTCGCGCGGGTCCTCGGCGCCGGCATGCGCGACGGCGGCCAGCGCTCCGGAAGGGCTCTGCGTCTCGGCCTTGTAGAGCCCGGGCAGCTTGACATCGATGGACGTGGTCCACACGCCGGCGCTCGACGGCTCCAGCGTCACTTCGGTCACATCGCCGCCCGGACCGGACAGCTTGACCGTGCTGACCTTGTCCTCCATCGAGCGGCGCTCGATCGAAAGCTTCAAGCCCTTGGCCGTCGCGATCAGTCGTTCCTCTTCGAGATCGGGCTCCTTCATCAGCCAGTGCGAGAGGCGGCGAAGCAGGTCGGTGTGCGGGCCACCGCCCTCGTAGCCCCGAGCCCAGAGCCAGGCGTGATCGGATGTGAGGAGCGCGACGCGGCCCTTGCCCTTGCGGTCGAGCAGCAGCAGCGGCTGATCCTCGGCGCCCTTCATGACCGTGCGGCCGCGGTCGGGACGGACTTCGACCTGACGAAACCAGCGGCCCCAGGTCGGCACGGCATCGGCATCGCTGCCGCCGGCACCGGGAAGTCCGCGGGTGACGGGATGCTTGAAGCCGTCGGCCGTCACCCGCGCCTTGAACGGCTGCTCGATGACGCGGCCAGTCGGACGCGCGGGCAGGGCCGGCGCGAGGGGTGTTCGGTAGAGGCTGGTGATGCCGGCATAGTCGTCGCCGGCCGCGACCAGCAGCGCGCCGCCGAAGGCATCCACGTAGCGCGTGATGTTGTCGTAGTAGAGCATCTGCAGGATGCCGCGATGCGCATACCTGTCGAAGATGATGAGATCGAAGTCCTTGATCTTGTCCGAGAACAGCTCCTTGGTCGGGAACGCGATGAGCGAAAGCTGATTGATCGGCGTTCCGTCCTGCTTCTCGGGCGGGCGCAGAATGGTGAAATGGACGAGATCGACGGCGGCGTCCGACTTCAGGAGATTGCGCCACGTGCGTTCGCCGGCGTGCGGCTCGCCGGAAACCAGCAGTACACGCAGGTTCTCGCGCACGCCCTCGGCCGATACGACGGCGCGGTTGTTGGCGGGTGTCAACTCGCCTGGAGCGGTTTCCAGCTCCACTTCGAGCAAATTGGTGCCGGCGTGCGGGAACTGCATCCGCACCGGCACCGTGCGCCCGATTTCCGTACGCACGATCTCGTCGGGGCTGCCGGCCCGGCGGACCTTCAAGGTGATCGCCTTGTCGCTGCCCGCCGATTTGCCGTGCTCGCGGACGACGACCTCGATGTCGCGCGATTGGCCGACGATGCCGTAGCGCGGCGCCTTCAGGACCTCGATGCGGCGGTCGAACTCGCCGGGCGCGCCGGTCAAAAGCGCGTGCACGGGCGCGTCGAAGCCGAGCGCGGAGGCGGCCTTCGGAACGTCGTGCACCTGTCCGTCGGTCAACAGGATGACACCGGCCAGCCGGTCGGCGGGCGTCGTCGAGAGCGCGCGGCCGAGTTCCGAGAAGAGCTGCGTGCCGGAGGCCGAGCCTTCGCCGGGCCGCGCGGCACCGACCCACTTCACTTCGAGGTTGGCAATGGCGCCGAGCCGCGTTTCCAGGTCCTTGCGGATGGCGGCCGTCTGCTCGGGGCGCTTGGCGAGCGCCTGACTGGTGCTTTCATCGACGACGACGATGGCGACGTTGGCGAGGCTTTCGCGCTGCTCCTCGCGCAGGATGGGGTTTGCGAGTGCGGCGAGGAGGGCGGCGAGGGCGGCGAGCCGCAGCGGCCAGCCGCGGCTGCGCCTCCATGCGAGCAGCGCGACCAGCAGCAGCCCGAGCGCACCCGCGACCCAGAAGAACGGGAGCGGCAGCATCGGCGCGAAGTCGAGAGACCAGCTCATTGCCCGAGCCTTTCGAGGAGGGCCGGCACGTGCACCTGATCGGCTTTGTAGTTGCCGGTCAGCGCGTGCATGACGATGTTGACGCCGGCGCGGAAGGCCATCTCGCGCTGGTTCTCTCCGCCGATGCTGGCGAACAGCGGGCGTCCGCGCTCATCCAGCGCCCACGCCGAGGCGAAATCGTTGGAGGTGATGAGGATCGAGGAGACGCCGTCGGCGCGGCGAGCCTTGCGCCCCGTATCGTCGCCTTCCTTGCTGTCGGCCTCGACCCACAATTCGCCGCCCGAATAGCGGCCGGGGAAGGTGCGCAGCAGATAGAACGACTTGGTCAGCACATGATCCTCTGGAACCGGCTCGAGGCGAGGCAGGTCGAGGGCGCCGATCAGCCGTTGCAGAGCCGAACTCCGCTGGCCGCCGATGCCGAAGCCCGTCGGCGAGCCGCCGCCGAAATCGCGGGTGTCGAAGACGATCATGCCGCCCTGTTTCATGTAGGCGTCGATCTTGGCGAGAGTGGCGGAGGGGAGCGCGCGGGCGTCGTCGAGCACCGGCCAGTAGAGCACGGGATAGAATGCGATCTCGTCGTTGACGATGTCGACGCCGATCGGCTCGCCGGGATCGACGGCGGTGCGGGTGGTGAGGATGCGGCAAAGTCCCGAGAGGCCGAACCTGCTGGCGCTGTCGGTCGCGGAGTCGCCGGTCAGCACGTAGCCGAGCGTCACCTTCTCCGTCGCCTGCTGGGCGGTCGCCTCGTTGCCGGGCGAGACGGGAGCGACAGGCGGTTCCGTCGACTGGGCATGGCCGCTGTCGGACGCGAGAGCGAGTGCGGCAGCGAACAGAAGTGCCGCGGCCCCGCCCGTCGTCGATAGCCCGGCGGGCTTGCGGCGTCGCAGTCCGCTCGACTGCATCAGCAGAATGGCGAGCACGTCCGCGAACAGGAGGCCGAGCGCGGCGGCGAGCAGCCAAGGCTTCAAGGGCTTGGAGGCTTCGCTCTCGTATCCGCGGCGTTCGGCGGCCGAGGGAAGAGCGGGGAGGGGAGCCAGCTCGGCACCGGGCTTGATCACGTTGACGGCGCGCGGAGAGCCGGCCGGGCCATAGTAGCCCGGTGGATGTTCGAGCCCGGCGACAACCGAGGCGAGCTTGGCGACCGGGATCGGTTGAGCCGTCGGGGGCGGCGACTTCAAGGTTCCGAATCCGTCGAGGGTTTGCAGCGGAGCCAGCAGCCCCGCAGTCTCGGTATCGCTCGATGCGAGCCCGGCCGTGTCGGTCGTTGTGGCGTCAGACCCGCCGCCGCCCGCCCCGCCGAGTGTCGTGATCCGCCGCAGCATTTCGACGAACAGTCCCGAGATCGGCAGGTTCGACCAGTCGGAGTTGGCGGTCACGTGGAAGAGAACGACGGTGCCCTCGCCGCGGCGGGCGGCCGTGACGAGCGGAGTGCCGTCTTTGAGGCGCGCCCAGACCTTCACGTCACCCGTCAGTCGCGCCGGATCGGCCAAGACCTGACGGCGAATGGAAATGTCGGCTGGAACGGCGAGGCCGGCAAAGATGCTGGTGTCGTCGAAGGGGGCGAGCGGTTGCGGCGTCGACCAGGAGAGCGCGCCGCCGAGCGTGCGTCCGCCGAGGCGCAACCCGACGGGAAGCAGTTCGTCACCGCCCTTTTCGAGGCGCGGGCCGGCGAAGCGGACCAGGATGCCGCCCTTCCTCACCCAGGCGTCCACCGTGTCCGCGATGTCGCCGGAGAGCGTACCGATGTCGGCCAGCATGAGCACCGTGGCGTTGGACTTGAACACGGTGTCGACGCCGGCAGCGAGATTGGCATCCTTCGGCCGGATGATTTCGGCAAAGGGCTGCACGGCCTTGTTGATGTAATAGAGCGGCGCCAGCAGCGGCTGCGCCTGCTCTTGCGTTTCGCCGGAGATGAGCCCGATCCGCTGCCACTGCGAGCGCCGGTCGAGGATGCTGACCGCACCGGCCGAAAGCTCGCCCGCGATTTCGACCCGCGTCACCTGATTGCGCAGCTCCAGCGGCAGCTCGAACACCATGTCGGTGGAGGTGCCGCCGGCGCCGAGCTTGAAGGCGGCTTCACCGAGCCGTGCGCCTTTGGCCGAGAAGGCATGCGCCACGCCTTCGCGTGCCGGGCCGCCGGTGCGCACCACGCGGGAGGCGAGCTTTCCGTCGGACGCCACTTCGGCCGACTGTCCGAGTGCTTCGCGTCCAGGCGGATCGGCAAGGATGGCGAACGAGCCGCCGGTCGCGAGCGCCGCGAGGCCGTCCGCGAAGGCCGCCGTCGCTCCGTCGTGATCGATGCCGTCTGCCAGCCAGACGACGCTGGCGTCTCCGGCGCCCGGACCGGCCGCCTGCATGGCCGCGCCGAGTACCTCGAGTGCCGTCTTGCGTTCGGGCGGGAAGGGTTGCGGAGCAATCCCCGCGAGTGTGTTGCGGGCGTCGCTCGGCGCTTCGATCTTGACCGCGCGGGCACGAGCCGCCGGCGCCGTCTCGATGACGATCAGCGGCCGGCCACGGCTTTCGGCATCCGAGATGATCCGCTCGGCGAAGGCCGTGCGTTCGGTCCAGCGCGGAGCGGCAGACCAGCCGTTGTCGATGACGACCGCGACAGGCCCCGCTCCCTTGAGAGCGGTCTCGCGCGAGGGGTTCAGCACCGGCTCGGCCAGCGCCAGGATGACGAGGGCCGCTGCCAGCAGCCGGATCAGCAGCAGCCACCACGGGGTTTTCGCGGGAGTTCTGTCTCGGTCTTCGAGGCCGACCAGGATGCGGGTGGCCGGAAACGCGACCTGCTTGGGCCGCGGCGGCACGGTCTTCAGCAGCCAATAGATCAGCGGCAGCGAGGCCAGTGCCGCCAGCAGCCAGGGGTTGAGGAAAGCGAGGGCGCCGATGGTCATGGCGTGCCGCCGGTCGGCGATGCCGCCGCGGGGCCATCGCCGGCGTCACCCTGCCAGCGGTAGCCGCCCGCCTTGCCCTCGAGCCGCATGACGAGGGAGAGCAGCGTTTCGGCCGGCGGGCGATCCGTGTGATGCACCAGGAACGACCATCCGAGGCGGGTGGCGAGCGCTGCCAGTTCCGCCCGATGCGCGTGCAGCTTCGTCTGGTAGGCGCCGCGCAGGCCTTCGGCCCGTTCCGCCGTCCAGCGGCTGGCACCCTCGATGTCGACGAATTCCGTCCGGCCGTCGTAGGGCAGGGTTTCCTCGGCCGGATCGAGCACCTGCACGAGGTGGCCGCCGACGCCCTGAGCGGCGAGCGCCTCGGCGTGCTCGGCGATGGAGGCGATCGGATCGAGGAAATCCGAAACGAGGATGACGCTCGAATAGCGTGAGATGCGCGCGCGGGGGGGCTCGCTGCGGGTCAGCACAGGGGAGGTCGCGTGGCTGGCGATCGTCTCCGCGAGGCGCGTGGCGGCCTTGCGGCTGGCGGTCGGCTGGGAGAGAGCCAGTAGGCCGACACGTTCGCCGCTGCGCACCAGAAGCTCGGCCGTGGCGAGGATCATGACGACAGCCCGGTCGCGCTTGGTGGTTGGCGCCAGATGGCTGCGGAACTCCATCGAGGGGGACAGGTCCGGCCACAGCCAGATGGTATGCGCCGCCTCCCACTCTCGCTCGCGGACATAGAGCAGGTCGGAGCTGGCCGAGCGGCGCCAGTCGATGAGCTGCACCGCATCCTGAGCTTCGAGCTGGCGGAACTGCCAGAAAGTTTCTCCCGGGCCGGCCCGGCGGCGTCCGTGAATGCCGTGCGCGATGGTCGAGGCGATGCGGCTCGCTTCCAGGAGGATGTCGGGCATCCGGTCGGCGAGCGCGTGGGCATCGCGTTCGAGCGCGAGCATTCCGCCGCCCTGCCGCGCGGAGCTGGCCGAAGCAGCCATTCCTGTTACTCCACCTTCTGCGCGAGGCGGCCGATGATGCCTTCGAGGGCCTGTCCTTCGGCCCGGGCCGCGAAGGACAGCGCCATGCGGTGCTTGAGGACGGGCTCGGCCAGCGCGATGACGTCGTCGATCGAGGGCGCGAGGCGGCCGTCGATCAGCGCCTTGGCGCGCACCGCGAGGCTCAACGCCTGACTGGCGCGCGGTCCGGGTCCCCAGGCTACCAGGCGGTCGACCTCGGTGTTGCCGCCGGTGCCGGGACGGGCCGAGCGCACGAGGCGCAGGATGGCTTCGACCACACGGTCGGGCACCGGAATCTGGCGCACGAGCCGCTGGATGCTCATCAGCTCTGGCCCGGTGATCACCGCTTCGAGGCGGCGCTCCTCGGTGCCGGTGGTGGCGTAGAGCATTCGCCGCTCGGCGGCGATGTCGGGATAGGTGACGTCTATCTGGAGGAGGAAGCGGTCGAGTTGGGCTTCGGGCAGCGGATAGGTGCCTTCCTGCTCCAGCGGGTTCTGTGTCGCCAGCACATGGAAGGGTGCCGGCACATCGTGGCGGGCGCCGGCCACCGTCACGTGATGCTCCTGCATGGCCTGCAGCAGGGCCGACTGCGTCTTGGGCGAGGCGCGGTTGATCTCGTCGGCCATCAGCAGCTGAGTGAAGATCGGCCCCTTGATGAAGCGGAATGAGCGGCGCTGACCGGGGCTGTCCTCCAGCACTTCCGCGCCGATGATGTCGGACGGCATCAGGTCCGGCGTGAACTGGATGCGCTTGGCTTCGAGACCGAGCACCTTGCCGAGGGTATCGACAAGCAGCGTCTTGGCGAGGCCGGGAACGCCGATCAGCAGCGCGTGGCCCCCGGCCAGCAGCGTGATGAGCGTGCGCTCGATCACCTGATCCTGACCGAAGATGACGGTTCCGGCAGCCTTGTGGGCCCGCTGCACGCGCTCGGCGGCGGCTTCGAGGCGGGGAACGATGTTGTCGTCGGTCTGGGTGATGCTGCTCATGTCGCCCTTGGCTAGCGCGGTTGCTCGATAGACCGGACGATCGGCGGCCGGAATGACGGAATGCTAGTCGCGATTTGTTCGGCCGCGACCCGCTCGGGTCAAGTTAACACTGCGTAACTAGGCCGTGGTCCTAATTGGGATGGCCCATCGACGCGAGGGATTTTGGCTGGATGGCAGGAGCAAGGCGGCAGCAAACAACATGGTTTGCAACGACCTGCGACGAATCATCAAGCCAAAAGCACCGCGCCCCTGCGGGATGAGCCATCCGAATTAGGACCACGGCCTCTATAATGTAAGCCAAGGGGTACTGTTTGTATCCAGCGGAAATCGCTCATCCTGCGGCGAAGGCGCCGCGCATCACAGAACCCAGGGACGACCCGTGGCCGAGAGCACGCCGAGGATTTCCGGACTGGACGCCCTGATGCGGGCGGCCGAAATCGCGGGGGAGGCGCCGGTCGAGCGCTGGAACCCGCCCTATTGCGGCGATATCGGCCTCGCCATCCGCGCCGACGGCGTGTGGGAGTATCAGAAGAGCGCGATCCGCCGGCCGGCGCTGGTCAAGCTCTTCGCCCGCGTGCTGAGGCGGGACGCCGATGGCCGGCACTATCTCGTCACACCCGCGGAGAAGGTCGACGTTACGGTGGCCGAAGCGCCGTTCATGGCGGTCGAGTTGGAGGTTTCTGGCAACGGCGAAAGCCAGCAACTCACCTTCCGCACCAATGTCGACGATGTCGTGCGCTGCGGGCCGGACCACCCGCTGAGATTTGTTACGAGCGGGCCCGACGGCGGTTTGAAGCCCTACCTGCTGGTGCGCGGCCGGCTCGAAGCGCTGGTTGCACGCGCGCTGTATTACGATCTGGTGGAGCTGGCCGCACCCGCCGGTGAGGGCCGCGACGTTCTCGGTCTTTGGAGCGGCGGCGCCCATTTTCCACTGGCGGATGGCGAAACCCCAATTCGACCGCAAGAACCGTGATGCGGTCGGCAAGCGGGGATTGTATCCGTGCCATCCGACGCGGGAGAGTTTGTGTGTGCAGAGCAGGGTGATGGGATCACGATATTGAGCCGAACCGCAGCACGAGCAAAGCCGAGCGTGAGAGTGGCGAATAGTGCTGCCGCCGCGATCGACGAGGCGCGCTGGGGAGCGATCGTGGCTCGCGACAGGGACCAGGACGACCTATTCCTTTATTCCGTCGCCACCACGGGCGTGTACTGCCGGCCTTCGTGCGGGGCGCGGCGGCCGAACCGGGCGAACGTCGCGTATCACGCCACGCCTGCCGCCGCCGAGGCGGCAGGCTTCCGGCCGTGCAAGCGCTGCCGGCCGAACGGCGCGTCGCTCGCCGAGCTGCATGTCGCCGTGGTGGCGGCCGCCTGCAGCGCGATCGAAACCGCCGAGGAGTCGCCGACGCTCGCCGCGCTCGCCGCCGAGGCCGGCCTCAGTCCCCACCACTTCCACCGCATTTTCAGGTCGGTGACCGGCCTCACTCCGAAAGACTATGCCGCCGCCCATCGCGCCCGCTGCGCGCGTCATAGGCTGACCCGGAGCCGGACCGTGACCGAAGCCGCCTACGATGCCGGATACAACTCCGCCGGCCGCTTCTATGCGGCATCGAAGGATGCTCTTGGAATGACACCGTCTATGTTTCGCAAGGGGGCTCCGGAGACCG
The DNA here is from genome assembly GCA_052388455.1 of Hyphomicrobium sp. Taxonomy (GTDB): domain Bacteria; phylum Pseudomonadota; class Alphaproteobacteria; order Rhizobiales; family Hyphomicrobiaceae; genus CAZSNH01. The sequence goes on from JBQTIA010000063.1 coordinate 8,868, forward strand.
TGATCAGGTTCGCCGTCGGGGCGTGCTCGCTCGGCACAATTCTGGTTGCGGCGAGCGACAAGGGCGTCGCGGCGATCCTGCTCGGCGATGACGCGGCGGCGCTGCTCGACGACCTTCAGGCCCGTTTTCCAAAGGCACGGCTGATCGGCGGCGACAAGGCGTTCGACACGCTGGTCGGTCAGGTGATCGCCATGGTCGAACGGCCGGGCCGCCGTCATCAGTTGCCGCTCGACGTTCGAGGCACCGCGTTCCAGCATCGTGTCTGGCAGGCGTTACGGGACATTCCTGCTGGATCGACGGCCACCTACGCGGAAATCGCAGGCCGCCTCGGCGCACCGAAGGCCGTCCGCGCGGTGGCCGGGGCCTGCGCGGCCAATCCGCTCGCCGTCGCCATCCCCTGCCATCGCGTGGTGCGGACGGGCGGCGGACTGTCGGGCTATCGGTGGGGCATCGAGCGCAAGCGAACGCTGCTGGAACGTGAGAAGAAATCATGACGGCGTCGCCGTGAAGAGAAGCCCCCAGACAATCGATTTCTTCGCCGCCGTCGCCGGCTCGCCGTCGCGAGTGGAGCTGGCGGCGGGAGCCGTGCTGTTGCGCGGCTATGCTCTTCCAGCGGTCGGTCAGACCATTGCGGCGCTCGACGTCCTCCTCGCCAAGGCCCCGTTCCGGCGCATGGTGACACCCGGCGGCTTCACGATGTCGGTCGCCATGAGCAACTGCGGAACGGCGGGATGGATCACCGACCGCAAGGGCTATCGCTATTCGCCTGACGATCCGGAGACCGGTCGTCCCTGGCCCGTCATGCCGAAGCCGTTCTCGACACTGGCCCGCGCCGCGGCGGCGGCCGGCGGTTTCGACGGTTTCGCTCCCGACGCCTGCCTGATCAATCGCTATGAGCCGGGGGCGCGTATGAGCCTGCATCAGGACAAGGACGAGCGGGATTTTTCACAGCCGATCGTCTCGGTATCGCTCGGGCTGCCGGCCAGGTTCCTCTTCGGCGGCATGAAGCGCTCCGAAAAGCCCAAGCGCGTGACGCTGGAGCATGGTGACGTGATCGTTTGGGGCGGCGTGTCCCGCCTCGCCTTCCACGGCATCGATCCGCTGAAGGACGGCGAGCATCCGCTGCTCGGCCGCCGCCGCATCAATCTGACATTCCGCAAGGCGCTGTAATCTCTGCCGATGGCCGGACCGTTGAACCCGATCAACGACGCGAAACAAATGTTCTCGGGCGGGTGTGCCTCTGGCGCTATGCTGCCGCCCCAATTTGACCACGAGGCAACCAGAACTTCACTCGGACGTTGAATAATGGGTTCTCCGGCGGATCGGCGGCGGCGTGAAGATCAACAGCAACATCATCGCGAGCCTTTCTGCGGCCTTCACGCTGGCGACCTGTGCCGGACTTTTGGCAACCGCCTGGTTCGTGTTTCCGGCCGCCGAGCCCGCGAAGCGGCAGTCCCGTCTCGACACCAGTGTCTCCCCCAAGCCCGCCCCTGCTGTCACCCCGGCTGGCGCTGAAAAACGGGCTTCGGCAAACCTCGCTCCCTCGGTTCCCGCACCGGTTTCCCAACCGCGCTTGCCGGCTCCGCTGCCAGCTGTCGAAGCTCGTGCCGTTGCGGCGCAGGAGCCCGTCGTCAAGCAGGAGGCCGCCGAGCTGGAAGTTCTGGCCGCGCGCAAGCCGCGCACCGAACCCTCCGAGGTTGGACCGAAAGCGCCCGAGTCCCAGTGGGACGGCAAGCCGCTGCCGCAAGACTCGAATATCGGCCAGCCGACGGTGCCGAACAAACCTGCAGCGCACCCGGCGCCGGCCGCGAAGTCAGTGCCAACCCCACCGCCGGCCGCTCCCGCTACGACCGCTCCCGCTTCGAACCCGTCCGAGCCGGCCGCCGCCGTCGAAACTCCGCCTCCACCTCCCATCGACGAATGGTCTCCAATCGAAATTGCGGACGCTCTCAAAGAATGCCTGAAGCTGCTCGGCCCCGTGGACGCCGAGATCGAGCCGGTCGACGCCATGCGCAAGGGACCGTGCGGGGCTCCCGCGCCGATCAAGCTGAAGAGCGTCGGCCGCGACAACAGAATCGAGTTCACCCCCGCCATCGAAGTGAACTGCAAGCTGGCGGTGGGTATCGCAGAATGGTCCGACAAGGTGTTGCAGCCGGCGGCCAAGTCGGTGCTCGGCAGCCGCGTCACGCGCATCAGCGGCGCCTCGGGCTATGCCTGCCGCAACCGCTACGGGCTCGCGAATGCGCCGCTCAGCGAGCACGCGCTGGCCAATGCGGTCGACGTGCCGGCCTTCGTTCTGGCCGACGGCCGCACGGTCAGGGTGAAGGCGGGCTGGGGTGCGACCGCACGCGACCTCCTCAAGGCCAAGTCGGAGGCGCTGGCCGCGGCGAAGTCCGGTGTGGCACCGAAGGCCGACGCTGCAAAGGCGACCGCCGAACAGGTTACTCCGGCAGCGGGTGCCAGGACTGTAGACGCCAGTCGGGATGCCAAGTCGAAGGACCGGTCGGGGATAGACCAGAAGGACCTGGAACTGGCTTCGAAGGACGCGAAAGCGAAGGGCGCAAAATCGAAAACCGGCAAGGGGAGGGACACCGGTTCGGATGCCGACAGCGAAGCGTCACAGCATGTCGATGCGGCGGACGATCGCCGCAAGGGGCAGCGCGGCGGGCGCGATCCCGCGGCCAAACTCGAAAAGGTGGCGGCTCTCAAGGGAGCCGGTGCGCAGCGGCTCGGCGCGGCTCCGGCCTCCGATGCCAAGCCTGCCCCGGCGCCGGAGGCTGTGGAGCCGGGCAAGGTGACCAGCGAGGGCAGGTTTCTGCGCCTGATCGCGAAAGGCGCCTGCGAGACCTTCGGCACCATGCTCGGGCCGGAGGCCAACGAGGCCCACCGCGACCATTTCCATTTCGACATGAAAGCCCGGCGCTACAAAGCCTACTGCCAGTAACCACTCTCAAAATGCGTGCTGGCTATGGCTGAGGTGGGGTGCGCTTCCCACACCCCGACTCGGGTGCTATAGGGCTGGCGACCGTTGGCCCCCGCACGCTTTTGGCGGGCGCCCAGTCACATCCTGACTTCGAGGAGACGTCCCATGGCCAAAAGCCCAATCGAGAGCGATTTCGGGCTCGCGCTGACGTTCGACGACGTGCTCCTGCTGCCTGCCGCCTCCGAGGTGATGCCTGGTGAGGTCGATGTCGGCTCCCGCGTTACCCGCTCGATGAAGGTGAAGATTCCCGTTCTCTCCTCCGCCATGGACACTGTGACGGAAGCCCGCCTCGCGATCGCGGTCGCGCAGTCCGGCGGTATCGGCGTCATCCACCGCAATCTCGACCCCGCCGCCCAGGCCGAGGAAGTTCGCAAGGTCAAGCGCTACGAATCCGGCATGGTGCTGAATCCGGTCACCATCGCGCCGACGGCGACGCTCGGCGAGGCGATCGAGCTGATGAAGGAGCACGGCATCTCGGGTGTGCCGGTGGTGGAGAAGGGAACCGGCAAGCTGGTCGGCATCCTGACCAACCGCGACGTACGCTTCGCCACCAACCCCAAGCAGCGCATCTCCGAGCTGATGACCAAGGACAAGCTCGTCACCGTCAAGCGGGTGGTGAAAAAGGGCGGAGCCAAGTGGACCGTCGACCAGGGAGAGGCCAAGCAGCTCCTGCACCGCCACCGCATCGAAAAAATTCTCGTCGTCGACGACGACTACCGCTGCGTCGGTCTCGTCACGGTCAAGGACATCGAGAAGGCGGCGCGGTTTCCGCACGCCTGCAAGGACGATGACGGACGCCTCAGAGCCGCGGCGGCAACGACGGTCGGCGAGGACGGTTTTGAACGCACGGAGCGCCTCATCGCGGCCGGCTGCGACCTGATCGTCGTCGATACCGCGCACGGGCACTCCAAGCGCGTCATCGAGGCCGTGTCGCGGATCAAGAAGCTCTCGAACAGCGTGCAGGTGGTCGCCGGCAATGTCGCAACCGCCGACGCGACCAGAGCGCTGATCGACGCCGGCGCGGACAGTGTCAAGGTCGGCATCGGTCCGGGCTCGATCTGCACGACGCGCATCGTCGCCGGGGTCGGCGTTCCACAGCTCACCGCCATCATGGAATGCGCCAACGAGGCGAACAAGCACAACGTACCGGTGATCGCCGACGGCGGCATCCGCTTCTCCGGCGACATCGCGAAGGCGCTCGCGGCGGGGGCGGAATGCGTGATGGTCGGCTCGCTGCTCGCCGGTACCGACGAGGCGCCGGGGGAAACCTACCTCTATCAGGGCCGCACCTACAAATCGTACCGCGGCATGGGCTCCGTCGGCGCCATGGCGCGCGGCTCGGCGGATCGTTACTTCCAGCAGGAAGTCAAGGATACCCTGAAGCTGGTTCCGGAAGGCATCGAGGGCCAGGTGCCCTACAAGGGGCCGGTCGACGGCGTGCTGCATCAGCTCGTCGGCGGCCTCAGATCCAGCATGGGCTACCTCGGTGCCAGGACGCTCGCCGATTTCCGCTCGCGCGCCAAGTTCGTGCGCATTACCAACGCCGGAATGCGCGAAAGCCACGCGCATGGCGTCCTCATCACGCGCGAGAGCCCGAACTATCCGGGCAGCGCCTGAGGCTTGGCTGAAGAAAGACAATCCGACATGGAATTGAGCATCATGAAGCCCGTCTTCGTTCAGGCGGGCCTGACCTTCTTCCTGCTCTTCTGGATGGCCAAGGAGCGGCTGCAGGCCCTCTACGCCGGCAAGATCGCCCGCGGCGATCCGGGCGTGCGTCCCATCTGGCCGGGACGGGCCGGCGTGGTGTCGAACGCCTTTCACAATTCGCTCGAAATGCCGATGCTGTTCTTCGCCGTCGTGCTGTTTGCGATCTCATTCAAGGCGGTGGACGATGTGATGGTCGCACTGGCCTGGACTTATGTCGCCTGCCGTCTCGTCCATGTCGCCATTCACACGACCTACAACAAGATCAGCCATCGGTTTCTCGTCTATGCCGCGAGCAATCTGATGCTTCTCGCGATGTGGGTGAAGCTCGCACTGCACCTTCTGGCGGCCGGCTGAGCCATGAAACCCGGTGCGCGGATCAGGGCGGCGGTCGAGGTTCTCGACGAGATCATCGGACGCCATCGGCCGACCGCCATGGTGCTGGCGGATTGGGGCAAGGCGCATCGGTTCGCGGGCTCGGGGGATCGCAACGCCATCGGTGGTATCGTGTACGACGCGCTGCGGCGGCGCTCATCCATCGCCTGGGTGTTCGACAATCCCTCGTCGCGCGCTCTGGCCCTCGGGGCCGCGGGTCCGGCGCTCGGACTATCGCCGGAAGATGTCGCCAAGTGCTGCGACGGGGCCGGTCATGCGCTCGACCCGCTGAGCGAGGCCGAGGTTGCGGCGCTCACGAAGCCGCTCGACGCAGCGCCCGATCCGGTCCGCGCCGATGTTCCCGAGTGGCTGTGGCCGAGCTTCGTGCGCGCGTTCGGAGAAAGCGCTGTTTCCGAGGGGCAGGCGCTGGCGGAGCGCGCGCCGACCGACCTCCGCGTCAACACGCTGAAGGCAACCTCCGAGAAAGTGCTGAAGGCGGTCCGCGAGACCGGGGCCGAGCCGTCACGTCACGCGCCGACCGGCATCCGCATCCCGGCTCCCATCGGCGCGGCCCGAACACCGAACCTGCAGGCCGAGGCGGCGTTCCAGGCGGGCTGGTTCGAGATCCAGGACGAGGGCTCTCAGCTCGCAGCCCTGCTCGCCGGGGCCGGCGCCCGTCAGCAGGTGCTCGATCTCTGCGCTGGCGCCGGCGGCAAGACTTTGGCGCTGGCGGCGGTCATGCAGAACACCGGGCAGATCTATGCCTATGACGAGGATCGCAATCGCCTGAAGCCGATTTTCGAGCGCGTGAAGCGGGCTGGAGTCCGCAACGTGCAGATTCTCCGCGCCGGCGATCAGAAGGCTCTGGAAGCGCTCGGGCCGCGCTTCGATCTGGTGCTGGTCGACGCACCTTGCACGGGCACCGGAGTGTGGCGTCGCCGGCCCGAGGCCAAATGGCGGTTGAAGGCGGAGAGCCTGGTGCAACGGCAGCGTGAGCAGCAGGAGGTTCTGGCACTGGCCGGTCGCATGTTGAAGCCCGGTGGGCGTCTCGTCTACGTCACCTGCTCGGTGCTGCCGGAGGAGAACGTCGATAGCGTTGCCGCCTTCGTTGCGGAGACCCCGCGTTTCACGCAAGTCCCCACCGAAACGGTGTGGCGCGCTGCGCTGGCGTCAGAGCCGGTCACCTCCGCGGACGGCAGCCGGCAATCGCTGCAACTGACGCCGGGCCGACATGGCACTGATGGATTTTTCATCTCCGTCCTCACCGCCGCGACCTGAGCGCCAGACTCGTTGCCGGCTCGAGCGAAAGCGGGTTCGCGCCACGCCTCCCGACAAGTTTCGGTTCTCCACAACTTGTCACTTGCAAAGCCGTAATCACGAAATAAGTATCCGTCGCAATGAGGCCAGAGGGGCCTCGTCGTGCTTGCGTCCGGCCGGAGGCCGGCAGCCGGGGGAAGCGGTGACGTGCCGCTCGTCTCAGCCTTCGGCGCCTGTGGTCCGGGGGACCTGTGCCGGCGCTCGATGCAGCGTCCGGACGCCAGAGGGAATGGTCGTCCATCATGCCTACCCAGCCGAAGGCCCAATCGCCGGCCTCAGCGCCTCCACTCGCCTCAGCCAAGCCCAAGCGACCGAGACGGCCGAGCCCGCGCTCCTGCCTCGGCCCCGTCGCCGATCTCGAGCAGCACCTGCCCGCCGAATGGTGGCGCAAGCTCTTCAATGCGCTCTACGTCAAAACCGACGGCGATGTCGTCGAAAACAACGAGAATACCCGCCGAGAGGTGGATTTCATTCTCGCCGCGGCGCCGGTGCAGTCGCACAGCCAGATCCTCGATCTGTGCTGCGGGCAGGGACGACATTGCCTCGAACTCGCTCGTCGGGGGTTCAAGAACGTCACCGGTGTCGACCGCTCGCGCTATCTGATCCGCCTCGCAAAAAAACGCGCGCAGAACGAAGGGCTGCAGGTCGTTTTCAAGGAGGGTGATGCGCGCAATCCGCGCCTTCCCGAGGCGACCTTCGACTGCGTTGCCATCATGGGCAACTCGTTCGGCTACTTCTCCAACAAGCTGGATGACGAAAAGGTGCTGGCCACCGTCGGCAAGATCCTGCGTCCATCGGGACAGATCGTACTCGACATCACCGATGGCGCCTACATGGCCGACAACTTCGAGCGGCGCTCGTGGGAGTGGATCGACGAGCATCATTTCGTCTGCCGGGAGCGCTCTCTCGCCGCCGACCGGGAACGCCTGATCAGCCGCGAAGTCATCGTTCACGACGAGATGGGTGTCATCGCCGACCAGTTCTACGCCGAGCGCCTCTACACCAAGGAGGGCATCGCCAAGCTCTTGGAGAAGTGCGGGTTCCGCAACGTCCGCCACCACGGCAGCGCGGAAGCACTCTCCGACCGCGATCAGGACCTCGGCATGATGGCGCGGCGCCTGCTGCTGACGGCGGATGCCCCGCAGCTTCCGGCCCGCAAGCCGAAAGGCAAGCTGCAGCGCATCGACGTGACGGTGCTGATGGGCGATCCGCGGCTCCCCGATGCGGTGAAGCGTGGCGGAGAATTCAATCCCGAAGACCACGAGACGATCCGCCGGCTCAAGGATGCCCTGTCGGAGCTGCCGGCCTTCAAGTTCCGCTTTCTCGACAATCACAAGACGCTCGAGCGGGATCTGACCGATCTCAGGACCGATCTCGTCTTCAATCTCTGCGACGAGGGGTTCAACAACGACCCCTTCAAGGAGCTGCACGTACCGGCCATGCTGGAGGTGCTGGGGCTGCCCTATACGGGCGGCAATCCGGCGGCTCTGGCGGCCTGCTACGACAAGGGCCTCGTGCGTGCGGTCGCCATGACGCTCGACGTGCCGGTGCCGCTCGAAACCTACGTCCGCCCCGGCGACCAGGGCGCCACCTTGCCCTCGGTGTTCCCGGCGCTGCTGAAGCCCAATACCGGCGACAGCTCGCAGGGCATCACCAAGGACGCGGTCGTCAGAAACGAGAAGGCGCTACTCGACTATCTCGACAAGCTGCGCGCCGAGTTCCCGAAGCGCTCGGTGCTGGTGCAGGAGTATCTGACCGGCTCGGAGTACTCGGTCGGCATGATCGGCAATCCCGAGCAGGGCCTCAGAGCCCTTCCCATTCTGGAAGTCGATTTTTCGAGGCTCGATCCGAATCTGCCGAAAATTCTCGGATACGAATCGAAGTGGGAGCCCGACAGCCCCTACTGGACACAGATCAAGTATCACGAAGCGAACCTGCCCGAACTGAGCCAGCAGCAACTCGTCGAGCACTCGGCCCGGATGTTCGAGCGGCTCGGGTGCCGCGACTATGCCCGCTTCGATTTCCGCGCCGACGCCAAGGGCGAGATCAAGCTGCTCGAGGTGAACCCCAATCCCGGCTGGTGCTGGGACGGCAAGCTCAACATCATGGCGGGCTGGCAGGGACTGCGGTACTCGGAGTTCCTGGGGCAAATTCTGCAGGCCGCCGTCGAGCGACTGAACGTCGTCGGCAAGGCGCAGCCGACGGCTCAGGTCGAGGCGGCACAGTAGGGGCGATGGAACAGGGGCGATGGATCGGCCGGGCACGACCATCGCCGATGTCGCAGCGGACCTGCACTCGCGCATCGTCACGTTGTCCGATGGCCGGACGGCGGGCGTAGCGGAGTATGGCGATCCCGCCGGTCTCCCGGTACTGGCCCTGCATGGCGCCCCGGCCTGCCGGATGATGTTCGCCGTCGCCGATGCGGCGGCGCGCCGGCATGGCCTGCGGCTCATCGCTCCTGATCGCCCCGGGTACGGGCTGAGCCCCGTCGACCGCGACGGCACGCTCGTCTCGCGGACCGATTTCCACGCTCGCGTCGCCGAAGCGCTGGGGCTCGATCGCTTCGCTGTGCTGGCGATCTCTGGCGGAGCGCCTTACGCGGTCGCCCTCGCCGCCAAATTCGGCGCGCGAGTGTCAGCACTGGCGCTCGTTTCGCCGATGGGACCCGTCGCCGATACCCTCGCGACGACAGGCGGCCAATACGGTGGGGTGCCATTCCTGCAAAGGCGCTTCTTCCTGCATTTGCCGCGGCGCTGGCTATTTCCTCCGCTCGCCCAGCTCGCCGCGCGGCTGTTCATGGTTCTGCCGCGTGGATTTGGCGGCGGTCTGGCGAAAGTCTCCGGCGATCCCGACGCGCGCATTCTCGCCCGCCCCGAGGTGCGCGAAGCGATGATCGCCATGACGCGCGAGGCGGTTCGCGGCGGCGCGCACGGGGGCATCGCCGATCTCTGCATCTATGGCCGCCCCTGGGGCATCGATGTCGCAGCGGTTTCGGCGCCGGCCATTCTCTGGCAGGGCAGCGCCGATCGTGTCGTGCCGGTGGCCGCGGCGCTGCATCTCGCCCGCCTGCTGCCGCGCTGCCGGCTGGTGCAACTGCAGGGCGCCGGGCATTTCTGGGTCTTCGAGCACCTGGACGAGGTTTGCGTGGCACTGCGCCAGCTCGTCCTGGACGAGCGGTGAACCAACTGCCACGATATAGCGTTGATCGAGGCGAGGCGCGCGATTTGCCCGGCCGCCTCCAGGGCACAGGCATCACATACCCGTCATGAAATACCTGTCGTTGCTTCCCTTCCTGCTGCTCGTCGTCGCCGCCGCCACGACCGGAGCCTTGTTCATGCCGGGCGCCTGGTATGCGGGGCTCGCCAAGCCGTCATGGACGCCACCGGACTGGTTGTTCGGTCCGGCGTGGACGGTGCTCTACTTCATGATCGCGGTGGCCGGCTGGCGCGTCTGGCAGGCCGAGGGGCTTGGACCGGCGCTGGTGATCTGGCTCGTCGGCCTCGCATTCAATGCGGCGTGGTCGTACCTGATGTTCGGCATTCACCGGATCGATCTAGCACTGTTCGACGCCTTCGCGATGCTTGCCTCGATCATCGCCTTCATCCTGGCGGCGTGGCGCGTCGATGCCACGGCAGCATTGCTCTTCGTGCCCTATCTGGCGTGGGTCTCTTTCGCGACCGTGCTCAACTACACCATCCAGCAGATGAACCCGACATAGACCACGATCGCTTCGGACCCTATCAGTCCGAAGCATGAATCGTCGGTCTCATTACATCTCTACGAGCATCGCGCCGCCGCTCAGCTCGTCTTCGATTTTACCATCGCGGCAACCGTCGCCAGATCGTCCTCGGCGCGCCAGGGTCCGGTCTTGTGATCCGTTTCGGCGTGCTGGCGGAGCAGGGCCTCGTACTCGCTGCGCGGAATTTCGCGGAAGCCCATCGCCGAGGTCGCTTCCGTCCAGCCCTTGTTGTCGTTGACTAAGAAACCCCACTTGGCGAGATGATGGTTGAGCAGGTGGTAGCCGAGCTTGGAGGCATTCGGCTCGCGGAAGAACTGCGATTCTGTCACGAAGACCTTGCCGACCGCGACGCCATACGTGCCGCCGACCAGACGGCCCTGCTCGTCCCACACCTCGACCGAGTGCGCGTGACCGGCGGCGTGGAGCGCCGTATAGAGGCGCATGATCTTCGGAGTGATCCACGTCAGGCTGAGCCGGCGGTTCTGGCGCGGCTCGGCACAGGCCCGGATCACCTCTTCGAAGGCGGTGTCGAAGGTCACCCGGTAGGGCGATTTCTTCATGATCGAGCGGAACCGCTTCGCGATGTGGTGCTCGTCGAAGAACAGCACCATGCGCTCCTCGCGCGTCCACCACTTGAGCGGTCCGCAGTGGCACCAGGGGAAAAATCCGAGTCGGGCGGCGGCAAGGACGCTCGCCGGTGAAAGGTTGCGGCAGAGGCCGGCGAAGGTGTCGGGGCGAGACCACGTTCTCGACTGGGACGGTTGGCGCGTGCCGCCGCGCATCAGATCGGCAGCGCAGTGGTAAACGAGGTGGGGCAGGTCGACGATCCGCTTGGGACGGCAGGCGTAGGCGACGCCTAGGACGTTGCGCATCGCCGCTTCGGACCATGTTTCCCGGAATGTCCCGGAACGCGACGCCGGGGTCTGGCCGGTGGCGGCGGGCTGTGCCAGTTCGGCCGTTGCGCTGATCATGGGTTTCGTCTCCGGATGTCGTCGGGCGCTGCCGCCGTTTGAGGCGCAATGCCGCATCGCGTTGTGGCTCCAAGCATAAACAAGAACTGTGCCAAAGACGCCGGGGCCGATTGCGGTTCTACACGCCAGACCTTAAGGGGTTGGACATGACCGCCACCGTTCTGATCGTCGACTTCGGCAGCCAGGTAACCCAGCTCATCGCGCGCCGCGTGCGCGAGGCTGGCGTGTACTGCGAGATCCATCCGTTTCAGAGCGCCGAGGCGGCCTTTGCGCGCCTCGCTCCGAGCGCCGTCATTCTTTCCGGCGGGCCCGCCTCGGTGACGGAGGCGGGCAGTCCGCGTGCGCCCTCTGGCGTTTTCGCATCCGGCGTCCCGGTACTCGGCATCTGCTACGGGCAGCAGACGATGGCCGAGCAGCTCGGCGGCAAGGTCGAGAGCGGGCACCATCGAGAGTTCGGCCGGGCCATGGTGAAGATCGAGCGGGACAGCCCGCTGTTCGACGGCGTGTGGGGCCGCGGAGAGCGACATCAGGTCTGGATGAGCCACGGGGACCGCGTGACGCGGCTGCCGGATGGTTTCTCGGTCATCGCGACCAGCGACAACGCGCCCTTCGCCGCTGTAGCCGACGAGGCGCGCCGTTTCTACGCCGTGCAGTTTCATCCCGAAGTCGTGCACACGCCCGACGGCGCGCGGCTGATCTCGAATTTCGTCCACCGCATCGCCGGCCTCTCCTCCGACTGGACGATGGCGGCCTACCGGCGCGAGATGATCGCAAAGATCCGATCGCAGGTCGGCAAAGGTCGGGTGATCTGCGGGCTGAGCGGCGGCGTCGACAGCACAGTGGCGGCCGTGCTCATCCACGAGGCGATCGGCGACCAGCTGACCTGCGTCTTCGTCGATCACGGCCTGATGCGGCTGAACGAGGCGAGCCAGGTCGTCGAGCTCTTCAGCGGGCACTACAACATTCCGCTGGTGCACGTCGATGCGTCACGCGAATTCCTCGGGGAACTGGCAGGAGTCAGCGACCCGGAGGCCAAGCGCAAGACGATCGGGCGGCTGTTCATCGACGTCTTCGAGGCGGAGGCGAGGAAGATCGGTCGTGCCGACGGCACGCGGCATCAACCCGCCGAATTCCTGGCCCAGGGCACGCTCTATCCGGATGTAATCGAAAGCGTGTCGTTTACGGGCGGTCCTTCGGTGACGATCAAGTCGCATCATAACGTCGGCGGCCTGCCTGAGCGCATGAATATGCGTCTCGTCGAGCCGCTGCGCGAGCTTTTCAAGGACGAGGTGCGGGCGCTCGGCCGCGAGCTGGGGCTGCCAGAAGCGTTCGTCGGCCGGCATCCTTTTCCGGGTCCGGGCCTCGCCATCCGCATTCCCGGCGAGATCACGCCGGAGAAGCTCGACATCCTGCGGCAGGCGGACGCCGTCTACCTCGACGAGATCCGCAAGGCCGGGCTCTACGATGCGATCTGGCAGGCGTTCGCGGTGCTGCTGCCGGTGCGCACCGTCGGCGTGATGGGCGATGGGCGCACCTACGACCATGTGCTCGGGCTGCGCGCGGTGACCTCTGTCGACGGCATGACCGCCGACTTCTATTCCTTCGACATGGGCTTCCTCGGCCGTGTCGCGACGCGTATCATCAACGAGGTTCGCGGCATCAATCGGGTGGTTTACGACGTGACCAGCAAGCCGCCCGGCACCATTGAGTGGGAGTGACGCACCGCGAGGTTCGATCCGGCCGGGAGAGGCTTGGCGAAATCACCTCGACTTCGGAACCGGCGTCGTCTTGGCGGACCAGTCGGGGTCGGCGCCCTTGGCCTTGCTCTTCTCGCAATGATCGAACGGCGCCGTCACCCGGGACCACACCTCGGACTGTCCGAAGAGCGGAATGAAGATGTAGCCGGTGATCTTCACCTCGTTGGCGTTCAGCACCTCGGCATAGCCGCTGTAGCTCGACCCGAGGTCGGAGACGTAGACCGTGCCGTCTCCCCAGGTGCCGTCGGACTGCGGCTTGAAGCCCGTGACGACGCGAAGGCCGCAGACCGGCCGGTTGCGGAGGGTCTCATCGGGATTGCGGTAATCGGTGAGCGGCAGGCCGTCGGGCCCGTTCGGCTTCTTCAGCCAGGCGACCTTGGCGCACATCGCGTCGTCGCAGCGGTTGACCTCCAGAATGACCTCGCCGTGCGAATCCATCCAGAAGCCTTCGAGGTTGGCAGGCCGCTGGCCGACCGATGGCGATCCGCCGACGCCGAGCGCGGCGAGGCCGAAGAGGGTGATGGCCAGTCGTCTGGTGGGTCTCTTCATCGTGCATCCGCTCGAAAATTCTTGTGCCCTGGCAAGTAGGACGTATTCGGCCGAGACACACTACGGTCTCGGCGCCGTCTTGTAATCGATCGGCAGGCCGAGATCGACGGCGAACAGCTTCTTCCACCGGGGCAGCGCTTTTTCAAGCCGGACCGCCGCTTCCTCCCAATCCTCGTCGGCGGATTTGGGGTAATCGGGCCACGCGAGCACGGCTTCGCAGGAAAAGCAGATGTCGGCGGCGGCGACGGGTCGATCGGCGGAATCGAAGTAGACGACGGCATGGCGCGGGAAGGTACACTTGGTCATCTCAACCGAGCCACGGGTGGCGGCAACGAGGTTGGCGGCCTGTTTCGCCTGCTCGTCGGAGATCATCTGCTCGGAGCGGATATGCGGGCTCCATTTCCCCGCGCTGTCGACGACGCGCAGTGGTGCCGGGCGGTCCTCGAAGAAGTTGAAGGTATATGCCTTGGCGTAGGACCACGGATGAAACGGGAAGGTTTTTGCGGCCGGAACCTTGCGGACGGAGCGGGTGTCGGTCGACGGGGAGGGTTCGGCGGCGAAGGCCAAGCCTGCCGAGGCCAGCCAGACGAGGGTCGCGAGCAGGGCCGAGGAGTGCATCGTGAGACCTCCAGGTGATAGGATGATAGCGCGCCGAAGCCTTAAAATGTACGCCAGCCAGAGAATTGCATCCGTGTCGTGGCGGAAACGAGAAGCGGCTTTACAGTGACGATCCCCCATTTTCCAGAGCGCGCGCCGATCGAAGCCTACGGCAACGGCGGATTCCGGTTCGCGGGGATGAGCCACCGCGGCTCCATCCTCTGCCTGCCGTCGGGCATCTGGGGCTGGGCGGCGCGCATCCCCGCCGACGTGACGCCGATGGCACTCGATCGCGTTCTCGTCCCCGTGCTGAGCGAGCGGCCGGCGATCGCGTTCCTGCTCATCGGGTTCGGGCGGGACATTGCAGCGCCGTCGTCCGAGCTTCGCGCCGCGTTCACGGCGGCGGGGATCGGTCTCGAACCGATGAGCACCGGGGCCGCGGCTCGAACTTATAACGTGCTGCTCGCCGAGGGCCGGGCGGTGGCAGCCGCCCTGCTGGCTGTCGATTGAGGGTGCCCATGAACCCGACGGGCGGTGACGAGGCGGTCCACGAGGCGGATTGGGATAGGGCCGTCGCCGAGGCCGCGCGCAGCCATGCGCCGGACCATTATCTTGCCGCCCTGCTGGCGCCGCGGGCTGCGCGACGCGATCTGGTGACGCTCGCCGCCTACGTCGGTGAAATTTCTCGCGTGCTGCTGACCGTGCACGATGCGCGACTGGCGGAAATCCGCTTGCAGTGGTGGCGGGAGGCGCTCGAAGCCGGGGGCGGACCGGCCGCTACCGCGACCGAGGGTCGGAGCGGGCATCCGGTCGCCGATGCGCTGGCGGCGCTGATTCTGCGGGCCGACCTGCCGCTCGACGATGTTCTGGCACCCATCGATGCGGGTGATCATCTTCTGGTGGTGGGGTTGCTCGACGAGGAGAAGGAACTCGCGGCCTTCATCGAGGCGACCGCGGTGGTTCCCTTCCGGCTGGCCTCGCGGCTGCTCGGAGCAACCGGCGGCGGCGAGGAGGAGCGGCTGCTGACGGCGGCGGGACGCGCCTATGGCCTGACGCGACTGGCCGTCGATCTGCCGCGCCATCTGGCGCTCGCACGCCGGCCGGTTCCGCTGTCACGCATGGGCAATCGCGAACCGGGCGGCCTGTCGCGCGCGGAGCTTTCAGCGGCAATTGCCCAGGCAACAGGCAATCTGATGGACGATGCCCGCGCGCATGTCGCCGTCGCACGAAACGATTATAGAACCGCTTCGGCGCCGGTTCGTGCGGCAGCGCTGCCAGCGGCCCTGGTCGAGCCATATTTCAAGGCTTTGCACGCAAGGACGCCGGACGCGTTCGGTCCGGTGGCCGATGTATCACCACTCTCACGCGCTTGGCACCTGTGGCGGGCGTGCCGACTCCGACGGTTTTAGCGAGTCGGCAACCTTGTGCGCCGTGCTGGGACGGAGCTGAACGGGGACTTTCGATCGATGCGACGTCGAACTGGCGGATGCGGAGGATGGCTGCTGCTGAGCGGCGGCCTCATGCTGGCCACGGCGGGTGTGTCCGTGGCTCAAGGCACCGATCCGAAAACCCGCTACGAGGATCTGCTGCGGAGCCTGCCGCCGCAGGGCACCGATCGCGGGGCTGCGCCGGCGAACGACGCTGCACCTCCATCGTCGCCCGTTTCCGAAGAGAGGCCAGCACCGCCTGTTGCTCCAGATGCGCCGCTTGCTGCTCCTGCTGCGCCTGCCGGCACCAGCGAGCCAGCGGCGACCCAGTTCCCCGATGCCCTGCCTCCGACCAACCCGTCCGGCGTTTCACTGACGCCAGCCGAGGCCCCCGAGCCCCCACCCGAACCGCTATCCGAGCGGGCCTCGATCTCCTGGCGCGTCGAAAATCCGTTCCGCTTTTTCAACGACCCCGCCGACAGCGAGGTGCATCGGGCGACCTATCTCGCACTCTCGGCCGATGAGAAAGTGAGTCCCATCCTCTCCGCCGAGCGCGCCCTGGAACGGCGCCACGTCGACGGCTGGGCCGCCACCATGTACCGGAAGACCTGCTGGAACTTCGGCAAGAACCGTTTCGAATGTTCCGACGATCCCGATTACATCAACCCGAAAAGCCACCGGATCGTCGCCGAGCTGAAGGGCATCTCCGATGATCAGGTCGAATGCTCCTGGCTGACGGCCCCCAAGAAGGGCGCCAGCGGTCGCGGACAAATCGAACGCGGCGACTGCCGCAAGCCGATGACCTTCGACGTTCCCTATCCGGCCGGTCTGCGATTGACCGTCGAAATCGGCGGACGCGAGGTCGCCGGCGCGGACATCCAGGTGACCGACCTGCTGATCGCAGGCATCGGCGACAGCTTCGGCTCCGGTGAAGGCAATCCCGACCTCCCCGTGCGCTTCTCGCGCGAACGGGCTGCCGACTACGGCAAGCTGGAAAAATCGCCCGATCTCGCCGGCTATCCCGCCCGCGTCGGCTCCTGGGCGCGGATCGGAGACAAGGATTTCATCGACGAGAGCGCGCGCTGGCTCGACACCGCCTGCCATCGCTCGCTTTATTCGCACCAGATCCGCGCTGCGCTGCAGTTGGCGGTCGAGGAGCCGCATCGCGCCGTGACGCTGGTCGATGTTGCCTGCTCGGGCGCCGAGGTCACCACCGGGTTGTTCCTGCGCTACAAAGGCAACGAGTGGGTTCCGACGCCGCCGGAGCTGTCGCAGATCTCGGCGGTCGCCGAGGCGCAATGCGGGACCAGGACCGCGCTGCCGCAGGATCTTCCCGAAGCCTATCACATCAACGGCGCCATTCCCGAGCTGCAGGGCGGGCTGGTGCTGCGCAAATGTGATCGCGATCAGGCGCGGCGCATCGATCTGCTCTTCGCTTCCGTCGGCGGCAACGACATCGGCTTCGCGCGCCTCGTCGCGAACACGGTGCTGGCCGACAAGAGTCTCGTGCGGCGTCTCGGCGGCTGGTTCGGCCAAATCCACGGCGACGCGCAGTCGACGGCGCTGCTCGACCGGCTCGACGAGCGTTACAAGGCGATGAACCGCGCCGTGCATGGCATACTTCACATCCCCTGGGAGGAGAGCGACCGGGTGATCCTGACCGCCTATCCTCCGCTGGCGGTGCTCGGCGACGGAAAGTCCGTCTGTCCCGACGGCAGCGCGGGAATGGAGGTCTACCGTGATTTCAGCCTCAACCAGCAGCGGGCGCTGGAAAGCTCGGCACTGGCCGACCGGCTGCACGACGTGATGGCGAAGAGCGCCCGCACGCACGGCTGGACGTTCGCCGACGGACATCGACGCGCCTTCAACGGTCGGGGCATCTGCGCCGGGTTTTCGGACAACGCCTTCTCGATCGCCGACGACCTCCGGCTGCCGCGCAAGCTCGACGGCCAGTGGCAGCCCTACAACCCGGCCGACTTCAAGGCATATTCCTCACGCGAACGCTGGTTCCGCACGCCGAACGACGCCTTCATGACCGGCAACTTCCACGTCTCAGGCTCGGTCTTCCAGAAGGTCTTGAAGCTGCAGAGCCTGTCGTGGTTCCAGGTGCTGCTCGCCTCGACCTACGGCGGCGCCTTCCATCCGACCGCCGAGGGTCATGCCGCGATTGCCGACGCGGTCGCATCCAAGGCGCGCGGCGTGCTCGCGAGGTACGGGCAGGGGCCGCGGATCACGCGGCCCTGACGCCGGGCGCCTCGGGCAGGGCGCCGGCGACGGCCGCCAGCTCGGCGGCGGTGTCGGTCGCGAAGGCGGCCAGATCGACGTTTGCCCCGAGATAGACCGTTTCGGTCTGCAATTCGGAGACCGAGGCCAGCAGGTCGAGGAGGCTGTCGAACGCCCGCTTGGCGATGTATTCGAACGCGATCATCTCCCACACGCTCTGGCACTGCTGAAGCTGGCCGGCGAGGATCGACTTGACCGAGATTTCCGGGCAGGCGTCGTTGCGCAGCAGGGCGGAGACGTGCGGGGCGATCCCCGGCGAGGGGATCGGCACCCCGGCCGGCAGTCCGTTGGCATAGTTCGAGCGCTTGAAAAGGTTTTCGGTGCTGAACAGCTCGGTGAGCGTCACCTGCAGTTTCGGATCGACGATCGCCTGCACCTGGATGCAGGGCCGGTTGCGGCCCTGGATGACCACCATGCCCTTGCGGATCATCAGACGTGCGGTGGCCATGGTCATCCCTTCAAAGGAGATTAATAGTTGCGGGTGATCCCGATGCACCCTACGCGCGGAGCCTCAACAAACCCTTCCCGCATTGCCTAAAATTCGCGATGAGCGGGCATCATCGCTCGGTCTGACCCGTGCAATCTGGAAATTCGGTCGCCAGCTCGAAACCCTGCCGACAACCCCTTGACGATGCCGTCGGGCCTGTCGCATGACCTCCCCGGACTTACGCCGCCTCGGTTTGCGGCGAGTGAGCGACAGGAGAGCGACATGAGCGACGTCACGCTGACGTTTCCCGACGGTGCGAGCCGCAAGATCAAACCGGGCACCACGGGGCTGGAGGTCGCCAAGTCGATCTCGCCGAGCCTGGCCAAGCGCACGGTCGCCATGCAGCTCGACGGCGTGCTGGCCGACCTCTCCGATCCCATCTCAAAAGACGCGAAGATCAACTTCATCCCGCGCACCGAACCGGCGGCTCTCGAGCTGATCCGGCACGACGCCGCGCATGTGATGGCGGAGGCCGTGCAGGCGCTCTGGCCCGGCACGCAGGTCACCATCGGCCCCGTCATCGAGAACGGCTTCTACTACGATTTCGCCAAACAGGAGCCGTTCGGCCCCGACGATCTCGCACGCATCGAAAAGAAGATGCACGAAATCATCGCCAGGAATGCGCCTTTTACCAAGGAGGTGTGGTCGCGCGACAAGGCGAAGAAGCATTTCCGCGACAAGGGTGAGTTGTTCAAAGTCGAGTTGGTCGATGCCATTCCTGAAGGCCAGGATCTGAAAATCTACAAGCAGGGCGAATGGCTCGACCTCTGCCGCGGTCCGCACATGACCTCGACGGGCGCCATCGGCAAGGCGTTCAAGCTGACCAAGTTCGCCGGGTCCTACTGGCGCGGCGACAGCACCAAGCCGCAGCTCCAGCGCGTCTACGGCACGGCCTGGGCGAGCGAGGACGAGCTCAAGGCGTACCTTCACAATCTCGAAGAGGCCGAGAAGCGCGATCACAGGAAGCTCGGCCGCGAGATGGACCTGTTCCATTTCCAGGAGGAGGCGCCGGGCAGCGTGTTCTGGCACGCCAAGGGCTGGACGCTGTTCCAAACGCTGATCGCCTACATGCGCCGACGTCTGGCCAAGGCGGGGTACAGCGAGGTCAATTCTCCCGACATGATGGAGAAGCATTTCTGGGAGCTCTCGGGCCACTGGGAGAACTACCGAGAGATGATGTTCGTCACCGAGCTGCCGGACGAGCGCGTGTTCTGCTGCAAGCCGATGAACTGTCCCGGGCACGTGCAGATCTACAAGAACGGATTGAAAAGCTATCGTGATCTGCCGCTGAAGATCGGCGAGTTCGGCAAGGTGCACCGCTACGAGCCGTCGGGCGCGATGCACGGGCTCCTGCGCGTGCGCCATTTCACGCAGGACGACGCGCACATCTTCATCACCGAGGACCAGCTCGAGGCGCAGTGCCTGGAGGTCAACGATCTGCTGCTCTCGATTTACGAGGACTTCGGGTTCCGCGACATCGTGGTCAAGCTTTCGACGCGGCCCGAGAAGCGTGTCGGCTCGGACGCGCAGTGGGATCACGCCGAAAAAATCATGGGCGAGGTGCTGAAAAAGATCGAAGCGCGCGGTGAGGGGCGGATCAAGACCTCTATCAACCCCGGCGAGGGCGCCTTCTACGGCCCCAAGTTCGAGTACGTGCTGAAGGACGCCATCGGACGCGACTGGCAGTGCGGCACGACGCAGGTCGATTTCAACCTGCCGGGCCGCCTCGGCGCCATCTACATCGACGAGCACTCGGAGAAGAAGACGCCGGTGATGATCCACCGCGCCATTTTCGGCAGCCTCGAACGCTTCACCGGCGTGCTGATCGAGAACTTTGCCGGCCATTTCCCGCTGTGGCTCGCGCCACTTCAGGCCGTGGTCGCGCCGATCGTCTCGGATGCCGACGCCTACGCCAGCGAGGTCGCCGAGCAGTGCCGCCTCGCGGGGCTGCGCGTCGAAACCGATCTCCGCAACGAGAAGATCAATTACAAAATCCGCGAGCACTCACTGGCCAAGGTTCCGGCCATCCTCGTCGTCGGCAAGCGCGAGGCCGAGGAGCGCAAGGTTTCGATCCGCCGCCTCGGCAGCGACAAGCAGACAGTCATGAGCTTCGATGAGGCGTTGGCCGCTCTGAAAGACGAAGCCGCGGCGCCGGATTTGAAACGGGCGTGCAAGGAGGCTGAGCAGAAGCAGGAGTCTGGCTCGAATGATTAGACTCCGAGTGATGCCCGCCTTGACATCACTACGGAATTCCCGTACTTATGCAGAATGATCGCTTTGAATGGGACGACGACAAGTCGAGAAAAAACCTCGACAAGCACTTGGTCAGCTTCGAGCGTGCCACTGCGGTCTTCGACGACGATTTTTTCCATAACAGTACGCGACGACGCTGCGGTCGAGGAACGTTGGCAAACGATCGGCATGGACATAGATCGCATCTTGGTGGTCGTTTGGACCGAACGCTATGAAAACCGCATCAGGATCATCTCGGCACGCAAGGCGAACAGAAAAGAACAGGATCGTTACTACAGGCAAGCGCTATCTTAAGGACGATCGCTGGTGGGATGACAACGGCCCCATTCCGGTTTCGGATGCTGAATGGGACCCACCGATGACCGAGCAAGAAATCATGACGGCTGCGCTATCTGATCCGGACGCACAGCCCCTAACCAAGGCGCAGCTTTCGCGCATGCGCCGTATCTCGTTCGCCAAGCATGTCCGGTTCATACTCGGGCTCAGCCAGGACGAGTTTTCGCGACGCTTTGGCATCCCTATCGGAACTCTGCGCGACTGGGAGCAGCATCGCACCGAGCCCGATACGGCCGCGCTGAGCTATTTGAAGGTCATCAAGGCCAATCCAAAGGCTGTGGCGAGGGCGCTTCAGCCGGTAGGCTGAATCCCGGGATGAATCGGCATGAATCCGGGACACGATACCGATCTGCCTGCTTGAGTAGTGTCCCTTGATACCTTCATGGCCGCGTCGCGCAGCGATCACGCGTGAAACGCGCGACAGACGGCCACCCACGACAAGAATCAGCACACGCGCGGCGGACTTCGCCGAGGCGGTCGGCCGACCCATCCCCCCGAATTCCGCCACGAATCCCGGTCAGACGCCCTCTTTGGTTCGCGAGGGAGAACACACGCATGACGCGCAGGGTTTTGTGGCTGGCGATGGCAGCGATTTTCGCCGTTGTGGCGGCGGTGCCGAGAGGCGAGGCGGCCTCCGCGCGGGAGATCGACGTAGATGTGCGCGCGACGCTCGACAAGTTCTTCTACGACATCCGCGGCGCCAACGATCTGGCCAACAAGTCGGTCGGCATCCTCGTCTTTCCCTCAGTGGTCAAGGCGGGCATCGGCATCGGCGGCGAGTACGGCGAGGGCGCGCTGCTGATCGGCGGGCGAACGGCGGACTACTACAACACGGTTTCGGCTTCGATCGGCTTCCAGCTCGGCGTGCAGGAGCGGTCGATCATCATCATGTTCATGACACAGTCAGCGCTCGATCAGTTCCGCCGCACGGCCGGGTGGAAGGTCGGCGTCGACGGGTCCATCGCCATCGTCACCCTCGGCGTCGGCGGCTCCATCGACACCAACAAGATCACCAGCCCCGTCATCGGCTTCATTCTCGATCCCAAGGGGCTGATGTACAATCTGACGCTGGAAGGCTCGAAGATCACGCGGATCAACCGCTAAGCATCGTCGCGCACGGAAAGCACACATGATAAGGGCCAGGCTTGCGAGAGCCCGGCCCTGGTAGCTCGGAGAGGCGTGAACCGCTCAGCGCCACCACTTGTTGTGGGGACGGCACCAGACGCGACCCCAGCGGGTGTGGCGATGCCAGCCGCGCACGCCGAGCCGGCAGGCGCGATGCCAGCCGTGCACCTTCTCGACCGACGAAGGCTGTGCCGCGGTGGCGGAGGCAACGCCCGCTCCCGGTGCGGCCGACGCCGGCATGGCAAGTACGGCGGCGGCGAGCAGTCCCGCGCCGGCGACACATCCAAGCTGCTTCATGATGATCTCCCTTTGAGGTTTTGCGCGCCCCAGCTCCTGTCGGTGGCCAGAAATCGCGACCCTCGTTCAACGTGGTGCGAGCCGGATTTCCGTCGCAGCGCGCAGGGGAGGTAATGCACGCAAACTTCAATGGTTCCGCCAAAGCATTTCGCACCAGTGCGCCGTCGTGCAGTGCTCGGAACAGTGAATAGCCAAGCCCATTCGCCGGACCTCGGCTCGATCACCGTGCACGCGATGCGAGGAACGCCCGCCATCCGCCGGTGGCCGTGATGTCGAGGGCGCCGCGGACGGCGTGCGCCTCGCACAAGAAACCTTTCGCCGACGAGCCGTCGTCGAGTTTCACGGTACCGATGCCGAGCGGCGGCGGGATGAGCGCTACGAACGACCCGAACGCCGCATCGTCCAGCTCGTAGAGTTCGACCTCGATGCAACCGGCGCCCTCGCTGTCGAAGACGAGTCCCGGCTTCGGCGGAACGGTGCCCGCGAGTGCGTAGAAGCTGTAGCCGGGTGCGGTGCGGGCGGTCCTGATGAAGCGGGCGCGGCGCTCGCTGAGCTGCCCGTGCAGCGGCTGGCCGGAAAGATGCGCGCCGACGACGGCAACCTGAATGCCCCTTTGCAGTTTCGGCGCGACGGGGGGCGTGGCGGTGAGCGGCGTCGGCGTTGCGCCGAGCGTCGCGTCGTCGATCGTGCGGTGAAGGCGATCGCCGAGCGTGGCGAGGAGGCGCTCGTCGAAGGCGCGTCCGATCAGCGTCACGCCGAAGGGAAGTCCGCTGGCGTTCATGCCCGCAGGCACGGCGAGGGCGGACAGGTCCATCAGGTTCACGAAGTTGGTGTAGAGGCCGAGATTGGAATTGAGGCGGACGGGATCGGCGAGCATATCGGCGATGCGATAGGTGGTGGGCGCGGTGGGCAGCAGGAGTACATCCATCTTTGACCATTCGGCCTCCGCCTGCCGCGTCAGCTCGGCGAGCCGGTAGAAGCCTTTGAAGGCATCCGTCGCTGTCAAGTCGCGCGCGCCGAGAATGATGCCGCGTACGGTCTCGTGCATCGCGTCCGGATTGCGTCCTGCGAAGTCCTCTATGGCCGCGAGACGCTCGGCGACCCAGGGACCGGAATAGAGCAGCTTGGCGGTCTCGGCGAAGGGCGTAAGGTCGATCTCGGCGACGGAGACGCCGAGGTCGCGTACGCGCGCAAGGGTCGCGAGATGCATCGCAAGGGCAGTTTTGTCGCCGAAGAACTCGAGCGGGGTGCTCGGAATGCCAACGCGCAGGGCAGCGGGGAAGGGGCGAGGTGTGAGGGCGGCCGGCGTCTGGCGGGCGAAGGCGTCTGCGGAATCGAAGACGGCCGCGGCCTCGAACACCTTCACTGCATCGGCCGCCGTCAGCGCGAAAATCGAGACACAGTCCAGGCTGCGGCAGGCGGGCACGACTCCGTGCGCGCTGATCAGCCCTTTCGAAGGTTTCAGGCCGATGAGATTGTTGAAGGCGGCCGGCACGCGCCCCGAGCCCGCCGTGTCCGTTCCGAGCGCAAAGGCGACGAGCCCTTTCGCGACGGCGACTGCCGAACCCGAGCTGGAACCTCCGGAAATGTAGGCCGGATCGAAAGCGGAAGCGGGAATGCCGTAGGGTGAGCGCGTGCCGTTGAGCCCGGTCGCGAACTGATCGAGGTTGGTCTTGCCGATGAGGACGGCGCCCGCCGCTTCGAGCAGTTCGACCACTCTCGCGGATTGCTCGGAGACGTAGGCGAACTCCGGGCACGCGCAGGTCGTCGGCAGGCCGGCGACGTCGATGTTGTCCTTGACCGCGAAGGGGATGCCGTAGAGCGCCCCGCGCGGCGCCGCCTCGGTCTTTGCGAGGGCCTCGGCCTTCGGCACGAGCGTGATCCAGATCGGACGTTCGCCGTCGGCGTCGATGCGCCGGTAGACCTCTTCGATCACTTCGGATGGTGTGAATGTGCCGGACGCATATCCAGCCGCCAGCGTGGCCAGATCGAGCGAAAGGCTCATTGCGCCGCCTCCGTCTCGCTCGCAGCGATGACGGCGAGCGTCTGGCCGAGCGCCACCGCCCGGCCTTCGGCACAGCGGATCTCCGATACGATGCCGCTGACGGGCGCGACGACAGACATCTCCATTTTCATGGACTCCACCACGATCAGCAGCTCTCCGGCTGCGACGCGCATCCCGGCCTCGACGGCGATCTTCCAGACCGCGCCGGGAACGGGGCTCTGCACCGCCACGGAGCCCGTCGGCAGAGAGTCCGCGTCATCGACCGGAGCGGACGCGGCGACAGGCGCATCTCCCGCGCGGTCGGCGGCCTGCCAGCGGGCGCGCTCCTCCTCGAAGGCCCGCTGCTGGCGAGCCTTGAAAGCGCGGATGCTCTCGGCCTCGCCGGCGAGGAAGGCGCGATAGTCCGCGAGACGGAAGGTCGTTTCCTCGATGCGCAGCTCGCGGGCACCAGTGAGAAAGCCATCGCGGAAGTCGGCCAGCTCGTCGGCCGTGACGGGATAGAAGCGGATCTGATCGAAGAACCGCAGCAGCCACGGCTCGTCCTCGGTGAACACCGGCGTCGTGCGGTAGGTGTTCCAGACTTGGCAGGTGCGCCCGTAGAGCTGATAGCCGCCGGGGCCCTCCATGCCGTAGATGCACATGTAGGCGCCGCCGATGCCGACGACGTTGTCGGGAGTCCAGGTGCGGGCGGGATTGTATTTGGTCGTCACGAGACGGTGTCGCGGGTCGACGGGTGTTGCGACCGGAGCGCCGAGGTACACGTCACCGAGCCCGAGCACGAGGTAGCTCGTCTCGAACACGATTCGTTTGACGTCCTCGATGCTGTCGAGTCCGTTGATGCGGCGGATGAATTCGATGTTCGACGGGCACCACGGCGCATCGGGACGCACGGACTGCGCATATTTGTCGATGGTTTTCTGCACAGCGGGGTCGTCCCACGAGAGGGGCAGATGCACGATGCGGGACGGCACCTCGATGGCATCGAGATCGGTCATCCCCTCTTCGATGATCTGCAGCGCCGCGAGCAGCCGCGCCAGCGGCAGCACGGCGCTGTCGTAGTGGATCTGCAGGGATCGGATGCCGGGGGTCTGGTCGATGATGCCGGCAAGGCCCTCGAACGCGATGGCTTTGCCGAGTGCCTGCATCAGCGCGTGGACGCGGAAGCGCAGTTCGAGGTCGAGGACGATGGGTCCGTATTCCACGAGCAGATACTTGTCGCCAGCGCGGCGATAGACGACGCGAGGTGAAACGGGGGTCTCCGCGCGCTCGCCGAGGATGCAGTCGTCGGCACCGAGCGGGAGTGGATCGAGAGGGTCTGAGGGGGTGGCGGTCTTGAGCGATGCGATGGCCGCAGTCTGCGCCGCTTCGAGCGCCGCAGTTTCGAGCGGGGTCAGGCGCTGGAAGCGAACCGTGTCGCCCGGCCGGAGCTGGCCGATCTTCCACAACTCGGCAGCGACGACGGTGGCCGGGCAGACGAAGCCGCCGAGCGAGGGGCCGTCGGGACCTAGGATCACCGGCATGTCGCCGGTGAAATCGATCGCGCCAATGGCATAGGCGTTGTCGTGGATGTTGCTCGGGTGCAGTCCCGCCTCGCCGCCGTCGGCGCGGGCCCACTGCGGCTTCGGTCCGATCAGGCGGACTCCGGTGCGGTTGGAATTGTAGTGCACCTCCCAATCCGTCGCGAACAGCATGTCGATGTCGGCGGACGTGAAGAAGTCTGGCGCGCCGTGCGGGCCGTAAAGAACGCCGATGCTCCAGGCATGTGTGAGCGCCGGCTTGAGGTCGTCCGGCAAGATTGCAGGAACCCATTCTGAGTTCGGTGCGGCACCGGGACCGTCGGCTGGCCTTCGGATGTGCAGGACGTCGCCCGTCAGCAGCGCGCGACCGCCATGCCCGCCGAATTTGCCGAGGGTGAAGGTCGCCGAGCTGCCGAGGTAGGGTGGAACGTCGAAGCCGCCGCGGATGGCGAGATACGCGCGTGCCCCGGCTCCCTTGACGGTGCCGAGGTTCAGCGTCTCACCAGCCCTGACGTCGAATGCCTGCCAGAACGGCACCGAGCGGTCGCCGATGGTGGCGTTGAGTTCCGCTCCTGCGAGGCAGACGACGGCGTCGGTATTGAATCGCAGCGTCGGCCCCGCCAGCGTGATCTCCAGCGCCGGCGTACCTTCGTCGTTTCCGACGATGCGATTGGCCAGCCGGAAGGAGCGGTCGTCCATCGGCCCCGAAGGCGGCACGCCGACGGCCCAGAATCCGAGGCGGCCGGGCCAGTCCTGGAGGGTCGTCTGCGTGCCGGGCGACAGCACCTCCACGGTGCGGGCTTGATAAGCAAAAGTGGCCAGCGTGCTGGTCAGCATCCGGCCGTCCGCGAGGATGTCGGACGCCGCGAGCTGCCGCAGATATCCGAGATTGGTTTCGAGGCCGGCGATCACCGTCGTGTCGAGTGCGCTGCGCAGCCGGTCGAGTGCCTCCTCGCGCGTTTCACCGCGCACGATGATCTTGGAGAGCATGGGATCGTAGTAGGGCGACACCTCGCTGCCGGTCTCGACCCAGGTCTCGACGCGGACGTTGCGCGGCCAGTTCACGTGCGTCAGCAGGCCGGCGCTCGGGCGGAACTCGCGTCCCGGATCCTCGGCGTAGAGGCGGACCTGGATCGACGCACCTTGTGGGCGGATGCGGGACTGATCGAGCAGCAGCGTTTCGCCGGCCGCCTGCCGCAGCATCCATTCGACGAGATCGATGCCGGTCACTTCCTCGGTGACGCCGTGCTCGACCTGCAGCCGCGTGTTGACTTCGAGGAAATAGAAGTCGTTCGTCTCGTTGTCGAAGAGGAACTCGACGGTGCCGGCGCTCTCGTACTTCACCCGCTCGCCGAGGCGGCGGGCGGTATCCCACAGCGCTCGGCGGGTCCAGTCTGGAATGCCGGGTGCCGGCGTTTCCTCGATCACCTTCTGATTGCGGCGCTGGGCGGAGCAGTCGCGTTCTCCGAGCGAGATGACGCGCCCGCGTCCGTCGCCGAACACCTGCACCTCGATGTGCCTCCCGCGGGCGACGTACTTTTCGAGAAAGAGCCCGGCGTCCTTGAAGTTGTTGCGGGCCAGCCGTTCGACGCGCTCGTAGAGCGCCGGCAGCTCGGCGGCGGATGGGACGAGCTGCAACCCGATGCCGCCACCGCCGGCCGTGCTCTTCAGCATCACCGGATAGCCGATGCGCTGCGCTTCCGACTCGGCCTCGGCGAGGTCGCGGATCAGGCCGGAACCGGGCGCGAGCGGCACGCCGGCCTCGACAGCCAGCTCGCGCGCCTTGTGCTTCAGGCCGAAGGCGCGCATGTGCTCCGGCTTCGGGCCGACAAAGACGATACCCGCCACGGCACAGGCTTCCGCAAAGCCGGGGTTCTCCGACAGGAAACCGTAGCCGGGGTGGATCGCCTCGGCACCTGTCGCACGTGCGGCGTCGAGAATGGCATCGATATTGAGATAGCTCTCAGCGGCCGGAGCCGGGCCGATGCCGATCGCCTCGCTCGCTTCTGCGACGTGCATGGAGTGTCGGTCGGCCTCGGAATAGACGGCGACGCTGGCCACGCCGAGACGGTCGAGCGTGCGGATGATGCGGCAGGCGATGGCGCCGCGGTTGGCGATGAGAACCTTCTTGAACATTCGGGTCAGGCCCCCTTCGCCCAGATCAGCACTTCGATGGGCGTCGGGTTGTAAGCGTTGCAGGGATTGTTGAGCTGGGGGCAGTTGGAGATGAGCACGACGATGTTCATCTCGGCGCGCAACTCGACGTATTTGCCCGGGCCCGAGAGCCCGTCCGCGAAGGTCAGCCCGCCGTCCGACGTCACCGGAACGTTCATGAAGAAATTGATGTTGTGGCCGATGTCGCGCTTGGTGAGCCCGAACCGCTCGTTCTCGGCGATGGCCAGCATGTAGCTGTCGCGGCAGGCGTGCATGGACTTCTTGTCGAGGGCGTAGCGCACCGTGTTGCTTTCCGTGGCGCAGGCGCCGCCGAGGGTGTCGTGGCGGCCGACGGTATCGGCGGTGATGATCAGCATGGGGCGTCCAAGGTCGGACAGGATGACGGTCCCCGCGCCGAGATAGACGTTGCCCTGCTCGCGGAGAGTGTCGGTCGCCGAGTAGCGCTCGTGCGGGTCGTCGGCGTTGAAGAACAGCGTATCGGCGGCCTGGTTGCCCTCCACATCGACGATGCGAAGCGTTTCTCCGCCGCCGAGCGTGTGCATCCAGTAGGTGCCGGCGGGCACCGTATTGCGATAGGTGGCCGCGGTGGCCGAGAGCGGGCTTTCCTTGATCATGGTCGGCTCCCTTTAGCAGCAGCCGATGTGGTGGACGCGGTTGTTCTCTAAGCCGCGGGTATTTTCCGGCGCGAACAGCCGGCAGGCATCGTCGTCTGGCGCGGGCTCACCCGCCGCAATTTCGAAGTGCACCGGCTTGCGCGGATAGCTGGGCGCCGGGTTCAGCGGATGCGGGCAGGTGTGGAGGAGGATGAGCGTGTCCATCTCGAACCGGAGCACGACGCGCGCACCGGCGTGCGATGCTGCCGGATCGAAGGTCAGGCGGCCGGTCTCGTCAGCGGAGACTTTGCTGAACCAGTTGACGTTGGCGGCGAGGTCGCGCCGTCCGAGCCCGTATTTGGCGGCTTCGACGAGAAAGCTGTCGTGGCCGTTCTGCTGCCAGTCGTTGCGGTGGGTCTGGTAGCATGTCTCGCCCCATCGCGTGGCGACCTTGGCTTTGGAGGCGTTGCCGCACACCGTATCGTGCCAGCCGGCCGTATCCTCCACGATCGAGCAGAAGATGCGGCCCATGTCCGAATAGAGGCAGTGGCCGCGCGTCAGCTTGAATGTGTGCTGGCACTTGAGCGTATCGGGTGCGTTGTAGCGCTCGAGCAGGTTGGCGGGATTGTAGAACAGCATACCTGCGTTGGCACCGCCCTCGACGTCGGTCAGCGTCAGGTGCGCGTTGCGGCGCATGATGAACGACCAATGCTTGCCGCCCGGCAGGGTGTCCTCGTAAATGTCTCGGCTCATGCTCTTCGGCTCCCCGGGCGCGGGTCTCGAAGAGACCGGCGCTCCAATCGGTCCGGGCCGTCCCGGTGCTGTTGCGATCGGGCAGGGCCGTCCCCGTCCGGAGCGCAGGTGCGCTCGGTTTCTTAGCTCCTCTAGCCGTCCGACGCAGGTGCGCTGTGCAACCCGTGGCCGTTGATCGCCAGCGAGGATTTGCGCGGCCACACCTCGATGTCCTGTGCGATGGTCGCGCCGCAACGTGGCACTTCCTCCGGGCGGTTGCGACGGCGTTCCAGCGCGACGACACGCGTACCGAGCCGGAAGGCCTCCGATAGATCGTGGGTGACCATGACGACCGTCATGCCGCGATCATGCCACAGCGACTGCATCAGGGCGTGGATGTCGGCACGGATGCCCTGGTCCAGCGCTCCGAACGGCTCGTCGAGGAGCAGCACCTTCGGCTTTCGCATGATGGCCTGCGCCAGCGCGAGGCGCTGCTGCATTCCACCGGAGAGAGCCGCCGGGTACTTGGATTCATGGCCGGCGAGGCCGACGGCGGCGACCAGCGAACGGGCTTCGTCGATCGCGTGGCGTCGGGCCGCGCCGAACAGCCGGCCGATGCCTCGCGATCTCTCGAATTCGCGTCCGATGAGCACGTTGCCGAGCACGCTCAGGTGCGGAAACACCGAATAGCGCTGGAACACCACGCCGCGATCGGCGTCGGGCTCGGGTCTCAGCGGTTTGCCGTCGACGAGGATGGCCCCGCGCGTCGGCCGCTCTCCTCCGAGCAGCATCCGGAGAAAAGTGGTCTTTCCGCAGCCGGAGGGTCCGACGAGGGCGACGAAGGCGCCCGCAGCAATTTCGAGCGAGATGTTTTCGAGCACGATGGTGTCACCGTACTCCTTCCACACCCGGTCGAAGACGATCTCGCTCATTGGGCCCTCGCCGCCGCGAACCAGGGGAAGGCGCTGCGCTGGAGCGCTTTCAGGATCGCATCCATGAGGAAGGCCAGGAGCGTGATCCAGACGACATAAGGAATGATCACGTCCATCGCGAGATAGCGGCGCACGAGGAAGATGCGGTAGCCGAGGCCGGCGTCGGCGGCGACCGCTTCAGCAGCGATCACGAACAGCCAGGCGGGGCCGAGTTCGAGCCGCAGGGCATCGATCAGGCGCGGCACGATCTGCGGAACCACGATGCGCAGCGCTATCTGAGGCGTCGAGGCGCCGAGCGTCTGCGCCTTGATGATCTGCTCCGGCGGGATGTCCTGCACGCGCAAGGCCACGTCGCGGGTCAGCTTCAAGGCCGTGCCGATGACGACGAGTGCGATTTTCGAGGCTTCGCCGAGACCCATGACGATGAACAGGATCGGCAGCAGCGCGAGCGGCGGCACCATCGAGGCGACGGCGACGATGGGTCCGAGGGTGGTGTTGGCGAGCGGCAGCAGGCCGATGGCAACGCCGGCGGTCAGGGCGATCGCGGTCGAGATGGCGAGGGCGATGAGGATGCGGGACAAGGTTGCCGCCGTATCGGTCCAGAAGAGATAGTCGCCGCTACGGGGGTCGGGAATGAACGCATACTGCTTCACGGCCTCGAACATGGTCGGGAGGCTCGGCAGCACCTTGTCGTTGGGATTGTCTGCGAGGCGCAGGTGCGAGCCGATCATATAGGCGACGAGCACCAGGACGAACGGCAGCGCCGCGAGGACGATCGTCCCCGCCCGCCCCGTCCTGATGTTGATCGCCCGCATGCCTCAGTGTCCTTGCCTTCTGATTTTCGTTGCACTCTCATTCGGCGTCATGGCCGCGAAGGCGGCCATGACGCATATTTGCGGGCTGTTGCGTTCAAGGCGCCGGTGTTGCGACTTAGGTTCACAACTTCCCGTCGGCGGCCATTTGCATGAAGGTCGCGTTGTAGCGCAGCTTCACGGCCTTGGCGTCGCCGAACACGCTCTTATCTGGGAACTCGATGCCGATGGCCCCCGCCGACTTGGCGTCCTTGCCGAGCAGCGCCTTGTCGAAGAGGAAGCTCGAAACCTTCTCGGAGACGGTTTTGAGTTCGGCTCCAGTGGTGAAGGCAACCGCGTCCCTGGGGTCCGCGAAGAGCTTGGTCGTGGCGAGCTGCTCCTCGAAGCCGGCGAGATCGGTGCCCGACGCTTTGGCCATCGCCTCCTTGGCGGCCGTGCCGTCGCCGAGCGCCTTCATGGTGTCGTACCAGATGCCGGCCAGCGCCTTGGCGAACGCGGGGTTGTCTTTCACCACATCGGTGTTGGCGACCATGAGATCGATGATCTCGCCGGGAATTTGCGAGCTGTCGAACACCTTCTTGGCGTCGGGGGATTCGAGAATGGTCGAGACGATCGGCTTCCAGGTCACGACCGCCGTCACGTCGGAGGTTTTGTAGGCGCCCGCCATGTCGGCGTCGGATGTATTGACGACCTTGACGTCCTTCTCGGCAAGCTGAACGCTTTCGAGTGCGCGGGCGAGGAGGTAGTGCGAGACGGAGAATTCGACGAGGTTGATCGTCTGCCCCTTGATGGCGGCGAGCGAGTCATTCCCTTTGAGAATCACGGCGTCGTTGCCGTTCGAGAAATCGCCGACGATGACGGCGGTCGTGTCGACGCCGCCGGCGGCGGGGATCGAGAGCGCGTCCATGTTGGTGACGGTCACCGCGTCGAAGGCGCCGGCGGTGTACTGGTTGATCGATTCCACATAATCGTTGAACTGTTTGACTTCGATTCCGATGCCGTATTTGTCGGCCCACTTCTTGACGATGCCGGTATCGGCGGCATAGCCCCACGGCATCCAGCCGACGTAGATCGACCACGCGACCTTGAAGTCCTTCTTGGCGGCGGCTTCGGCGCCGGCCGGCACCAGGGCCAGCGCGAGAAGGGCCGCTAGGCCGAGGGCGTGGAACGGACGTCTCGTCATGATCATCTCCTGTTGCCTTCGACGATGGCCGAATGAGCCGGGGAGACTTCGGAGATCGGTATCGAGCGGCACGCAGGACGCGAGGAAGCCGTCCGCCCGAATGCCGGAGCATCACGCGGCTGAGCTCTCCCGGGCTTTTGTCCCGCCGTGGCTCCCGCGGGCGGCATTGCCCGGCGGGTAGCGCCTCTCTCGGACCAGCGCTGCAATGAGCGCAGCCGGAACCCTAGAGGCATTATAATGGTGTTAACTGCACGCCGCGTGCCAGACCGAAAGGTCCTGGAAACAGGGGGCTCAGCCTGCGTCGTGGCGCGGCAAGCGCGTAAACTTCAGGCGACGTGCGCAGGGATTGAGCAAAATGTTCCGACCAACGGGTGGTCGAGCGCGTCAGCGCGGGCGGCGCACCAGCGCATTGATCGCATCGAGCGTGCTCTGCTTGAAGTTGCCGTCGATGGCACCGGTATAATAGCCGCCCTGAGCCAGCTTCTGCTGCAGCGCCTTGCGGAAGTCGCGGCTCCAGCCGCGGTTGTGCTGGACCATCTGCTGGTAGGAAAACGGATAGCGGCCTTCGAGCGCCTGATAGATCAGCTCGGCGGCGGCCGCCGGGTCGCGCGCGGTGCCGCGCCCTTCTTCGTGCATGACTGCGAGATTGTGCATCGCCGTCAGGTCGTTGAGCTGCACGGCCTTGCGGTACCAGAGCATGGCTGCCGCATCGTCCTTGGCCACGCCGCGCCCGTGGTAGTACATCAGCCCGAGATTGCGCATGCCGTTGGGATCGCCCGCATCGGCGGCGCGCTTGTACCACTGCACCGCCTGCAGGTAGTCCGTCGCAAGGCCCCCACTGCCGGCGAACATGCTGCCGAGCGCCACCATGGCCGGCGTATGGTTCTGTTCGGCGGCCTTCTTCAGCGAGGAGAGCGCTTCAAGCGGGTCTTTCGGCACAACGTCGCCGACGAGATACATCAGCCCCATGATGTAGTGGGCGCGGGTGTTGCCGGCGTCGGCGGCCTTCCGCACCCAGCGAGCCGCTTCCTGCCCATCCTTGATGGTTCCGGAGCCGGTCGCCAGCGCCTCGCCGAACTGGACCATGCCGGTGGTGTCTCCCGCCTGGGCCGCCCGCTTGTACCAGTTGACCGCCTCGCTCTCGTCGCGCGCGACGCCGACGCCTTTGCTGTAGAGCCGCCCGAGCAGGTTCATAGCCGGCACGCTGCCGGCCTCGCCGTTCTTGCGCAGAGCCTGGAGGTAGGCGGAGCCGTCGTCGCCGACGCGAAACACGGTCAGGGCCAGCGAGGTGCCGGGCGCAAGAGAGCGGATCGTCTGGGCGAACTGCTCGTGGTCGACGACCGGCGTGCCGTCGCGGGCCTGGATGACGTCGCCGAACCGGAGGCCGGACTGGGCGGCGGGACTGCCCGGCATCGTTTCCAGAACGAAGGCGCCGCCCGGTTTGTCGAGCCCGAGTGTCTTGGCCAGTGCCGGATCGGATACGCCGTCGAACACCGCGCCGAGGCTCGCTGTTGCGGGGTCCTTGGCGGATGCACCGAGCACGACCTGGACCTGCAGTGTCTTGCCGCTCATGCGCGGACTGCCCCCCTGCGGTGGCAGGAAGGACGGGGACGGCGTCGTCGGCTGCGTCGGGGTCGGCGTTGGGGCCGGTGTCGGAGACGGCAGCGGCAATACGACCTCGGGCTTGGTCAGAGCCGGTTCAGCCGGGGCGGGCTGAGGTGTGGGCACAGCCGGCTCGGGAGCTGTCGGAGGGGCATCCGGTGCGGAGGGCGGCTCCCAGTAAAAATCGCGTCCGGCACCGGCGACCTGCCGTCCAGGTGCCGCGCTCACTTGCGGCTCTGGCGTGGCATCTGCCTCGCTGGCCGAGACGGCATGACGGGGTGAAGCGGCGGCCGTGCCCAGACCGGATGCGGAATGCGCCGTAGCGCATAAACATGCCGTCAGAGCGAAGCAACCGAGGCTCCGGCTTGTTTTGACCGTCGGCCACGACATGAGCGAACCCCGAAGCACGAAAGACCGCGCGAACCTATCGCCGCCGGGGCGCACATTCAACCTGCGG
Organism: Hyphomicrobium sp.; assembly: GCA_052388455.1. Lineage (GTDB taxonomy): Bacteria > Pseudomonadota > Alphaproteobacteria > Rhizobiales > Hyphomicrobiaceae > CAZSNH01. The sequence continues at coordinate 43,076 of JBQTIA010000063.1, forward strand.
AACTGGACATGCCGAACACGACCTGCGGAAATGGGCCGGCCGGGTCGCCACTGGAGGACCGGCCCACACTCGTCTCGCTCCTACGCGGAGGCCGGCTTCCACTCGCCGACCGGCGTCTGGCAGAAGATCACGGTGTTGGAACTCTTCTCGCCTTCGGGCTGCTTGGCGCTGACCTCGGCTGTGGCCGTGGTGCCGTCCGCGGTCTTCTCCTTGCTGGACGTCTTGCCCTTGGCGGCGGGCTTGATCTGGAATTCCGTCACCACCTTGCGGCACTTGGTGTCGGGGGCGATCTCGCTGATGCGCAGTGTATCGGTCGCGCTGAGCAGCTTGACCTGAGGCAGATCGACGATCTTCGTGTCCGATGTGCCGGTCGCCGCCGGGGCCTCTCCGCTGGCGAGCTTCGTATCGGTGGGAGTGGTCTGCTGATCCGGTTGCGGCTCCGGCGCCGATTGTGGTCCGGCCTCACGCTCGGGCGCGCGCGCCGTCGCGTCCTGGGTCGTGTCGGCCGACTTGCCGGACGCCGGCACCGGGTCCTCGATCAAGGCAGCGGTCAGCGTGAAGGCCGGATCGTCCTTGAAATCGATCGCCTTCTGCGACGGCTCGGCAATGATCGTCACCGATTTCTCGCCCGATTTGTCTTTGATCTCATAGGTGTCGACGACGCGGGAATCGGGATCCTTCTCGACGACGACCTTGGCGCGCTTGGTCGCTTCGGCCTGATGGCGGGGCGACAGGCGATGCAGGATGGCCGGACCAATCACCAGCACCGGCAGGATTCCGTAGCGCTTCCTGAGGTTCCAGCCGAGCCGTACGGGCAGCCGGACCACGGGTCGGATGACGGTCCTCAAGATGCGGTCGGGCCGGACGGCCTTCAGGACCCTGACCGGCGCCCGTACGATTTTTTTCGGGACGCGGAGGATCCGCTTGATGCCGAGCCTGGCATCGACGGGCTCGGGGGGGACCGTGGCGAGAACGAAAGCCGATGCGATCAGCACCGTGATCGTGCGCATGAACATATGAAGCCTCCCGAACGCGTGTGTGAAGGCGATGGGGCAAGAGAATATTTTGACATTAGATCAACTTCGCCGGACCGGAAAGTCCCAATTAGGTTCACGGCCTTAGTCTTTGCCTACCGCTAAACATCGATCGCAGCGGGTCTGGTCGCCGGCCGGGCGATGGGGTAGCTTCGATGCATTCGTGTCGGGACCGACAGGGGTGCTGCATGTCGTCTTGGGTCCATGCGAGTTCACATCGCCGTACCTGGACGGCAATGACCGTGGTCGCCGTCGTGCTGACCGCGTTGCTGCATCCGGCCACGCGCGCGTCGTCCTTCGATACCCGCCGCACCGAAGCCAGCATCTACAAGGTCTACACCGTCGCGATGGACGGGGATAAGATCACCAGCGTCAAGACTGGAACCGGCTTTCTCGTCGGGGGCAGCCGTCACGTCACGACCAATTTCCACGTGGTCGAAAGCGGCTCTGTTTTCTTCCTAGGGTTCAATGACGGGTCGGAGGTGAAGCTGGTGGCGTCCCGCCTGCTGGCCGCGCGGCCGCAGGTCGATCTCGCGATCCTCGAAGCGCGCGAGGATCTCCCCGGCAAGCCGCTCAAACTCGCCGACTACGGTCCCGACAAGCAGATGACGGTGCTGGCCATCGGCTATCCCGTCGCCGCCAATCTCAACATGAACGTGATCGACAGGCCCGAGCTGGCGGGTCTCGACATGCTGAAGGACCCGAGCCTCTACGACCCGACGGTCACCACCGGGTCCGTGTCCCGCATGACCCCGGCGGAAGGGCTGAAGGTGGGCGACTCTCAAGTCATCAACGCGCGCGCCGTTCAGCACAACGCCGCCATCAACGAGGGCAACAGCGGTGGCCCGCTGTTCGATGCGTGCGGCGTCGTCATCGGCGTGAACACGCTCGCTCCTACAGGAACGCAGGGCCTGTTCTTTTCCATTCACTCGAGCGAAGTGATCCGCTTCCTGCAAGACAAGCAGATTCGCTATACCGCCGACACTTCGCCGTGCACCGGCGGGCCGCGTTCGTTCCTGCTGCCGCTGATCGTCGGCATGGCCGCGACGCTGGCGCTGGCCGCTCTCGTCTTCTCGATACGCAACCGCGGCTCGGCGGGATTGCTGGCGACCCTCAGCGACCGGCTGACCCGCAGGACGCCGAATGCGTGGCCGGCGCCGCGCATGGGTGGCGGCGGGGCGGCACCCGGTTACGGGAGCGGAGCGGGATCGCAACCTGTGCTGCGCTCGACGACGACGGGCCAGGTCTATCACCTGGATGTTTCAGGTCGGCCTATGCTCGTCGGCCGCAGCGGCGGGGCTCAGATCTCGATCGACAACGATACCGTCTCGACCTCGCACGCCAATCTCAGCTTCAATCCATCGACCCGCACGCTGGAGGTGACCGATCTCGGCTCCTCGAACGGCACCTTCGTCAACAACGTGAAGGTCTCGCGGACCAGCGTGGCGAGTGGAACCGTGCTGCGCTTCGGAAGTGCGGAGTTCACCGTTGCCGCCGAGGCGCCTCAACCCCGCGCCGTTCCCGCGCCCAGTCAATCGGCGGGCGGCGGCTGGATGCTCTCCGGGTTCGATCCGTCCGGCCGTTCGCTCCAATTCGAGCTGCGCCCCGACGGTGGCCCGACGATCTGGACAGTGGGGCGCGACCGCGGTCGGGTGAATTTCGTCATCGACGACGACAGCGTGTCGAGCGTTCACGCGCAGATCATGTTCGACGGTCGCGGCCTCTCGGTGCGTGACGCCGGCTCGACCAACGGCACGCGGATCGATGGCCAGCCGGTCGGCGACGGGGCCCTGCCGCTGCGCGATATGGGCCAGGAACTCAGCTTCGGCACCGCCCGCCTTCGCCTCTCGAAGCTCACGTGAACACCTCCTCTGTCCCCCAGTCAGTCACGAGCGTCGGCATCCTCGAGGCGTGAGGGCACGGCCCGAATGCGTCGGGTTCCATCGTGAAGCTCAGTGCGGCCAACAATTGTGTTGAGCCCTGCGGTCGGTCTCACACTGATGGATTCCCGCTCTACGCGCGCTGAAGCAGCGTGCTCGATCGAGGATGAGGGCGGTTCGGTTAAATGGTGGGGGTCGTAGAAAGGTCGCGTTCAGTAGAACAGGCTCGACACGCTCTCTTCGCTGCTGGTGCGGGCGATAGCCTCGCCGATCAGCGGAGCGACGGACAAGATGCGGATGTTCTTGGCGGCCTTGACGGCCTCGGTCGGCAGGATGCTGTCGGTGATGACCAGCGACTTGAGGCTCGAATTCTGGATGCGCGAGACCGCGCCGCCCGAGAGCACGCCGTGCGTGATGTAGGCCATCACCTCGGTGGCGCCGTGCTTCTTCAAGGCCTCCGCCGCGTTGACCAGCGTGCCGCCGCTGTCGACGATGTCGTCGATGAGAATGCAGCGCTTGCCGGAAACGTCGCCGATGACATTCATAACTTCGCTCTCGCCCGGCTTCTCGCGGCGCTTGTCGCAGATGGCGATCGGCACGTCGATGCGCTTGGCGAGGCCGCGCGCGCGCACGACACCGCCGACGTCGGGCGAGACGACGACGAGGTTTTTTGAGCCATAGCGCTCCGAGATGTCGCGCATGATCACGGGGGCGGCGAACAGATTGTCGGTCGGGATGTCGAAGAAGCCCTGGATCTGGCCGGCGTGCAGATCGAGGGTGAGAACGCGGTCGGCCCCTGCACGCTCGATCAGGTTGGCGACGAGCTTGGCCGAGATAGGCGTGCGCGGACCGGGTTTGCGATCCTGGCGGGCGTAGCCGTAATAGGGAATGACGGCGGTGATCCGCCGCGCCGACGACCGCTTCAGCGTGTCGATCAGGATCAGCAGTTCCATCAGGTTGTCGTTGGCGGGAAACGAGGTCGACTGCAGGACGAATACGTCCTGCCCGCGCACGTTCTCCTGGATTTCGACGAAGATTTCGAGGTCGGCGAAACGCCGGACCTGCGCCTTGGTCAGCGACATCCTGAGGTATTGGGCGATCGCTTCCGCCAGCGGGCGATTGGAATTGCCCGACACCAGTTTCATGCGCGGCGCGCCGCCCTTGCCCCCCGGATCTCGGCCGCCGTGGTCTCGGGCGTCGAAGGACATGGTGACCTCGCTCGGCGGATGCAGGTCCGGTACCCTGAGAAGGCGGACCGGACGCCCGGCTTCTAGCAACGAGGCCCGGGCGGGTAAACGGCCCGGGCCTCGAAACAGGCTGTACTTTTGGACGCAACCCACGCGGCGAAAACGCCCGCCCGCTTGGAAAATCGACTCGCCGGGTCGCCGGGTCGCCCGCTGCGCCCCCGCAAGTTCGTGCGCGCTAGTTCGTGCGAGTCTGGGTCGGCAGAAGCTTGATGATTCCCTGCGCCGCGGCGGCGGCTGCCGCATCGGCCGTCTTGCCCCAGGCGCCGTCGACCGAGCCCTGCGGGATCTCGTTCTTCTGCGACACGGTGCCGAGCTTCTTGCCCTTGGGATCTTTGACATCCCAGTCGATGCTGATCGGCTGCTTGCCGTCCTTGCCCTGGCCGACGACGACCTTGCCCTCGACCTTGTAGGTCGGTCCGGCCGGCTTGTCGGTCAGAGCGACGCCGCCCTTCGACAGTTCGCGCTGGATGGCGCTGGTCAGCGACACGCTGCCGTCGCCGGGAGCCCCGGCAACGCTCGGCACCATCACCGCTTCGCGCGTGATGCTGGCCGTGGTCGTCGGTCCGCCACCGACGGCTGCTGCGGGGGGAAGCCCCGTGGCGACCTGCGGAGCGGTGACCGGTGCGGGAGCCGCGGCGACAGGAGCCGGGCCGGTCGGATAGGCCGCAACCGGCGTGACGGGCACGCCGGGTGAGCCGGCGATCGGAACCGACGAGGCCGGCAGCGGCTGCACGGCCGGCTGGGTCGGCAGCCAGGCGGCGAGCGAGCCTGCCGTCTTGTTGGCGATCTGATCGACGAGCTGCGGTGTGACGGCCGACCACGGATCCTTGCCGGGCGCGCCCGCTACCAGCTCCTCGCTGGTGATGCGATTGACCCGCTTACCGGTCGGATCGGTCACATCCCAGACGTGGGAAATCTTGGTGCCCGATTTTTCGCGGGCGGAAACGAGATAGCCGCGCAGCGTATATTCCGCCTTGTCGGTCGGTGATTTCGCAACGGTGATGTTCTGGCGCACGAGCGCCGCCTGCACCTGCGTTTCGAGTTGGCGCGCGACCGGTTCAGATGGACCGATGACGGCGGCGACGGCGAATTTCGCCGGTTGCGCGACGGCAGGCTGCTGCACGGCCTCGGCGACTGGTGCAGTCGCATCTCCGGAAGATCCGAAGAGGGTGCTGCTGGTTTCGCATCCGGCAAGGCCGACGCTGACGATTGCTGCTAAGGCTGCCAGCGTGAACGGCTTTCCGACGCGCCACGCCGCAGCAGTTTCAATGGTCGTCACGATGACGCCCCCCTTTGAAGCTCCCGCTGTTTTCCGGCGGCCGGCGTACAAACCTTGCGGCCCTGCTCTCCTCTTACCGGTACCCACTGTCATTTTTTTAGCCAGCCGGTTCCCCTGCGTCCAGACGGTTTCCCCGCAAAACACCGTTTGGGCTTAACGCAGGGTGCCAAATTGGCATGATGCCTGTGGATTGTGCCGTTAAGTCACAACAATGGCAGAGATTTGACGGCCGTAATCCGGCTGATTTCGATGCTGAGAGCGCCGATAGCTGAAAAACAGCGATTCGTTCTCGTACGTGCAGGGTGCCGAGCGCTCAACGACGCCGAGCGCTAGGTGTTTGAGGCGGCCCTCGACGAAGCCCGGCAGATCGAAGCGCGGCTTCTCCGTGCGGCCGGGACGCTGAAAATACCTTTTGTAATCCGAGTGCTTTGCTAGGAATTCCGTTTCGAATTCGGTGCCGACCTCGTAAGCACGCTGGGAAATGCAGGGTCCGATGGCGCACCGGATGCCCTTGCGCGTGGCGCCGAGAGTTTCCATGGCGGCGACCGTCGCTTCGAGAATGCCGCCGAGCGCGCCCCGCCAGCCGGCATGGGCGGCAGCCACGACGCCAGCCGCCGGGTCGGCGAACAGCACCGGCGTGCAGTCGGCCGTCAGCACGCCGATGGCGAGCCCGCGGGTGCGGGTGACGAGGGCGTCGGCGCGCGGCAGGTCTTCTCGAGGCACGGCCCTGTCGACGACCAGCGCGTCGGCACTGTGCACCTGAAAGAGAGTCACCACGTCGCCGATCGGGGAGCCGAGATGCTCGGCCACGCGGGAGCGGTTCTCGATCACCGAAACCCGGTCGTCGTTCGAGCCGGCTCCGCAGTTGAGGCTGCGATAGAGGCCGTCGGAAACGCCGCCTTCGCGGGTGAAGAACCCGTGCCGCACGCGCGGCAGTATGGCGAGGTTGTCGGCGGTGAAGGGGGTTAGCATGGGTCCCGTAGGGGTGAGGTGGTCAGGTCGTGAGGTGGTGAGGTCGTGAGTAGTGAGGGGATTTCAGTAGTGGGTGAGCGCCAGCTACGCAACGACGGGCCACGTTCGGCGCCGGTTCGATCTCTACTCACTACTCACCACTCACCACCTCACGAGAACCCCGGCAGCGGGGGCAACAGCGGCGAGCGGATGCCGAGGACCTTGAACCGCGTACCCATGCCGTTGGGGGCGATCAGGCGCGCCACCCCGGCTTCGATTTCGGCCGCTTTGGCCGGGTTTGCCGCCATGAGGCGGCTGGCGCGCTCGACGATGCCGAGCCGGCCGAGAAATTCCGCCTGCGTAATCGGCCCGTCGAACAGCGGGCGATGGTCCACCAGCTCGCTGTCATCGACGAGGGCCACGACCTCGGTGAAATCGACCTGGGCGGTCAGATCGGCTTCGCCGGGTGAAGCGAGCGGATGCTCGGACTGGTGGCGACGGACGGCTTGCAGCGTCTCGCCGAAGCCGCTGGTTTCATGACCGTAATCGATCACGAGCGCGGCGCTTCCCGATGATGGGATGCGCCGGAATTCCTCGGCGTAGTCGCGGTTGCCGGCCTGACGCACTTCGATGATGTCGCCGCTGAGAAACCTATCGCCGAGCCGTCGATAGAGAGCGCGCAGGAAATGGCGTCTGAACCAAGTCCGGTCGACATCTCGTGGCCGCGTCCAGGTGAAGGTCAACCGGCCGTCTCCTTCGAGCCCGACATGGCGGCGCTGCCAGAAATCGAGCGAGCCCGCCAGTTCGGTGAGCGTGTCGCCGGAGGCTTCGGCCGTTGTCCTGTCGAAACGCCATTGGTCGACGGGAAAGGTATCGAGATACTCGTTGGCGATGACGATCGACTGGCCCCACGGCACGTCACTCATGTGGCGGTGCCAAGTGATGTTTGCGGCACAGTCCGCCAGCAAGGTGCGCTGCCCGGCTTCGAGCCGCTCGCTCGTCTCGACGAGATGGATGCGGAGTGCGGCGGTAAACCCCGGAACGATCCGCGCCGCGCGGAGGGCGTCGCGCATCATGGTTCCGCGGCCGGGTCCGAGTTCGACCAGATGCAGCTCCGGCGGCGAACTCATCTGCTGCCAGACGACGGCGCACCACAGCCCGATCAGTTCTCCGAAGACCTGACTGATCTCGGGCGCCGTGATGAAATCGCCTCCGGCGCCGATAGCCGGCGCGATCCGGTAATAGCCGTGCTCGGGATCATGCAGGCAGGCGGCCATGTAGTCGCCGACGCTGATCGGGCCGTCGCGACGGATGCGCTCCCGCAACTTGGCGGCAAGCGGTGTTCCGGCCGTTGTCTCGACGGGTGCCCTCACGGTTTCGCGGCGCCCGGTTGGGGCTTCAGCTCGGCGTCGAGGTCGAGCGTCTTGCATCCCTTGACGGCGAGCTGACCGTTGTAGGCGTCGAGCATGGCGCGGTCGCGCGCGTACTCCGCATCGGGGTTGCTGCCGCTGGCGGAGCCGCCGAACTGGCTCTGGGCGGTATGCAGAGAGCGCGACAGCTCCGAGGTCTTGGCGCGTTCATTGAAATCGCGGATCTGGAGCAGCCGCACTTTCATACGGCCGGTGAGGCGCTTGCAGTCGGCGCCCTTCTCTTCCTCCGAGAGGACATAGCCGGGTGTGGGCCCAGGAGCACTCGCAGCGCCCGGCGCCTCGCCCGCGGTCGTGAAAGACGCCGGATTGGAGGAGGCGCAGCCGGCCAGGATGGCGGCCATGACGGCGCTCAGCACGCCAGCCGCACCGTTCGCCGGACGGGCGAGGTGAGGAGAGCCGGCAGCGGCACGAACTGTCGGGTCGGGTGCGATGGAACTTTGGTCTCCGGGCCGCGATTGTCTCGGGGTGCGGCAGCCCTCAATACGACGAAAATCTTCAGCGCGGAAATCCGGCGGCTCGAAGGCATCTGTGGATCGCCGCCTTGCACAGGTCCTGCGGCGGGCTAAGCTCGATCAAACGAGACGGTGCCGGGACCTGACGCTTGCCGCGACTGACAACCACGGTCGATCCTTCCTCACCCGCTTTTCGGGCCAACCGCGTTGCCAACGCGGCGCTCGCCGCCGATCTGGTGGCCAAGCGGGCGCTCGTGGCGGCCGGCGGTCCGGCGAAGGCGCGGGATCGGCACACGCAGCGCGGCAAGCTCCTGGCACGGGATCGCGTGCTGCGGCTCATCGATCCGGGCTCGCCGTTCCTGGAACTCTCTCAGCTCGCGGCCTTCGGCATGTATTCCGGAGACATTCACGCGGCCGGCGTGCTGACCGGCATCGGGCGGGTGGCGGGCCGGGAATGCATGATCGTCGCCAACGACGCCACGATCAAGGGCGGCACCTATTTACCGATCACGGCAAGGAAGCACCTGAGAGCGCAGGACATCGCCTTCGAGAACCGGCTTCCTTGCCTTTATCTCGTCGATTCCGGCGGCGCCAACCTGCCGCATCAGACCGAGGTGTTTCCGGACCGCGACCACTTCGGCCGCATCTTCTACAATCAGGCGCGCATGAGCGCCGCCGGCATCGCGCAGATCGCGGTGGTGATGGGCATGTGCACGGCCGGCGGGGCGTACGTGCCGGCGATGGCCGACGAGGCGATCATCGTGCGCGGCCAGGGCACCATCTATCTCGCCGGTCCGCCTCTGGTGAAGGCGGCAACGGGGGAGACGGTCACGGCCGAGGACCTCGGCGGCGCCGAGGTGCACGCGCGGCGCTCCGGTGTCGTCGACCATGTGGCGGACAGCGACGCGGCGGCGCTCGACATGGCGCGGAGCATCGTCGCCCGGCTGGCTCCGGTCGAGCGGATGCCGGTCGCCATGCGACCTTCGCGGCCTCCGGCGTGCGATGCGGCGGAACTCGACGGCATCGTGCCGGCCTCGCTGGCCACGATCTATGACCCGCGCGAGATCATCGCGAGACTGGTGGACGGCTCAGAGTTCGACGAGTTCAAGCGCCTCTACGGCGAGACGCTGGTCACCGGCTTTGCGCACATCGAGGGACTGCCGGTCGCGATCCTCGCCAATCACGGCATCCTGCATGCCGACAGCGCGGAGAAGGGCGCCCACTTCGTCGAGCTGGCCTGCCAGCGTCGCATCCCGCTGCTGTTTCTCCAGAACATCGCCGGCTTCATGGTCGGCCGCGAGGCGGAAGCGGGCGGCATCGCGCGGGCGGGAGCCAAAATGGTTGCAGCCGTCTCCTGCGCCGCGGTGCCGAAGCTGACGGTCATCGTCGGCGGCAGCTTCGGGGCCGGCAACTATGCCATGTGCGGGCGGAGTTATTCGCCGCGGCTGCTGTTTTCCTGGCCGAATGCGCGCATTTCCGTGATGGGCGGAGAACAGGCCGCGAGCGTGCTCTGGACGGTCCGCACCGAGGCAGGCGCAGCCGGCCCGGCAGCGGACGAAGAGGCTTTCAAGGCGCCGATCCGCGAGCAGTTCGAGCGCGAGGGGCACCCATACTACGCCACCGCGCGGCTTTGGGACGACGGCATCATCCTGCCGTCCGAGACGCGGCGTGTCCTCGCGCTGGCCCTGGCCGCAACCCTCAATGCCCCGATCCCCGAGACGCGGTTCGGGGTGTTCCGCATGTGAGGAGCGTAGATCGTCCCTGGAGCTTCAGGCGAATGGCGCCGTTCAGCCGAAAGACAGGCTCCCTGACCACAGGAAAGACATCCTTCATGGTGTCGATGCGATGCAAGGGGAACCGCGGCACGGGCCGTGGACAAGATGCCGGGTTCAATCGGGAGTGAGCATGAACGTGAAAGCAAAACGGGCGCTCGGCGTCTTGGCCGGTCTCATTCTGGGTCTGGGCGCCGGGGTGCGCTTTGCCGTTGCCGCCGACGAGGCACCTCCGAAACCGCTCGTCTGTTCATTCCCATCGGGCTCGTCGCATACCTACGAGAAAGGGTCTTTCCAGACTCAGACGCCGGCGCCTCTCAGTTTCGAGATCGCCGACATCGATCTGGACAAGCAGTCGGCGGCGCTGGTGGCGGCCGACGGAGGCAAGGCCGGCAAGCTCGCGCTCGCGCGGGCCATCGGCGCCAATCATTTCCTCGAAATCGCCAATGAAGGCTTCTGGACGATCACCACCGTCTACGACCGTGATGCTGCGACGGGCCAACATCCGGCTGTGCATTCGCGCCACCTTGGCGTCGTCGGCCAGCCGCTCGTCGCCCAGTACACGGGTTCCTGCCGCGAGAAGTGACGAAGGCCGGGTGAGGGCGCATGGCCAAGGGCGAACCGCGTTCGAAACGATCAGCGCCCACCCGGGCAGCGGCCGACGCCGCGGTTCCGGCGCTGAGCAAGGTGCTGATCGCCAATCGCGGTGAGATCGCCTGCCGCATCGCGCGGACGGCACGTCGGATGGGCCTCTCGACGGTGGCGGTCTATTCGGATGCGGATCGCGAGGCGGCTCACGTCAGGGCCGCCGACGAGGCGGTTCACATCGGCCCGTCGCCAGCGGTCGACAGCTATCTCGACATCGGCAAAGTGGTTGCCGCGGCGCGCGCCTCTGGCGCCGATTGCGTGCATCCCGGCTATGGGTTTCTCTCGGAGAACGCCGACTTCGCCGAGGCGGTGCAGGGAGCCGGTTTGACCTTCATCGGTCCCTCGCCGGCCGCCATGCGGGCACTCGGCAACAAAGCGGCAGCGCGAGAGCTGGCGGCGCGGCTTGGCATTCCGATCGTGCCGGGGGCGCACGGAGCCGCCCAGGACACCGCCAGTCTGGCCGCCGAGGCGGCGCGCATCGGCTTTCCCGTGATGATCAAGGCGGCGGCGGGCGGCGGCGGGCGTGGTATGCGGGCCGTCCAACGCCCGGCCGATTTTTCCAGCGAACTCGCCAGCGCTGTGCGTGAGGCGCGCGCCGCGTTCGGCGACGGGCGGATGCTGATCGAGAAGCTGATCCGCGAGCCGCGCCACGTCGAAGTGCAAGTGTTCGCGGATCGTCATGGTCGGGCGGTGCACCTCTACGAGCGCGACTGCACGCTCCAGCGCCGGCATCAGAAGATCATCGAGGAGGCGCCGGCACCCGGCATGAGCCGTGGGCTGCGTGAGCGGCTGACCGGTGCCGCGCTGCAACTCGTCACGGAGGCGGGCTACGAGAACGCCGCCACCGTCGAGTTCCTGGCCGAAGGCGGCCGGCTGGACGCGGCCGCGCCCTATTACTTCATCGAGGTGAATACGCGCCTGCAGGTTGAGCATCCGGTTACCGAGGCGATCACCGGGCTCGATCTGGTCGAATGGCAGTTCCGCATCGCGGCCGGCGAGCCGCTGCCCCGCCGGCAGGACGAAATCGAGATCACCGGACACGCCGTCGAGGCGCGGCTCTGCGCCGAGGACCCCGCCGACGGGTTTGCCCCGTCGACCGGCCGGCTGGTCGCCGCGACGTTTCCCGAGCGTCCGGACGTGCGCGTCGAGACGGCAGTCGCCACGGGAGACGTGATCGGACCGCACTACGATTCGATGATCGCCAAGCTGGTGGCGAGCGGTGCCGATCGTCCGAGCGCCTTGAACACTTTGGATAAGGCGCTGAGTGCCACTCGGGTGCTGGGGGTGGCGACCAACGCGCACCTGCTCCGGCGCCTCGTCCGGCACGAGGCCGTGATAGCGGCGCGGTTCGACACAGGATTCATCGGCCGCGCGCTGCCGGCGCTGATTGCATGCGTGCGGCCGTTCGAAGCCATCCAGCAGGCCGTGCGCGGACTGCTGCTCGACACGTCCCAGCGACCCGCCGCGCACGCTTCGCCCTGGGACGCCCGCGACGGATTTTCGCTGGGTTCTCCGCGGGTCGAATCCCGCGATGTGGTGATCGACGGATGGGCGCAGTCGATCGTGATCGCCTGGGGGCCGGATGGGCCGCATATCGAGTTCATCGGCTCAACCGCTGGATCAGCACCGGCCGCCGAGGGCGTCGAGGTCGTGATCGATGCCGGGGTCGCCTATGCGCTCTTGGACTTGCAGCAGGTACGGGTGGCCTGGCCGCAGCCGGCAGACGGCAGCGGGGCCGGCGTGCCGAGCGGCGATCTGGTCCGCGCCCCGATCACGGGCCGGGTGGCAAAGGTGTTCATGAGCGCCGGCGTGCGGGTTGAATTGGGCACGCCGCTCGCTATCGTCGAAGCGATGAAGATGGAGCACGTCATCGCGTCGCCGCGAGCCGCCGTCGTCCTGCGTCCGGCCGTCGTCGAAGGCCAGCAGATCGAGAAGGGTGCGCTCGTCGCCGAGCTGGGGCCCGCCACCGCGTGATACGGACCGTTGCATGTCGTTGAATTTGATCAAGCTCTGCGTCGGAGCGGCCTCGATCGAGGATTTGGCCGCGTGGCAGTCCGCGAACCGCCGCTTCAAGGCGAAGGGCGGCGGGATGCGCGTGTTCCACACCACCTTTCAAACGCCCAAGCGTCAGGCCGAGCTGCTAAACGGCGGCTCGCTCTACTGGGTCGTGAAGGGTCTCGTTCAGTGCCGCCAGCGGCTGGTCGGCTTCGATGTGGGGGCGAAGGACGACGGCTCGCCCTGCTGCCTGCTGCTGCTCGATCCCGCCATCGTTCCGGTGCGTCCGGTGTCTCGCAAGGCGTTTCAGGGCTGGCGCTATCTCGACGCCGCCGATGCCCCCGCCGATCTCGGGTCCGGATCGAGTGACGATCTGACGGCCATGCCGCCCAAGCTGCGCAAGGAGCTGGCGTCGCTGGGCCTGATCTGAGCCGCGCGCCGTATCTGCAGTTCAGCCCACATCCGCCAGCAGCGAGAGCTGTCGCGCCGGACCGCCACCATTGAGATCGGTCAGAAGGGTCGGATACTCGCCCGTGAAACAGTGATCGGTGAACTGAGGCGCCAGCGGATCGCGGGCGTCGAAGCCGACTGCGCGATAGATGCCATCCACCGAGATGAACTGCAGGCTGTCCGCACCGATGATCCGGCGCATGCCTTCGAGGTCGTTGTTGGCTGCCAGCAGGTCTTTGGGATGCGGCGTATCGATGCCGTAGAAATCCGGGTGCGTGATCGGCGGCGAGGAGATGCGCATGTGCACCTCGCGGGCGCCGGCCTCCCGCATCAGGGTGACGATCTTCTGCGAGGTCGTGCCGCGCACGACGCTGTCGTCGATCAGCACGATGCGGCTGCCGCGGATGACACCGCGGTTCGCCGAGTGCTTCAGCTTGACGCCGAACTGGCGGATCTTCTGCGACGGCTCGATGAAGGTGCGGCCGACGTAGTGATTGCGGATGATGCCGAGTTCGAACGGCAGGCCGGACTCCCGTGCATACCCGATGGCGGCCGGGACGCCGGAATCGGGGATGGGCACGATGACGTCGGCCTCGGCGGGGGCTTCGCGGGCGAGCTGCACGCCCATCTGCTTGCGGATGTCGTAAACGCTGCGGCCGCCCATCATCTAGTCGGGCCGCGCGAAATAGATGTATTCGAAGATGCAGGGGCGGGCGGGACGGCGCGGGAAGGGGCGGTGGCTCTCGAGCCCGTCACGGGTGATGACGACGATTTCGCCATTCTCGACTTCGCGTACGAACTCGGCGCCGACCATGTCGAGTGCGCAGGTCTCGGAGGCGAGCACGTAGGCGGCACCCAGCCGTCCGATGACCAGCGGGCGGATGCCGACGGGATCGCGCGCGCCGATCATCATGTTGTCGGTCAGACAGACCAGCGACCACGCGCCCTCGATTTTCCACAGCGCCTCGACGAGACGCTCGACGGGCCGGCGCTTCTGCGAGCGCGAGAAGAGGTGGAGGATGACCTCGGTGTCGGAGGTGGACTGGAAGATGGCGCCCGAGCGGGTCAGCTCCTGGCGCAGCGCGCGTGCGTTGGTGAGATTGCCGTTGTGGCCGACCGCGAAGCCGCCGGTGTCGATGTCGGCATAGAGGGGCTGTACGTTCTTGAGGGCGGGCTCGCCGGTCGTCGAGTAGCGGTTGTGGCCGATGGCGATGTCGCCGGTCAGCCGCTTGATCAGCTTTTCGTCGTTGAAATTGTCGCCGACGAGACCCAGGCGACGTTCGGAGTGGAAGTGCTTGCCGTCGAAGCTGACGATGCCGGAGGCTTCCTGACCGCGATGCTGGAGGGCGTGCAGCCCGAGCGTCGTGACGGCGGCAGCGTCGGGGTGGCCGAAGATGCCGAACACCCCGCATTCCTCGCGGAGGCGATCATCACCGAAGCGGGAGAATCCAAGGTCCCTGGACACTGGCCGCGCCCCGAGTTGGTTCGTCATGCCACTCTCCCGCTCGTTCCCGCTCGCCCAACCGGCACACCCCGGTTGCCGGGCCGACCCGCCAGCCCCCTCTATACTGCTCGATTCGAGGCCGCCGTCTCCATGACGGATATATGATAAACAGTTCCGTTTTCCAGAACCATGCGGAGGAGGTGCGGCGTTCCGAGCTGCCCCTGCTGCTCGCCGGCCGGCGTCGGCGCAGTCAGGGCGGGGACATACTGCTCGTAGATCGACACGCAGAACGCATGGATGGCCTGCCCGGTCGTCACGATGGCATCGCGCGAGATGGCGTTGTCGATCCACACCGGGATGTTCGGCGGCTTCTCGCCACGGGCGCCGCCCAGATAATGGTTGTTCAGCAGGAACCAGTCGTAGAGCAGGAACGGGATCACGATCAGCAGGAACCCGCGCATCACGCCGAAGCCGAAGCCGAGGATGCGGTCGATCATGCCGACCCGGCTGTCCAGGATCGCGTCCGAGATGCGGGCGGTGATCAGGTGCACGACGATCAGGATGATCAGGAAGATGATGGCGCCGATGGCGATCTGGGCGATCGGCACCTGTGTGTTCATCTGCAGGGCGATGTCTTCCGCGAACTTCTTCTGCGTCAGCACGAAGTAGAGCACCGCGCCGCCGGCCGCCGCCCAGGAGACGATCGAGAGCAACTCGCGCGTCAGCCCCCGATACATTGCCAGGAGCCCCGAGATGAAGGCGACCGCAATGAGCGCGGCGTCGAGGTAGGTGAGCGGGCCGATCATGGAGTGTTTCCCTGCCGGATCGAGCGGGCCGTTGGTTGCCGTCTGGGTTGCCGTCTGGCCGGCTCGGGGCGCACTGCGGAAGTGGTCAACCGCGTTTTCACTGGCATGGCCGATGCGTGTCCGCAAGTTCCTTGAGATGTGTGATGCGCCGGAGCGACAGTCTCGCCGGTCGCGGGCCTTGCCCCTGTCGCGGAGCATCCTTGCCCTGAGCCTCCCGCTCCGGACCGGCGTCGCCGGCGGCGGGGATGACGGCATCGGCAAAGCCGAGCTTGGTCGCTTCCTTGAGCCTGAGGCCCATGTGTGAACTCGCGCGGACCGCACCCGAGAGCGAGATTTCGCCGAAGAAGACGCGGTCGGGAGGATTGGGAACATTCGAAAATGACGACAGCAGGGCGGCCGCCGCGGCGAGGTCGGCCGCCGGCTCGACGATCCTGAGCCCCCCTGCGACGTTGAGGTAGACGTCGTGCTGGGCGAAGGACACCCCGCAGCGGGCCTCCAGAACGGCGAGCAGCATCGCCAGCCGGCTCGCATCCCAGCCGACGACGGCGCGCCGCGGCGTGCCGAGCCCGGAGGGAGCGACGAGGGCCTGGATTTCGACCAGGATCGGCCGGGTGCCCTCGATGCCGGCGTAAACCGCCGAGCCCGAAGCCTTGCCGTCGCGGTCGCCGAGGAACAGCT
Organism: Hyphomicrobium sp.; assembly: GCA_052388455.1. Taxonomy (GTDB): domain Bacteria; phylum Pseudomonadota; class Alphaproteobacteria; order Rhizobiales; family Hyphomicrobiaceae; genus CAZSNH01. The sequence continues at coordinate 59,142 of JBQTIA010000063.1, forward strand.
CGGAGGGATTGGCGACCTCTGCGAGACCCAGCTGCCCCATCTCGAAGACGCCGATCTCCTCCGTGGCGCCGAAGCGGTTCTTGGTCGCCCGCAGGATGCGATAGGGGTGGCCGCGATCGCCCTCGAACGACAGCACGGTGTCGACCATGTGCTCGATCACCTTCGGACCGGCGATCTGGCCTTCCTTGGTGACGTGGCCGACCAGCAGCAGCGCGGTGCCGCGCGTCTTGGCGTGGCGGATCAGGGATTGCGTGGCGGCGCGAACCTGACTGACGGTGCCGGGGGCCGCGTCGAGCTGGTCGGACCACAGCGTCTGGATGGAATCGATCACTGCGAGGTCGGCGCGCTTTTCGGCGTCGAGGGTCGCCAGGATGTTGGCGAGGCTCGTCTCGGCGGCCAGCGCCACCGGAGCTTTTGCGAGACCCAGCCTTTCGGCGCGCAGCCGCACCTGGGCGGTCGCTTCCTCGCCCGAGAAGTAGAGCGCCCGGCGTCCGGCGCTGGCGAGGGCGGCGGTCAACTGGAGCAGCAGCGTCGATTTGCCGATGCCGGGCTCCCCGCCGATCAGCAGGGCCGATCCGGGCACGATGCCCCCGCCGGTGACGCGGTCCAGCTCGGCGATGTGGGTGGAAAAGCGGGTGGGCTCCGCCGTTCCGCCGGCCAGCGTCTCGAGCGCTGTCGCGCGGCCTTTGGCTGAGCGCGCCAGGCCGGAGCCGGGGATGGCGGCCGGAGTCGTTTCCTCGGCGATGGTGTTCCATTCCCCGCACGCGGCACACTTCCCCGCCCAGCGCGGCGATGCCGCCCCGCAGGACTGACAGACGAACGATGATTTGGATGGCTTGGCCATGCCGCTCAGCTCTCCCTGCCGTTGTAGTGCCGCGCGAAGCGGCGGCCGAGTGAGGTCAGCACTTCGTAGCCGATGGTGCCGGCGTTGCTTCCCATCGCTTCGATGCTGAGGTTCGGCCCGACCAGTTCGACGAGCTGTCCGCGTTCGGGTTGCGGGACGATGCCGGTCACATCGACAGTAATGAGGTCCATCGACACGCGGCCGACGATAGGAGCCAGCGTGCCGCCGATGGCGACGCGGCCGCCGGCATGGGCGCCCGGTGAGCTGTTGTGCCGGAAGAAGCCATCCGCGTAGCCGGCCGCAACGACGGCGATGCGCGAGGGTCGCTCAGCCCGCCACGTCGCCGAATAGCCGACCGTTTCGCCCGGCGCCACGTTCCGGAGTTGCAGGATGCGTGCTTCGACCCGCACCACCGGTTTCACTGGCGTCGCTCCGCCCTTGAAGGCCTGACCGCCGTAGAGCGCATAGCCGGGCCGCACCAGGTCGTAATGGAACGGCCGGCCGAGCATCAGCCCGTCGGAGGCGGCGAGGCTGGCGGGCGCCGGCGGCATCAATGCGCGCAGCCGGTCGAACCGGTGCCGCTGCTCGGCGTTCTTCGGATCGTTCGGATCGTCGGCCGAGGCGAGGTGGCTCATCAGGAGGGCGATGTCGAGGCGTTCGAGCAGCTCCGGGGCGCCAGCCAACTCGTCCACCTCATGCGCCGAGAGACCGAGTCGATTCAATCCGGAATCGACATGCAGCGCGGCCGGCAGCCGGTCTCCGCGGGCGGCGGCCAGGGCCGCCCATTCGAGAACCTCGGGGGTGCTCGAGAGCACCGGGATGGTTCCCGCTGCGAGCAGCACCTTGCCGCCGCCGGCCATCAGTCCGTCGAGCGCGAAGATGCGGGCTTCGGGCGCGAGCCGACGCGCCTCGATCGCCTCGGAAGGCGTTGCTATGAAGAGTGTGCGGCACCCGGCCCGCGCGAGGGCAGGGATGATGCGGGCGGCGCCGAGGCCGTAGGCATCCGCCTTGACGACGGCGGCGCACTCGGCCGGCGCCACCAGTGCCCCCAGCGCGCGCCAGTTCGAGACGATCTGGCCGAGATCAATAGTGATCACGCCCGTCGAGGCCGGCGCGCCGTATCCGGTCATGCGCGAGCCCTCTCCGGCCCGGAGCCGCCGTCGATCACTCCTGACGCTCGGGCATGTAGCTGTCGCGGGCGAGATTGCCGAAGCGGGTGAACTGGCTTTCGAAGGAGAGCTGCACGGAGCCGACCGGGCCATGGCGCTGCTTGCCGATGATGACTTCGGCCTTGCCGTGCACGAGGCTCATTTTCGTCATCCAATCCTGGAACTCCGCGGTGCCTTCGGACGGCTTCAGCCGCTCGACGTAGTACTCCTCACGATAGACGAACATGACGACGTCGGCATCCTGCTCGATCGAGCCGGATTCTCTCAAGTCCGAGAGCTGCGGCCGCTTGTCCTCGCGCTGCTCGACCTGACGGGAGAGCTGCGAGAGAGCGATGATCGGCACGTTCAGCTCCTTGGCCAGAGCCTTCAGCCCGGTGGTGATCTCGCTCACCTCCTGAACGCGGCCCTCGCCGGTGCGCTTGCTGCCGGTCAAAAGCTGAAGATAGTCGATGACCAGGAGGCCGAGGTTCTTCTGCCGCTTCAGCCTCCGCGCGCGGGCCGAGAGCTGCGCGATCGAGATGCCGCCCGTCTGGTCGATATAGAGCGGAATGCGGCTCATCTCCTGCGAGGCGCCGACCAGCTTGCGGAATTCCTCCTCGTCGATCATCCCGCGGCGGATTTTCTCCGAAGGACTTTCCGCACGCTCGGAGAGGATGCGGGTGGCGAGCTGCTCGGCCGACATTTCGAGCGAAAAGAAACCGACGACCGCGCCGTCGACCGTCTTCTGGCTGCCGTCGGACTGCGCCTCGGTGCGATAGGCTTTCGCGATATTGTAGGCGATGTTGGTGGCGAGCGCGGTCTTGCCCATGCTCGGACGGCCGGCGACGATGATGAGATCGGACGACTGCAGGCCGCCCATCTTGTTGTCGAGATCGTTGAGGCCGGTGGCGAGGCCGGAAAGATGCCCTTCGCGTTCGTAGGCCGCGCTCGCCATGTCGATGGCGGCCGTGAGCGCGTCGCCGAACGACTGGAAGCCCTGGCCGTACTTGCCCTGCTCGGCGAGACCGTAGAGCCGGCCCTCGGCGTCCTCTATCTGCTTTTCAGGCGGCTGGTCGACGGGACTGTCGTAGGCGACGTTGACCATGTCCTCGCCGAGCACGATGAGCTGGCGGCGCACGGCGAGATCGTAGATCGTCTGGCCGTATTGATAGGCGTTGATGATCGTCGTCGCGTTGGCGGCGAGGCGGCCGAGGTACTGCGGCACCGTCAGCTTCGGCTCGATCGGCTCGGCGTTCTCGAAGAAGGTTTTCAGCGTGACCGGCGTCGCCTGCTTGCCGGCCTGGATCAGCTTGGCCAGCGTCTCGTAGATCTGGCCGTGCAGCGGATCGTAGAAATGCAGCGGATCGAGGAACGAGGACACGCGGTCGAGCGCCTCGTTGTTGACCAGGATGGCGCCGAGCAGCGCCTGCTCGGCTTCGATGTTGTGCGGGGCCGAGCGGAAGGCCATCGGCTCGTCGGCGGCGGCCACGGCCTTGAGCTTCTCGGCGGGGAGGAGGGCGATCTGTGTCATGCCTCCGGGCTAGACGAGTCCGCGCTCCGACCCCAGTCCGAATCGGACGCTCCTCCGGCGTCAAGGCGGAGGCTGTCCCAGATATGCACAGCACACCCTCGACCGCGGGGCGGTCCGAGGTCCTCAGCGCCGCATTGAGTCGCGGTCGATGCAACCCGACAGGAGACACGAGAGGGTCGGCCGTCAGACCGCAGAAGCCGCGGCGGCCATCCCTCGCGCACGGCGAAGCGATCAGGCTTTGTCGCCGGCCTCGCCCTCGCCGGTGTCCTGCGGCGCGGCGCCTTCGTCGAACAGAGCATCCTGATCGAAGGTTTCGATTTCGAGCTTTTCACCCTTGATCACCGTCACGTCCTCGCCGCGGGCCTGACGGGTGGCCTCGTCCTCAGAGCGGGCGACGTTGAGTGTCACCTCGACGATCACTTCCGGATGCAGCGCGACGGAGCTCTTGTGCAGACCGAGCGTCTTGATCGGCTTGTCCATGACGACCTGATTGCGGTCGATGGTAAAGCCGCCGGCGGTGACGACCTCGGCGATGTCGCGGGTGGAGACCGAGCCGTAGAGCTGGCCCGTATCGCCGGCGGTGCGGATGGCGACGAAGGTCTTGCCGGCCAGCTTGGTGGCGACCGCCTCGGCTTCCTTTTTCTGCTCGAGGTTGTTCGCTTCGAGCTGCGCACGCTGAGACTCGAACTTCTTGCGGTTGTCGTCGGTGGCGCGCAGCGCCTTCTTCTGCGGCAGCAGGAAATTGCGCGCAAAGCCGTTCTTGACGGTGACGACATCGCCCATCTGGCCAAGGCGGCCGATGCGCTGGAGGAGGATGACTTGCATGTTTGGCTCCAAGAGAGGTGTTAGGGATTAGGGATAAGGATTAGGGATTAGGGATTAGGGATTAGGGATTAGGGACAATGGAATGCGGAGTGATCGCCTTGGACCATTCCCTAGTCCCTCTCTTTCCTGCGCAACGGCCAGACCGCATCGGCAAGGCCGATGAGGGCGATTGCGAGCAGGGTGGGGTTGACGAACAGCAGCGCGAGATAGAGCGCCCACAGCGCGAATGGGCGCCAGGAGGCCCCGCGCGTCGCATGGTGGATGATCGCGAGGCCGAGCAGCAGGTAGGCGAGGAACAGGGCGCCGGACATGGCGCTGCCGGCCATGCCCGGCAATCCGCCGAGGAAGCCCAGTCCCGTTGCCGCCGCGAAGGCGAGCGGCGTGCCGCGCGGGAAGGTGATCTGCGTGAGGTCCGGCCAGTCGCGCGTCAGCTGGCCCGAGGCGCGCGTCACGCGGCCGGCGAGCCACAGATTGAGCAGCAGGGCGCCCATGATCGCGATGGCGCTCATTGCCGGCAGGATTGCGACGGCGACATCGACCAGCTTCGGAATGTCCTCCTTGGGGATAGGCACGGCGCCCGTGCCGCCGAACTGCGCCTCGATCATCGACTGGATGAGAGGGGCGATCTTCTCCTTGATCGCATCGGCGGTGCCGCCGAGCACGACCATGAAGACGATCGACAGGGCGGCGCCGATCAGCGCGGCGGCGATGACCAGCCGGCCGGGCGGATACCACTCGACGGCGCCGGACCCGGAGCCCGGCCGGTTGAGCAGGGCGAGATAGGTGAGCAGCACGGGGGCCGCCGCCTGCGTCACCGCAAAGCCGCCGGCCGCCAAGGGGCCGCCGACGAGCAGGATGACGATGGTCGCGCCGACCGCGGCGATGGCGGCGGCCGCCCAGCCCATGGCGAGCCCGACGAGAAAGATGGGCAGCGAGATGACGAGATAGAGCAGCACCCCGAGGCCCGCTTTTCCGAGGGCCACGGAGATGAAGGTGACGGCCGAGACGAGCCCGGCGCCGAGCGCGATGAGGGTTTGTCGTGTCATCGTCGAGCTGTCCCGCTTTCCGGCGGTTAGCGGTGGCGCCGGGGCGCCGACCGCAACTTCAAGTTGAGCGGACCCGGCCCCGACGGGACCGGATCGCGCGTCATTCACTTCAGGACGTACGGCAGCAGGCCGAGGAAGCGGGCGCGCTTGATGGCGGTTGCCAGCTCGCGCTGCTTCTTGGCGCTGACGGCGGTGATGCGCGACGGCACGATCTTGCCGCGCTCCGAAATATAGCGGCCGAGCAGGCGCACATCCTTGTAGTCGATCTTCGGCGCCTGATCGCCCGAGAACGGGCAGGTCTTGCGGCGGCGATGGAACGGCCGGCGGGTGGCGATCTGTTGCACTTCGCTCATGGTGATCAGCCCTCCGAGCCGGGGTTGTCGTTACGGGGCGGACGCGGCGGACGCGGTACGCGCGGCGCATCTCCTCCGCCACCACCGCCACCGAAGCCGCCGCCTTCACGAGGCGGGCGAGAGCGGAACGTCGAGCCGCCTTCACGCGAGCCTTCGCGCTCGAACGAGCGGCCACCGCCGCCGCCACCCTCGCGGCCGCCACGGCCGCCGCCACCGAATCCGCCGCGGCCACCGCCGCCGCCGAACCCGCCGCGATCCCCGCGCTCGCCCCGCTCCTCGCGGTCCTGCTTGCGCATCATCACCGACGGCTCGGTCTCGTGCGCTTCGACGCGCACCGTCATGAAGCGGATGACGTCGGTCGAGAGCCCCATGCGCCGCTCCATCTCGACGACGGCCGCCGGCGGCGCGTCGATGTTGAGCAGCCCGTAGTGGGCCTTTCGGCTCTTCTTGATCTTGTAGGCAAGGCCCTTGAGCCCCCAGTATTCGGTCTTGGTTACCTTGCCGCCGAGTTCGGCAATGACGTCGGAGAACTCCTTCGTCATCGTCTCGACCTGCGGCTGGGAGACGTCCTGGCGCGCCAGGAAGACATGCTCGTACAACGGCATGCGTGTGGCCTCTCGTTCTGTCGTCCGCACCCGATTGCGCGGCGCTCTCGTCCCCTCCGGCGCATAGCCTCTAATGGACCGGGAAAGGCCCACCAGACACCCAAAGAGCGGAGACACCGGGGAACGGACCGGACGCCGGACTGACGCCTTGCCCTGCCGCATTACTGCGACCCCATTCAGCCTCCAACCGGAGCGGGATGCCGCGCTTATACGCAACTTTCGGAATTTAACAAGGGGATGCGGCGGCGCGGCTTGCGCGCGGGCGGTCCGGCTTCACGTTGCCGGGGTGTCGGCATGTTTCGGACGCAACACCTCCGCGGACGAATTGTCGGTTGACCCTGTCACGGCGGAAACACATTCGCTGTCGCGCTTTTCCGCATGGTCGCGTCATGCGCCGCGGGGCCGGGGATCGGCACGGGTCGGATCGAGCAAACCAATTTTGAGGAGCATTTCCATGGTCACGATCGCAGAAGCTGCCGCCAACATCGGACGCACGGACGATCCGCAGGGGGAAGGCTACGGTATCCACGCCAACGTGAGCATCAGCTTCTGGGGCGGGGCCGGAGCGTTCACGCCGGAGCAGAGGGCCGCGACCCTGAGAGCGCTGCAGGCCTGGAGCGACGTCGCGCAGCTCAATTTTTTCACCGACAACGACGACCCCGAAATCGCGTTCAGAAACTACTTCAATGCCAACAGCACGGAACTTGGGCGCGCCGTTGGGCCCAGCCACACCACCTCTAATGGATTCACGGTCTTCACGCTCAATCCCGACACGACCGTAAGGGTTGGATTGAACCTGGAGCGGACCAACGGCAATAATCTCGGTCTCGGGCGAGCCGACTACAACACGCTGTTGCACGAGATCGGTCATGCCGTCGGGCTCAACCATCCAGATGAGATCCCCGGCTACGACGGCGTGAACAACCGTCACTCCCTGATGTTTTCCGACAAAGCGCCGGGGGCCTTTTTCGCACGCACCCCGCTGCTCCATGACATCGCGGCTGCACAGCGCCTCTATGGCGCCAACATGACCACGCGGACCAGCGACACGACGTATGGGTTCAACTCCAACGCTGGTGACGCCTACCTGCTCCGGTCCGACGAGGATCGGGCCGTATTCTGCATCTGGGATGCCGACGGCAACGACACGTTGAACGCATCGGGATACGCGGTCGACCAGACGATCAATCTGGCACCCGGCACGTTCTCGAGCGTCGGCGGCATGAGAGACAACATATCGATGGCGGATGCCGTCGATTTCCGCGGCAACAACTCGTGGGAGGCGGGATTCACCCCCAACCGCATCTCCAATCTCATCGAGAACGCTATCGGCGGCTCCGCCAGGGACGTCATCAACGGCAACCAGGCCTACAACCGCCTGGAAGGCCGCGACGGCAACGACGAGCTTTTCGGTCATGCAGGCAATGACTCGCTCTATGGCGGCAACGGAAACGACCACCTCAACGGCGGTACGGAGAGCGACTTTCTCAACGGCGGCGAGAGCAACGATCATCTCGTCGGCTACACGGGCATCGACTACCTCTATGGCGATGCCGGCGACGATACGCT
>JBQTIA010000064.1:0-25056 GCA_052388455.1 Hyphomicrobium sp.
TTCGTGGAGCTCGAGCCGCTGTGTCTTGAACTGCTTCATCAGTTGGTGGTCGTGGGTTGCGATGAGGACGGAGGTGCCGAGCCGGTTGAGCTCGATGAACAGGCGCAAGAGACGGCGCGCCATCTGCGGGTCGACGTTGCCGGTCGGCTCGTCGGCGAGCAGGAGCTCCGGCTTGCCGATCACCGCGCGTGCGATCGCGGCGCGCTGCTTCTCCCCGCCCGAGAGCACCGGGGGATAGGCATGCATGCGATCGCCGAGGCCGACCCACTGCAGCAAGTCGGTCACGTCCTCGCGGTAGTCGCCGATCTTCTTGCCGACCACGCGCAGCGGCAGCGCCACGTTCTCCCAGGTTGTCAGGTGATCGAGCAGGCGGAAATCCTGGAACACGATGCCGATGCGGCGGCGGAGCGGCGCCCGCTTCGAGGTCGAGATGCGGCTCACGTCCTGGCCGAAGATGTGAATCTGGCCGCGGGTCGGGTGCAGCGACATGAACAGCAGCCGCAGCAGCGACGACTTTCCGGCGCCGGACGGGCCGGTGAGGAAGTGGAAGGAGCCGGGGCGCAAATGAAAGTTGATCTCGGACAGGACTTCCGGTCCGCGGTCGTACTTCAAGGCGACGTTGGAGAGCCTTATCAAGTTGGTCCGCCGGGTTGCGAGGGTCGGTTCATTCTGGCGATTGCGTTCTAGCGGGTGACCCGCTCTGCGATCAATTGATTAGGATTATGGCGGGGTCGTGTGCACAAGTAATTGGCCATCTGGGGTCTGGTCGAACACCCGGCGAAGCGCCTTGCGCGACGCTTGGACGCGGCGCATTGTCTTGCTGCGGCTCCGCCCATGTGGGTTCGCCGTTAGACCAGCAATGTGAACTCTTTACGGGCTGCCGGCATGACATCGGACAAGGCTGTCGCCAACGACGTCGAGGTGATCTTCACAGCCGACAGGATCGCCGAGCGTCTGGAGGCGCTGGCGGCTGAAATCGCTGCCCGCGGGTATGAGCGCCTGCTCGTGGTCGCCGTGCTCAAGGGCAGCTTCGTGTTCGCCGCCGACCTGATCCGCGCCCTGAACCGCGCGGGTCTCGAGCCCGAGGTCGATTTCCTGACGCTCTCCAGCTACAAAAAGAGCAAAACATCGTCGGGCCGCGTCGAAATCCTGCGCGATCTCGATCTCGGGGTGGAAGACCGGAACGTGCTTCTGGTCGACGACGTGCTCGACTCGGGGCGCACACTCGTTTTCGCGAAAGACCTGATCTCGGCCCGCGGCGCCCGCTCCATCTCCACGTGTGTGCTGCTCGACAAGGCGGTGGCGAGGGCCGTCAACGTGGCAGCCGATTTCCGTGCCTTCGAATGCGCCGACGAGTTCGTGGTCGGTTACGGGATGGACGTGGCCCACCGCTACCGGGAGCTGCCCTACGTGGGCCGCGTCAGGCGGGATGCCGATTGACGTGTGGAGCGGGCGCATGGGGTGCTGACAGACCGCCCGCAACAATCGAGAGGGACCTGCCATGGCTCGCATTCTCCTGGCCGATGACGATGCCGCGACGCGCGACCTCGTCCGGCGCGCCCTCGAGGCCGACGGTCACCACGTCGTCGTGACCGAGGACGGCAGCGCGGCGCTCGAGCGGCTCTCGCAGGGCACCGGTTTCGATGTGCTCGTGACCGACGTCAACATGCCGGGGCTGGATGGCATTACGCTCGCCGAGCGCGCCATTGCCGCCGGGCGCGGGATCGCCGTGGTGCTGATGAGCGGCTACTCCGACCAGCTCGAAAAGGCCAAGGGGATGGGCGGCGGGCGCGTAGCGACGCTGTCGAAACCCTTCAGTTTGGAGCAGGCGCGGGCGGCGGTCCGGACCGTCGCGCGCTGACGTAGGTTTCCGGTCGGCGCGCCGGTATTTGATTTCCTTGGCGTGCGGCCGCCCCGCCAAACCCGCGCGCCGATACCGCCGAGCGGAGGTCGGAACGTCCGCTCGATTCTATCAGCGAGGCGCTGCACGCACGATTTGCTCCCTGCGCAGCGTGTAGAGGCCGGCGGCGCAGACGATGGCGATGCCGATCATCGACAGCAGGTCGGGGATCTCGCCCCAGATCAGCCAGCCGACGGCCAGCGCCGCCACCATGCCGGAATAGCGGAAGGGCGTAGCGGCCGAGACCTCGCCCGTGCGCATGGTGACGACCATGAAAACATAGCCGCCGAGCAGAAAGGCGCCGGCGATGCCGAGCCGCATCAGGTCCAGGCTCGACGGCACGATCCAGGTCTCGAAGGGCCACATCAAAAATCCGGAGCCGAGGGTCGCGACCGAGGACATGGCGGTCAGCGTCAGTGTTGAAACGGACTTTGGGATTCCACGGGTGGCGAAGTCGCGCAGGATGGTGAAGGCGATGGCGGCGAGCACCAGCAGGCCCGCCGCCGAGAAGGCCGTGGTGCCCGGCCGGATGATCAGCAGCACGCCGACGAGACCGGTTGCCGTCGCCAGCCATCGCCGCCAGCCGACGGGCTCTCCGAGAAACGCGGCGGCGGCGGCCGTGATGGCGAGCGGAGCGAATTGTCCGATCCCGGCCGCGTCGGCAATCGGCATCACGGCCAGCGCCGAGAGAAACGTGATAGTCGACCCGCCTTCGCCGACCATGCGCCAGCCAATCAGCCGCCAGGGCGGCCGGGACGGCAGCGAGAGCCCGCCGGTCGCGACGCCATAGCCGAGGATCAGCACGGTCGCCACCGCGTTGCGAATGACGATGCTCTCGCCGACCGGCAGATGTGCCGTCACGAGCTTCATCATCACGTCGACGACGGTGAAGAAGGCGGTAGCGGCCAGCACGGCGAGAATGGCGTGGACGTTGCCGTCGGCCGTGCGGGCTGGCGTGTCGAGGGTTGTCATGCGGGGCGGGGGGTGAGCGAGGCCGGAGTGCCCCTGCTTGGCACGCTTCAGGTGCCGCTCCAAGCCCGACGCGATGGCAGGGCCGGCCGGCAATCGGGCGAAACACCAGTCTCAGCCGCCCGTCACGCTCATGTGCCGTGCGACGGCCGGCTTTTTCGTTCGCCGGTCGATGACGAAGTCGTGGCCCTTGGGCTTGCGTGCGATGGCCGCGTCGATCGCCGATAGAAGCGGCGCGTCGTCGGCGGGGCAGGCGCGCAGCGGTGCGCGGAGGTCGGCGGCGTCGTCCTGACCGAGGCACATGTAGAGCGTGCCGGTGCAGGTCAGACGCACGCGGTTGCAGCTCTCGCAGAAATTGTGCGTCATAGGCGTGATGAACCCGAGCCTGCCGCCGGTTTCCTTGATCCTCACGTAACGCGCCGGCCCACCTGTACGGTAGGGGATGTCCTCCAGCGTCCAGCGGTCGAGCAGGCGTGCGCGGACGATCGACAGCGGCAGGTACTGGTCCGTGCGGTCGCCGTCGACGTCGCCGAGTGGCATGGTCTCGATCAGCGTCAGATCGGCGCCGCGGCCGTGCGAGAAGCGGATCAGGTCGTCGATCTCGGTTTCGTTGACGCCCTTCAGAGCCACCGCGTTGATCTTGATCGCGAGACCGGCCTTCTCCGCCGCCGCGATGCCGCCGAGCACGTCGTCCAGGTTGCCCCAGCGGGTGATGTCCCTGAACTTCTGCGGGTCGAGCGTGTCGAGAGAGACGTTGACGCGCTTGACGCCCGCCGCAGCGAGATCGCCGGCGTGCTTGGCAAGCTGGCTGCCGTTGGTGGTCAGCGTCAGCTCGTCGAGCGCACCCGTTTCCAGATGCCGGCCGAGCGACCGGAACAGCGTCATGATGTCCTTGCGCACCAGCGGTTCGCCGCCGGTGATGCGCAGTTTCCTGACACCCTTCGACACGAACGCCGAGCACAGCCGGTCGAGCTCCTCGAGCGTCAGGAGATCGCGCTTCGGCAGGAACGTCATGTGCTCCGACATACAGTAGACGCATCGGAAGTCGCAGCGATCCGTCACCGACACGCGCAGATACGTGACGTAGCGGCCGAAGGGATCGATCAGGTTGGCGTGTTCGTTGGACATGTGGGCGATCGTTGCTGGCCGGTTCCGGCGTGTTGGCGGCAAGGTAGTCACCCAAGGCGCAAGTGCAAGGGCGTTCTGCACGTTGGACGGAAACGGTCCGGATCGTCGACAGCGGTCACGGTCGAGGTCGTACGCACGTAAGTCCCGCACATGGAGCAACTTTAAAGTACCACTCATTGTGCTATACTACCGTGAAGGAGTCTTTGACGTGCGGGTCTACAAGCTCAAGGCGTTTGCTCGATTTCAACGCCGTGAGGGTCTGACTGATGCAGCCATGGCGCAAGCTGTGTGCCGACTGGAGCAGGGTTTGATCGATGCCGAACTGGGAGGCGGGCTCGTCAAGCAACGGGTTGCGCGGCCTGGGCAGGGAAAGAGTGGAGGCTGGCGAACGATTATTGCCTATCGTCGCGGCGAACGAGCCGTGTTCCTCTTTGGCTTTTCCAAAAGCGATCGGGAGAACATCGCAGATGACGAAGTCGTTGGCTGGCAACGCGTTGCGCGGCTCTATTTCGCGCTTGTTGCCGATGAACTCGGTGAAGCGATCGCGGCAAGGGAACTGATCGAGGTGTATTATGGCAACGATGACCAAGACCAAAACTAAGCCCGTCGGCACAAGCCGCATGAGGACTGAGATCGTCGAGGCGATGCGCGGGCTGCACAAGCTTGGCGCGGTCAGCGACGACGAACTCGAAAAGACGACGCTGAGGATGCTCGGAAGCGACGCGCTGCCGAAAGTGTCGCCGCTCTCGCCCGCGCAAATTACGGCAGTACGCGAGAAGGCGGGCGTCAGCCAGGCGGTCATGGCCGGTTTCCTCAACGTGGCGGTCAGCACCATCAGCCAATGGGAGCGCGGAGAACGCAAACCCACCGGAACGGCGCTCAAGCTGCTGCAAGTGGTCAAGACGAAGGGCCTCGACGCGCTGCGCTGAGCCTCGCAATAGCAGTCTTGGCTTGGCCGTCGGCACCGGCTATCAAATTTAGCGCGATCAGGGCCTTGCGACAGACGGGGCCATCAGCGTGGGGGAACGCTAGGATGACCAACGCCGTGAGCGACGACCGGGCCGATGCAAGCCCCGGCCTGCTCGACCGCGAGCGCATCATCGCGACGGCCGGGTTCAATCGCTGGCTGGTGCCCCCGGCGGCGCTCTGCATCCATCTCTGCATCGGCATGGCCTACGGCTTCTCGGTGTTCTGGAAGCCGCTGCAGGGTGCCCTCGTCGGGACCGACGGCAATCCACTGGCCGAATGCTCGGCCGGCGCAACCACCTTCGCCGAGAAGGCGGCCGGAACGGCGAAGGCGCTCACCGCCACCGACTGCAACTGGAGCCAGTTCGACCTCGGCTGGATGTACACGTTCTTCTTCGTGCTGCTCGGCGTGTCCGCTGCCATCTGGGGCTTCTGGCTGGAGCGGGCGGGGCCGCGCAAGGCGGGCGTCGTATCGACGCTCTGCTGGTGCGGCGGACTGCTGATCTCCGCACTCGGCGTCTACTGGCACCAATTGTGGATGCTGTGGCTCGGCTCCGGCGTCATCGGCGGCATCGGCCTCGGCCTCGGGTACATCTCGCCCGTTTCGACGCTGATCAAATGGTTTCCCGACCGGCGCGGCATGGCGACCGGCATGGCGATCATGGGCTTCGGCGGCGGGGCCATGCTCGGTTCGCCGCTGGCGGCTCTTCTGATGAACCAGTTCAAGACGCCGACCGACCCCGGTGTGTGGCAGACGTTTGTCGCCATGGCCTGCATCTACGCGGTCTTCATGACCATCGGCTCGTTCCGCTACCGCCTGCCCCCTGCGGGATGGAAGCCGGAAGGCTGGACGCCGCCGTCGAACACCAATGCGATGATCACCTCGAGGAACGTGCATCTCAGGAATGCACACAAGACTCCGCAGTTCTGGTTGCTGTGGACCATCCTCTGCATGAACGTCTCGGCCGGCATCGGCATCATCGGCGCGGCCTCTCCGATGCTGCAGGAAACCTTCGGGGGGCAGCTGATCGGCAAGCCAGACCTCGGATTCGCCGATCTGAAATCCGACGTGGCGCTCGCCGCCGCCGCGGCGGCCATCGGTGCCGGCTTTGTCGGCCTCATCTCGCTGTTCAACATCTTCGGCCGCATCGTGTGGGCGTCCTCGTCGGACAAGCTCGGCCGCAAGCAGACCTATTTCATCTTTTTCACGCTCGGGGCGGCGCTCTACGTGCTCGCCGCCTTCGGCGCGGACTGGAAGTCGATGGCCATCCTGGTCGGCGCGTTCTGCATCATCGCCTCGATGTACGGCGGCGGGTTCGCGACCATTCCCGCCTATCTCGCCGACATCTTCGGCACGCAGTTCGTCGGCGCCATTCACGGGCGACTGCTGACCGCGTGGTCCACGGCCGGAATCCTCGGTCCAGTGGTGGTCAACTATCTGCACGACACACGACAAGCGGCCGGCATTCCGCCCGATCAGCTTTACGCGCCCATCTACTACATCCTGGCTGGAATGCTGGTGGCCGGATTCGTCGCCAATCTGCTCGTGCGCCCGGTCGATTCCAAGTGGCACATGAGTGACGCCGAGGTGGCGGACGAACTCGCCAAGCTGCACGCGAAGAGCACGCCAGCCGCCACCGGCTCCTTCGGAATCGGCAAGGGTGGACTGGATGTCCCTGCGGCGCTGTTCTGGCTGTTCGTCGGTGTGCCGCTGGCCTGGGGCATCTGGAACACGTTTGAAAAGGCTCTGGTGCTGTTCCAGTAGCGTGCGCGGCGCTTGGCGCGACTATGGGTGCGGCCGTGTCGGCAGCGATCAGATGTTGCGGGTCAGCAGATCGGCAAGCCGGCGGCGCGCCTCCGGCATCGCCTCCCCTCGCGGCTGGTAGACGCGACTTTCCAGAAAGTACCCGGTCAGCGCCAGGCCGTCGGCGAGATCGCCGGGACTGATGCCGGCGTGACGCGACCTTGTGAGAAACGCCGGCAGCCGCAGCAGCTTGTCGCGGTAAGGCTCTCCGGCGGAGGCCGAAACGGCCCTCCCCGACTTCGGCGAGACGTAGAGCAGCTGATCGTTGGAGCCTGTCGCGGCGCATTCCGAGAGATCGAGGCCGTAGCCCAGCTCATCCAGCAGGGCCAGCTCCCATCGCACGTACAGCGCCGGCCACACGCCGGGGTCGTCGAGGAAGCCGAGCACGAACAGCGTCACCTCGTAGAGATTGGGATGCGGATCGCGCTCGGGCAGCAACCGTGTGAGTGCGGCGATTGCGGTCAAAGCGGCGAGCGCGCCCGCGTCGTCCATGGCGGTCGCCGCGTGTCCCCGCCGCAGCTCGACCGTGATGTGTCCGAGCTGTTCCGCCAGCCGCGCCTTCCAGGTGCAGTCGACATGGTTGCCGGTCTGCAGGATCGGCCGCAAGCGTCGCGAGCGGCCGCCGTGCACCAGCCCCAGGAACCGCCCGTGACCGCGCGTGAACACTTCGGCGACCGCCGCCGTCTCGCCGTGCGGCCGGACCGTGAGGATGATGGCTTCGTCCGTCCAATGCATGCAAAGGAGGTTACAGGGGACAGGTTACAGGTGACAGTCGCCCTGTAACCTGTCCCCTGTAACCTGTTCCCTCACTTCTTGGGGAATTCCAGCCCCATCTCGCGGTAGCGCTCGGGATCCTGGCTCCAGTTCTCGCGCACCTTGACGAAGAGGAAGAGATGCACGGGCCGTTCGACGACGGAAGCCAGCTCGCGCCGCGATTCGCTCGAGATTTTCTTGATCGTCTGACCGCCCTTTCCGAGCACGATCACCCGCTGGCTGTCACGCTCGACATAGATGGTCTGCTCGATGCGGACCGAGCCGTCGCGGCGTTCTTCCCAGGAGGTGGTTTCGACGGTCGAGACGTAGGGCAGCTCCTGGTGGAGGAAAAAGTACATCTTCTCGCGCGTGATCTCGGCCGCCAGCATTCGGAGCGGCGCGTCCGAAATGTCGTCCTCGGGATAGTGCCAGGGTCCGGCCGGCACTCGCGCGGCGAGCCTGGTCTTGAGATCGCTGACGCCGTCGCCTTCGGTCGCCGAGATCATCAGCACCTCGTCGAAGGGGACGCGGGCGGTGAGATCCGCGATCAGCGCCAGCAGGCGATCCTTCTGATCGACTCGATCGATCTTGTTCAGCACCAGCAGGCGCGGCGTGGAGACGTTGGTCAGGCGCTCCAGAATTCCGGCGACGTCCTCCGAGAGGCCCTTGGCGGCGTCGACCAGCAGCACGACGATGTCGGCTTCGAACGCCCCGCCCCAGGCGGCATCGACCATGGCGCGGTCGAGCTGACGCTTGGGCGCGAAGATGCCGGGCGTGTCGATGAACACGAGCTGGCTTTCACCCGCTATGGCAATGCCGCGCACCGGCACGCGCGTCGTCTGCACCTTGTGGCTGACGATCGTCACCTTGGCGCCGACCAGCGCGTTGACGAGAGTCGATTTGCCGGCGTTGGTCGCCCCGATGATGGCCACGAATCCGCAGCGGCGATCGCCGGCAGTGTCGAGCCTGCCTTGCTGCTCCTCAGCCATGCTGCTCCGAAGCCATCACGCCCTCGCGTTCCAGGAGGCAGGCCGCGGCGGCCTGCTCCGCCGCCCGCTTGGAATTGCCTTCGCCTCGGGCCGGCGCCTTGCCGCGGATGCGAACCTCGGACGTGAAATGCGGCGCGTGATCCGGACCCTTGCGGCCGATCTCGACGTACTGCGGGAGCGCCAGGCCCTGGCCCTGCGCCCACTCCTGCAAAGCCGATTTCGGATCGGCGGCCGCTCTAGGGTGGTTGCCGTACTGCTCGGCCCACAGGCGGCGCACGACCTCGCGCGCCTTGTCGAAGCCGCGATCGAGAAAGACGGCGCCGAGGATGGCTTCCACCGCATCGGCCAGGATGGTGTCCTTGTCGCGTCCCCCGCTCATGGTCTCGCTGTCGGAGAGCACGAGGTGGGCGCCGATGCCGAACTGACGACCGACCTTCGCGCACGTCTCGCCGTTGACGAGGCGATTGAGACGCCGCGCCAACTCGCCTTCGCTCGCTTCCGGGTAGGCTTCGCTCAGCACCTCGACGATGGCGAGGCCGAGCACGCGGTCGCCGAGAAACTCCAGCCGCTCGTTGTCGGCGCGCTTGCGGGCTCCCCCGCGCACGCTGGCGTGGGTCAGCGCCTGGGCAAGCAGATCCTCGCTCCGGAATTTATATCCGAGCTGCTTTTCCAGAACTTTGAATTTTCGCGTCCTGAGCATGACGCCGATCAGCGAACGAGATTGAATATCCGGCTCCAGCGGATGTCGAACGGCCAGGTCCACGGCGTGACGAGGCTGCACCGCCCCGGCTCGTCGGAGGCACACGAATAGAAAATGATGTCGGCTCGACCGATGAAGTTCTCGAAGGGCACATAGCCGACCAGCCACGTGGCGCGGCTGTCGGTCGAGTTGTCGCGGTTGTCGCCCATCATGAAGTAATGACCGGCCGGAACCTTGAACACGCCTGTGTTGTCGAACGTGCCGTTCGGCTCGGCATCGAGCACCGTGTAGGTGACGCCGTTGGGCAGTGTTTCTTCGAAAACCGGGAGTTTCTGGGCGATGCCGTCGCCGTCCTCGCTGGTGACGAAATCGCCCTTGCGCACCTTCGGGATGGCGCTGCCGTTGATATAGAGGACGCCGCCCTTGACCTGAATTTCGTCGCCCGGCAGGCCGATCACGCGCTTGATGTAATCGACCGAATTGTCGCGCGGCAGGCGGAACACGGCGACATCGCCGCGCGTCGGCTCGGTGGCGAAGATGCGGCCCTCGAAGAGGTCGAGGCTGAAGGGAAACGAATATTTGCTGTAGCCGTAGGAGAGCTTCGACACGAACAGGTAGTCGCCGACCAGCAGCGTCTGCTTCATCGAGCCGGAGGGAATGTTGAAGGGCTGGAACAGCAGGTAGCGGACGACCATGGCAATGGCGAACGCCTGCAGGACGATCTTGACCGAATCCCACCAGCCGGACTGGCCAGCGAGTTTATCTTTGGTTTCCAGACTCATCTCCTGCACCTCGGAGCTCCGGGCCATGGAGGGAATGGGATAACGCCGGCTCCGAGCCTGCCCGCTATAGCCATTTCCCGCCGCCCGCGCAAATGACGTTCGGCCGCGCCGGCATGGTGCATTTCCAGGGGTCTGGCGCGGCTTAAGCTCAGCCGCGCACGTCGTCCCTGGTCGGCAGGGCGGAAATGATGACGATGGCCTCGGCCAGCGGAAAGTCGTCGGTCAGCGTGAGGTCGATCTGTGCCTGATGGCCGGGCGGTGTCATCTGGCGCAAGTGCTCGGCCGCCCCGCCTGTCAGCACCAGCGTCGGACGTCCCGAGGGCAGGTTGGCGACCCCCATGTCGCGCCAGAAGACGCCGCGGCGCAAGCCCGTGCCGAGCGCCTTCGAGCACGCCTCCTTGGCGGCGAAGCGCTTCGCATACGACGCCGCGCGCTCTGTGCGTCCGTCGGATTTTCTCCGTTCCAGATCGGTGAAGACGCGATCGAGAAAGCGGGTCCCGAAGCGGTCAAGCGTGGCGGCGATGCGCCGGATGTCGATGATGTCGTTGCCGATGCCGAGGATCATGTCGCAGCGGCCCCGGTCATGGCGCGGGCTGGAGCTGAGTGGCGCGCGTCGTCCATCAGCACGCGCATGTGGCGGATGGCGGTGCCGAGACCGCCGAATATGGCTTCGCCGACGAGGAAGTGTCCGATGTTGAGTTCGACGATCTCTTCCATGCGGGCAACGGCCGCCACCGTGTTGAAGGTCAGGCCGTGGCCGGCGTGGACCTCGAGTCCTTCGCGAGCGGCGAGGCTGGCCGCCGATCGGATGCGCTCGACTTGAGCCGCGATTCCCTTCGCATCATCTTCGAGTGCCCGCTCGCAATAGGCGCCCGTGTGCAGTTCCACGATGTCGGCGCCGAGCTTCGCCGAGGCTTCGACGGCACCTAGGTCGGGCTCTATGAACAGCGAGACCCGGATGCCCGCCGACTTCAAATCGCCGATGACCCGGCCGAGGACCGGCGAAGGCCGAGCGACGGCGAGCCCGCCCTCGGTCGTGCGCTCCTCTCGCCGCTCGGGCACGAGGCAGCAGGCGTTCGGCACATGTCGCAGTGCGATGGCCAGCATCTCCTCCGTCGCCGCCATCTCCAGATTGAGCGGTCGCGTCAGCTCGGACTTGAGGCGGGCGATGTCGCTGTCCGCGATGTGCCGGCGATCCTCGCGCAGGTGGGCGGTAATGCCATCCGCGCCGGCCTCGACGGCGACGTGCGCGGCGCGCAGCGGGTCGGGATGCCGGCCGCCGCGGGCATTGCGGATGGTGGCCACATGATCGATGTTGACGCCGAGTCGCAGGTGCGGGGCGCCACGCGCGGTGGATCGTTCGGCAGGCCGGCGGGTTCCGTTCATTCGTAAAGGCGCTCCACTTTATTGACGATGGCCTTCGCCTTGAGCCCGGCGATGATGCTGTTGAGATGCACGAGATCCCAGACCTCGAGACCGATGCGCAGCTCGGTGAAATCGGAGGCGCGGCGGATCATCTTCAGCGTGTCGATGTTGCCGCCGGCCTGTCCGATCACGTCGGCGATCTGAGCCAGCGTGCCGGGCCGGTTGGGCGCATGCACGCTGATGTGTGCCGGAAAGCGTTCCGGAGTGACCGGATCGACGTCCCAGGTCACGTCGATCCAGCTTTCGTGCTCGAACTGTTTGAGGCGCGGGGAATGGATCTGGAAGACACGGATGCCCTCGCCCGGCATCATGACGCCGACGATGCGGTCGCCCGGCACCGCGCCGCCTTCGTCGAAGCTGACCGGCAGATCGTTCTTGACGCCGCGGATGAAGATGCCGCTGCCGCTCCTGGTGGCGTCGTCGGCGGAAGGCTCGTCGCGAAAGCGCAGACTGCGCATGGCCGACTTGAGGCCGAACCAGCCGTCCTGTCCGCGTGCCCGCCCGAAGCGGCGGCCGGGTTTGTAGGCGGGGACGGTCGCCTCCGCCGCAACCTTTTCTGGCGGTGCGACCGCCAGCAGCACGGCCGATGCCTTGATCTCGTCGCGTCCGACAGCGGCCAGCAGGTCCTCGAGGGACTTCTGCCCCAGGATCGGGAGGGCCTTCTTGATCCGGTCCTCCGCATAGACGATCTCGGAATTCTGAAACTCGGCGACGAGCAGCCGCCGCCCCAGCTCCAGATACTTGCGGCGCACGCTATCGCGGGCCGCCCGGCGAATGGCCGAACGAGCGCGTCCGGTGACGGCGAGACTCTCCCAGGCGGCGGGCGGCGAATGGGTCTTCGAGGTTTGAATCTCGACCTCGTCGCCGTTGCGCAGCCGCGTGTCGATGGGTGAGGGCATCCCGTTGACATAAGCGCCGACCGCCGCGTTTCCGACGTCGGTGTGCACAGCGTAGGCGAAGTCGAGCGGAGTGGCGCCGCGCGGCAGGGCGATCAGCCGTCCCTTCGGCGAGAAGCAGAACACCTGATCCTGGAACAGCTCCAGCTTGGTGTGCTCCAGGAACTCCTCCGGGTTGGAGCCGTCGAGCAGCGTCTCGACCATGCGCCGCAGCCAGGCGTAGGGACCGCTGTCCTTGTCGAGCTGATCTGCATCCTGCGGGAGCTTGTCGGGATGCGCCCCGTTCTTCGATCCCGCACGCGGGTTGAGGCCGTCCTTGTAGAGCGCGTGCGCCGCGACGCCATACTCGGCCACGCGGTGCATCGAGCGGGTGCGGATCTGCAGCTCGACGCGCTGATGGCGCGGCCCGACGACGGTGGTGTGGATCGACTGGTAGTTGTTCTGCTTCGGAGTCGAGACGTAGTCCTTGAAGCGCCCCGGCACCGTGCGCCAGGTGGTGTGGGCGACCCCGAGCACCCGGTAGCAGTCGTCGATGCTGTCGACGATGACGCGGAACGCATAAATGTCTGACAATTGCTCCAGGCTGATCTGCTTGTTGGCCATCTTGCTCCAGATGGAATAGGCCTTCTTTTCGCGCCCCTTGACCTCGGCGCGGATGCCGACCTCGGCCAGCTTGGCTTCCAGCGAGCGGGCGATCTCTTCGACCAGCCCCTCGTTGCGCTCGCGCAGCTCGTCGAGCTTGCCGGTCACGGTCGCGAAGGCGTCCGGGTGCAGCCAGCGGAAGGCCAGATCCTCCAGCTCCTCGCGCAGCGCCTGCATGCCCATGCGACCCGCCAGCGGCGCATAGATCTCGAGTGTTTCCTCGGAGTTCCGCCGGCGGCTTTCCGGCTTCATGTGCTCCATGGTGCGCATGTTGTGCAGCCGGTCGGCGAGCTTAACCAGCAGCACGCGGATGTCGGTCGAAATGGCGATCAGCAGCTTGCGGAAGCTCTCGGCCTGCTCGGCCTTCTTGGAGACGAGGTCGAGCCGCTTGATCTTGGTCAGGCCGTCGACGAGGGCGCCGATCTCGGGGCCGAACATCTGGTCGATCTCGGCGCGGGTCGCATCCGTGTCCTCGATCACGTCGTGCAGCAGCGCCGTCGCGATGGTCGCGTCGTCGAGCTTCAGGTCGGTGAGGATCGCCGCCACTTCGAGCGGGTGCGAGAAATAGGGATCGCCGGAGGCGCGCCGCTGATGGCCGTGCGCCTTCATCGCGTAGACGTAAGCGCGGTTGAGCAGCGCTTCGTCGGCGTTGGGGTCGTACTTCTGAACTTTTTCGACGAGCTCGTACTGCCGCATCATGGCCCGCCACGCTCCTGAGGCGGACAGTAGCCCGGAATTATGGCGATGCGGCTGGCAATTTCCGGGACTGACGACGGGTTGGCCGCCAGCCGCATATCGGGTGTCGAACGGCCGTCGCTGGCCTCAGCGCCCGCGCTCGCGGGGTGAGCCGGTGCCGGTGTTGGATGGCTCGCTCGGCGTCATGCTTTCCAGGCCGCGCAGCAGCTGCTCTTCGGTGAGCACGTCGACCTGCGTGTCGCTCGACTGGTCGTCGCGGCCGAGGATCGGCGCGCGTCGCTCGCTGGCGAGCACCGGCGCCGCGACCGCTTCCGGCTCATCGACCTCGACATTTTTCTGGATCGAGTGGATGAGGCCCTCGCGCATATCCTCGGGCGGGATGGTGCGGTCGGCGATCTCGCGAAGCGCGATGACCGGATTCTTGTCGTTCTCGGGCTCGATGGTGATTGCGCTGCCCCCGGCAATGGCCCTGGCGCGATGCGCGGCCAGCAGCACGAGCTCGAACCGGTTGGGGATCTTGTCGACGCAATCTTCGACGGTGACGCGTGCCATTCGCCTGCACCCTTTGCGGATTGGGAAAGGTTGGAGTCTCGATCCAGCCCGCACGAGCACGGCTGAGCCGCTCGTGAGCCGATGACCAAACCATCTCTCTCGCATAAAAGCGTCGGCGCGACAAGGTCGTGCGACGGGTTCTAGCCGGTGTGTTCAGCAAATATCGGGGTTGGCGGCCCGCCTGGACGCGCCTATTGTAGCGCCATCGGCCTTCACCGTGAGCGGCGCTTGGACACACCCCGTACTGAAACCCTTAAGGGTTTATTTGGGTTGATATTCTTGTCCGATCGTACAATGTGTTTTGCGTCCCTCGCTCATTGCTGCCGCTCGGATTTCTGGCAACTCTGTCGGCGCATTGGGCGTCTGCAGCGAAAGCCGCACCGTTTCCGAGCGATTTCGATTACCCGACGATGTAAGCCGAGACCAACCGCCCAACGGCCTGCGGCAGCAGGTATGCAAGATCACAGGTGAAATAAGCTATGCACTTCTACCAGAATGAGCGAATCGCGCTGTTCATCGACGGTGCGAACCTCTACGCGACATCAAAAGCGCTCGGGTTCGATATCGATTACAAGCGGTTGCTGGCGCTTTTCCGCCAAAAGGGGCATCTGGTTCGCGCGCTTTACTACACGGCACTTGCCGAGGATCAGGAGTATTCTTCCATCCGGCCTCTGATCGACTGGCTGGACTACAACGGCTACACCATGGTGACCAAGCCCACCAAGGAGTTCACCGACGCAACCGGCCGCAGAAAAATCAAAGGAAACATGGACATCGAGCTGGCGGTCGACGCCATGCGGCTGTCCGAGAGCCTCGATCACATCGTCCTGTTTTCCGGCGACGGCGATTTCCGTTCCCTGGTCGCGGCCCTGCAGCAGAAGGGCAAGCGCGTCAGCGTCGTCTCGACGCTTCAAACGCAGCCGCCGATGGTTGCCGATGAGCTGCGCCGGCAGGCCGATCAGTTCCTCGACATGGCCGATCTCGAAACACTGGTCTGCCGAGACCCCGCCGCCCGCGTGCAGCGCGAGCGCGAGCCACGGACCTTCACCCGCTCGCACGAACGTGCGCCGCCGCGCGAGACCGTTCCCTATGAGGACAGCGACGACGTTTCCGAGGAAGTCTGACGACGCCCCGGCGGCGTGTCGGCGAGTCGTGCCTGATCCGCTCGAGCAGTCGCGATGAGGCCGCCACGGTCATCCAAGGCCGGCGCCTCCGTCCATAAAGCTGATGGCTGCGCCGAGCCGCCGCGAGATTGCGGTCTCTGTGAACGGCTCGTCGCGTTCCGCACCGAAAATCGTCGATCCGAGCCCGGGTGGTTCAACGGAGCCGTGCCTTCGTTCGGCACGGAGCGCGCCCGGCTGCTGATCGTCGGACTGGCCCCCGGCCTCGGCGGAGCCAACCGGACGGGTCGGCCCTTCACCGGCGATTTCGCGGGCGGACTGCTCTATCGGACGCTGCTGGAGTTCGGGTTCGCCCTCGGCCGCTACGAGGCGCGACCCGACGACGGTCTTGTCCTCGTCGACTGCATGATCTCGAATGCCGTGCGCTGTGTGCCCCCGGCCAACAAGCCGACGCCCGCCGAAATCGCCCGCTGCCGTCCGCACCTCGCGGCGAGGATCGCGGCGCTCGCACGTATCGAAGTGATGCTGGCGCTCGGGCGCATCGCCCATGATCAGGTGCTGTCGGCGCTCGATCTCCGCAAGTCGCAGTTCCCGTTCGCGCACGGAGCGTGCCATGCGCTGGGTGGAGGCCTCACCCTCTTCGACAGCTTCCACTGCTCGCGCTACAACTCCAACACCGGCCGCCTGACGCCTGAGATGTTCCAGTCTGTCTTTGCAGCCGTCCGCGCCCACCTCGACGACAATGGCCGGGACTGAGCAACCCTCTCTTGTTCGGCGACCTGTTGTTCTGCCGGTTGCGCTTGGGTTCCGGCCGGCTCAGTATCCTCACAGCTCCTCGGCACGGACGCCAGCGAGGTTTGCGATGCCGCTCGAAATCGCCCCGGAAAAGGTGGCGCACGTCATCATCAAGGCGCGTGAATATGACGCCAAGGTCGGCGCCTGGAACGACAATCCGCTCGAAGGTGACGCGGCCGAGGATCCGCAGTCCATACTGGAAGGCTTCGCCGCCGATCCGACGCGCGCCGAACTGACGGGGTTCATCAACATGCTCAATGTCGACGAGCAGGCGCATCTCGTCGCCCTGGTGTGGATCGGGCGAGGAACCTTCGAGGCGGAGGAACTCGACGAGGCGGTCAGCACGGCGCGCTCCGAGCGCACCAACGCCACGTCGAGCTATCTGCTCGGCATTCCACTGCTGTCCGACTATCTGGAGGAAGGTCTCGAAAAGCTCGGCTATTCGGTCGAGGATATCGAGAACGACGTGCTGTGACGGCCGATCGACTGTGGCCGCGTCACGTTTTTACGCGGCGACCGAAAGTGCCGCGTGTGCGTGCAAGGTCGGCGGCCTCGTCGACGTCGTCGAGCGTGGCGAGCAGCGCGACACGCAGGGCACGACCGCCTTGCCCCGAGAGATTGCCGAGGGTGTCCGCAAGCGCGTGCTCGCTCGACCAGCGAATGTCTCGAAAGATGTCCGGCGTTCGCGGAAAACGCTTGAGCCCGATCAGCCAGTAGCCGCCGTCGGAGGCAGGCCCCACCACCGCATCGTGACGCCCGAGCGCGCGGAACGCGGCGCGGATGTGGGCGGCATCGACCTCGGGGCAGTCGCTGCCGATGATGACGACCGGCCCCGGCGGCAGCCGATTCATGATGCGCTGCATGCGCTGGCCGAGGTTGCCGCGTCCCTGGCCGATGCGGGCGAGTGTGCGTGGCCATGCCGGCGAACTCCGCGCGGTATCCGGAGAGACGGCGAGCAGGGTCGTCCATTCCCCGCCGAGACGGGAGAGCAGCGCCGCGGTGGCGTGCCGGTAGAAGCCCGTTGCAGCAACCGCGCCCATGCCGCGCGCCAAGCGGGTCTTCACGCGGCCGGCGTGGGGTTCCTTCACCATCACCACCAGACGGCAGGCGAAAGGATTGCGCGGAGCGACCGTCGTCATCGGGTCGGAGGCCGGCCGAGATAGCGCGCCGCGAGGCGGGCCGGGTCGCCGCCACAGGCATAGGAAAGCAGGCACGACTGATTTCGCAGCACGCGCCGCACGTAGCCGTCGCGACGGTAGCGGTCGGCGCTGGTTATGGCCCGCGAGCCCAGCATGGCGATGCGGGACCGGCCCAGTCGGCGTGCGAAGTCGACGTCCTCCATGATGGGCAGCGGACGGTAGCCGCCGACGGCGTCGTAGAGACGCCGCGAAATCAGCAAACCCTGGTCACCGAACGGCAGGCGGAACAGGCGGTTGCGCAGCGCCACGCCACGTTCGACGATGCGCGCGGCCATGCCGTGATCGTCGAGCGCGAAGCGGA
This sequence comes from Hyphomicrobium sp., assembly GCA_052388455.1. Taxonomy (GTDB): domain Bacteria; phylum Pseudomonadota; class Alphaproteobacteria; order Rhizobiales; family Hyphomicrobiaceae; genus CAZSNH01. Next base: position 17,619 of record JBQTIA010000064.1, read on the forward strand.
ACGCCGCCGCCCTGTCCGGCCGCGCGCCCCGATCGACGTCACGCATAAAATCGCTGGCTTCGGAATCCCAGCCGGGTGCGAGCACGGTGTCGGCGTGCAGGAACATCAGCCAGGAGCAGCGTGCCGCGCCGGCACCGGCCCCGAGTTGCGACCCTCGCCCGCGCACCGCCTCTATGATGACCGCGCCGGCCTCGTCGGCGATGGCGCGGGTTCCGTCGGTCGAACCCCCATCGGACACGATGAGTTCGCGCACCACACCGTCCATCGCCGCCGGAACGAGCGCCGCCAGGGTGCGGGTCAGATGGGCTTCCGCATCGAGGGTGGGAATGACGACGCTGATCATGCCGGTTCTCATTCCGCTATCTAAACCGGTTCACTGGCACGTCCCGGCCCCTGCCAACAAGATGACCGATGGCGCGACAATTGTTCTTTATTTGTTCTTCGGCGGCTGCTAAGGCTTCAACCCTGAGCGGAGAGGTTCGCATGGCCGAGAGGCAGACCGGTCGCAAGACACAGAGCCAGTTGAATCGCCTGTCGACCCGCCGCGAGCCGGTCCGCTCCGAGCTGCGGCGCGGCCGGGGCGCGCGATCGAATGCCGGTGGGCGCTTCGAAGCCGCTGATCGAACCTCTTTCGACGACGGGTGGGAAAGCCTCGCCGAGCTGCCGTCATTCGCAACCGAGGTCATGGAGGATCACGCGCGCTCCATCATCACCCGCAACGACAGCCCGGATATTTCGTTCGACCGATCGATCAATCCCTACCGAGGGTGCGAGCACGGCTGCATCTACTGCTACGCACGGCCGACGCACGCCTACCTCGGGCACTCCGCCGGACTCGACTTCGAGACCAAGCTCTACGCCAAGCCGGAGGCCGCGAAGCTGCTCGAGAGTGAGCTGGCGAAGCCCGGCTACGTCCCGGCGACGATGGCGCTCGGCACCAATACCGACCCCTATCAGCCGATCGAGCGCGAGCGGCGCATCACCCGCTCGATCCTCGAAGTGCTCGAACGCTGCGGACATCCGGTCGGCATCGTCACCAAGTCGGCGCTGGTGGTGCGCGACATCGACATCCTCGCCCGCATGGCGGAGCGCGGGCTCGCCAAGGTGGCCCTCTCGGTCACCACCCTCGACCGGGGGCTTGCGCGCAGCATGGAGCCCAGAGCTTCGACTCCACCCAAGCGCATCGAGGCGCTGAACAAGCTGTCGGAGGCCGGCATCCCGACCGCCGTCATGGTCGCGCCGATCATTCCAGCGCTCAACGACAGCGAGATCGAGGCGATCCTGACCGAGGCGGCCGCCGCGGGAGTTGGCGAGGCGGGATACGTGCTCTTGCGCCTGCCGCTCGAGATCAAGACCCTGTTTCGCGAATGGCTGGCGGAGGAGCAGAAAGACAGGGCAGCCCGGGTCATTCATCTCCTCCAGTCGATGCACGCCGGACAGGATTACCGCGCCGAATTCGGGCTGCGCCAGCGCGGCTCTGGCCCCTACGCCGAGCAGATCGGCCAGCGGTTCCGGCTGGCGGCGCACCGCCTGGGTCTCAACAGTGAGAAACGCCGGCTCAGAACCGACCTGTTTCGGCCGCCGATCCCGCCCGGCGGGCAGATGGCGCTGTTTTGACAGGAAGGGGTCAAGTCGCGATCCTCTGGCATGAGGATCATCGATTCGCCGCAGCGTCCGGCTTTCCGGCCGACTTTCGAGCTGGAAGCCGTCGAACTTGAACTGGGCCGCCGTCCAGTCGCCGGGGTGGACGAGGCCGGGCGTGGTCCCTGGGCCGGTCCCGTGGTCGCCGCGGCGGTGGTGCTCGATCCCGCGCGGCTGCCGGACGGCATCGACGATTCGAAGGCGCTGGACGAAGCCATGCGGGAGACCGTTTACGAGCGCATCGTCGCCACCAGCCGCTTCGCCGTCGGCATAGCCGATGTCGTGCGCATCGATCGCGACAACATCCTCGCAGCCACGCTGTGGGCCATGGCCGAGGCGATCGCCGGCCTGCCGGAGGTGCCAGAGCTCGTCCTCGTCGACGGCAACCGGGCGCCGCGGCTCGCCTGCGAGACGCGCACCATCGTGAAGGGCGACGCCAAATGCCTGTCGATCGCCGCCGCGTCGATCGTCGCCAAGGTCACGCGCGACCGGCTGATGATCGAACTGGCGCGGACGCTGCCCGGCTACGGCTTCGAGCGTCACAAGGGGTACGGGACACCCGAGCACAAGGTGGCCTTGAGCCGGCTCGGCGTCAGTCCGCATCACCGGCGGTCGTTCCGCCCGGTGCAACTCGCGCTCGGCCTCGGCATTGCCGGAGCAGCGGCCGAATGAACTCCGCGTCGGCGGCTCAGCGCGGCGCGACGAGGTAGCCGATCTCGCCGTCGGCCCTCTCGCGCAGCGACTCGAGATGAGCAGAGATCTCGCGCGGGTGGGCCGGACGACCGAGCATCCGGATGGTGTCGTCTTCCAGCGCAGACAGGCTTTTCATGATCTCTTCGCCGGTCTGATGCAGCATCGCAATGACGGCGATGGCCCGCCGGCTCATGTTCGCCGGAACGCGGTGGAAGGTACTCTCCATCAGGTCCTTGGCATCCTCCGACAGGAAGCTCGCCGCGCGCCCGACAGTGGAGATGGCAGCGATCAGCGGCGTTTCCTGGAACGTCCAGCCGTGCTCCTCCATCCATTGAAACACCTTGTCCATCATCAGATCCTGCAACCGCAGCATCGAGGTCTGGCTGTAGTCCTGCCATTCCGCGACGAGGTCGAAATCCGGCTCCAGGTCGATGTCGGCGGGGGCGAACGTCTCCGCGGCCCTGACGCCGATACGGTCGAAGAAATCGCGGTTCTTCATGTCGAGCCGCGTCTTGAAGGTCGGCAGCAGATATTTGCCTTCACTCGCCCCGTCGTAAGCCTGCCGGACCAGCTTGGAGCAGAACAGGCTGTCGTAGGAGTCGAGCCCGAACGAGAAATCGTATTGGATGCGACGCTGCCAGCGTCCGCGCGACTTTCTCACCCGCCGCTCGATGGAAGCCGCCGCGCGCTGGGCCAGATCGGCGCTGCGGTGACGATAGAGGACGGCGCGTGCCAACCCCTCGTTGACGAAGCTCTCCAGCGGCGTGATGACCGAGCCTGCCTCGATCAGGGCTTCGACGATCCACGGCTGATCGGCCTCGTCGCGGAAGACGACGCCGACATGGCTGAACTGGCTGTCGACATCGCCGATGCGGGCGATGGCGGCGCTGTTGTGAGCGGTGCCGCGGACCAGCAGCACGTCGCCGGACCGGAAGGGAATATGCGATCCGTCGTAGAAGCGCGGATTGATGAAGGTGCGGCTGGACGGGCCGGTGAACGCCCGGCGGTCGGCTTCGGAACGGGCAAAGCCGTTGGCCAGCTCGCCGAGCATGTCGACGCCGTAGCGTGAGATGCGGAACACGTCGCGCAGCGCCCGCTCCACATCGCTGGAGATCAATTTGCGTTGCTGCCAGTCGCCGATCTGGCGACGCAGCTCGAGCCGCATCTCGAAGATGGCCTGCATCAGGGAGGGCGCGATGCGGCGTACCTGTCGCAGGTCGTAGCGGTCGAGATCGACTTCGAAAACCGTCTTGTAGATGCGCCTCAGGTTGGCGGCCAGGTCGGCCGCGCCGACCACTGGCTTCCGCGCCAGGGCCTGCAGGGCCAGAAAATCCGCGACGATCCCCGTCGGCTCACCGGCTGCGCTCACCGCACCACTCCCCACACCCGTTGTCCCCAGCTTTTCCCAAGTCTGCCACCTGTCCGCGGTCAAAGGCGGACGAAAGGAAGGCAAATCGTGGTGCCGCGCCACTCGGCGGGCCGTTGCCTGCGGGCGATCGGCCAAAGGCTTAGCAAAGGCGCCATGCCGGTTGCAATCGGGGTGCGCCGGGCGAGGGACCGTCGGACGCTCTGCGATGGGCCGTCGTCGCGGATCAGCCTGCGGTGGCCACAAGTCCAGGACCACTCAGTCCGAGCTTGCGCTTGGCTTCCTCTCGCAGGGCATCGATCGGCGTCAATCCGCCGTCGGCTTCGAAATGCCAAAAGGTCCAGCCGTTGCAAGCCGCCTTGCCCTGCACCACGGCGCCGAGGCGGTGAATGGATCCCTGGTGACCCGGCACCGCGAGGCTGCCGTCCGCCTTGATCTCGGCACGGATGGATCGGCGCTCGTCGAACAGCGGCGAGCCGGCCCTCAACATGCCGAGTTCGACGATGGCACCGAAGGGCACACGCGGCTCGGCGCGCTTCGAACGCATGGTGGCGAGCGAAAGGGTCGGCAGCGGTGCAACCGCCGCGATGCGCTCGCGGGCGGCTCGCACGTAATCCTCGTCGCGCTCGATGCCGATGCAGCGCCGGCCGAGCCGCTTCGCCGACGCACCCGTCGTGCCGGTGCCGAAAAACGGATCGAGCACCAGATCGCCGGCGTTGGTCGAGGCGAGCAGCACCCGGTTCAGCAGCGCTTCCGGCTTCTGCGTCGGGTGGGCCTTGCGTCCGCCATCGTCCTTCAGCCGCTCCGGACCCGAGCAGATCGGCAGCAGCCAGTCGGATCGCATCTGGAGATCGTCGTTGAGAACCTTCAGGCTCTCATAATTGAAGGTGTAGCGGGACTTGGCGTCGCGCGCCGCCCAGATCAGTGTTTCATGCGCGTTGGTCAGCCGCCGGCCGCGGAAGTTCGGCATTGGGTTGACCTTGCGCCAGACGACGTCGTTCAGGATCCAGAAGCCCTGGTCCTGCAGCGCGGCGCCGAGGCGGAAGATGTTGTGATAGGAGCCGATGACCCACAGGGCGCCGTCGGGCTTCAGCACCCGGCGGCACTCGGCGAGCCAGGCGCGGCTGAAACGGTCGTACTCCGCGAAGCTCGCGAACTTGTCCCAGGCGTCGTCGACGCCGTCGACACGCGTGTTGTTCGGGCGCAGGAGGTCGCCGTCGAGCTGCAGGTTATAGGGGGGATCGGCGAAGACCAGATCTACACATCGATCCGGTAATCGGCGAAGCTGGTCGAGACAGTCGCCGACCAGGATGCCGCCTCGATCGAGGCAGGAATCGACCACGCGGCTATGAGTGGGAGCACTTTCGCTCCGACGACGACGCAACACCATTCGAAGCTACTCTTACCGACTTCCCACACGTGCCAGGGATCCATGGCTTACTCCGCAGACCGCGAAACGCACACCATCCGGTAAACAAAGTGTAAACCCGGAATGGTTAAGTTTCCGTTAACGCTGCGGCGTCCAGCGCGAACCCTGGTCGACCATGACGGACGATCTTGGCGAACAAATGTCGAACAAAAATGCAGATAAAACCGCGGGCATGGGCATGTCGGGATCGCGCCGCATTTGCCAGCCTGAGGCCGATGCGGTTCGGCGCTGTCGTCCGGTCGTGCAAATCCGTGAATAGTCTCTGAGAGTGTTCGGGCCGCGAGGCGTCGTTGCGGGAGATGAAACATGACAGCGAGCCGCTGTGATCGTTGGCAGTGCGGGGGGCGGAGGATGGTCGTCGCGGCCGCGGCGGCCCTGTCCTTGGCTGGCACTCCGAGCCTGTCGGTCGCAGATAGCGACATCGCCGGAGCGTGGACCGGCGGCGGATCGGTCGCCTTCGCCACCGGCACCCGTGAGAAGGCCCGCTGCCGGGCCACTTACGTGAAGAGCGGGGCGACGAGCTACACCATCAGCGCGATCTGTGCGACGGCCTCGGGCAAGGTCGTGCAGACGGCGAGCATCAAGCGCACCGGTCCCTCCACCTATGCCGGCAGCTTCTACAACGCCGACTACGACACCAGCGGCAGCATCCAGGTCGCCGTGCGAGGCAATAGCCAGAACGTGACGCTGACCAGTCCACTCGCCAACGCTTCGCTGCGGCTCAGCCGCTGACAGTCGCCGCTTCGTCGAGAGGCCCGAGGTTCAGACTTTCGATTGCGGAGTTCACGCCGCCGGTAATCACAATGCAGTGCAGCGGCGCCGGATTGTCGGCAGACCACTGGCTATTTGAGGGACACGCTGTATATTCTACGTGAGGTCGCGCGGCGGTTGTGTCCCTGTTTCGGTCGTCAGCGGCCCGGCGGACTTTCCACGTAACGCGTATTGGGGTCGACCATGCAGCCGCAATTTCATCCGGCATCATCCAGCACGACCGTCGTTCGGGTCTCGCTGGCCGTTTCACTCGCAGCGTTCGCCGTTGCCGCCGGTTCAGTCGCGGCCACCGCCGCCGACGATCTCTCCGGCTCGTGGCGAGGCGGGGGCTCGGTCTCGTTTTTCTCCGGCAAGTCGGAAAAGGCGCGCTGCCGCGCGACGTATTCCAAGGCCGGCGGCACCAGCTATGCGATGAGCGCCACATGCGCGACGTCGTCGGGCAGCGTCTCTCAGTCGACGACCGTGCGCAAGGTCGGCGGCAACAGCTATCGCGGCAAGTTCTACAACGCCGAGTACGACACGTCGGGGACGATTTCGATCAGCGTTTCAGGCCGCAGCCAGAGCGTGCATATCAGCGCGACCAAGGGCTCGGCGTCGATGAGCCTGTCGCGCTGAATTGGCGCGACACGTCTATGGATCGGGTTGGTTGAATTTAGGCCGTCCCGATCGTTGCCCTTTTCGATCTCCGTCCCGAGAAAAGAAAACGGCCGCACGCGAAAGCGCGGCCGTTCTCATGCGTCGCAAACCGACCGGCTGTCGACCGATCAGAATTTGAAGGTCGAACTCATCGTGCCGTAGACGGAATCCTCTCCACCCCGGCCGATGACGTCGCTTTCATCGTCGCTGGTGTCGGCGTAACCGACCGACAGCGTGGTCTTGCTGTTGCCGCCGATCAGCAGGCTCATCAGGCTCGGAAGCCCGGCGACGAAGGCGCCGTAGCGCACCTGATCGTAGGCTTCATCGCCCAGGGCGGCGATTTCCGGACCGAGCACGATGCCCTTGCAGATGTCGACGCCGACCCGGCCGCGCACGTAGTAGCTTTCGAAGGCCGTGCCGTATTCGCCGACGAGACCTGCGTAAAACGGCGATGCCGACGTCGTCTCGGCTTCGAGGCGCGCCTTGAATCCCCACTCGTCGTCGCGAACCGGGTTGCGCGTGTCCTCGGGGGATTGGTCGTGGTCCTCGTAGCTGGCGCTGGCGAAGGCCGCGAGGCGCAGGTTGCCGGCGATGTGCTGGTAGCCGGCGCCGAGATCGAAGATCGTAAGATCGGTCTCGACATGACCGCGGCGCAGGGCATCGGCGCGATACTGATAGTCGCCGATGCCGGCGAAGGCGCGAAGCAGGAAACCATCGCGGCTCAAGTCGCGGTTGATCGCGTGGATGGCGGTGCCGGTCGAGAAGGAATAGTCATCCTTGTAGGTGCTTTCGGTCGAAACGGCCGTACCGTGCCTCGCGCCGCTGTCCTCGGCCAGCGCCGGTGCGGTCGCGAAGATCGCCGCCGCTCCGAGCAGCATCAGTCCCTCGAGTCCGAGCTTCAC
>JBQTIA010000065.1:0-9734 GCA_052388455.1 Hyphomicrobium sp.
CTTGCTGTTCGGCTAGCGGTTCCCATCACCAGGGTCCGCAGAGGACTTTCACCTCCAAGTCATCGGCCGGATACCACCCCGGCCAAACAGTGCCTTGCGGCACCACGCGCCATGCCTGGCGCACCAAATAAAAACGCCCAACCCCGGGGGGCGGGGTTGGGCGCGTAGCGCTCTCGCGCGTGGCGCCGGGAGGGAAGCCGGCGCCCCAGGCGTTGTCTTCGGTTAGACGGGGGGAGCTACCGATGAAACAACAACGCCTGTCTGACGGTGATTTAAGCGCAAGCAGATAATTTTCAACAGGGGGGACAGGCCGCTATCACGAAAAGTTTACCAAAGCGGGCGTTTCACCCCCACATGAAGTGTTGCAGCGCGTCCGAAACGCAACATCGAAACAACGACACTTTCGCTATTGATTCGCTGTTTTTTATTGCGAAATCCGTAGGTTGAGTGTCATGGCGTGGTTTTCATCAGTCCGACGGGGTTGATCTTAAATTGACCATCGTCGATCTGGGCACCAAGGGCCAGTTCACCGACTTCGACCTGTGTTGCCACGCCCTGGGCGTCCGTCGTGATCCATTCCTTCAATTCGAGCGAGGCGCCTCGGGTCAGCGAGAGGCGAATGCGCCCCGGCGTATCAGGGCTTTTGTCGCGCAGTCCAACCACGATCCGGTCGTCGGCTTCCAGCACCTCGACGATGCATGCGTCGCGCCCGAGATCGACGTCCTTTCGCAGCAGCAGCCGGAACGGCGTCTGATCGAGAGAGATGCGATCCTCGTTGTTCAGATCCAGATCCTGGATGGCGAGGTACTCGCCATCGGAAATGATGACCTGCTTGGAAGGCAAAGAATAGTCGAACCGGAACCGGCCCGGACGCTTGACGGAGAATTTCCCCTTCATCCGCTTCTGGTCCGACGTGGTCTGCACGAAGCGGCCCTGTAGCGTCGTCAGTCCGCCGAAATAGGCGGTGACCTGCTTGACGACTTCAACCTGCTTGTCATCGAGCGTCAGACAGGTTCGTCCGCTCGGCGCAACCTCGGCGTTCCAGCCGCCGCCTCCAACCGCTTCGGCGCCCGTCGCAGGCGAGGCCGCGGGAGCGGCAGCGGGCGGCGGCGCCGCAGAGGCGGGGGCCTGCGCAGGAGCCGGCACGGCCTGCGCCATGGCCGGAGCCGAGACAGCGACCGCCGTAAGGGACAGCAGACCGGCACATGCGAGCGCCGCTGCGATTCTGGTCTTCAGTCTCATGAAACCCCTGGCAAGCCCCTGGAAACGAGACATTTTGCGATCTACCCCGACGCGAGTGTGATGAAAAATACGTCGAGAACTTGACGCCCCTTATAGCGGCTCGGGAAGCGGCGCGCCACGCGGCGTTGCGCCAGGGATCGAGTGGCACGGCCGCCGGCTCGACAGGCGAGGCGGCGTCCCGCCCTTACGCCCCGCGCCCGTCAGACGCGCCGCCGACCACATCGCGCTTGCCGGCCGTGGTGGCGGCGGTGACGACGCCCTCCCGCTGCATCCGCTCGATCAAGTCCGCGGCCCGGTTGTAGCCGATACCGAGGCGCCGCTGGATGTAGCTGGTCGAAGCGCGGCGGTCGCGCATCACGATCGCGACGGCGCGGTCGTAGAGATCGTCGTCGCCGGACGCCCGGGCGGCGGAGTCTGCCGCGACGTCCGATCCGGCCGACGCGGTGTCGGTGATGCCTTCGAGATAACGGGTCGGCCCCTGCTCGCGCAGGAACTGGGCGATCTGATCCACCTCCTCATCGGAGACGAAGGGTCCGTGCACGCGCACGATCTGGCCGGAGCCGCCCGAGAACAGCATGTCGCCCTGGCCGAGAAGCTGCTCGGCGCCCTGATCGTTGAGGATCGTGCGGCTGTCGACCTTCGAGGCCACCTTGAAGCTGATGCGGGTCGGGAAATTGGCCTTGATCGTTCCGGTTACGACATCGACGGAGGGTCGCTGCGTGGCCATGATCAGATGGATGCCGGCAGCCCGCGCCATCTGCGCCAGCCGCTGTACCGCCTGTTCGATCTCCTTGCCGGCAACCACCATCAGATCGGCGAATTCATCGACGACGACGACGATGTAGGGCATCGGTGCGAGGTCCATCTCCTGGCGCTCGTAGACCGCCTCGCCCGTGCGGCTGTCGAAGCCTGTCTGCACCGTGCGCGCGATCAGCTCGCCGCGCTTGTTGGCATTGCGAACCCGGTTGTTGAACACGTCGATCGAGCGCACGGAGAGCTTGGCCATGCGCTTGTAGCGCTCGTCCATCTCCTGCACCGCCCAATTCAACGCAGCGACGGCCTTCTGCGGCTCGGTGACGACCGGCGTCAGTAGATGCGGAATGCCGTTGTAGACGGACAGCTCCAGCATCTTCGGGTCGATCATCAGCAGGCGGCAGTCCTCCGGCGTGTGACGATAGAGAAGCGAGAGGACGAACGCATTGATGCCGACTGACTTGCCGGAACCCGTGGTGCCGGCGACGAGGACGTGCGGCATGCGCGCGAGATCGGCGATGACCGGCTCGCCGCCGATCGACTTGCCGAGTGCCAGCGGCAGCAGGCACTCGCTGCCGCGGAAGGCGTCGGATTCCAGCAGCTCGCGCAGCAGCACGCCCTCACGGCGCGGATTGGGCAGCTCGATGCCGATGGCGTTGCGGCCGGGCACGACGGCGACGCGCACGCTGACTGCGCTCATCGAGCGCGCGATATCGTCGGCGAGCGAGATGACGCGCGAGGATTTCGTGCCCCGCACCGGCTCGAACTCGAACAGCGTCACCACAGGGCCGGGCCGGATCTCCTTGATCTCACCCTTGACGCCGAAATCGGCAAGCACGTCTTCCAGAAGCCGCGCGTTGCCGCGCAGCATGGTCTGCGTGAACTCGGCGCTCGGCCGCTGGGCCGGTGGACGCTTGAGCAGGTTGAGCGACGGACGCTTGAGGTTTGTCGGCTCCGCCGTCCGATCCCGCGGTTTCAAGCTGCGCAAAAACGACGATCCCGGAATCTTGCGAAGCGCGGGGGCATCCCCGGCGGCGGGCGCGAAACGGGCGGCAATGGAGCGGCTGGCCTTCTCGGTGCGCGCATCGAATTCTGCTCCAGCGTCTTCGAAATCCTGCGTTTCCTCGTCTTGATGCAGCCCTTCGGCGCGATGGAGGACACCGGGCAGCGCTCCGGCCGCCGAACCCGCAGCCGGCATCCACCCGCCCGCGGCCACCGCAGGCCTATCGTCGTGATCGTCACCGGCCGCGAAGGCTTGCGCTCCGCCATCTCTCGCCGAGACGTCGCGAGCGTGCGCGTGCGGGGCGGGCCGAGGACCATGCGGCGACGCCGGACTGGCACGGCGGGCATCGGGCATCCGGCGGTCGGCGTCGAAGCGGGGCTCGGCCGGTCTGGCCATCTGCAATCCGCCGAGGGTCGAGCGCAGACGCTGCGCTTCGGCCCACAGGTTGTCGCTCCAAGAGCCGGACGTATCGTAGGGCGAGCGGCGGGTGAGCGCGACGAGGTCTTTCAGCTCGAGGCCGACCGAGTACATCATCGCCGAGGCGCCGGAGATGAAGAACAGCAGTCCGGCCGCCGCCGCCGCCCGCTCGGGATTGATCAGCGAGAAGATGTTGGCCGCCATGTTGAACACGGCATCGCCGAGGATGCCGCCGAGGCCGTGATGGAGCGGCCACGCCGATGGCACCGGCAGCGACGACAGGGCGCCGGCCAGGAGCAGCACCGACAACGGGAAGAACGCCGCCTTGGAGCGGAAGCGCACGATGCGCTCGCCGAGCACCAGCTCCAGCCCCCACAGCATCGGCGCGAGGAGCGCCAGCGCGGTTGCAAAACCGAGCATCTGGAGCATCAGATCGGAGAGCACCGCGCCGAGCGGACCGAGTGCGTTGCGGGCCGGCCCGCCAGTGGCGTGCGTCAGGGAGGGATCGGTCAGCGCCCAGGTGAGCAGCGAAAGCCAGAGAGCGGCGATGACGGCGAGCAGCAGATAGCCGCTGGCGCGGCCGAGCAGGCGCACGAGCCTGTCTTCCAGCGTGGCTGGAAAGAGGGGCTGCTGCGGCAGTCCTGAGAACCGGGAATCGATCACTTGCGAACGTCTCTTACGCAAATACAAGACTTAAGCGTTCGAGCGCCTCCCGGATCAGCTTCGCGTCCTGAACCAACGCCACGCGCACATAGTCTGCGCCCGGATTGGTCCCGTCACGCCCCGGCTGAGCCAGATAGGCACCGGGGATGACCTTGACGCCGGAAGATTTCCATAAGGTTACCGCCGCCTTCTCGCCGCCTCCGAATTGGCTCACATCGAGCCACAGGCAGAAGCCGCCGGCCGGCCTGGAATATCTGAGACGGGAACCGAGCACCTCGTCGGCTAATGCGAATTTCTCGCGATAGGCGGCGCGCGCGGCCTCGACGTGGGCTTCGTCGCTCCAGGCGGCTGCCGAGGCATGCTGCACCGCTCCCGGTACCTGCGGCGCGCACATGTTGCGGATCTCGCCGTAGGCATCGAGAAAGCGGGCATCGCCAGCGCAGAAACCCGAGCGCAGTCCGGGCAGGTTCGAGCGTTTGGAGAGCGAGTTGAACACGACGAGGTTGGCGAACCGATCGGGGGTCGCCGCAGCCACCGCCAGACCGCCGACCGGCGCCGAGCGCGTATAGATCTCCGAATAGCACTCGTCGAGCAGCAGCATGAAGTCGTACTCGCGGGCCAGGGCCAGAGCACGGGCGATGTAACGGGCGTCCGCGACAGCGCCCTGCGGATTGGCGGGCGAGCAGATGAAGAGGGCCACGGTTCGCGCCAGCCGCTCCCGGTCGGCCGCCACTTCGTCGAGGTCGGGGAGGAAGCCTTGCGCACGCCCCGCATTGAGGAACGCCGGCTCGGCGCCGACGGCGAGCGCGCCGGCGATGTAGGCCGAGTAGTACGGATTGCACATCTGGATGACGGGCCGACCGGCGATACGGCGGCGGCCAACGGCTGGCAGGCAGGCGAAGAACAGCCCCTCGCGCGAGCCATTCAGCGGCAGCACCTCGCACGCCGGATCGATGCCGCCGGCTATGGCGTAGCGGCGGCCGAGCCAGGCGGCGACGGCGCCGCGCAGTTCGTCGGTCCCGCGGATCGGCGGATACTTTCCGAAGAGCGGCGTCGCCTCGGCCAGCCTAGCCGCGATGAACTCCGGCATCGCCTCCCGCGGCTCACCGATGGTCAGCTCGATGGGGAGCGCGTCGCCCGGCGCGATCCCGTCGAGCAGCCGCCGTAACCGCGTGAACGGCGATGCTATGGCACCGGCGGTCAGCGCGTGCAGGTCGAACGTCGGTGGCATGAGTTGCATGATCCTGACGAATTCCGTGTGCCGTCACCGACGTAGCCGCCGGGTCATGGGGTGTCCATGGGGTCGGGCGCGATGGCCACCAAGAGATGTGACGTTTGCCCACGGCGGCCGGGCAGGCGAAGATGCGGGACCGGTGCAGTGGTTCCTGGGAGGAACCGGACCATCCGAGACGCTAAATCCCCCGCCCCCACCAAGAAGGGCCCAGCCTGATGAGACAACGATCCGAACCGAATTCGACGTCTGACCGATACCCGACGATGGCCCTGCTTGCCGCATTTGCTGCGGGCGGACTCTGGGCAGGATCCGAGATCGAGGGCGCAAGGGCGGCGGGACCGGTCGGGGCGGACTCGGCTCCGCGGGCCGTGACGGTGGCGCGCACGACCACGATTCCAGCCTGCACCGCGTTCGTCGACGCCGCCGCGGCGAAGGGCGGCGACGGAACACCGAGTCGGCCGCACAAGACCATCGCGACCGCGATCGGCGCGACGGAGCCCGGCGGCATCATCTGCGTCGCAGAGGGAACCTACGCGGAGCAGATCGAGCCTGGAGAAAAGTTTTTCACGCTCGCCGGCGGTTTTCAGCGCGGATCGGATTTCAAGGTGCGCGATTCCGCGAAGTTCGTCTCCAAGGCCAAAGGCAAGGGCGGCTCCTTCCTGCGCATCGTCGATCCCGGCCCCAAAGACGGCGAGCTGACTGCCATCGACGGCTTCGAGATCAGCGGCTATTCGCAGGCCATTCTCCGCGATTTTTACGTGTCGCAGCGCTTCGAGATCACCAACAACCACATCCATGACAACGTCTGCGCCGACGCGTCGATGGTCGGTGCCGGCTTCGCCTTGAACAACGTGACGGGCTCCATCCGCGGCAACGTCATCCGGAACAACAGCTGCGGACGCGGCGGCGCAGGTTTTCTCAACGACAGCACCAACCAGAACACCGTCGTGGTCGCTGGCAACCTGATCGACGGCAACGCCGGAACCGAGCCCGACAGCGCCCACGGAGGCGCGCTCTACCTGTTCGGCAACACTCTGACGATCACCGGCAACGTCTTTACGAACAACCGCGTCACTCAGTGGGGCGGCGGGCTGTACGTCGGCGCCTACACTCCCGGCAATCAGCCGACGACGGCGACGATGTCGTGGAACGTCTATCGCGGCAACCGCGCTGGCAACAGCGGTGGTGGCTTCTTCTGCGATGATGGAGCGACCTGTCGCAGCTCGCACGAGGTCTACGAAAAAAACTGCGGCGGCAATGTCATGGTCGACGGCGGCCCCGGCGGCTCGGGTCCGACAATGTCGAAGTTCGACCACATCACCAACGTCGGCGCGCTCACGACGGACTGCCAGAACCCGGGGATCGGCATTTTCGTCAACACCTATCAGGTTGTTGCACCCGACAGCCACACCGTTACCAATTCGATCTTCTGGGGGAACGCGGAGCAGAGCGATATGGCCGTGGCCTGCAGCTCGGACTGCGGCAAGGTGAAGGTGAGCGTTGCCCACTCGATGGTGCAGACGACCTATGCCGACGGCAGCGTGAAAATTTCGTTCGGCCCGGGCATCGTGCCGCCCGCCGATCCGATGTTCGTGGCGCCCGATGCGGGCGACTATCGCCTCGAGGCCGCGAGCCCGGCCATCGGAAAGGCCCGCGACCGCAGCGCACTCGGAGCCTACGGCGCAGGCGGAAAGTAGCAACGGCGACGGGGCGGGCCGGTGCTCATTGCCGAGATCGCCGCAGACGCTGAAATCATTTTCGGCGAGGGATCATGACGGCATCGTACTCGGGCCGCTATCCGATCGAAGCGCGACAGGGCGAGATCGAGCGGCTGATGCTCCAGAGCGCGGCGATGGCGCCCGACACCGAGACGATGCTCGATCGCATCGGCGTCGCGGCCGGCTGGTCGTGTCTCGACATCGGCTGCGGGCCGGGCGGCATCACTTCCCTTCTGAGCGCGCGCGTGGGGCACAATGGCCGCGTCGTCGGGCTCGATATGAATCCCGTCTTCCTGGATCATGCGCGCCGCTCGGCGGCGCCGAACGTGACGTTCGTCGAGGGCGATGCCTACGGCTCTGCGCTTCCCAATGCCACCTTCGATCTCGTGCATCTGAGATTCGTGGCGAGCACTGCGGGAGAGCCCGAGCGGCTGATCGGTGAAGCCATGCGGCTCGCGAAACCCGGTGGCACGATCGCGCTTCAGGAACCGGACGGCACGAGCCTCGCCTGCTATCCGCCGCACGAGGCGTGGGACACTTTGAAGTCCGCCCTGCTCGGTGCTTTCCGCGGCGTCGGCGCCGATCTCGAATTGGCCCGGCGTCTCTACCACGTCGCGCGAATGGCTGGGCTGTCGGACGTGCAGTTCCGGCCGTTCATTGTGGGCGTTCGCGCGAGCGATCCGATGGTGGACTACCTTCCCTCGACGGTCGCCTCGCTGCGCGGGACCATTGTTCGTCTCGGCCTCATTCCCGAAGCGGACTTCGACGAGACGCTCGAAGCGTGCCGAAGCCACATCCGGCAACCGGGCACCTCCTTCACCATGTACACTGTCGCGCAGGTGTGGGGGCACAAGGCGGGATAGGCGACGTGCCGGCTACGAATTGTTGAACAGCGTTCGCTCGTCAATGTGCCACGCTGGGGACCCTGTCGGCGTGCTCGAGCAGGTCGAGGCGCGGATCGTAGGCCGTTGAGCGAACCTCGAACAGGCCCAGCAGTGTGGCGAAAACGTTGTCGTGCGACAAGCGACGCTTGCGCCGTTCCTCCATCGCATCGAGGCGGAGATCGTGCCTCATGCTGTCGCCGAGCCACATGACGGCCGGCACATGCCGCTGGGCCTCAGGGGCCAGCGCGTAGGGTGCCGCATGAAGGTAGAGGCCGTATTCACCGAGCGACTCGCCGTGATCACTGACGTACATCATGGCGGTCTCGAAGCGTCCGTCATTCCGCTTCAGCAGCTCGACGACCTCGGAGAGCACATAGTCGGTGTAGAGGATGGCGTTGTCGTAAGCATTGGCGATCTCCTCCGGCGAGCACGAGCCGAGATCATTGGTCCGGCAGACCGGAGTGAACTGCTCGAAACGCTTGGGATAACGCTTGTAGTAAGCCGGTCCGTGATTTCCCATCTGGTGCAGCACGATCAGGACGTCGCCCGGCTGTGCGTCGACATACTCCTGCAAGCCATGCAGCATGCCCTCGTCGCGACACTCCTCCTCATCGCAGACGGGATTTTTCGCAGGTGACTTGAAGTCTTCGCTCGTGACGCGATCGGCAACACCTTTCGAGCTCGAGTTGTTGTCCCGCCAAAGCACACTGACACCGGCCCGTTTCAGGACATCGAGCGCATTGTCGTTTGCTTTCGCCTGTTCCACGTCGAACTTCGCGCGGCCGAGGTTTGAAAACATGCAGGGCACCGAGCGGGCCGTCGAGGTGTCGCAAGACCAGAAATCGGGGAAGTTGAGCACACCAGCCCGCTTCAGCAGCGGGGTCGTCTCGCGGGCATATCCGTTCAGCGACCAGTGATCCGCGCGCACGGTCTCGCCGACCACCATGATCACCAGCTCGCGATGACCGTCGTCGGCCGGCGTCTTTGCATCTGCGCCGACGACAAGATGCTGGCGAGTGCCGGACGGCATGGACCGAACCGCCAGCTTGACGGCCGAATAGAGCGCAAAAGTTGGATTGATCTTGTCGACCAGTTCGCGGTGCTCGCGCATCATCGAAGCGTAGTGGCCGCTGAACGCGAAATAGGCGAGGGCGAGGGCGATACCTGCGCCGCCGGCCAGCTTCAGCCGTGCGGCGGTCTCCTTCATCCAGTGTGGATGTTCGAGTGGCGCGCAATAGATGGCAAGCGACGGCAGCACACCGAGGACCAGGACATAAAGGGCCAGCTGCGGACTGATGAGGTCGCTTGCTTCAGCCATATCCGTCTCGAAGATGTTGGCGATCATCCGGTGGTCGAAAATCGTGCCGTACATATTGGAGTAGCAAGCGATGACGGCACTCAACATGAGAAAAAGAATCAGGATCGGCTTGACCATCGCGCGATGGCAGACGGCCGAGAGAACCAGGACGAAAATCGCGGTGATGTGGAAAAACAGGGACGCGGCGAACATCAGTCCGTCCGCCGTCGCTCCGAACGTCCTGATCGCGGTGGCAAAAAATGCGACGTTGCCGAACAGGGCCACGAACACCGCGACCGCGACGATCAAACCGCCGCTCGAAAAGCTCCTGGCCCAAGCGCGTCCGAGATTTGGCATCATCTCCTCGCCAAAGACTTCCAGCGGCCTAGCCCGAATTATGCACCAGAACTCGGCCGCGATCGCACGAACGTGAGTCGAGCCACGGCGACGACTGGCGACCAGCGTCGCTTGGCCTCCGCTGTTCGCCATTCGTCGCCGTGGATCGACTCACGTTCGTGCGATC
>JBQTIA010000066.1:0-2430 GCA_052388455.1 Hyphomicrobium sp.
GGACTTCGCGATCGAAAGGACACTAGCAAGTCAATGATTCTAGTGTGATTCAGATTTCGAAGTCCGCCTCTCAGCCAGCCGCAATGTATGAAGCGGACTTCGAAATCATCACACTAGTCCGGCGGCGGTGACTTTGGAAAGTCTGCTCGACAACCTGCCGGGTCAGGCGGCCCCAACACGGCGCACCGTGCCCGTGCTGCTGCCCGTGGCGCTCGGCCAGACCTATGACTACCTGGTGCCGTCCGGTCTGGCGGTCGAGCCGGGGGCCTTCGTGCTGGTTCCCTTGGGACCGCAGAGCCGTATCGGGGTGGTCTGGGACCGGCCCGTCGGTGAAACGGATAAGCCGCTTGACCCGAAGAAGCTCAAGGCGATCTCCGGGCGGCTCGACGTGCCGCCGTTGCCTGCGGCCACGCTGCGGCTGGCCGAATGGATGGCGCGCTATTCGCTCGCCCCGCTCGGCATGGTCGTCAAGCTGATGATGAGTGCGCGAGAGGCGTTCGAGCCGGTGAAGCCGCGTTTCGGGGTCAGCTTGGTCGCCGGTGCCGCCGAGCCGCCGCGGATGACGCCGGCCCGGCGCCGCGCGCTCGATGTGGCGGGCGATGGGCTGATCCGCGCCAGGAGCGCGCTGGCCGCCGAGGCGCAATGCTCGACCGGGGTCGTCGACGGTCTCATCGAAAGCGGCAATCTGGTCGAGGTAGCGATACCTGAGCGTCTGCCGCCGCGTCCCGATCCCTGCCATCGGGTGACCGAGTTCACCGCCGATCAGGCCGAGGCCGTCCACGCCCTGGTGGCGGCGGTCGACGGCGGGAACTTTTCCGTGTCCCTGCTCGACGGCGTCACCGGCTCGGGCAAGACGGAGGTCTATTTCGAGGCCGTCGCGCGCGCCCTCGCGGCCGGCCGGCAGGCGCTGATCATGCTGCCGGAGATCGCGCTCACGGGCCAGTTCATGGGCCGCTTCGTCGCCCGCTTCGGCTGTCCTCCGGTCGAGTGGCACTCGGCGCTCTCGCCGATAGAGCGGGGCCGCACTTGGCGGACGGTGGCGTCGGGGGAGGCCCGCGTCGTCGTCGGCGCCCGGTCGGCGCTGTTCCTGCCGTTCAACGAGCTGGGTCTCGTTATCGTTGACGAAGAGCACGATGCCGGATTCAAGCAGGACGACCGCGTGCACTATCAGGCCCGCGACATGGCGGTGGTGCGCGGCACGATCGGCAAGTTTCCCGTCATCCTGGCGTCCGCCACGCCGTCGATCGAAAGCCACGTCAACGCCCGCAACGGGCGGTATCGGCACGTGGTGCTGCCCGGCCGCTTCACCGGCGTCGAGCTGCCCGAGGTCACGGCGATCGACATGCGCAAGCATGCCCCCGAGCGGGGCAAGTGGCTATCACCGCTGCTCGTCGGGCACGTCGCCGAGACGCTGGAGCGGGGGCAGCAGTCGCTGCTGTTCCTCAACCGGCGAGGGTATGCGCCGCTGACCCTCTGCCGTGCCTGCGGCCACCGTATCGACTGCCCGCAGTGCACCGCATGGCTGGTCGAGCACCGCTTCCGGCACCGGCTGAACTGCCATCACTGCGGGTTCTCCTTGCCCATTCCCGCCAAATGCCCGAAGTGCGCGGAGGAAAACTCTCTGGTCGCCTGCGGGCCGGGCGTCGAGCGCGTCGCCGAGGAGGTGGCCGAGCGGTTCCCCGAGGCGAAGATCGCGCTGCTGTCGTCCGATCTCATCCCGAGCCTCGTCGAGATGCGCGAGATGATCAGCCGCATCGAAGGGGGAGAGACGAACATCATCATCGGCACGCAGATCGTCGCCAAGGGGCACCATTTCCCCAATCTGGCGACGGTTGGAATCGTCGACGGAGACCTGGGGCTGGCGATGGGCGCCGATCCGCGCGCCGGCGAGCGCACCTTCCAACTCCTGCATCAGGTGACCGGCCGCGCCGGCCGGGCACTCGCGAAGGGTCGCGGCTACGTGCAGACGCACAGTCCCGAGCATCCGGTGATGCAGGCCATCATCAGCGGCGACCGCGAGTCGTTTCTCAATCAGGAGATCGCCACTCGCCAGCGCGGGCTGCTGCCGCCCTACGGCCGGCTCGCCGCCATCGTCGTCTCCGCCCGCGACAAGGAGCTGGCGGAAAAGTTCGCCCGCGAGGTGGCCCGCCGGGCGCCGCCGGCCGAGCGCATCGACGTGCTCGGTCCCGCCGAGGCTCCCATCGCCGTCGTGCGCGGGCGCCACCGCTGGCGCCTCCTCGCCAAGGCTCCGCGCGAGGTCGACATCCAGGCCTACCTGCGCGCCTGGCTCGAAGCGCTTCCCGAAGTGAAGGGAGATCTGCGGCTGACGGTGGACGTCGAACCGTATAGTTTTTTGTGAGGCGGAAAAGGAGGGGACGAGGCGGATGCAGACGATGCGATTGGCAAGATTAGCGCTTCTGGTGGGTGGCC
>JBQTIA010000067.1:0-6362 GCA_052388455.1 Hyphomicrobium sp.
TCCGACCTCCGGGGGGTTGGGGTGCGGGGCGGCCACCCAGGACAAGGACCATTGCCCCGCTGTTGGCAGAACTGCCAACGGCCGGCTGGCGACAGCCGCCGCTGAGTGCTCCGCTACCGCGGCTCGACCGCCGCCGACCATCCGTCGGGGCCGACGCTTTCGGCGCGCTGACCGGGCTCGGCTGGAGCCGTGGTGCTGCCGGTGATCATGTCGCCCGTCGTTGTACCACCCGCCGTCGCACCACCCGCCGTCGCGCCACCTGGCGCCGCGTCGCCCGTGCGCTGCCCCGGCGTCGACTGCGGAACGAACTCCGCCTCCTTGCACGAGCAGCCGTGCACGTATTCCTTGCGATAGCGGAACGCCGTCTTCAGGTGTGTGTAGGGCTCGTTGGTGGCGACGCCGACCATCTGCTCCACCGCGCCGCCGGGGTTCTGATAATAGAACAGCTCGCTCGGCGCCGCGCACTTCGACTGGCAGGTTTCCGCGTCGCGCTGGAAGTGGTTGGGGAGCGTCGAGAAGCTGACCGGGAAGTAGTAGCCGTCGCAAAGGCGGACGCAGAGTGTGCGATAGGTCGCGTAACCGAGATT
Source organism: Hyphomicrobium sp. (assembly GCA_052388455.1). Classification (GTDB taxonomy): domain Bacteria; phylum Pseudomonadota; class Alphaproteobacteria; order Rhizobiales; family Hyphomicrobiaceae; genus CAZSNH01. Next base: position 588 of record JBQTIA010000067.1, read on the forward strand.
GCCGTAGGTGCCGATGCCGCCGCCGGGGCCGCCGCTGGTCTCCCCTTCCTCCCAGAAGTTTGAGAAGGGTCCGCCGCGGTTCTCCAGCCGCCGCGCCTGCTGGGCATAGCCGTCGCCGCAGTTGTTGCGCGCCAGCTCGCGGACGATGTCGTCCTGATAGGATCGACCGGCCGAGGAGGTCAGCTCGTTGCGCTGGGTTTCGAGGTCGCCGAGCCGCCGGCGCAGGTCTTCCGCCTGACGCGAGAGGTCGATGCAGCCGCGTGACCGTTTCAGCGTCTTCGAGAACAGGAAATACTCATAGCAGCTCCGGTCGAGATCGGACTGCGCCTTGCGGTAGCTGCTCTCCACCTGCCGCAGCTCGCTCTCGATCATGGGAATGAGATCGCGGGACTGGTTGCCGCGCGAGCCTTCCTGCACGAGGCGCTGCTCGAGCTGATAGCAGATCGGATTCTTGGTGCCCCAGGTGCCGGGCGCCGGCTGGGCGACCGGCGGCGGCTGCCAGCCGGGCAGCGGCTGCGGGCGGTAGACATCCTCGCGCGGCGTCGGCGGCGGGCGGGACGGCTGTGGAGACTGGTCCCATGGCCACCACCCCTGCGCCAGAACGGGCGACAGCGCGGCCGTGGCGCCGAAAAGCGCCACGCCGACCACGGCAACGGCCGCGAGGAGTGGCCGGCGCGTGATCGGCGAAAGCCGCTCTGCCGATGTCCGTCTCGCCATCCGGGTGTCGTCCGAAGTCATGGTGAGTGAGCGCTTCCGGCGTGTTGCGGCGAGGCTGGATCGGCGCGGACCGGAACAGGAGCCATCCCCGGCACGGCCAGCCTCTATAATACGAGCCTCGACTATGAGGAGTTGCAGCTAGAGGGTCAATGCGGAGCAAATGCGGCGGATAGGAGCGTGCACAACCCGCCCCTTCGCCTGCCAGGGGGTTGAAACTCCGATATGATTGGCGGTAACCGGGCGGCTCGGGATCGCTTGACGGAGCGGTTCGGAGCGCCGATAAGCACGCCCATGCAGCTCTGGTCGCAGATCTTCGTCGCCGCCGCATGTCTCGGCGGTATTATGAGCTAGGCCGTGGACCTAGTTCATCCGGCTGGCGCGGCCCGCTTCTTTGCCTCGATAAGATGACAGAGAACCGCCCCCCGCCTAGTGTCCCGATCGCGAAGTCCCTCACAGTCTTCAGCACGCTCCGTAAGGACTTAGCGATCAAAAGGACACTAGCAAGTCTGTGATTCTAGTGTGATTCAGATTTCGAAGTGCGCTGCTCAGCCAGCCGCAAAGTGTGAAGCGGACTTCGAAATCATCACACTAGGCTCAGGGGTCATCGATGTCGTTGTCGCTCTATAATACTCTGACGCGCCGCAAGGAGCCGTTCCGGCCCATCGATCCCGGCCACGTCCGCATGTACGTCTGCGGGCCGACGGTCTACGACTACGCCCACATCGGCAATGCGCGACCGGTCATCGTGTTCGACGTGCTCTACCGGCTGCTCCGCCACGCCTACGGGGCCGGGCACGTCACCTACGTTCGCAACATCACCGACGTCGACGACAAGATCAACGCCCGCGCCGCCGAGCGCTATCCCGATGTGGCGCCCGAGGCCGGCATCCGCAGGCTGACCGAGGAAACGGCGGCGCAGTTCCACAGGGACATCGCGGCGCTCGGCGTGCTGCCGCCGGATGTCGAGCCGCGCGCCACCGAGCACATCGCTGAGATGGTGCAGCTCTGCGAGGCTCTGGTCGAGAAGGGTCATGCCTACGTCGCCGCCGATCACGTGCTGTTCGACGTGTCGTCGATGGCGGACTACGGGCGGCTCTCGAACCGCAGCATCGATGAAATGGAAGCCGGCGCCCGCGTCGAGGTGGCTCCCTACAAGAAGGGGCCGATGGATTTCGTGCTCTGGAAGCCGTCGAAGCCGGGCGAGCCGGGATGGGCGTCGCCCAAGGGCATCGGCGTGCCGGGCCGGCCGGGCTGGCACATCGAGTGCTCGGCCATGTCGTGGAAGCATCTCGGAGAGGTGTTCGACATCCACGGCGGCGGCATCGACCTCACCTTCCCGCACCACGAGAACGAGATCGCGCAGTCGCGCTGCGCCCACGGCACGCCGGTGATGGCGAACGTTTGGATGCACAACGGCTTCCTGCAGGTCGAAGGGGAGAAGATGTCGAAGAGCCTCGGCAACTTCATCACCATCCATCAGCTCCTCGACACCAGGGACTTCGGCGGCAGCGCGTGGCACGGCCGCGTCGTGCGGCTCGCCATGCTCGCCACGCACTATCGCCAGCCGATCGACTGGACGGTGGAGCGGCTGGTGCAGGCGCGATCGACGCTGGTCGACTTCGCCGAGCTGCTGAAGGACGTGCCGGCCGCGGAGCAGCCGCATGAGGACGTCGTGGCGGCTCTTTCCGACGACCTGAACACGCCGAGCGCGCTCTCGATCATCTACGGCGTGGCCAAGTCGGCGCGGCGGAATGCGGAATCGGCGCGGCAGCTCAAGGCGACGCTGGCGTTTCTCGGGCTCTACGGCGACGAGACACCGGAGGCGCTGAGCCCGGGTCGCGAGACGCAGAGCGTCGATGCGGCCGGCGTCGACAAGCTGATCGCCGCCCGTCTCGCCGCCCGCAAGGCGAAGGACTTCAAGGAGAGCGACCGCATCCGCGACGAGCTGGCGGCCATGGGCGTGGCACTCAAGGATTCGAAGGACGCCAAGACCGGCGAGATCGTCACCACCTGGGAGGTGGCGCGATGAAGTCCGATCGGGCACGTGTGCAACGATGACCAAAGAGCGCCTCTATCTCTTCGACACGACCTTGCGCGACGGTGCGCAGACGACGGGGGTCGACTTCGGGCTGGAGGACAAGCGGCGCATCGCAATCGTTCTCGACGACCTCGGCGTCGACTACATCGAAGGCGGCTACCCCGGCGCCAACGCCACCGACACCGAGTTCTTCGCTACAAAGCCGCCGCTCAAATCCGCGCGCTTCACCGCCTTCGGCATGACCAAGCGGGCGGGACGTTCAGTGTCGAACGATCCTGGATTGCAGGCGCTGCTGCAGTCGGCGGCCGACAGCATCTGCCTGGTCGCCAAGTCGTGGGACTACCACGTGCGCGTCGCGCTCGGCATCTCGAACGAGGAGAACCTCGCAGCGATCGGCGATTCGATCCGCGCCGTCGTCGCGTCGGGACGCGAGGCGATGCTGGACTGCGAGCATTTCTTCGACGGCTATAAAGGCAATCGCGACTATGCGCTGGCCGTCGCGCGGACGGCGTTCGATGCCGGCGCGCGCTGGGTGGTGCTCTGCGATACCAACGGCGGCACGCTGCCCCACGAGGCCGAACGCATCGTCACCGACGTGACGAAGCACGTGCCCGGCGATCATCTCGGCATCCACACCCACAATGACACCGAGAACGCGGTCGCCAATACGCTGGTCGCGGTGCGCGCAGGCTGCCGGCAGGTTCAAGGCACGCTCAACGGCCTCGGCGAGCGTTGCGGCAACGCCAATATGACATCGATCATTCCGACCCTGCTGCTCAAGTCGGAGTTTGCCGAGCGGTTCGAGACGCAGGTCACGCCAGCCCGCCTCCAGACCATCACGCACGCGAGCCGTGTGCTCGACGAGGTTCTGAACCGTGCCCCCTTCCGTCACGCGCCCTACGTCGGCGAAAGCGCCTTCGCCACCAAGGCCGGCATCCATGCCTCCGCCATCCTGAAGGAGCCCGAGACGTATGAGCACGTGAAGCCGGAGGCGATCGGCAACGAGCGCCGCCTGCTGGTCTCCAAGCAGGGTGGGCGCTCCAACATTCTCGCCGGCCTCGAACGGCTCGGCCTCGGCCACGTCAAGGACGATCCGCGCATTACGGCTCTGCTCGACGAGGTGAAGTCGCGCGAGGCGGCGGGCTATTCCTACGAGGCAGCGGAAGCCTCCTTCGAGCTTCTCGCCCGCCGGCACCTCTCCAACGTGCCGCAGTATTTCACCGTCGACAGCTTCCGGGTGATGGTGGAGCGCCGGCGCAACGCGCTCGGCCATCTGGTGACGGTTTCGGAGGCAAGCGTCAAAGTCTTCATCAACGGCGACGAGCAGCCGCTGTGGTCGGTCGGCGAAGGCAACGGCCCGGTCAACGCGCTCGATCAGGCGCTGCGCAAGGATCTGGGGCGCTATCAGCGTCACATCGAGACGGTGGAGCTGGTCGACTACAAGGTCCGCATCCTGACCGGCGGCACCGAGGCGGTTACGCGCGTTCTGGTCGAAAGCCACGACAGGGCGAGCGGGGACCGCTGGTTCACGGTCGGGGTTTCGCCCAACATCATCGACGCCAGCTTCGAGGCGCTGCTCGACAGCATCAACTACAAGCTGCTGAAGGACGGAGCAGAGGTCCATGCCGACACAGCGGCCACGGTCCGCTGAACGGGCTGAGGCGGGGCGTGCTACACTCGTGCTCGCGGACGACTAGGACATCAGGGAGCGAACAGAGAATGCCGACAGGAACACGCTCGAAGTTCAAGTCCATCCTCCTCATGCTCGGATTTGCCGCCGGTCCGGCATTGGCCGCGGACGTCACCGTGCGCGAGCTGAGCGAGGCGTTGTTCAAGCTCGAGTCCGGCGCGAAGCCCGACCTCGCCGGCAAGGATCTGAGCGAGCTGGACATGGCCGGGCTCGACTTCAAAGGCGCCGATCTCACCCGCGCGAACCTCTACGGCGCCGACCTGACGGATGCGGTTCTCGTCGGCGCCGACCTGACGGAGGCCCGTCTCGATCGTGCGACGATTACGAGAGCCGAGTTCACGAACGCGACCCTGGAGCGCGCGACGATCCTGCGGCCCAGCATCTATTCCGAGCTGGCCCCCGATCCCCGCGAGGCGCCGCGGTTCACCGGGGCCCGCATGGCCGGCGTGCGCATTTTCGGCCGCATCGATTTCGCGGTCTTCAACGGAGCCGATCTCAGCGGGGCGCGGTTCGTCGGCACCGATCCGCGCGACGAGAATTCGGGTCTCGGCCGCGGGAGCTTCCGGGCGGCGCATTTCAACGGGGCCATCCTGAAGGGGGCCATGCTGGGGGGCAGCGATTTCAGCTACGCGAGATTCGCGGGTGCCGACCTCAGCGGCGCCGATCTCCGGGAGGCCGATCTGACCCGGGCCGACTTCACCGGGGCTGATCTCACGGGTGCCGACGTGACCGGAGCCAACCTCGACGAAGCGACACTCGTCGATGCTAAGGGCTTGGATCAACTCACAGGATTGGCTTTGGCCCGCAATGCGGATCGTCTCATTCGCTGACCGTCCGCGCCGAGCCCAACCCCAGCCGCTGCGGGCAGATGAGCGCAGCTACAAGGCGGGATTACATGTGCCGCCGTTACTGGTATAAGCGTTTTGCCCGACAAACGGGCAGACAACTAGGGGGAGGCTTCCACAATGCTGGAGCAACTGCAACCTTATATGCCGGTTCTCATCGGCGCGGCGATCGTGTTCGTGGTCGATCTGATCGGCAACATCCTGTCGTTCAGCAACCGCTTCGTGAATGCGCTGGTGACTGCGATCGTGTTCGCCGTGATCTTCGGTGCCCTGTTCCACCTGAACTACATTTCGGCGACCGTTTCGGCCACCATTCCCGGGGCAACCTGATCGGTTTTCGCCCACCTCGGGTGAGTTCAGTCGTCCGTGAAGAACCCGGAACGTGCTGATCTGCCTTGAAGAATGGTCAGGAGCGTTGGCGCCGAGTTGCAGGATGTCCGCGGTGGTGTGTGGATTTCCTTGCAAATCGCGATGGTGGATTCCCT
>JBQTIA010000068.1:0-20510 GCA_052388455.1 Hyphomicrobium sp.
AACAACGCCTTCGACCAGCAGCAGCGAGAGCGCTCTCTGGCGTCCTTGAAGCGCAAGCGCGAGCGCGAAAAGCTCAAGGCAATGGGCATCCAACAGCCGAGAGACAAGATCGTGCGTGTGGTCGTCATCCCCGAGGTCATCACGATCCAGGAGCTCTCAAACCGTATGACGGAGCGCGCTGTCGACCTCATCAAGTTCCTGATGAAGGAAGGCGCGATGCACAAGATTACCGACGTCATCGCGCCTTCCTTCATCAGGAATTTGATGAGGTCGACGGCGCGCTCCGTCATGCGGTTGGACAATTCCTGAATGGTGATGACCTCGGGAATGACGACTTCTCGCACGATCTTGTCCCGCGGCTGCTGAATGCCCATCGCCTTCAGCTTCTCACGCTCGCGCTTGCGCTTGAGCGAGGCGAGCGAGCGCTCGCGCTGCTGCTGGTCGAAGGCGTTGTTGATGGTGAGCTTGATTCGCTCGCGCTTCTCGTCGGCGGCGACCTTGACCGGCTGGCGAACCAGCTTGCCACCGCGCTTCACGAGGCGCGTCTCTTCCTCGTCCGCCACCTGCGGACCGCGGGCGCCGCGCGCTTCCGTCCGCGGCTCCAGCCGCTTCGGCGGTTCGACGCCGGGGCGCTCTGGCGGCGCCCCCACCGCCGGTGCCCGACGCATGGGAATGTCGATCTGCTTCGGCCGGCCGCTCTCACGCGGCATCATGGCCGGATTGAACGAACTCGGACGCGAGGTGTCGGGACGGGCGCGGGGACCAAAGCTGTCGCGGCGCGGCTCCGCACCGGCTCTCGACGTCGGCGATGGCCGGGCCGCATCATCACGACGTGGCACGGCGGGGGCGTGGACGGCCGCAGGCGCGGCATCGACGGCCACGGCAGCGGGTGCCGCAGGTGTGGCCGGCACTTCGATCGGCGATGCCGCGACGGTTTCGACGACCACCGGCTGGGCAGCGATGACCTCCGCGTCGACTTTCGCCTGCTCGGCGCGAATCTGATCCTGAACCCGCGCATCGGCGAGGGCCCGCTTGCGCGCATCGAGTTCCGAAGGCCGCAGGTTCTCATTGCGGGTCGTATCGGGTCTCGCCACCGGCTTGGGAGCGGGAACGGAGGCCCTCGTCTCGATCTTGACGACAGGTGCGACGGGAGCTGCCGTTTCGGTCGGCGCTCCGAGCTTGCGCGTCTTCTTCTTTTCCACCACGACCGACTTGGATCGGCCATGGCTGAAATTCTGCCGCACGTGCCCCGTCTCGACGGTTCGCTGCAACGACAGCGGCTTGCGGCCGGCCGTGCCCGACGTCTTGTCCGAAGGCTCCTTGGTTTCCGTCATGCGTTTGTCCAATCACACCTGATTTCGGGGCGTCGCGCAGTCAATATCCGGAAGGACCGAGCCGGACCGGTAACGCATCAAGCGCCCAGCCTCGCTCAGAAACTTCTCCGCTGCTCCGCCTTGTTTGAGGGCAGCATGTACCACATTTGCCCGGCCCATGGCCAAGCTCATTTGTTCTATGGTGAGGGGTGACAAAATCAGCGCTTCCCGGCCCAATTCACGACAGGACGCGGTGAATTTCCGATCCAGTTTATCGCGTCCGCCTTCGGCCGCGTCGGAGCCGTGCACCAGCAGCCAGACGCCCCCTGCGGCGAGCTGGCCGTCGATCTGTGTAAAGCCGCTGCTGATCAGACCCGACTTGTTGGCAATCGACAGCGCGCCTTGAACGCGGGTCAGCAGCCCCCGGTCCACCGCCTCGGCGAGATCGGGGTCCACACGCACGGACCGTTTCAGACTGCGGGCGAACGGGTTGGATTTGACTGCCGCCGACACGATGCGCCGATCGCAGGTCAGCCAGACGCCGCGGCCGGGGAGCTTGCCTGCGAGATCGACCACGATCGCGCCGTCCGGGCCGGCGACGAAGCGGATCAGTTCGTCGAGAGGGCGCTCGGTCCGCGTCGAGGCGCACAGCCGCGTCGGTCCCGCCGGCTCGCGCAGGCGTGGATCACGTCCGGGTGTCGACCCGTCATCGGCCGTTTCGCCAATGCCTTGCAACGAGCTTTCCTCTCCCGCCTCATGCCTCGGTCTCGGCAGAGGGCTCGGCCTCGGCCTCGCCTTCGCTCGATGGCGCCGCCAAATCCTCGGGCTTGATCCAGCCGGCGAGCACGCGCGCCGACATGATCATTTCCTCGGCTTCCTTGCGGCCGATTTCAAAACCGTCGAGCACGCCCTTGTGCTTCACGGCCTCGGCATCTTTTTCCTTCTTGCGCTCCGTCCAGCCGACGAGATCGTCGGTCGCGCAGTCGGCCAGATCCTCAAGCGACTTGACGCCGTTCTCACCGAACGCCACCAGCATCGCGGTGGTGACACCGGCGACGCGGGCGAGGTCATCGGCAACGCCGAGCTCCTTGCGGCGGGCATCCCGCTCGGCTTCCTGGCGCTCCAGATATTCGCGGGCGCGCGCCTGAATCTCGGTCGCCGTCTCCTCGGTGAAGCCTTCGATGTGGACGATCTCCGAAATCTCGACGAACGCGACTTCCTCGATCGAGGCGAACCCTTCGGCGACGAGGAGCTGGGCGATGATTTCGTCGATGTCGAGCGCTTCCATGAAGATCTGAGTGCGCTCTGCGCTCTCCTTCTGGCGCCGCTCACTCTCTTCCTGCTCGGTCATGATATCGATGTCCCAGCCGGTGAGCTGGGAGGCGAGGCGCACGTTCTGACCGCGCCGGCCGATGGCGAGGGAGAGCTGCGCCTCCGGCACCACGACCTCGATGCGGCCCGTGTCTTCGTCGAGCACCACCTTGGTCACTTCCGCCGGCGCCAGCGCGTTGACGACCAGCGTCGCCGCGTCGGCTTCTTTCGGATAATTGATGATGTCGACCTTTTCGCCCTGCAACTCGTTGACGACCGCCTGAACGCGGGCGCCGCGCATACCGACGCAGGCGCCGACGGGATCGATCGAGGAATCCTTCGAGCGCACGGCGATCTTGGCGCGCGAGCCGGGATCGCGGGCGACGGATACGATCTCCACCGTGCCGTCGTAGACCTCGGGCACCTCCTGCGCGAACAGCATCTTCATGAACTCGGGCCGCGCGCGGGAGAGGAAGATCTGCGGTCCGCGCTGCTCGCGGCGCACGGCGTAGAGAGAGGCGCGGAGGCGATCGCCGCGCCGCACGTTCTCGCGCGGAATCATCTCGTCGCGGCGGATGATGCCTTCGGCCTTGCCGAGATCGACGATGACGTTGCCGTATTCGGCGCGCTTCACTGTGCCGTTGATGATTTCGCCGATGCGGTCCTTGTATTCGCCGAACTGGCGGTCGCGCTCGGCCTCGCGCACCTTCTGAACGATGACCTGCTTGGCGTTCTGAGCAGCAACCCGGCCGAAGTCGAGCGGAGGCAGGCCCTCGGCGATGAGATCGCCGACTTTGGCTTCCGGGTTGCGCTTGAGAGCGTCGGGGAGCGAAATCTGGGTCGATTCCGTTTCGACGTTGTCGACGACGGCGAGCACGCGGGTCAGGCGCGTCTCGCCGGTCTTGGCGTCGATCTCGCAGCGGATATCGTTCTCGGTGCCGTAGCGGGATTTGGCCGCCTTCTGAATGGCGTCTTCCATCGCCTGGATGACGATCCGACGGTCGATCGATTTCTCGCGCGCCACCGCATCTGCGATCTGGAGCAGTTCGAGCCTGTTGGCGCTGACGCCAGCCACGCTTGCCATGGTCAATCACCCTTCGCTTGTAGATGGTCGGGCGCCGGCGCACCGTCGCCAACCGCCGAATCCGTTCTGCCTTTCGCGCGGGACAACGCCTCGCGGATCAATTCGTCCGTCAGCACCAGCCGGGCGTCCGAAACGAGTGCGATCGGAAACCCGAGAAGCTGACGCCCTCCCGCGTCGAGGTCGACATCCATACGCACTTCGCCGTCCTCGAACCCTTCCAGCCGTCCGCGGAACCGGCGCCTCCCGTCGACCGCCTCGCGAACCTCGATCTTGGCCTCGTAGCCGGCCCAATCCTCGAAATCGGACGGGCGAACCAGGGGCCGGTCGATGCCCGGCGAGGAAATTTCCAGACGGTAGGCGCCACCGATCGGATCGTGGACATCGAGCAGCGGAGACAGCTGCCGGGAAATCGTCTCGCAATCGTCGATCGAGATCGAGCCGTCGGGCCGCTCGGCCATGATCTGAAGCGTCGCGCCTTCCCGGCCCGACACCTGCACGCGAACGAGGCGGAATCCGAGGTCTTCGAGCGCCGGCCGGATCAGAGTGGCGACAGTGGCTGCCGGACCCGTTTCCCGGAGAAAACGGTCGTCAGTATCAGCCTCGTCACCGCCCTGCATCGGCCGTCATGATCCGCGCGTCTTGCTGGAAGCCCACGTCCCCTGAACACCAGGGCCCTAAACAAAAAGAGCGGACCCCGGAGGGCCCACTCTCAAAGTTGAGATGATCATGAGCAAGCGGACGTTACGCCATTGTGACGGTTCGCGCAAGTCACTTGTGAACAGCCGGTTGTGGAGTACGACTGTGCGTGATCTCTGGCCGCCTTCACATCGTCAGCGGCGGAGAAAAGTGAAATAGGCGCACCGGCGTCCTTCTCTCCCGGCCTTGGCCTCGTAGCGCGTCGGCGGCCAGTCCGCTCCCCGCCGTCGCCAGTCCTCGGGCGAGCGGGCCGGCCATAAGAAGTCCGGGCAGTCTGTGATGGCCAGCAGGATGGTGCGGGCATAGTCGCCGATGTCGGTGGCAACCCGCAATTCCGCTCCCGGTTTCAGGACGCGGGCGAGCAGCCCGAGCGTCTCGGCGGAGACCAGACGCCGCTTGACGTGCCGCTTCTTCGGCCAGGGGTCGGGGAAAAGAATGAACGCCCGGGTGAGACTGGATGCCGGCAGGGCGCGCAGCAGTGGCCGTACATCGTCGGCAAGCACCCGCACATTTTCGAGACCCCGATCCTCTATCGCCGTCAGTACCTTGACGACACCCTCTTCATAAGGCTCACACCCGACGAGAAGGACGCCGGGATGGGCCTCGGCCTGCCAGAGAAGGTGCTCGCCGCCGCCGAACCCGATCTCCAGCCACACCGGCCGCTCTTCGCTGCGCGACGCCTCCGCCAGCATGGCCGCATCGGGCCGCACGCGCGGCAGCACGTCCTGCAACAGCCGCTGCTGGCGTGGACTGAGCTTGCGCCCGCGTTTGCGCCCGAAGGAGCGCAGGTCCGGCGGGCGGTGAGACTGGTCGTCGTCGGCGATCATGGTAAAATGCGCTGAAGAACCGCTTTCGTTGGGGTGACCCGGCGGGTCGGCGCTGGATCGCCAGCAGCAGGGTCATTCGGCAGTGTAACGGTCAACCGGTGCAGAAAGTGAAGCCATGTCCAGCAAATGTCGCACGACCGTATCGCACGTGGCGATTCTGACGACACTCTGGGCCGCCCTCGGTGCGCTGACCCTCGGTCCTGCGCGCAGCGAATCGCCCGAGTTCGCGCGGGTGCGAACCGACGTGACGCATCGCTGGCCGGGTGTATCCCACCTTTCGCCGGACGACTTCGCGAAAGAGATGTCGGCGGGCAGCCTCGTGCTCGATGTCCGCTCTCCGGAAGAGTATTCGGTCAGCCATCTCGCCGGCGCCGTCCGCGTCGATCCCACCCTGTCGAGCCGGGACTTCCTGACCCGCTTCGGCAAGGACCTCGCCGGACGCAACGTGCTCGTCTACTGCTCGGTCGGCGTGCGCAGCTCGAAGCTGGCGACCACGATCGCCGAAGGCGCCAAGGCCAGCGGCGCCAAGGGAGTCGCCAACCTGGCGGGCGGAATTTTCGGCTGGCACAACGAGGCCCGTCCGCTGGTCGATGCCAACGGCCCAACCGAGCACGTGCACGCTTTCAGCCCGTCGTGGGGCAAGATCCTGAGCCGCCCCGAGCTCATCCGCACCGAGCCACCGAAAACGAACTGACCGCCGCCTCAGACCGACGCCTTGATCTTTTCGGCGAGGTCGGTCTTCTCCCAGGAGAAGCCGCCGTCGGCGTCGGGCTTGCGGCCGAAATGTCCGTAAGCGGATGTGCGGGCATAGACCGGCTTGTTGAGATCGAGATGCGAGCGGATGCCGCGCGGCGTGAGGTCCATGGCCTTGGCCAGTGCCAATTCGATTTGCCCCTCGTCGACCTTTCCGGTGCCGTGCGTGTCGACGTAGATCGACAAGGGCTTGGCGACGCCGATGGCATAGGAGAGCTGGATCGTACAGCGATCGGCGAGACCGGCGGCCACGACATTCTTGGCGAGATAGCGCGAGGCGTAGGCCGCCGAGCGGTCCACCTTGGTCGGGTCCTTGCCGGAGAACGCGCCGCCGCCGTGGGGCGCGGCACCGCCATAGGTGTCGACGATGATCTTGCGGCCGGTCAGCCCGCAGTCGCCGTCAGGGCCGCCGATGTAGAACTTGCCGGTCGGATTGATGTGCCAGGCGGTATCGTTGCCGATCCAGCCGTCGGGAATGGCGCGACGCACGTAGGGTTCGACGATGTCGCGCACCTGCCGCGAGGAGAGGTCCTCGACGACGTGCTGATGCGAGACGACGATGGCCGTAACACCGACCGGCTTGCCGTCCTCGTAGCGCACCGTCACCTGGCTCTTGGAATCGGGACCGAGCTTGGCGGCGTCGCCGTCCTTCGACTTGCGGGCGCGCGCGAGATCCTCGAGAATCTTGTGGCTGTAGAAGATCGGCGCCGGCATCAGCTCGGGCGTCTCACGGCAGGCATATCCGAACATGATGCCCTGGTCGCCGGCGCCTTCCTCGGCATTGGTCGGCTGCTTGGCATCGACGCCCTGCGCGATGTCGGACGACTGCCCGTGCAGCAGCACCTCGATGTTGGCGTTGGCCCAGTGGAATCCGTCCTGCTCGTAGCCGATGTCGCGGATCGCCTTGCGCGTCAGGTCCTGGATGGTGGCGACGGTGACGCCGCGGGGCCCTCGATACTCGCCGGCGATGACGACCTTGTTGGTCGTCGCCATGGTCTCGCAGGCGGCACGGATCAGCCACGGATCGAGACCTTCCTTCGCGCCTTCGCGATAGAAGGCGTCGACCACCTCGTCCGAGATGCGATCACACACCTTGTCGGGATGTCCCTCGGACACCGACTCGCTCGTGAACAGGAAGGATTTGCGTGCCAATCGGGCCCCCATCGGTCTCGGACAGCGCGCATGACGCCCGCTGAAAAACACCGGTAGTTCGCAGTCTTCCGGGGCCGGGTCAAGGGTCGGGGGGCGCGACCCAATTGCGTCGCACCGCCTTGTGGACACCTCATTTGATCCGGCGCCCATATCGACGGCGCGTCAGGGTTTTTTGTCGATCCGACCTTGCTCATTGTCGGCGGCTCTGCTCAGCGCATCGCGTCTTCGCCGGCCAGCGTGCGCACGAGGTCGACGATCGCGCGGCGGACCCGCTGGTCCTCGATCCTGACAAACGCCTTGTTCAGCTCTAGACCCTCGCGGGTGGCGAGAAAGTCGACGACATAGCTTTCGGTCGGCCGCTCGGCGAACCCGGTGCTCACCTTCGAATCGGAAGCGGCCGACGGCACGTTTTCGTAGAAGAACTGCACGGGCACACCGAGCACGTGCGAGAGATCGAACAGGCGGCTGGCGCCGATGCGGTTGACGCCCTTTTCGTACTTCTGCACCTGCTGGAACGTGAGCCCCAGATGCTCGCCGAGCTTTTCCTGGCTCATGCCGAGCAGCATCCGGCGCATCCGCACCCGGCTGCCGACGTGGGCATCGATCGGATTGGCGCGGCGTGCGTTGCGCTCCTCCGGTCCCCCGTCATCGCCCGAATTGATCATGGTGCTCCCAGGCCGGTCGCTAACCCTCTGACCCGCACACAATTCCTAGGTGCGCAGCGCGCCTGCGTCAACCTAGCCCGACCTATGCACCAGAACGCGACCGCGATCGCGCGACCGTGAGCCGATCCACGGCGACGAATGGCGAATAGCGTAGCTTTGCCTACGGTTGAGCCATTCGTCGCCGTGGGCGGCCACGGGCGTGCGATCCCGTCCAAGCGAAGCTTGGCTTCGCCAAGACGGGCGGGGTGAATTTGACGACACGCGGCGTCGAAACGCTTGTCCGATGCGACGGCATCGAACCGCGCGCTTCTCCTGGCGTACCGCCAAATTCACCTCCGTCGCGGCCGTGTTCTGGTGCATAGGTCGGGCTAGAGGCTCAAATGTCCGTCTGGGGGGCGCGGCCAAGGACTCACGGCCTTCGGCGTCTGGCACCGCCGGCGATGGTGAACCCCAGAAAGCCGATGATCTGCATCGCGAACATCTGGTCACCGAGACGGGCGTACGTCGTCGGCGCCCGTGCCACTGGAAGGCTCGTATCGATGACGCCGCGCTCGTTCATTCCGAGCCGGTGCAGCACACGACCCTCGGCATCGATGACGGCCGAGATGCCGTTGTTGGCCACGCGGATCAGCGGCAGGCCCTCCTCGACGGCACGGACCCGAGCCTGATGAAAGTGCTGCCTCGGTCCGGTGGTGTTGCCGAACCAGCCGTCGTTGGTGACGCTGAGCAGCAGGCCGGGTCGGTCCTTGCCCTGCACCGCATCACCCGGAAATATCGCCTCGTAGCAGATCAGCGCGCCGACCTTCGGCAGCCCCGCCACATCGAGCAATGGGCGCGGCTCGGGTCCGGCGGCGAAGGCGCCGCGCATTTCGACGAGGCCGCGCAATCCGAACATTCGCCAGAGGGCCGGCAGCGGCAGATACTCTCCGAACGGAACGAGGTGGGTCTTGTCGTAGATCGTCGCCGGAGCGCCGGCGTCGTCGAATACGATCAGGCTGTTGTGCACCTGTCGACGCGGCCCCTGTGCCGCGTTGCCGGTTGCCGCAGGTGCCGGCCCGGCAAAGCGCAAAGCGCCCGTCAGCAGCCGCGTTCCGGTTGGGAATGTCTCGGCGATGGCGGCGAGCGCTTCGGGATGCTCGAGTGGGAAGAACGGCATCGCGGCTTCCGGCCAAACGACATGCGTGATGCCCGCCATCCCGTCGTCGACGCCTGATGCATTGCGGCGCGACAGGTCGAGGTGATCGCGGAAGATCGATCCCTGGTTCTCGGGCCGCCATTTCTCCCGCTGCGGCACGCTCGGCTGCACGAGGCGCAGCCGCACGCCATCGACCATGGATAAAGGTTCGCGTGACAGCTTTATCAATCCGTACGCGAGCATCACGGCGAGCGGCACGAGGGCGACAGTGACGGCACGCCACAGGGGCGGCCAGGGATGGTCCTCACTGCTGTTGTCGTCGGTCAGAACGACGAGCGGTAAAGCGGTGATGACGACGACCCACAGCGTGAGGCTGTAGGTGCCGATGACGCTCGCGCTCTGCATCAGCGGCAACGGATAGGTGAGCGCGTAACCGAGCGTGTTCCAGGGCAGCCCGGTCAGGACGTGGCCACGCAGCCATTCGGCCATCGCCAGCGCAACGGCCAGAATGAAAATTCTCGCCGCGGTTTCCGGCCACCATGCGCGCGATGCCCACGCCGCCGCCGCAAAGAAAAAGGCGAGGCCGGCCGGCAGCAGCGTCACGGCGAACGGAAGCAGCAGCGCGTATTTCTCGGCTTCCACCAGAAACGCTTCACCGATCCAGAACAGGCCGAAGAGGAAATACCCGAAGCCGAACCACCATCCGGCAGCGAACGCGCTCCGACGGTCAGCCGCATCGATCAGCCAGACCAGCACCGGCAGCGTGAGAAACAGCACCGGCCAGACATGAAACGGTGCCATCGACAGCACGGATGCCGCGCCGGCCGCAAAGGCTGCCATCCAGCGCCGACGACCGCCGCAGCCGAGGATCGCCGCCTTGAAGCGGCCAGCCCACGACAGGTCAGCAGACCTATTGGGGTCCGGGCTCGGTGCGATCACGACGAGGGGCCGCCCGCGCCAGAACCCGCTGCGGACCCCGCAGTCCTCGCCCGATGCACCTTCAGGCGCTTCACGCGCCTTGGATCGGCATCGAGCACCTCGAACTCGGTGCCCGAGGCGTGCCGCACCAGTTCGCCGCGCGACGGCACGTGTCCGGCGATCTGCACCACGAGACCGCCGAGCGTATCGATGTCTTCCACCTCGTCGGGCTTCAGCAGCGAGACGCCGAGCACCTCCTCGAGATCCTTGACCGGCGTGCGGCCCGACGCGATCAGGCCCCTGGCGTGGTCCTGCGTGATCAGCGCCGCCTCGGCTTCATCGTGCTCATCTTCGATATCGCCGACGATCTGCTCGACCAGATCCTCGATCGTCACCAGGCCGTCGGTGCCGCCGTATTCGTCGACCACCAGTGCCATGTGCACGCGCGAGGTCTGCATGCGAACCAGTAGATTGATCGCCGGCATCGACGGCGGCACGTAAAGCACCGGCCGGCGCATGCGCGTCGCAGCGATCGGCCGCGAAAGATCGAGCCGCACGGAATAATCGGCACGTAAGATTTCGGGCTGCGCGAGCGGCGACTCGGCAGTTTTTTCGGGCGCATCGGTGCGGACGCCGGTACGCGACTTCGGCTCCAGGATCGGTCGCCCCGCCGCCTCCGCGGCAAGCCAGCGGAACAGGTCCTTGATGTGAACCATGCCGCGCGGGTTATCAAGCGTCTCGTGGAACACCGGCACGCGCGACACGCCGGCTTCCTCGAAGGTGGTGATCAGCTCGCGCAGCGGCTCGTTCTCATCAATGGCGATGATGTCGGCGCGCGGCACCATCAGATCGTCGACCCGTTTCGATCCGAAGCGCAGCAGCCGCGAGAGCATCTCGCGCTCTTCGGCCGAGAAGGCTCCGTCATCGGGGCCGCCGCCGCGCTTCAGCGCGTGCTCGATGGCGTCACGCACCGTCTTCTGGCCCGCGAGGCCGAAGCGCGACCGCAGCGCTCCGACCAGGCCGCTCAGTCCTTCGAGCCGGCGATCCTCTCCGGACGAAGGGGCATCAGGCTTGTCGTTCGGCGTGTCGATGCTCATGGCTCGGTCAGCGGCCTTTGCCGTTGGAGGACGTGGCTGCAGGTGCCGTGTCCGCGAGGGGGTGCGTGTAGGGACTGTCGATGCCGAGCGAGGCCAGCACCTCGATCTCGATGCTCTCCATGGCGGTCGCCTCGACCTCCGTCTCGTGATCGTAGCCGAGCAGGTGCAGCAGCCCGTGCACCACGAGATGCTGGAGGTGATCGGCCGGTGGCGTGCCTTGCAGCGCGGCCTCGGCAAGGATGGTGCCCTGTGCCAGCACGATGTCGCCGAGCGGACGCACGCCCGCCGGTCCGCTGCTGGTAGCGGAGTGCGCAGGCATCGGCAGCGACGGAAACGAAAGGACGTTGGTCGGCTTGTCCTTACCGCGATAGGTCGCGTTGAGCCGACGAACGCCCGGGTCGTCGCTGAGGGCAATGCAGGCGTCGCAGCGGACCTCGGACCTGACGCTGGGATGCCGCGCGAGGGCGGCGGCCGCCGCCTCGACCAGCTTATCTACGTTGCCGAAACGATCCCAATCGCCCGCGTCGCGCACGACATCGACGGCCAGCCACGCTCCGGTGGCGGCCATCGTGTCGGTACTGTCTCCAGGCTCGGGCATGGCGTCAGCGTTTTTTCGTCCCGGCCGCGTCGTAGGCACTCACGATCTTGGCGACGAGATCGCGGCGCACGACATCGGTAACGGTGAAGCGTATGGCCTCGATGCCCGCGACGCCGGCCAGCAGGCCGACCGCCTCCTCCAGTCCCGAGACCATGCCCGGCGGCAGATCGATCTGCGAGGAGTCGCCCGTCACCACCATCTTGGAATTTTCGCCGAGACGGGTCAGGAACATCTTCATCTGCATGCTGGTCGTATTCTGCGCCTCGTCGAGAATGACGAAGGCATTCGCCAGCGTGCGCCCGCGCATGAAGGCCAGCGGCGCGATTTCGATCACGCCCGTTTCCAGGCCGCGCTCGACCTTCTCCGGCGGCAGCACGTCGTAGAGCGCGTCGTAGAGCGGTCTCAGGTAGGGATCGACCTTGTCGCGCATGTCGCCGGGGAGAAAGCCGAGCCGCTCGCCCGCTTCCACCGCCGGCCGCGAAAGGATGATCCTCTCGACGAGGCCGCGTTCCAGGCATTGCGCGGCGTAGGCGACCGCAAGATAGGTCTTGCCGGTGCCGGCCGGACCGACGCCGAACACGAGGTCGAACTTGTCCAGCGCCTGGATGTAGGCGCTCTGCATCGGCGTGCGCGCCTTCACCACGCGGCGGCGCGTGGCAATTTGCGCCTGGCCGTCGGCCGGCGCGGTTTCCTGGCGGGCATGGCGGATCAGCCCGTCGAAATCACCGGCCCCGACCTGCTCGCCCTTCAACAGGCGCTTGTAGAGAGTTTCCAGAACCTCGCGGGCCATCTCGCAGGCCGCGTCCGGACCGTTGAGGATGACGACATTGCCGTGCGCATGCGCCTCGATGCCGAGCCGGTCCTCGATCAGAGCCAGATGCGAATCGTATTCGCCGAGCAGCCGGCTCAGCTGCCGATTGTCCTCGAACGGCACTACGACACGGCGATTCTGCGTCTGTGACGTCGCCTTGGAGGAACGACCGCCGCCTGCCACGGGTTGCCCGCGAAATCCTGTCAACGAAACCTCATCAGCTCGCGCTGCACGCGGACCGGCCCATGCCGCCGCCTCTGGGAACGCGATCATAGGCCGCCCCGTTCCGGGAAGCAAAGCCGGGCCACCGCGAATCACGCTCCGCAAGTCCTGTAGACACAGGAATTATGCAGCGATTGTAACACCGGAGAGGCTGCGTGGCCCGGCGGCGGAGATTTCCACCGCCAGGATGCGACCGATGGCGGCCGTGGCGGCGGCTACGTTGACGACCTGGAGATAGGGCGAGCGGCCCACCAATTGCCCCGCGCGCTTTCCCATCCGCTCCAGGAGGACCGGCACCGTCTTTCCCACGCTCTGGGCATTGAAGGCGGCCATCTGGGCGTCGAGCAGGTATTGCAGCCGCGACAGGCGCTCCGATTTGACGGCTTCCGGCACCTGATCGTCGATCTTGGCGGCCGGCGTGCCGGGTCGCGGGCTGTATTTGAACGAATAGGCGTGCGCGAACTCGGCGCGGCGCACCACGTCGAGGGTCGCCTCGAACTCGCGGTCCGTCTCGCCGGGAAAGCCGACGATGATGTCCGTCGAAAGCGCGATGTCGGGACGGGCGGCGCGAATGCGGCCGACGAGGTCGAGATATTCACTCGAAGTATGCTTGCGGTTCATGGCCGCCAGGATGCGATCGGCACCGGACTGCACGGGGAGATGCAGGTAGGGCATCAGCTTGGCCTCGTCGCGGTGGGCGACGATCAGGTCGTCGCTCATGTCGCGCGGGTGGCTGGTCGTGTAGCGCAGCCGCTCGAGGCCGTTAATTCCCGCGAGATGCCCGATGAGCCGGGCGAGCGACCACGTGCGGCCGTCGGGGCCGTCGCCGTGATAGGCGTTGACGTTCTGACCGAGCAGCGTGAGTTCGACGACGCCACGGGCAACCAGCCGGCGCGCTTCCGACTCGAGCTCGGCCACGGAGCGTGAATACTCCATGCCGCGCGTGTAAGGCACGACGCAGAACGTGCAGAATTTGTCACAGCCTTCCTGCACGGTGAGATAGGCGGAGACCGGCTGCGCCGGGTGGGGCGGCGCGACGGGCCGCTCGGGCAGGCTGGCGAACTTTGCCGCCTCGGGGAACTCCGTCTCGACGATGCGGCGCGATTCGGACTTCACGCGCGTCAGCAGCTCGGGCAACCGTTGATAGCTCTGCGGTCCGACGACGAGATCGACAACTGGGGCGCGGCGCGCGATCTCCGCCCCTTCGGCCTGTGCCACGCAGCCCGCGACGGTGACGATCGTCTCCTTGCCGGCGACGCGGCGGGCCTCCTTCACGTCGCGGATGCGCCCGAGATCGGCATAGACCTTCTCGGAGGCTTTCTCGCGGATGTGGCAGGTGTTGAGGATGACGAGATCGGCATCATCGATGTTCGGCGTTTCGGAATATCCGAGCGTCAGCAGCGACTCCGCCATTCGTTCACTGTCATAAACGTTCATCTGACAGCCGAACGTCTTGACGTGAACCTTCCGGGGGGCGGGCATGTCGCCGTCCTTCTGCGCAGTGTGGGACGGTGTGATCCTAGCCACGACGCATTCCGATCCCGTTAATGCTGCACATGCACATGATGCCAAATGATGCTCGCTCAGCGCCGGCAACTTCACATCAATTCCGACGCTTGCCAGCGTTATTGCATTGCACCATCGATTGCACGGCCTGTCGAGAGAGGCAATCCGAAACAGGAGGAATAACTTTTATTGCCACAGCCCTGCGTTGCCCTTCGGCCGCACCGACCGGCGCTGCTCCTGGCTCGGCTCGGTCACCCCGACCTTTTCGTGCGGCGCCCGACCCCGAAGAATGTGAACGACGTTCTCCCTCACCGCCGTTTCGCTGCGGGCGGCAAGCACCTTTCGGTCGGTGAAGTCGTCGAGAGGCTCCGGCGGCCCGATCCGCACCCTGACGTCGATCGGCCCCGCCTTCAGCAGCTCCCAGGCGTGACTGGTCATCTCCATGTCACCGTACCAGCCGACCAGCGGCCGGTCGGCGCGCGAGAAGGGCACTCCGTGCAAGTGCGTGTAGACGACGGAGAGCGTCTGCACGACCGCGTCGGGCACGCCGTTCGCTTCTCCGGCGGACGACGGTTTGACCGCGGCGAAGAGTGACGTCTTGAACGGAAGCACCCGGTTTCCATCGCTCGACGTACCCTCGGCGAAGAGAACGATGGCGTCTCCGGCAGCCAGCCGGCGCATCATCTCGTTGGCCGTCTCGCCCGCCGCCGTCCGCCGCTCGCGGTCGACGAACACGGTGCGCTGCAGGCGAGCGAGCGAGGATACGAACGGCCACCGCCCGACTTCTTTCTTGGCCACGAACGACACCGGCGCGACAGCCGAAAGGACGGTGATGTCGAGCCACGAGGTGTGATTGGCGACGAGCAGCACCGGCCTATCCGCCGCGATCGTACCCTCGACGTGGATTCGCAGTCCGAACAGCCGGCACACCCTGCGGTGATACCAGTGCGGGAAACGCCGCGCGAGAGATGGCGAGGTGCGCACCAGCACCGCCTGCACCGGCATCAGCGGCAGTGTCAGGCCGAGAAATCCGGCGAGGATCGTTGCTGCTCGGAGAGTGCTCATTCCGTTACTGGCGGGGTCGTAGCTGTCACAGCGCCAACGCCAGATTGAGCGCGTCGGCCTTTGCGCCGCCGGGCCGCTCGTAATAGTCTTTGCGGGCGCCGACCGGCTTGAAGCCGAGACCGCGATAGAGCGCATAGGCCGCCTCGTTGTCGGCGGCGACTTCGAGGAACAGCCGCCGGGATTCAGCCCGCTTGACCGCCCGCATCAACCCTTCGACGAGCCTTCGGCCGAGACCCCGGCGCTGCAATTCAGGGGCAACGCCGACCGACAGGATCTCCGCCTCGTCGGCGGCGATCTGACCGAGAATGAACCCCGCGAATTGCTTCGGCTGGCCGACGAGGGCGATCAGCGCGGTCGAGCCCGGATGCTCCAGCGTGGCGGCGACGCTGGCCGCGTCCCATGCGGGATCGAAGAGGCGTGCATGGAGCGCGGCGATTTCGGCTGCCCGGTCCGGCCCTGCCCACAGCAGACTGACATAGCGGGCATCGAGCGGTGTCTGGATTCCAGCGGTCACGTGGCCCTCTCGAGCGACTTTCCGGCCTGCGGCTTGGCGTCGGCTGCGCGAAGATAGAGCGGGCGGAGCGGCTCGGCCAGCGGTGTTTTGCCGGTCGCAGCCTTCAAAACATGTTCCGCACTCGGAAGCAGATCCGGCAGGGCAGTGGTGATCCGGCTGCCCCCGGCGGTGTCGGCCTCTGCGATCAGATGAGCCCCGGAACCGACTGCCAGCACCTCCCGCCCGGACCAGTGCGCCGCCGCCCGCTCGACCCCGATGAGCGCCGGCGCGGTCGCAGCCGATCTCGTCCGGCCATCGAACAGTTGCACGTAGACCTCGCCGCGATGCGCATTCATGGCCACGGCGAGGTCGGTGCCCGGCGGAACCTCGCCGATCGCGCCGTGCAGCGCCATCGTCTCGAGGCTGGAGAACACGACGATCTCGAGCCCTCTCGGCAGTGCCAGGGCGCGGGCCGCCGAAACCGCGATGCGCGTGCCGGTGAAGGTGCCGGGTCCGTTCGTCACCGCGATGCGATCGATTTCGGCTAAGGCGAGGCCGGCTTCCCTCAGCGCCTCGCCGATCATCGGCAAAAGTCGTTCCGCCTGTCCCGTGGCCATGGGCTCGAACCGTGCCACGACCAAAGGCGCGGCTCCGCCGATGTCCCGGCCAACGGCGACCGAGCAGGCAGCAAGGCAGGTATCGAAGGCGAGGATGTTCATGAGGCCTGTGGCACCGACGGCGAATGCTCGTGTCTGCAACGCCGGACGCGAACCGAACGGCTTCAGAGAATGACAGCCATCTCGTCGAACGGGAATCGCGGCGAGCGCGGATGCAATCCGGCGGGATCACCGTAGCCCAGATTGCAGAGGAAGTTCGATCTGACCTCGGTGCCGGCGAAGAACTCGCGATCGACGGCGGCGTTGTCGAAGCCCGACATCGGGCCGCAGTCGAGACCCAGCGCGCGGGCAGCCATGATCAGGTAGGCCCCTTGCAGCGAGCCGTTTCGGAAGGCTGTGGCGACGATGTGGTCGGGCTTGCCCGCGAACCATGCCCGCGCGTTGGCGTGCGGAAAGAGCCGCGGCAGGTGCTCGTAGAAGGCGAGGTCGTGGCCGATGATGGCCGTCGCGGGAGCGGCCATCGTCTTTGCCACGTTGCCCTCCTGGAGGCAGGGCTTGAGCCGCTGCTTGGCTGCGGCAGATTTCACGAACACGATCCGGGCCGGCGAGCAGTTGGCGCTGGTCGGCGCCATTTTCAGGGTGTCGACCAGCGTCCGCAGAAGGCTGTCCGGCACGTCGCGCGGCTGCCAGGCATTGTAGGTGCGTGCGGCGTGGAACAGCTGATCGAGCGCAGCGGGATCAAGCGGGTTCGGCATGGCGTCCTCGAATGGGGGGGTCAGCGGCGCACAGAACCGCAACGCCGCCGGTCGGCTGAGGGTTGCGCGCAAGGGTCGGACGTCACGTGGAGAAAATCAATCGACCGCACGGACGGTCTTGTCCAGAACTCCGAGCACCCTCTGGAGGTCGTGCCCGCGCTTCACGATCAGCCCGGTGGCCGCCACGATGCTGTAGGCGCCCTGCCGCCGCGCCAGCTTGGGCACCTTTTCGATGCGATAAAGCGGCCATTCGCTGGCCCGGCGGAAGACCGAGAAAACCGCCTTGTCGAGGCCCATGTCGAGCGCGTAGTCGCGCCACTCGCCGGCCGCCACCTTGCGCCCGTACACGCTGAAAATCTGGCTGAGTTCGTGCCGATCGAAAACCGTGACTTTTTCTCGGGTTATGCCGCAGTTGTAGGCGTGACCTGCGGCCGTACCGCCCGGCATAGAGGACAGCCGGGGGCGAAGTCGTATCGGCTCGGATTCGCTCAATGGCGCCTCCCTGTGACACTTTAACGATGATCGCCGTGGTCGGCGCAGAATGCAAGGCCCGATCACGGGGTTTCGCTCGCACCGATGATTTCTGAACGAACTGTAATATTGAGAAATAAATATCACGGAGCCGCCACGATCCGACCGCGGTCGGGCCGCAATGCTCCCTATACTCAGGATCATCACTTCGATTGGCCCGGTCCACCACCGTCTCGGAATTCAGCCCCCAATCCCTCCGAGCCTTCTCTCCCTGGACCGGGCCATTTTTCCCCACCGCACTCTGACCGCATCCCGCTGAAGCGTCGAAGAAATTCCCAGCATCTGTCAGAATTGGAACGCGGGCCGGCCGTGAACTTGCCGGAAAGGCGAGCGATCCTCGATCCTGTCACCCCTCGGCCCGGTTCCCCAACGCGGAACCGAACTCCAGCCCCCAGCCCCTTCGGGTTCGTCGAAGGAACCGGGCCGGTGAGGTGACACCTCCTCCTCGACTGTCTGCTTGCAAGAAGGGTCGGCTTCCCTGCCGGCCCTTCGGCTTTGTTGCGCACGCACGTCATGGAATAAAGGGCGCCGAATTCCCTTCCCGCTTGCAGGAGACGCGCCATGGCCCCGACGCCAAAAGCCAAATCAAAGAAGCCGGCCGCCGTGCGCAATCCGCTGCTCACGCGCTGGTCAACGCCGTTCGCCATTGCGCCGTTCGCCCGCATCGCGCCCGACAATTTCCGACCGGCCTTCAAGCAGGCGCTCTCCGAGCACCGCGACGAGGTGAAAGCCATCTCCCAGCGCACCGCTCGGCCGACGTTCGCCAACACGGTCATTGCCCTGGAGAAGAGCGGCCGGCTGTTGAACCGGGTGGCCGAAGTCTTCTTCAACCTCGCCAGCGCCGATACCAACCAGGCGCTGCAGGAGATCGAGCGCGAGTTGGCGCCCAGGCTCGCCGACCACCGGACCGCCATCCTGCTCGACGCCCGGCTGTTCAAGCGCATCGACGACCTCCACGCACGTCGAGACACATTGAAGCTCACCGACGAGGAGCGCCGCGTCCTTGAACGCGCGCACCTCGGCTTCGTCCGCGCCGGCGCCAAGCTCGGCGCGAATGCGAAGAAGCGCGTCGCCGAGATCAACGGCCGGCTCGCCACTCTCGTCACCAGCTTCAATCAGAACGTCCTGACCGACGAGCAGTCGTGGCGGCTGGTGCTGGAAGCGAAGCGCGACCTGGAAGGATTGCCGCCGTCGCTCGTCGCCGCCGCCGCCCGCACCGCCGAGGATCTGGGACTGCCCGGCCGTCACGTCATCACGCTCGCCCGTTCGAGCGTCGAGCCATTCCTGCAGTTCTCCGCCCGGCGCGATCTGCGCGAGGAGGCGTTCAAAGCGTGGATCAGCCGCGGAGAGAATGCCGGGGCCTCGGACAACCGGAGCATCGGCGCGGAAATCATCACGCTTCGGGCCGAGCTGGCGCGAATCATGGGCTTCGACACGTTCGCCGACTACAGCCTGCACGACACCATGGCCAAGACGCCGGCCGCCGTGCGCGATCTCCTGGGACAGGTGTGGCAGCCGGCGCTGAAGCGCGCGGCCGAGGAGAAGCAGGCGCTGGAAACGCAAGCGCGGGCCGGTGGAGGCAACTTCAAGCTCGCCGCCTGGGACTGGCGCTATTACGCGGAAAAGGTCCGCCGCGAACGCTACGAGCTCGACGAGGCGGAGCTGCGCCCCTATCTGGCACTCGACCAGATGATCGCCGCTGCTTTCGACACAGCCTCGCGGCTGTTCGGGCTGTCATTCACCGAGCGCCACGACGTGCCGCGCTACCATCCCGACGTTCGCGTGTGGGAGGTCAAGGACAAGTCCGGCGAGCACGTCGGCCTGTTCCTCGGTGACTACTTCGCGCGGCCCTCGAAACGCTCCGGCGCCTGGATGTCGAGCTACCGCACGCAGCACAAGCTCGGACGCGGGGCACGGCCGATCATCGTCAACGTCATGAGTTTCGCGCGCGGCGCGGAAGGCGAGCCCTGCCTGCTCTCCTTCGACGAAGCCTCGACGCTGTTCCACGAGTTCGGCCACGGCCTGCACGGTCTCTTGTCGGACGTGACCTTCCCCTCGATCGCCGGCACCGACGTGTCGCGCGATTTCGTCGAGCTGCCTTCCCAGCTCTACGAGCACTGGCTGGCGCAACCGCAAGTGCTGCAGCGCTTCGCACTCCACGCCAAGACCGGCAAACCGATGCCGGAGAAGCTGATCAAGCGCCTCAAGGCGGCGAAGACCTTCAACCAGGGCTTCGCAACCGTCGAGTTCGCGGCATCGGCCCTCGTCGACATGGAGCTGCACGCGCTACCCGCCGGAAAGGAGATCGACGTCTCGACATTCGAGCGCGAAACGCTGCGCAAGCTCGGCATGCCAGCAGAGATCGTCATGCGCCACCGCATCCCTCACTTCATGCACATCATGGGTGGATACGCGGCCGGCTATTACAGCTACCTCTGGTCGGAGGTCATGGACGCCGACGCTTTCGCGGCCTTCGAGGAGGCGGGCGACATCTTCCATCCCGAGACGGCAGGCCGGCTGCACGAGTTCATCTACTCGGCCGGCAACCGGCGCGATCCGCTGGAGGCTTATGTCGCCTTCCGCGGGCGTCCTCCGCGTATCGAGGGCCTGATGAAGAAGCGCGGTTTCGCCTGAAGCGATCGTCGATCAGGGACCCGATAGACTTGGCGCGAGAGCCATCGTCTCAAGCCTCGCCGTTCTCCGGCGGATCGGTGGTGTTTTCGGAGAAGGCGATGACGTAGCCGTCGGGATCGCGGAAGGCGAACTCGCGCCAGCCGTAGCGCATAACCTCCGGACCCCAGTAGAAGTCGACGATGTCCTCCCACTCGGCGGCCAGCGCGCGCACGTCGTCGGGGCGGAAATAGAGAATGCCCGACAGGATCGGCGTATTCGGCATCTCGGGATGGTCGAGGCCGTGAAACTGGATGCGGGCGTCGTCGCGGCCCATCTCGCACCACACGA
>JBQTIA010000069.1:0-5182 GCA_052388455.1 Hyphomicrobium sp.
CCGCCGCCTCGCCGCCTGGCTGAGGCAGCTTTGGTGTGCCTTGCTCCTGGTCATGATTGCGACGCGACCAGCCGCGGCGATGCGCCTGCAGACCGCCTAACTAACGGCGCCGTTCTTCACGGACGACAATGAAGCGCCGCTGGCAGTGTCGGGCCATCCAGCAGCAGACCGCCGCGCCTTACGTCGCATCGCGCAGCAGCACGTCCTTGGCTTCGTTGATCTTGGAGGCGAGATAGGTCGAGCCGCCGCGGTCGGGATGCAGTTTCAGCATGAGTTCCCGGTGCGCCTTGCGGATAGCCTCCTCGGTGGCGCCCGGTTCCAGGCCCAGGATTTCGAAGGCTTCGTCGTGGCTCATGCGCCCGTCGGGTCCGCTCGCCATCTCCTTCTCGCCGCGGGCCATATCCTCGCGCCAGGTCGGATGCACGCGGTCGAGATAGGCTTCGAGCACCTGTGCGGACTGCGGATCGACGAACTGACAATCCTGCCATAGCAGCGCCAGCTCCACCGGCTTCAGGCTTTCCAGCGCGCGCCCGGCGAACATGCCCTTGAGCACACGACCCGAGATGGCGCCCGTATCCTGCTCCAGCTCCATTTCGAGATGATCGGTCACGATGCGCGAGGTTTGTCCCGCGTTCGGGCCGGATGATCCGCCGGACCAGCGGCCGCGCATCGACGATCCGCCCGGCCATCCGATCCAGCCCATCAGCCACGCGCCGAGCAGTCCGAGTGGCAATGCCTGCCCGAGATAGCCTCTGACCAGAAACACCGCGCCGAGTGCCAGGGCGATGATGCCCCCGAGCATCTTCAATTGATGTGCAAGTTGCGTCGTGTTTGCGCGTGCGAACCATTGCAGCGCCAGCAGGACGGAAACGAGCGCCGCGAGACCCAAAAGAAAGTACTGCATCCTGGCTCAATCCCCGCGCTTCAAGGCCGTGATCAGGAGCCGGGCGCCGGAGCCGCCCCGTTCGCCGAGCGCGAGAAGCGCCTTGCGTCCGCCGGCGGCATAGACGGCGACGGCCGAGAGCAGATCGCGGAGCTGCTGTGCGGAGCCTGCATCGAACCGGCAGTGGGCTCCCTTGGTCAGCCGTGCGATCTCACCGAAGGCCCGCGACGCCGCCGCATCGTGTCCTTCCTGGAACAGGAAAACCGGCAGGCCGATCAGCGCCAGCTCGCCGGCCCGCCCGCAGAGATCGTCGATAGTCTCCTCTGCCGCGTCGCCGACGAGCACCAGAGCGTGCACCTTCCTCGCCGCCGACTCTTGTGCCGCATGGGCGAGCACCTTGCCGATCTGCGTATAGCCGCCGCTGCACTGAACCCGTGTCATCAGCCGGGCGAGCGCGTCGGGGTCGCTCACCCACTTCGAGGATCGGCACTCGCCGGCGCCGCGGAAATACACGAGCTGCACGTCGAGCCCGCCGACATCCCGGACGGCGCGGAACATCTCGGACTGCTGCGCCAGCGCCATGTCCCAGGTCGGCTGCCGGCTCATGGTCGCGTCCATGGCGAAGATGAGCCGTCCGCGGTCTTTTCCACTGGCCGGTGTCAGCGCTTTCATCCGCGCCACGAAATCGGCGACGTCGCCCGCTGCCGTGCCGCGAACGCGGGGCACGCCCGGGTCGCTCGCTGCAGCCGGCGGCCCGTCGTCAGCGGACGTCGGCAAATCGGGTGTGCGAGGAGGTTTGCTTTTGGTCGCCATGCGCTGAATATAGGGCGTAAGCCGCGTTCAGAACAGCCGCCGTCTCGTCCATGATTGGACTACGGAGCGGTCGTCGGCCGGTGGCGGAACGGGTTGCACGCGACTATTGCCGCTTACTCGTCGCGAGCGGTGCCGTGGGTCAGAAGCTGCACGTTGCCGCCGGTTGCCGTGATGTCGGTGGTCCGCACGCGCTCGGTGGCGAAGCGGGCCAGATAATTGGGTCCGCCGGCCTTCGGACCTGTACCCGAGAGACCCTCGCCGCCGAACGGCTGCACGCCGGGCACCGCGCCGATCTGGTTGCGGTTGACATAGAGATTGCCGACGCGGGCGTTGGCCGCCACATAGTCGGCGACGCCGGCGATGCGGCTGTGCAGGCCGAGCGTCAGGCCGAATCCCGTCTCGTTGATGGCCGTGACGACGCGATCCAGGTGACCGCGCTCGTAGCGGATGACGTGCAGGATCGGCCCGAACACCTCGCGCGGGAGACGCCTCAGCCGGTCGATCTCGTAGGCCGCCGGTGTGACGTAGCTCCCGACGCGGCACTCGACGGGCAGAGCCGTGTCGACGATCTCGCGTCCCTCGGCCTGCATCCGCATCTTGTGCGCATCGAGGATGTCCTGCGAGGTTTCGTCGATCACTGGGCCGATGTCGGTCGCGTCGTCGAAGGGATCTCCGATGTCGAGCGCCTCGATCGCGCCGGCCAGCATGGTCAGCGTGCGCGCGGAGACGTCCGCCTGGATGAACAATACACGTGCCGCCGAGCAGCGCTGCCCCGCGCTGTCGAAGGCCGAACGCACCGCATCGCGCACCACCTGCTCGGGGAGTGCGCTGCTGTCGGCGATCATGGCGTTGAGCCCGCCCGTCTCGGCGATGAAGGGCACGATGTCGGCCTTGCGGTCGGCGAGCGCGCGCTGGATGGCCCAGGCGGTCTCATTGGAACCCGTGAACGCCACGCCCTTGACGCGCACATCTGCGGTGAGCGCCGCGCCGACCTGCCCCTTGCCCGGCAGATAGTGCAGCACGTCGCACGGGACACCCGCCTCGTGCAGCAGCAGCGTGGCCAGGAAGGCGGTGACGGGGGTCTGCTCGGCCGGCTTCGCCAGCACGGGGTTGCCGGCGGCGAGGGCCGCCGCGATCTGACCGACGAAAATCGCCAGCGGGAAGTTCCATGGCGCAATGCACGCGAAGGGGCCGCGCGCGCGCATCTCCAGAGTATTCGTTTCTCCGGTCGGTCCCTTGAACGACGGCACGGTACCGAACACACGCCGTGCCTCGTTGGCCGTATAGCGCAGCATGTCGACCGTCTCGCGCACCTCGCCGAGCGCGTTGGGCACCGTCTTGCCCGCCTCGCGCACGAGCACCGCCATCAATCGCGAGCGATCGCGCTCCACGAGGTCGGCGGCGCGATCGAGGATGGCCGCACGCGCCGGTCCGCCGATGCGGTCCCAGTCGGCGGCGGCGGCCGAGGCGGCGCGGATGGCGGCATCCACCTGAGCCGGAGTCGTCACGCGCACAGAGCCGAGACGCTGTCGCCGGTCGTGCGGGCAGGTGAGCAGGCTTGCGAGCGGTCCGCCGGCTTCTACGCTTCCACCGATGATCGGCCCGACGTCGAAGGGTGTCTCGAGCGCCGCTTCCATCTCGGCGACGAGGCGCGCGCGCGGCTCGGCCTCGCTGATCGGCAGGCCGGCTGAGTTCTTGCGTTCCGGCCAGTAGATGTCCCGCGGGCGCGCCAGCAGCTTCTCCGCCGCGCCGCCCTCGGCCCGCTCGCGCTCCACCGCCTCGACGGGATCGCGGATGATGGTGGAAATCGGGGCCTCGTCGTCGGCCAGACGGTTGACGAAGGAGGTGTTGGCGCCGTTCTCGAGCAGGCGGCGGACGAGATAGCCGAGCAGATCCTCGTGGTCGCCGACCGGCGCGTAGATGCGGCACGGACGATCGAGCTTGTCGCCGCCGACGATCTCCGCGTAAAGCGCTTCACCCATGCCGTGCAGGCGCTGGTATTCGAACTCGGTCTGCCCGGCCGAGACGTAGGCGGCGGCTGCCGTGTGGGCGTTGTGGGTCGCGATCTGGGGATAGAAGGCGCGCGCATCGCTGAGCAGCAGCCGCATGGCGGCGAGGTAGGACACGTCCGTGTGCAGCTTGCGGGTCAGCACCGGATAGTCGGACAACCCGCGTTCCTGAGCCCACTTGATCTCGCTGTCCCAGTAGGCGCCCTTGACGAGGCGGACGGGGATGCGCTTGCCGGTCTGCTCCGAGAGGCGCCGAAGCCAGCGCAGCACCGGCACCGCCCGCTTGCCATACGCCTGCACGGCAATGCCGAGGCCGTGCCACGACGCAAGAGCGGGATCGAGGAACGCGCGGCCGAAGGCATCGAGCGTGATCTCCAGGCGATCCTGCTCCTCGGCATCGACGGTGACGTTGAGGCCGAGCCGCTCGGCGGCGGTCAGCAGCCGCATGAGGCGCGGCTGCAACTCACTTTCCAGCCGATGCTCCTTGCCGGGCTCGAAGCGCGGATTCAGCGCCGACAGCTTGACCGAAAGTCCCGGCCGCGAGACGAGCCGGTCGTGGTGGGTGGGACGCGGGCCGGCCGCCTTCCCCACCGCCTCCATCGCTCCGAGATAGCGCTCGAAATAGCGCCGGGCATCGGCATCCGTGCGCGCCGCTTCACCGAGCATGTCGTAGGAGAAGCGATAGCCACGGGCTTCGGCATCGCGCGCCCTGGCAATCGCCTCGTCGATGCCGCGGCCGAGCACGAACTGATCGCCGAGCACGCGGACCGCCTGCCGGATCGCCTGCCGGATGACCGGCTCGCCCGAGCGGGCGACCAGCCGCTTCAGGGTGTCGAGAGGGCTGGCGCTCTTCGTGTCGCGGTGCTTGACCAGCCGGCCCGTCAGCATCAACCCCCATGTGGAGGCATTGACGAACAGGCTCGAGGAATGCCCGCGATGGCGCTCCCACTGGCCACCCGAGATCTTCTCGGCGATGAACTGGTCTGCGGTGTCGGCGTCGGGAATGCGCAGCAGCGCCTCCGCGAGGCACATCAGGATGATGCCTTCCTCGCTCGACAAGCCGTACTCGTGCATGAAGGCGTCGACGCCGGAGTGATTGGCGCGGTTGTTGCGGGCGGCGAAGACGAGGCGGCGGGCGATCTCGGCCGTCCGCCGGCGCTCGTCCTCGCTGTGTGCGGCGCGCTCGGCAAGCCCGCCGACCAGACGCAACTCGTCGACCAGGGTGTGAGCCGAAATCTCGTCGCGCGGCGGCATTGGCCGCCCGACCTCCTTGGCGGCATGGCTCCCGCCTGCGGCATCCGATTTTCTCAGCGCACCCATCGCGTCCTCCGCCAGCCTGCGGCACCACACACGATTCGCTCGGCTGCTGCAGCGTAGCAGATCGGCGCCGGACAATCGAAAGCCGGAGCAGCGTTCGGACGGGAGCTAGTGTTCCGACTCTGACGCTTGGTTTCCAAGCGTCAGCCCGGAACCTAGC
>JBQTIA010000070.1:0-18517 GCA_052388455.1 Hyphomicrobium sp.
GCTCCCCGTACAAACACACCAAAATCGACCGGGCTTTCGTCAAGGATCTGGAGTCTTCCGAGCAGGCGCGCGCCGTGCTCGAAACGATCGTCAGCCTGGCGAAAACGCTCGGGATGCGGACGACGGCGGAAGGGGTCGAGACCCGTGAGCAGCTTCGGATCGTCGAGTGGCTCGGGTGTTCCGAGGTGCAGGGCTACCTGTTCTGCAAACCGCTGCCGTGCCCGGAGCTGGAACGCTATCTCATGGAGCATCCGAAGTACGCGAGGAGCGCGGCCTGACCGCCGACGGACTGCTGATCCGTGATCCGGTCGGGTCGCCTCCGGATCAAGCGCCGATGCAGTAGAAATATCCCGTCGCCGTGCCGACCCAGATCTTTCCGCCGACGACGCAGGGCGAGGAGATGATACGGCCGTCGACCTTGACCTTCCATACCTCAGCACCGCTCTTGGCGTCGACGCAGTAGAGATGGAAGTCGCGTGAGCCGAAGATCACCTTGCCGTCGACGACCGACGGCGACGACCAGATGCCGTCGCCGGTCTGGAACGTCCACAGCGGCGCGCCTGTCGCGGCGTCGACCGTGTGCATGAAGCCGTCCTCGCCGCCGATGTGCACGCGGCCGTCGGCCACCGCAGGCGTCGACCAGTAGCCTTTCGGGTTGCCCGCATATCGCCACACCTCGCGTCCGTCCTCGCGCGCGAAACAGTAGAGGATCGGCGCCTTTTCCTGCGCTCCGGCGTAGAGAAAATCTCCCGCCACCGTGATCGACGCGTCGGTATCGTCGCCGGTGTTGGCCACCCAGCGCTTGGCACCGGTCTTGATGTCGAGGCTGTAGAGCTCGCCGTTGAAATTCGCTCCGTACAATTCCCCGTCGACGACGGCGGGTGACGTTTCCGAGCCGTTGGAACCGGGAAGCGTGCCGGGACCGATGCCGCCGACGAAGGTCTTCCAGACGAGTTTGCCCGTACGGGGGTCGAGGCAGCGGACGTTCGCGTTCTCACCCGCGATGTACAGACGCCCGCCGATGACACAGGGCGAGGAATCGAGGTCGTTGCCGGTATCGTGCGTCCACACGATGCGGCCGGTCTGGGCGTCGATGCAGCGGAGCTGGTTATCGGTATTGCCGATGTAAACGCGATTTTCGAAGGCGCAGAACGAGCCCTTGTACATGCCGCCGCTGCCGATCTGCCAGACCACGCGGCCGGTCATCGCCTCGAAGCAGTACGCCTGACCGCAGACCGAGCCGACGTAGACGTAGTCGCCGAGCTTGACCGCCGTGCCGGTCCAGCCGGTGCCGGCCCACGTCGTCGGGACGCCGTGCACCACGTTGTTGCGCGAGGGCGTACGGAAGCGCCAGAGGATCTGCGGCGCCGTCTCGGGAATCGGCCCCGTGCCGCCGAACGTGTGGGCGCCGTTGCCGCGGAACATGAGCACGGTTTCGGTCGAGGTGCTCGAGTCGCCATAGGGCCAGGGCGGCAGCCGCGCGACCCGCTGCGGCGCGGGCGGCAAGAGCGCGGCGGAAGTTGTTTGCGCGGCGAGCCGCTCTGCCAATGTCGCGGCCGGCAGGGCGCCGAGCGAGATGAGGAATCGGCGGCGTGTCGGTGTCATGACTGGATCTCATGCGGTTGCGAGTCGGCGGAAGCGTAGTCCTGGACGAGACCGCGGCGAAAGTGGGATGACGACCCAGGCTTTACGTCGTCGAGCGATGTGAGGAGGCGCAAGCCGAAGTTCTGCCCTCCCCATCCCGCCCACTCCGGCACCCGGCCCACCCACCGTCACCCCCGAGAATGTGGGGCCTGTCCAGGCTTGCTCACATTCGCATGGCGGCAATCTTGGACAGGTCGCCGCCTGCGCGGGGGTGACGAACGGCGAGCGGCCGGGGCACGCACCCTACTTCCCCAGCTCCGCGTCGAGCTTGCCGAACATATACGTCCACTTGGAGGTTTGCGTGGACACGAGGACGTCCATGTGCGCGTGCAGCTCCGAGAGCATGGCGCAATCCGGCGTCTTGGCGGCCGAGCCTTCCTGGCCCATCGATGAGATTTTTCCGAGCAGCTGGTTCGAGGTTTTGTCGAAAACCTCGATCTTGTCATCTTTGACGAACGGCGCCGCCTCTTTCAGGAACTGGTCCTGAGTCCAGCCGCGTTTGTCCTTCAGCTGCCGCAGCTTGTCCTGGAACGCCGGCTTGTTCTTGGCATTGAGATCACGGAGTGCGGCGGCGGCCTCGTCCACCACCGTCTCGAACTCGGACTTGGTGCAGCCGCCCGGCGCGGTGGCGCCGTCCTGAGCGAGTGCCGGAGCTGCGAACGACACGATAACCGCCAGCGCCGCGCACGCCAGCCAGCATCCAATCAGCCGTTCCTCCCACCACGTCATATCAAGGAGCGTAGCGGCGGCGACCGTGGGACGCAAGGACGACGGACCCGACAGTCGAGTTGCTGGCCATCCCTTCCGGACCGAACCCGAGCCGCCCGATCGAAGGTCAGAACGCCGGGCCGAACTTGTTTGAACGGGGAAACCCCTTCGGGGCCATCCGGCCGGCCTGGGCGCGCTCCCCCACCCAGTCCTTGAGGTCGCTCCACGCCAGCGTGAACTCGCGGCCGGCGCTGTCGAGCCAGGTGAGCCCGTTTTTCTTGTGAAAGACGCGGGCGTCGATCAGTCCGCCATCCTTGAAGCGCTGCAGGATGACGCCCTTGCCGCGGGTCATTTCATTGACCTCGTCGAGGCGGAACACCAGCATCTTGCGATTGTCGCCGATGGTCGCGACATGATCGCCGTCGACGGGAACGCACACGCGCGCCTCCTCGGGCTCGGCGACATTCAGCACCTGCTTGCCTTTGCGCGTCGAGGCGACGACCTCCTCCTCCGGCACGATGAAGCCGTAGCCACCGGTCGAGGCGACGAGCAGCTTGCGGGCGGCATCGTGGGCGAAGATCTCCAGGAAATCGTGATTTTCCTCGAGATCGACCATCAGGCGAACCGGCTCGCCATGGCCGCGGCCGCCGGGAAGCTGGCTGGCTTCCAGGGTGAAGAATTTGCCGTTGGTGGCGAGCAGGATCAGCTTGTCCGTCGTCCAGGCTTTCACCGCGCGCTTCAGGGCATCGCCCTGTTTGAAGTCGAGCTTGGCGAGGTCGTCCTGGTGGCCCTTGAGGGCGCGAATCCAGCCTTTGTCCGAGAGCACGACGGTGATCGGCTCCTTCTCGACCAGCGCCGCGTCGAGGTCGACGTCGATCTCCGGCGCATCGGCGAACGACGTGCGGCGCCGCCCGATATCCGTCTTCTTCGAATAGCGCTCGCGCGTCGCTTTCACTTCCTCAGCGATCCGCTCCCACTGCAGCTCATCCGACTTCAAGAGCTGCTTCAGCTCGCGCCGTTCCTTGCTGAGCTTGTCGTGCTCGGCCCGGATCTCGACCTCTTCGAGCCGCGACAGCGACTTCAGGCGCAAATTGAGGATCGCCTCGGCCTGCACCTCGGTCAGGCTGAACTTGCTTTTCAGCCTGGCTTTCGGATCGTCCTCATGGCGGACGATGCGGATCACCTCGTCGATGTTGAGATAGGCGACGAGGTATCCGTCGAGCACTTCGAGCCGGTGCTCGATCTTCTTGAGGCGATGCTCGGAGCGGCGCACCAGCACGTCGATCCGGTGCTCGAGCCATTGCTTCAGGACGTCCTTGATCGAGAGCACGTTCGGGATCTGCCCGGCCGAGAGCACGTTCATGTTCAGACCGAAGCGGATTTCCAGCTCAGTGACGCGGAACAGGCTTTCCATCAGCAGCATGGGATCGACCGCGCGGCTCTTCGGCTCCAGCACGAGGCGGATTTCCTCGGCACTCTCGTCGCGCACGTCGCCGAGCAGTGGCAGCTTCTTTTCCGTCATCAGCTCGGCGATGCGCTCGACGAGCTTGGATTTCTGCACCTGATAGGGGATCTCGGTGACGACGATCTGATAGCCGCCGCGGCCGGTGTCCTCCTTCGACCACTTCGCGCGCAGCCGGAATCCGCCGCGGCCGGTCTTGTAGGCTTCGAGGATGGCGTCGCGCGGCTCGACCAGTACACCGCCGGTCGGGACATCGGGGCCAGGAACCATCTCGACGAGCTTTTCGACGCTCGCGTTCGGGTGCTTGATGAGATGCAAAAGCGCGGCGCACAGCTCGTCGGCGTTGTGCGGGGGAATGTTGGTCGCCATGCCGACGGCGATGCCCGACGATCCGTTGGCGAGCAGGTTCGGGAAGGCGGCCGGCAGGACGACCGGTTCTTCCACGCGGCCGTCGTAGTTGGGACGGAACTCGACGGCGTTCTCATCAATGCCGGCGAGAAGGTCGGCGGCCACCTCGGTCATGCGCGCTTCGGTGTAGCGCTCGGCGGCCGGGTTATCGCCGTCGATGTTGCCGAAGTTGCCTTGCCCGTCGATCAGCGGATAGCGGACCGCAAAGTCCTGCGCGAGGCGGGCGAGCGCGTCGTAGATCGCCTGGTTGCCGTGCGGGTGGAAGTCGCCCATCACCTCGCCGACGATCTTGGCGCACTTGAGAAACCCGCCCTCGGGATCGAGCTTCAGCTGCCGCATGGCGTACACGATGCGCCGGTGCACCGGCTTCAGCCCGTCGCGCACGTCCGGCAGCGCCCGATGCATGATCGTCGAGAGCGCGTAGGCGAGATAGCGCTCTTCCAGAGCGTCGCGCAGATTGACGGGCTCGATCGGGCCAGGGCCGGCCGGGGGAATCGCTTGCTTGGTCATAGTGTGGGATTAACGGGCTTCGGGGTCCGGTCTCAAGTGCGTGAGTGCCACGATCACAGGTTGGATCGTTGCGTCCAGAGGCGCGCGAGGCTATGTTGTTGAAACCTTCAACAAAAGGCAGCGCCATGGCAACCATGAATTTTTCGGTTCCCGACGACGTCAAGGACGCCTTCAACGAGGCCTTCAAGGACGACAACAAGAGCGCGGTCGTGACCGATTTGATGCGCAAGGCGATCGACGAGCGCCACCGGCAGGCGCGGAATGAAAGCTTCATCGAGCGTATCCGCGCGAACCACGCCCGATGCACCCGCTCCTACACCGAAGAGGAGATCCGCGAGGCCCGCGAGGCTGGGCGGCCGTGAGGTTGGTTGTCGATGCCAGCGTGGCCTTGAAGTGGTTTCTCGCGCATCGGACAGACGAGCAGAACTTGAACGAGGCTGCGGCGGTCGGGAGCGCGATCCAGGACCGCAAGGCCGATCTCTATCAGCCGCCGCATTGGAACATCGAGGTCGTCTCCGTGCTCGTCCGAACGGAGCCGCAGCTGGTTGACACAGCCCTGTTGCAGTTGAGCGATCTTGAGCCGACGCTGGTATCCGTTCCGTCGGTTCTGCGCCGCGCCGCCGACATCGCGGTCGCGACCAAGGCCCACCTCTTTGATACGCTCTATCACGCGGTGGCGCTCGAGGTCGGGGCCACGCTGGTCACCGCGGACGAGCGCTATTTCGCCAAGGCGTCCTGCGAAGGTTCGATCATCTTGCTGAAGGATTTCACCGTCGCGCCATGACCGCCCTTCTCCCCGACATGCCCTCCGCCGAAGTTCAAGTCGTCGAGATGACCAACCGCGTCCGGGCGGAGCAGAAGCTCGCGTCGGTGACACCCAACCCCCAGCTGACCGCGGCGGCGCGGGCCTATGCGGCCTTTCTCGCGAAAAGCAGAACGTTCTCGCACACCGCCGACGGGCGGGAGGCCGGCGAGCGCATCACGGCGTCCGGATACGAATGGTGTCAGGTCGGGGAAAATCTGGCGCTGGCTCAGAGCAGCAACGGCTTCGCCACAAAAGAACTCGCCGAGAAGGCGGTGGAGGGCTGGCTCAATTCACCCGGCCATCGCCGCAACCTCCTGCAGGAGCACGTCACCGAGATCGGAGTGGGCATCGCCAAGGCCGCCGACGGCGACCCGAAGTACATCACGGTGCAGCTTTTCGGCCGGCCCAAGTCGGCGATGTTCGAGTTCCAGGTCTCGAACGCCAGTGATACGGCCATCCACTATACGTTCGCCGGCGAGCGCAACGACCTCAAGCCGTCGTTCGCCGCCTCGCATGTCGCGTGCCTGCCGTCCGAAATCGAATTCGAGAACGCGCGGGGCGGACTGGACGTCAAAGCGGTTTCGGCCCGCTTCGAGGCGGCTGACGGCATCGTTTACGTGGTGAAATCCGCGGGCCGGGGTCGCCTGCAGGTCGAGGCAACGCCGAAAAAACGCGTCAGGTAACCAGCGCGAGCCGGCCGGAACGAACCTACAGCCTGGACACTACGCTGATCATCACAAAGGTCGAGCGGCCGTCGATTGCCGGACCGAGCGAATGCGACCGCGCTACTTCTTGAACAGACCTTCGAACTTCTTGTTGAAGCGAGACAGCCGGCCGCCGCGATCCATCAGCTTGGCATCGCCACCGGTCCACGCGGGGTGGGTCGTCGGGTCGATGTCGAGATGCAGCTCGTCGCCCTCCTTGCCATAGGTAGAATAGGTGACGAACTGCGTGCCGTCGGTCATCACGACCTTGATCTGATGATAGTCGGGGTGGATTTCTGCGTCTTTTTTCATCGACTTCTCTCTCGAATGCCGGACGGCAGGGGCGTCGGAGGATGACCTCGCCGCCACTCATCCAGTCGCACAGGGATTGGAATTTGCCCCTCGTATAGTCGAGATGCCAGGCGCGAACAAGCGGCTGTCGGATAGAATTGTCCTTTCAAAGCCCGAAAATCCGAGGCGATCTGCCGCGTTACGATCGTGGGCCTTGAGACGAGAGCCGAGGTTCGGCATGGTGGATTAAGTTGCGCGTAATTGAACCAGTGTGAGCCGAGATCTTGGGCAA
Source organism: Hyphomicrobium sp. (assembly GCA_052388455.1). Classification (GTDB taxonomy): domain Bacteria; phylum Pseudomonadota; class Alphaproteobacteria; order Rhizobiales; family Hyphomicrobiaceae; genus CAZSNH01. The sequence goes on from JBQTIA010000070.1 coordinate 6,825, forward strand.
ACAACCGTCGCCGTCCTTCGCCCCCGCCGGAACACCCACAGCCGAGGCGGCACGGGACGAAGCCAGCCGCAAGCGGTCGCTGGCGCCCCTCCAGGCCCTGAAACCCTACCTCATGCGCTACCCGGGCTTCGTCGCGGCGGCACTCGTGGCGCTGGTGGCGTCGGCGCTCGCCATGCTGTCGGTTCCGATGGCGGTCCGCCGGATGATCGACCACGGCTTCTCGGCCGAGGGCGGCGCACTGATCGACCAGTACTTCGCCATGTTGATCGCCATCGGCGCCTTGCTGGCCGCTGCCAGCTCGCTGCGGTTCTACTTCGTCAACTGGCTCGGCGAGCGGGTCGTCGCCGATCTCCGGGCCGACGTCTTCCGCCATGTCGCAGAGCTCGGCCCTGCCTTCTTCGAGAAGGAGCATTCGGGCGAGGTCATGAGCCGGCTGACGGCCGACACGACCCAGATCAAGGCGGCTGCCGGCACCGCCCTGTCGCAGCTCCTTCGCAACCTGATCATGCTGGTCGGCGCCTTCGCCATGATGCTGGTCACCAGCCCGCAACTGTCTGGCCTTGTACTGCTCGCCATCCCGGTGATCGTGCTGCCTTTGATGGCGTACGGGAAAGCGGTCAAGACGCTGTCCCGGCGGGCCCAGGATACCCTGGCCGACGCTTCCGCCTATGCCTCCGAAAACCTTGGGGCCGTCCGCACCATGCAGGCGTTCGGCCACGAGGCCGCGGTTTCGGGCCGCTATGCCGGTGCCGTCGAATTGGCCTTCGAGGCCGCGCGGGACCGCCTCAAGTCGCGCGCCGGACTGACCGCGCTCACCATCCTGCTGGTGGTGTCGAGCGTCGTCGGCGTCCTGTGGTTCGGGGCCGCGTCCGTGATCAGCGGCGACATGTCGGGCGGCCGGCTCGGCCAGTTCGTCATCTACGCGCTGCTCGCCGCCGGAGCCATGGGTGAACTCTCGGAGGTCTGGGGAGAGCTGACCCAGGCGGCCGGCGCCGCCGAGCGGCTCAGCGACCTGCTGAAGATCAGGCCGGACATCCGCTCGCCCGATCACGCCAAACCGCTTCGGCGGTCGCCGAAGGGCGAAATCGTCTTCGATGCCGTTCACTTCGCCTACCCGTCGCGCTCGGCGATGCCGGCACTCGACGGCCTGTCGTTCCGCGTGGCGCCGGGAGAAACCGTGGCGCTCGTCGGCCCTTCGGGCGCTGGCAAATCGACGATTTTCAACCTGCTGCTGCGCTTTTACGACGTGCAGTCGGGCAGCGTCCGGGTCGACGGTGTCGATGTCCGCGAGGCCGAGGTTCAAGCCCTGCGCGCCCGCACATCACTGGTGCCGCAGGAGGTCGCGATCTTCGCCGACACCGTGGCCGAGAACATCCGCTACGGCAGCCCCGACGCCACCACTGAAGCGATCGAGAAGGCAGCGCGAGCCGCCCAGGCCGACGGCTTCATCCGCGCGCTGCCGGACGGTTACGCGACGCGGCTGGGCGAGCGTGGCGTCACCTTGTCGGGCGGCCAGCGCCAGCGGCTCGCCATCGCCCGGGCGATCCTTCGCGACGCACCGATCCTGCTGCTCGACGAAGCGACAAGCGCGCTCGACGCCGAGAACGAAGCGCAGGTGCAGCGGGCGCTGGAAGGGGTGATGCAGGGGCGCACCACTCTGGTGATCGCCCACCGGCTCGCAACGGTGCAGAAGGCGGATCGCATCCTGGTGCTCGACCGCGGCCGCATCGTCCAGGACGGCACCCACGCGCAACTCGTCGCCAAGGGTGGCCTTTACGGCCGGCTGGCCGAGCTGCAGTTCGGTCGCGAGGCGGCGGAGTAGCGTCACAGGCGACGTGCGTGCATCAGGGCTTATTTTGGATCGATCCCGCTGTGGGGCCGATCGCGCTCGAAGCACACACACCGGGCTGGCTCGACACATGAAAAAGCAGGCCTCCGTTTCGGGAAGCCCGCTTTTACCATATCCAATTCAGTGAGATTGCCAACCGGCGTGTCACTGGAACTTGACGGAAGCCCCGAGCCGGAGCCCGATCGTATCTTCATCCGCTGAGGACTCGGTGTAGACGGCGCCACCGAACGTGAAGGCCCCCTGGACCACGTCGGCACCAAACTCGACTCGACCGTAGTCATCGGCCTGACTGAAATGAACGGTTTCGGCGAGACCCGTCAGCTCGATCTCTTCGTCGAAGATGTGACGGTAGGTTGCAAGCACGTAGGGCCGCATCACGGAGCCGTTCGACAGGTTCATCACAGTGTAGAAGTTGGTCGTGATCGACCCATTCCACTGCGACGATCCAGCGCTGATATTAGCCAGGAACACAGGCGAGAACGCGGCGTCAGTTGATGCTTTGGAGCTGCCGAGACCACCGCGCAGATCGAACTTGAAACCGCCGGCCAGATCGAACACGTAGCCGATGACGTTGTTGGAGATGTATCCGTCGATGTCGGTCGAGGTCTTCCTGATCGAGGCGTCGATGGCGCTGGCCGTTGTATTCTCGGCTTCGCCGTTGAGGCCGATGAGCAGGGTCAAGGAGTAGAAATTACCCATGCTCCAAGTGTAGCTGCCGCCGTAAAACAACGTGTCAAACTCGGTCTTCGAGGCGGTGTACGACCCGGCCCCTTGCGGACCGGCATCCATATCCACGCGCATTGAATCGTAGCCGACCAGAAGGCCGAAGCGCAGCCGGCCACCCATCACGGAGCCTGGAACGTCATAGTTGACGTTGGCGAAGACGGAACCTTCTTCCGTCTCGAAGCCGTCACCACGAATACCGGACGATCTTTCGACCAGACCATCATGTGAGATGTAGCGAACCCGACCCGTCGGCCCAAGGGACATCCCCGGCGCGAATGTGGTGTTGAGCTGACTCTGGATGTAGCTGTCGGCGGCGCTTCTAACAGATTCCCTGACCGCATTGATGCCGGACGGTCCAATTTGGCACTCGCCTTCGAGGAAGGCACCCGAAACGCTGCCGCTGGACTGATAGACGCAGTCCGTTGGCACCAACTGAGCTGATGCGGAACCTGAGAAGCCAGCCAAGGCCCCCAGGATAATCGGGAGGGCAGCCCATTTCGCTGTTCGCTCGCCAGCGACCAAGCGAGAGCTGCGGATAAGTAATGACGACATAACCACCTCCAGAAAAATTCCCCCGACCTCTAGTTACGCCAAGAGTGAAACCTCTAGACGCACGGACGCTGGCCGCTGAATTTAAACTCGTCCAACTTTATTTCAAAAATATCATTAGGCCGGTCTCGGTCCATTGTCTGTGCTTCGCCCGCAACACGCAGCAACAAGTTTGCGCTTTGCGTCTATTTTTGACGATGGTTCCGAAACCGTGGGCTGGTGACGCCCACATCCGTTCAGAAGCTGCCTGTGATGCATCCGTAATGGCAGCAGGTCTACCGAAGGTTGAGGAAATGCCGCAACGCGCTACCACCGAGCCGCTTGAACCTCCACTGGAATCAGCGACGCCACCGATCATCGCCGCGCGCTGGATTATCTGGGTAGCGCTCGCCGTGCTACCCTGCTTGCACTTTTCAAGCATGGCCGATGCTGCAGGCTTTCCGCGCTGGACGCTGCTCACAGCTACGACAGCCTTGGCCGTTCTTCTGATCGCATTCTCCTGCCGATGGCCGGAAAGGAAAGCTCTATCGTTGACTGGCCTGCCGGCCCCCTTGAAATGGCTGGCTGTTCTGGTGGTGGCCAGTGCACTATCCACACTCGACTCCACCGACCCACAGCGCAGCGCCATCGCGCTGACGCATCTGCTGGCTGGCTCCATCCTATCCTACTGCGTGTTTCATCTCGCCGATGCCGGCTGGTACCGGACACTGGCATGGACCCTGGTGCTGCCGATAGCGTTCAATGCCCCTTTGATCATCCTGCAGTACCACGGCGTGCATGATACCCAAATCGCCAGCCTGCTCGGCGTCGACTTCGTTACAGTCGATTATTTCGGTCAGGTGGCGCCGCCTGCCGGTACGTTCGTCAATTGCAACCTCGCGGCGTCCTGGCTGGCCACCACGCTGCCGCTCGCTTCCTACCTGATCATTGCGGCCAAGGTCCGCTTCGGAGCGGTCTTCGCCGCCCTGCTGCTTGCCGTTGGACTCGAGGCTCTGCTGGCGACCGGGAGCCGGACGGGTTGGCTGGCAGTCTCGATAGCTGGATCCGTTGCCATCCTGGCAGCCGTTGCGAGCCCTCCCATCCGCCGCGCTGTCAGTGGATTGTTGACACCTACCAAGGCTTTGCTGCTGGTGGCAGCCTTGGCCCTACCGATCGGCGGCGAAATTGCATCGACGGTGTTCGGCTCGGGAGGCCGGATTGCACAACGCATGCAGGGCGCCTTCACGCACGACACTCAGGTGACGCTTGCGGGCGAACTGGCGGCCGAGTTCCCAGTCACCTCATCCATTCCACTCGACCCTCGCGTGGCGTTCACAGTGAATTCCCTTCGTATGGCCGCAGACAATCCGCTCACCGGCGTCGGACTCGGGGCATTCGGCGCGGCCTATCCGCATTATCAGAATGCGGTGCTGCCACATCCGGTCGCCGACGCGCTGCATTCCCGACTGGAGCAGGCTCATTCCGACCTCGTGCAGGCGCTCGCCGAGACGGGCGTACCGGGTGCCTTGGCACTGATTGCTCTCTTCTGGTCGACACTGGTCGCCGCCCTGCGCAAAGCTGCGGAGCCGGCTGCTTCCGATCCGGCCCAGGCATATTTTCTCTCTCTCAGCATCACGGCGCTTGCTGTTGCGGCGACCGGCGACTTTCCATTGCAGACTGCGACAGCTTTCACAGTGCTGATGGTACTCGTAGGAATGGTTTCAGGCCTCACCGAGAAAATGCCGGCGGCAAGCAAAGCCACGAGCGACTGCGCGTCAGCCGATACGTCGAGGCGAGCCACGCTTGCGTTGCGTCTCGCAACCTTTGCGCTTGTCGTTGTAACGGCTTGGACAGAAGCGCACCGTTGGCTCGGACACCAGCATGCCACCGTTGCAGTGCGGCGGATGTCGGCCGGCCAGTATGACCGCATCACCTGCGATGCGATCGAGGCGGCCCTGACTGCCTCTCCCGCCGATCCCTATGCGGGTTATCTGAGGGGCATCGCCTACGCCAACTTTGACGGCGGACCCACCGGCGACGAACCGCTCCCGCCCGAAAGACTGATCGAAGTGCTGGAAGTGTCTACCCGCTACGATCGCGCTTTTCCCCTCAATGTCGGCAACCTCGGCGGTGCCTATTACGAGAAAGCCCTGATCAACCAGTTCAAGGGCGATCACGCAGAGGGAAAGAAGCTGGCTCCCAAAATGCGTGCCCTCTACAGGTCGATGCTGCGGGCCGTGCCGCGCAGGCCCGAAACATGGACGCTCGGAGGTTTGGCCTATCTTGCGGACGACAAGCCGGCGACGGCGGCGCTGCTGTTCGGGCAGGCATTGCGTTTGGACGCGCGCAATCGACAGGCCCTGCTTGGTCGCGAATATGCCCGTCAACGGGCCGCAAGGCGTCCGGTCCTCGAAACGGCCGTCGAACTGAGGACACATCCCCGCCTGCGCCTCGCGCGCACGCCAAACCGCGAGCCGGGCAGCGAGTGACGGACAAGCTCGCACGCGAGGGGACGCGGGTCAAAAAAACCGGCCTGATGTTTCAGCGGTTCGTCAGCTTCAGCTCGATGCGCCGGTTTTTCTGGAGCGAAAGCTCGTCATTGCCGGACTCCAGTGGGCGGAACTCGCCATAGCCGGCGGCGACGAGGCGATTGGCTGGAACGCCTCGCGAAATCATGTATTTGACGACAGAGGACGCGCGGGCGGTCGACAGTTCCCAGTTGGAGGGAAACTGCGCGCTGGCGATGGGGCGAACGTCGGTGTGGCCGTCGACCTGCAGCGCCCAGTCGATTTCGGGCGGGATCTGTTTCTCGAGTTCGACGATGGCGGCGGCGAGCTGGTCCATGGCGGCCAAGCCCTCCGTCGTCAGCCGCGCATCGCCCGAGGCGAACAGCACCTCGCTTTCGAACACGAACCGGTCGCCGACGACGCGGATGTCCTTGCGGTCCTTCAGGAGATCACGCAAGCGGCCGAAGAAGTCCGAGCGATAGCGCTGCAGCTCCTGCACCTGCCGCGCGAGGGCCGCGTTCAGCCGGGAGCCGAGGTCCTTGATCCGATCCTGGCTGTCCTTGTCCTTTTTTTCACTCGTTTCCAGCGCCTCGTTGAGGGCGGCGATCTGGCGGCGCAACGACAGGAGCTGCTGGTTCAGGAGGTCGACCTTGGCGAGGGCCTCATTCGAAATCGCCTTCTGACTGTCGAGTTCCGCGGTCAATCCTGTGGCCTTGTCCTCGGCGGCCTTGGCCTTCTCGTCGCCGGAGAGGGCAAAGCCGGAGAGCTTCGTCTGCTCGTCTTTCAGCGCCGCGAGCGTCGCCTGCAGGTCCGACAGCTCGTCCTCGGCGGATTTCGACTTGCCCTTCTCGAGGCTGAGCATATTGGTCAGCTCGGCGATCTGCCGGTTGAGTCGCTTGAGGGCGGTATCCTTGCCGCTCGCCTCCTGGCTGGCGAAAAACTGCGACAGCATGAAAATCGAAAGCAGGAAGGTGACGACGAGCAGCAGCGTCGACAGCACGTCGACGTAGCCGGGCCAGAATTCGGCATAGTCTCCGCCTCGGCGTGAGCGTCCGCGCGCCATCCCGTTATGCCTTGGCCCGCTTGACGAGATTGGCCGCGAGGTCCTTCAGCGCGCTGGAAACCTCGGCTTGCTGATTGGCCTGCTCATCCACCCACTCGCGAACCACCTTCTGCTCGGCGCGCATCTGGGAGACGAGCTGGTTGACACCTTGCGCCAGTTCGCGGACCGAGGCGTCCGCCGTCGCGCTCCCGCTGCCCGACCCGGGTTCGGCTCCCGGGATGACCGGTCGGTCGGAGAGGCGGGCCGCCAGTTCCTCGACGGCGCGGTTCATTTCGTAGACGGCGGAGAGCAATTGCCGGCTGGCCAGATCCGCGGCCCCGTTCTCGCCCGGCGTCAGCTCGGTGATACCGGACAGCCATTCCTCCAGCTCGTTATAAAATCGGTTGTGGGCATGGCTGGCCTGAAGCTCCAGGAACCCGAGCACAAGCGATCCCGCAAGTCCGAGCAGCGAGGACGAGAACGCCGTGCCCATGCCCTTCAGCGGAGCGGCAAGACCGGCTTTCAACTCGTCGAACAGGGCGACCGATTCGCTGCCCGACGTGTTGAGCGACGAGATTGATTTACCGACCGCCTGGATCGTCTCCAGCAGGCCCCAGAAGGTTCCGAGAAGGCCGAGAAACACGAGTAGCCCGACCAGATAGCGCCCGGTGTCCCGCGCCTCGTCGAGGCGGGCGCCGATCGAATCCATGATCGCCCGCATCGAAGACGTGGAGAGCGAGACGGTGCCCGTGCGCTCGCGAAGCATGGTGGCCATCGGTGCCAGCAGTACCGGCTGATGGCTGATCGACAGCCCGGGGTCGGAAATGCGGAACGCATTGACCCAGCGGATTTCGGGGTAGAGCCGGACGACCTGCCGGAAGGCGTAGATGATGCCCAGCGCCAGAACGCCGACGATCAGCCCGTTGAGACCGGGATTGGTCACAAACGAGATGACGAGCTGCTCGTGCAGGATCAGGGCCAGGAAGCCAACCAACGTGAGAAAGATCAGCATCCGGATGACGAACAGTCCGGGCGGGGTCAGCGTTCGATGCAAGGCCGCCGAGTTGGGACCGGTCGGGCGTCTCCAGGCCATGCAGGGGTCTCCCACCTAGTGTCCCGTTCGCGAAGTTCGCAACCGCCTGCAGTAGGCTCTGGACGAACTTCGCGAACGATAAGGACACTAGTCAAATATATGTTTCTAGTGTGATTCAGATTCCGAAGTTCGCAACTCGATTTGGCAGCGGCATGTATGCGAACTTCGGAATCATCACACTAGCGTCGTTCGAGGTCGAGCGCGGCGACCATAGCTGAAGGCTATGGCACCCGAAACCGGCAACATCTTGCCCGAGAGGCGCCGCAGTGATGCCATGCCATCGAAGTGCCGTCAGATCAGCGCCCTGAGGCCCGCCCGGAGCTCCCCGGCCAGATCCTCCCGGTCGAGCCCGTAAGCGACGTTGGCGAGCAGGAAGCCCATTTTCGACCCGCAGTCGTAGATCGTGCCGTCGAAGCGGACGGCGTGGAACGGCTGGCCGCCTGCATTCATGAGGCCAATCATCGAATCGGTGAGTTGGATTTCGCCCCCGGCACCCGCCTCGCCGCGGCCGAGCAGATCGAAGATCTCCGGCTGAAGGATATAGCGGCCGGTGATGTGGAGATTGGACGGCGCGGTACCCTTGGACGGCTTCTCGACCATGCCGGTGATGGCCGATACGGGTGCCTTTGCGTCTGCGACGCCGACGATGCCGTACTGGTGGGTCTGATCCTCGGGCACCGGCGCCACCGCCAAGAGATTGCCGCCGTGCCTCTCGTAAGCCTCGATCATCGAGGCGAGACAGGGCTTGTGGCCATGATGAAGCATATCCGGCAGCAGCAGCGCGAAGGGCTCGTTGCCGACGATATCGCGCGCGCACCACACCGCATGGCCGAGCCCGAGGGGCGCCTGCTGGCGGGTGAAACTGGCCATTCCTGCCGCCGGCTGGTCGCGCGCCAGCTCGGCCAGCGCCTGCTCCTTATTGCGGTCGCGGAGCGTGCGGTCCAGCTCGAAGGCGATGTCGAAATGATCCTCGATCACACCCTTGTTGCGACCTGTTATGAAAATCAGATGCTCGATCCCCGCTGCCCGCGCTTCGTCCACCACGTGCTGAATGACCGGGCGGTCGACGACGGTCAGCATCTCCTTGGGCACCGCCTTGGTGGCCGGCAAGAATCGCGTCCCGAGACCCGCGACCGGGAAAACCGCCTTGCGGATGGGCTTGCGGGCACCTGACATCGTGTTCTCCCTGGAGGCCGCACACCTTATCCCCGACTGCCGCAGCCGAACGGGTATGAAATGTGCATGAACCTGACTAATTGATGGGTTGGACTTGCCCGAACTCTGTACCAGAACACGGCCGCGACGGAGGTGAATTTGACGGTACGCCAGGAGAAGCGCGCAGGTCGATGCCATCGCATCGGACAAGCGTTTCGACGCCGCGTGGCATAAAATTCACCCCGCGTGTCTTGGCGAAGCCAAACTTCGCTTGGACAGGGTCGCACGCCCGCGGCCGCCCACGGCGACGAATTGCTCAACCCTAGGCAAAGCTACGCGATTCGCCCATCGTCACCGTGGATCGGCTCGCGCTCGTGCGATCGCGGTCGCGTTCTGGAACAGAGTTCGGGCTAACGGCGACTTAAGCATGTGGCCGGGCGAGTTGCTTAACTCCGGCTTGCTAGCTTGCGCTGCGACTGTAGGGTCAATGGAGGTGGGCGCAGCATGACGGTTCTGGTCACGGGTGGCGCAGGCTACATCGGCAGCCACATGGTCCTCGAACTGCTCGACGCGGGCAAGAGGGTCGTCGTCCTCGACAATCTGTCGACCGGATTCCGCTGGGCGGTGCCTCCGCAGGCCACGCTGGTGGTCGGCGATGTCGGCGACAGCGACCTCGCCCGTACCGTCGTTCGCAAGTACGGCATCACCGCCATCATCCACTTCGCCGGCTCGATCGTGGTGCCGGAATCGGTTGCCGATCCGCTCGGCTACTATCACAACAACACCGTGAAATCGCGGTCCCTGATCGAGGTGGCCGTCGAAACCGGCGTCAAGCGCTTCATCTTCTCCTCGACCGCCGCCGTGTACGGCAATCCGGCATCGGTGCCGGTGCGCGAGGATGCGCCGCTGACCCCGATGTCGCCCTACGGCTGGTCGAAGCTGATGACCGAAATCATGCTGGCCGATGCCGCCAGGGCGCACGACTTGAACTACGTCGCACTGCGGTATTTCAACGTCGCCGGCGCCGACCGGCATGGCCGCTCGGGCCAGTCCACTCCGCGCGCCACCCACCTGATCAAGGTCGCCTGCGAGACGGCGCTCGGCAAGCGCCGCTCCATGGAGGTGTTCGGCACCGACTACCCGACCGCCGACGGCACCTGCATCCGCGACTACATTCACGTGACCGATCTGGTTCGTGCGCACATGGCCGCCCTCGGCTATCTAGAGGCGGGCGGGGCCTCGGACGTTTTCAACTGCGGCTACTCGCGCGGATATTCGGTCCACGAGGTCATCGACGCCGTGCGGCGCGTCTCGGGCGTGGCTTTCGATGTGCGGCAGTCGGCGCGGCGCGCCGGCGATCCGGCGGCCATCGTCGCCGCCTCGGACAAGGTCCGCGCCAACCTCGGCTGGCATCCGGCCTACGACGACCTCGACGGCATCGTGCGCGACGCCCTGGCCTGGGAAGATCAACTGGCCCGCTTCAAGCAGGCATCGTGAGCAGGCGGCTGAGAACGTCTGTCGCGCGCCCGTCGAAAAGCCTCGACGGTCCCAAAAAAGCCCCGAATCGTCGAAAGCTAATCCCGGATGCTGCGGCCGGACCCGGCCGGCACCGGGAGGCGAACCGCGTTGACCATCCGAACCTGTGACGCTCGTCCGTCGGGAGGCCTGCGAATCCTGGCCGTGGGACTGGGGCTGATCGTCCTCCTGTCCTGTCCATTCGTTTCGCCGGCCCGCGCCGAGACTTTCGCGCAATTCCTCGCGGCGCTGTGGCCCGAGGCCGAGGCGCTCGGCGTTTCCCGTGCCACGTTCGATGCGGCGTTCCGCGGCGTCGAGCCGGACTATTCTATCCCCGACCTCGTGAAGCCGGGCGCCGCCCCCAAGGCCGACAACCGCGGCCAGGCCGAGTTCACACGCGCCCCCTCCCAGTATCTCGACCGGGCCTATCTCAACACACTGGCCACCCAGGGACGGCCGTTCCTGAGCGAGCACAAGGCGGCCCTCGATACGATCGAACGCGACATCGGCGTCGACCGCTACTCGCTGCTCGCCATCTGGGGCCGCGAGACGGCCTTCGGCAACTACACGCTTCCGCACGACGCCATCCGCGTGCTGGCCACCCAAGCCTACACGGGCCGTCGCAAGGAGCTGTTCCGCGCCGAGATCCTGGCCGCCTTGCAGATGCTGCAAAGCGGCGTTCCGCGCGGCCGCATGCGCAGCTCCTGGGCCGGCGCCGTCGGGCTGACGCAGTTCATGCCGACCGAATATCAGCCGTTCGCGCGCGACATCGACGGCGACGGCAGCAAGGACATTTTCTCCTCCGTTGCCGATGCCCTGGGCTCCAGCGCGGCACAGCTCGCCGGCAAAGGCTGGGTCAAGGGACAGACCTGGGGCTACGAGGTGCGCATTCCGCCGACCGCCGACTGCGCCTACGAGGGACCGACCCAGGCGCGTCCCATCGCGGAATGGGCCAAGCTCGGCTTCGTGCGCACCGGCAAGCGGCCATGGACCCCCGACCAGCTCGCGCTTGAAGCCTACCTGATGAGCCCGGCGGGCGCCTACGGCCCCTCGTTCCTGGTGCTCGAAAACTACAAGGTAATACGCCGCTACAATACGTCCGATCTCTATGCCGTGTTCGTCGGCCACCTTGCCGACCGGCTCGGCGGCGGCGGCGACTTCGAAACGCCATGGGGCGGTATCGCTGCGCAGAAAACGGCAGTGATCGAGGAAATTCAGAAGCGGCTTCAGGGCCTCGGCTTCGAGGTCGATAAAATCGACGGCAAAATTGGCTCCAAC
>JBQTIA010000071.1:0-20894 GCA_052388455.1 Hyphomicrobium sp.
TCCGCCTACGTGCGCTTTACGCCCAGTAATTCCGAACAACGCTAGCCCCCTTCGTATTACCGCGGCTGCTGGCACGAAGTTAGCCGGGGCTTATTCTCCAGGTACCGTCATTATCGTCCCTGGCAAAAGAGTTTTACAATCCGAAGACCTTCGTCACTCACGCGGCATGGCTGGATCAGGCTTGCGCCCATTGTCCAATATTCCCCACTGCTGCCTCCCGTAGGAGTCTGGGCCGTGTCTCAGTCCCAGTGTGGCTGGTCATCCTCTCAGACCAGCTACTGATCGTCGCCTTGGTGAGCCATTACCTCACCAACTAGCTAATCAGACGCGGGCTCATCTGTCGGCGATAAATCTTTCCCCTTTCGGGCTTATGCGGTATTACCCCAAGTTTCCCTGAGCTATTCCGCACCAACAGGAAGATTCCCACGTGTTACTCACCCGTCTGCCACTCCCCTTGCGGAGCGTTCGACTTGCATGTGTTAGGCCTGCCGCCAGCGTTCGTTCTGAGCCAGGATCAAACTCTCAGTTTGAAAGTTGTGATACTGGTTTGGCTTGGAGGTTTTCTCCAAGGAATCTGCGTAACGGGCACCTTCACATAGACGCGCTTCCGTTACCGGTCGCGCATCATGGTGATGGCTTGAGAAACGCAGATTGACCAGAGTCTGTTCGACCCTTCCGTTGCCGGAAAGATCTCGCCAGGACTCCGCCGCCTGCGCTTCTCTTTCTTCAAAACCACTTGTCAAAGAGCATACAACGACGACAAAACCAGCCGACCTTTGGGAGGTGGGCTTTCGAGACAACGAGGCTCCCACCGGGTAGACCCGGGAGAACCGGAGTTGAGATCGAGGGTTGCCGATCGAGGGCGGCGAAGCAATGTCTCGCTCCGCGCTGCACAAGGACCCAACTAATAGTAATCCCCCCGCCTTGTCAACGGTCATGTTCAAAAAACTTGGGGCAGTCTCGTTTTCTCTGATTTTGCAAGGTTTTTTGCGTCAGTCCTCGCGCGCATCGTCCGCTTGCTGCCATCAGTGCGCCCGTTTTTCGCGACAACGTCCTCCGTGGGCCCGATTCGAGCGCGTTGACTCGTAGCGCCGGCTCTTCGACACTTCGACGCTTACCGGCCGCATGGGGCCGTCATGTGCTGGCACACGCGCGCCATCGATGGAGTGCGGGCAGGGGGCGAACGGGTTGGCCGAAACACAAAGCCACGCAGAGTCGGGACGGTACGCCTTCTCGATCGCCCGTGCGAGCCCAGGCCCTCGGCCCGGGCTGCACCGGGCGCATACGCGCATGGCGGTCCGTGATGTCTATTCGTCCGACAGCGAAGGCCGCAGACAGGGCGGCGGGTTCCGCTGGCTGGTCAGCACCTGCCTCGCAGCGGCGGTCGGCACGGTGGCCATTCTCGTCATCATCTACGGATCTTCGAGCCAGAACGATGGCGCCGATGGCCTGTTGCCGACACTGAAGCGCATGAGCGAGGGCGTGCCGGCCCCTGACATCAAGACCGTGCGGCGGGGACAGGAGGGCCTGAGGTGGCAGGTGCCGCGCACCGATCGGCTGCAGTTTACGACGGCGGCCATGTCCACGCGCTACACCATTCATGAGATGCTGCGCCAGCGCGTCGCCGGACGCGACAAAATCTACGCCAAGCGCTATCTGCGGATCGTCGGGAAACTCACTCCTGTCCCGGGCAGCTACGCCGACGTCATACCGCCATTCAATCCGCTCCGCCTGTTCGCCAACAACAATCCCGTAGGAACCGAGGATCAGGATGCCGAGCGGGCGGGCGAGCGCAGCGAGGTGATGGTCAAAGTCGTCGAGCTGCTCGGCGGCATCCTGCCACAAGAAGACGGTCAGGAACTGGCGCCGAGCGAGGTGGCCGACATCGTCGCGCGCAGCGAAAGTGCAGCTGCCGGTGCCGACGTGACCGATGCCGCGGGAGGCGCATTGACGTCGGGCGCGGCCGGAGCGGCCGAGTTCGAGACATCGCTCAACACCAGCATTCTGCCCAAGTCGACCTTCGATGCGGACGACGACCGTGGATCGGACGACGAAGCCGGCAAGCGCATCCAGGTGAAGGTCGCGGCCGGCGATACCCTCAACAAGATTTTGACCGCTGCGGGTGCCGACAAGTGGCTCGTGCAGGCCATGACCGAGGCGACGGAAAAGGTTTTCCCGCTGGCGTCCCTCGCTCAGGGCCAGGTCGTCGAGCTCACACTGGTGCCGTCGCTGACGGTGGCCGACCGCATGGAGCCGGGACGTTTCAGCATCTATGCGGCGACCGACGGCAGCGACCGCCAGCTCCTGGTCGCGGTCTCGCGCTCGGCTGCCGGTGAGTTCGTCGCCTCGGCGGACGGCGGCAGTCTGGCCGAAGACGCCCGGCCCGGTTCGGCCGATGGAGAGGCACCTCAGACCGGAGCAGGTCTATACGCGAGCCTCTACTATGCAAATCTTCTGCAGAACGTACCACCGGACACGATCCTCCAGATTCTCAAGGTGCACGCCTACGATACCGACTATCGCCGCCGCATCCGTGCCGGCGATCAGATCGAGCTGTTTTTCGATCCCAAGGACGAGACGGCACCCGACGGAGCGCCGGGCGAACTGCTCTGCTCCGCGATCACCACCGGCGGCGAGACCGCCAAATTCTACCGCTATCGCACCTCCGATGGGGCTGTCGATTTCTACGATGCGGCAGGCAACAACTCGAAAAAATTCCTCATGCGCCGGCCGGTACGCGGCGACGATGTGCGCCTGACATCGGGTTACGGCGTGCGCTTTCACCCGCTGCTCAACGAGCGGAAGATGCACACCGGCGTCGACTGGGCCGCGCCACCCGGCACGCCGATCTTGGCCGCCGGAACGGGCACGGTCGAAGAGGTCGGCCGCAAGGGCCAGTACGGCAACTACATCCGAATCCGTCACGCCAACGGCTATCAGACCGCCTACGGACACATGTCGCGTTTCGCCGAGGGCGTCGTGCAGGGCGTCAAGGTCCGCCAGGGTCAGGTGATCGGCTTCGTCGGCTCGACGGGCCTCTCCTCGGGGCCACATCTGCATTTCGAGGTGCTGATCAACACCCGCCTCGTCGATCCGATGTCGGTTCCGGTCCCGCGCGAGCGGCAGTTGAGCGGCAAGGACCTGACCGACTTTCAGAAGGAGCGGCTGCGCATCGACGACCTGATGCGGCGCGCGCCGGTGAAGACCGAGATGCGTGCGAGCAGGTAGGACGTCGTCAGGCCACGATCCCGAACTCGGTGAACGGGATGAACGCCACCGGCTCACCCGGCGCCACGCCCGGCCTGTCCTCCGGACAGTCGATCAGCCCATCGGCCGCGACGAGACCTGAGATCAGTCCCGACCCATCGCGCGCGAACTTGTCGACGGCGAGCCCTGATGGAGTTGCGACCAGCATGCCGCGCCAGAACTCGCGGCGGCCAAGCTTGCGCTTGGCGATCGAAAAGGCGGCCGGCAGCATCAGCCGGCGCGGCTCCGGCCATGGCGCGCCCCCCATGCGGCGCAGCATCGGGAACACGTACATCAGGAAGCAGACGAAGACGGCCACCGGATTGCCCGGCAGACCAACGACGGGCGTGGCGCCGATCTGGCCCAGCATCATCGGACGTCCGGGCTTGACCGCAATCTCCCAGAAGTGCCGCGTGCCGTGCGCCATAAGGCTCGCGGCCATGTGGTCCTCGGCCCCCTTGCTGGCGCCACCCGAGGTGAGAACCAGGTCGAAGCTGCGCGCCGCCTCGTCGAGGCGGTGCTCGACAATGCCGCGGTCATCGGGCCATACGCCGAGGTCCGTCACATCGGCGCCGGCGAGGCGGGCGAGCGCGCTCAGCATCGGGACGTTGGCATCGTACACCTCACCCGCAGCGAGTGGACGCGCTCCCGCCCGCACCACCTCGTCTCCCGTCGACACGAGCGCGACCCGAAGCCGAGAATAACAGGTGACGTCCCCCATCCCGATCGACGCCAGAGCCGCGAGGTCCTGCGGTCTCAGCACGTGCCCGGGCTCGAACAGCACCGCGCCGGCGCCCAAGTCCTCACCGGCCTTGCGGATGTTGGAGCCGCAGCGAGCACCGTCGGGCAACGACACGCGGATTTGGCCATCGTCGCCGGTGTCGACGCGGCAATCCTCCTGCATGACGACCGTATCGAGGCCCGCAGGCACGACCGCTCCGGTCAGGATCTGCACGGCTGCGCCGGGCTGAGGCGAAGTGGCCAACGGATGTCCCGCGGCCGAACGGCCGCAGACCGGCAGTGGTGCTCCGCCTGCCGCTTCGTAGGCGGCGAAAGCGAAAGCGTACCCGTCAACGGCTGCGTTGGCATGGGCCGGCACGGGGCTTTGAGCCATCGCGCTTTTCGCCAGAACCCGCCTCCCGGCTGCGGTCAACGGCACCTTTTCCACCCCGACGACGGGTCCGATACGGGCTTTGAGCAGCGCCACGGCGTCGTCGTGGCGGATGAGCGGCGCCCCCGGCCGGAAGCAGTCGTCGATGAGCGAGGGTCGAGCGGACAAGCGATGGAAACCCCTGCAAATGGAGCATGGCGCGGCTCGCAGCCGCAGTGTTCAAGTGCCAGGGTGATAGGCGGAATTAGCCCTCGAGTACAATGCACAGCCCGGCGGCGTTCTACCCGGCGGCCTGCAATACTGTCGAGATCTCGGAAAACAGCGGGCTTAAACAGTCGGATTTGTTCTGAGACGCGCAGCCGGTCGACCGCGTCCCAATAGAACCCGATGTTGTTTTTTGAACAACGAGCCGGCTGAGACGATCGGCTGCCACGCGACGATCGTCTCTCCGAGCAAGCAGAACGTCTGTCTGGACCATCAGAAATTCTGCAAAAGAACGAAAAGCCCTACTCCGAGGGCAGGCCCCAGCAACGTCGCCAAGACCATCATTATAAAGGACCGACTGGCGGTCACGAACGCCTTGCCCGACATGACACGACCCCGCACATGACGCACTCTGTATAGATCCTTAAGCGGCCCCCTCGAGCCCTGGGATCCCTAGTGTCGGCACGGAGCCCCTCAGCTTCCGAACCTTAAGCATATGATACACCGTAGAAAACGCAGTCGCACGTTCTATTCTTCCTACGGACACTTTTGATCTCGCGAGCGCAAAAAACTAGCTGCAAAGCAGCATAATCCACAATCGGCGCAATGCATGCCGCCGTTTATCTATTTGATAGAAATGGCTTTTGATGAGTGGGTGCTGTTGCGTTGAAGTGCACGCAATTCACAGGACAACGCCGTTTGGCTCGTTCCGGTGAAAACTGTCCACACGCCATCCACAGCAAATTTCGAGAGGCGGCGGTTGAAAACCGTCAGCGGACGTCGAACAGCTTGAGCTGGCGCTCGTCCTGTCCTTTGGTCTCCCGGGCAAGCTGCTCGATGCGGTCGAAAGGCACCTGTTCCGCCTCGATCAGGCTGCGCTGCGCTTTCATCGAGCGGACCAGCCCTTCCTGCACCAGATGGAATTCGCCGACCGTCTGATGCGGAAGCACGGCCGCCGGATCGAGCCCGCTTTCGCTTTGGAACGCCGCCTTCAGCTTGCGGAGCGCGGTGTCTTCACGCACCCGCCCGATGAACCAGCTCGTGATCTGGTCGCGGCTCTTGTAATCGAGGTCGCCCGGAGACTGCGTGGCCAGCATCACGCCGAGCCCCGCCGATCGGGCTCGCTTCAGCAGGCTTTGCAGCGGTTCAGCGGTCGCCGGCTTGGCGTTGGCCGGGATGTAGAGGTCGGCTTCGTCGAACATGACCACGGCCTGCAGCTCGTCGTTCGGATTGCGCTGGCAGAACCTGAGCGTCTCGGACAGGAACTGCGACACCCAGAACAGGATGTTCTCGTTGTCGCCGAGGAAGCCCGTGTAGATGATCGACAGACGCGTGCGGCCCGGCCGTGCGAACCGGCCGAGGCCGAGCAGGTTGTCCATGCGGAGCGACTCGCCCCCGCCATCGAACAGCACCGAGTTGCGGTGCCTCAGACTGTCGAGCTGGGCGACGAGATCGCGGCGGATGCGTCCGGATGGATCCATGCGCTGCGTCAGGTCGGTCAGCTCGGGATCCTCGTCCTCGAGGAGGCCGATGAGATCACCGAGCATCACCTCGCGGCTGTGGCGCGCACCGAGAATGCGCAGCGCGACCGAAAGCGTGCCGGACTGCTTCTGGTGGGTGGCCGAATTCTTGAGATGCAGCATGTCGCCGAGTGCCGCCGCCGACAGGTTGGCCAGCAACTGCTGCTCGTGCTCGGGCAGCTCGTTGATGCCGTTCGGCAGCAGGGTGATTGAGATCGGACGGCCCGACGCACGCCCGGGCGTATAGACCGCAACGTCGATGGCATCGGCCAGCTTTTCCCGTTCCCCGCGCCGCTCGGTGAACTCGTTGTCGTTGGCGCGCCAGACATCGGGGTTGGCGTAGCTGCAAAGATCGCCCTTGCGGTCGATCAGCACGGCAGGAATTCCGCGCAGCAGCAGCTGCTCGATGAGGCAGAGGGCGAGAGTGGTCTTGCCGGAACCGGAGCCGCCGAGCACGGCCGCATGCCGCTTCAGCACGTTGCGGTTCAAGGTTACGGCTTTGTTGCGGGCGCCGGTTTCGCGTCCGGCCACGATGCTCATGCCGTTGGCGCCGCTCTCGTCGAGAATGACCGACAGCGGCAGCTCGTCGTCGTTGGCCGGTAGCGGCTCGGCCGGGGCGTCGGGAATGGCGCCCGCGAACGGTGTGCTCGTGACCTTCACGCTGGCGGGCTCGTCGGCCGCCGCTGGATGAGCCGACGCGACAGCATCGACACCATCGCCCGCACCCTTGGCGGGCCGCGCGTCGCCGGTCTTGGGCAGTGCCTTCCCTAGCAGGTCGAGGCGCAGGAGCTGGATAATCGAAATCAGATTGGAGAGCAGCTTGGTGCTCTCGAACCAGCCGGCGAAGCCCGGGTCGGTGCGGTGGTGGGCGTGAAACTCGCGGACCGTCATCATCCGCTCCCACTCCGGGATCGGAACGAGGATCTGCCGGCCGCCGCTGTCGCGGAACTTGCGGAAGGCTTGCGCCGTCTGGTTTTTCTTGTTGGGCGGAAAATCCGAGGCCCGCAGCATGTAGCAGCTCTTGCCAGCCATCGCGGTCAGCACCTTGTCGAGCTGCCGCTTGAGGCCGCCGCCCTGCGTCGGACGGTTGCAGAGAAAGACGCGCCCGTCGGCGACCAGCCCGGACTTGTGCGTGACACGGATGTCCAGGGCGGGAAGGTCGTCGGCGATTTCCAGCCGATCGACGACCAGCTTGACGGCGCCGCCCCACTCGTCCTTGGCAAGGCCGAGCGAGGCCGCGAGCACGTCCATCAGCTCGCCGTCGTCGGAGGGAATCTCGGCTTCCGAGGAGTTCTGGAAGCGATCCCACAGCTCGCGATAGTCGATCGTCGCCGTGTCCGAGTGGGTCTGAGCGGGCTGGGGTTCGCCGCCACCGCTGAAAATGCCACCCAGCACCGAGGCCAGCGTCGAGGTCCAGCTGTCGGCCGAATTCTGCTCCTCCGGCTCCGCACGGGCCTTGTCACGAATCCGGCTCTGCGCGTGCTCCAGAAGCCGCCGCGTCGAAAGCCCGCTGAACTCCTCGAAGAATTCCGGCCCGAAAAACTGCGTCGGATCGGGGTAGAGGGTGCCACCGCTCTTCGCTTCGGCCTCCGTCTCCAGCCGCTTGGCGATGATCAGACGCGCTTCCTCGGCCGAACGGCTTTCGAGCAGCGCAACGGGACCGGCCTTCTCGATGCGGTCGACATAGGATTGGGCCAGCACACCGCGCACCTGGCCGTAGAAGTCCTCCAGCACCGAGATGATGACGATGGCGTTGGTCACCCGGTTGGCGATCTGAATGAGGTCGCGCACCGCTTTCTGGAAGCGCTCTTCAGCATTGTCGAAGAACCGCAGGTCCTCCACCTGATCGATGCAAAAGACGAGCGCCGCGCGTTCGACGGTCCACATCAGAGTACCCAGCGCGGCGATAATCTCGAAGGCGCGGTCCTCGCCCGTGTTGGGATCGAGCGCGCCGACCGCCTGATGGGCGAGCGGCGTCAAATGGCGGCCGTAGAGATATTGCCGGATGCGCTGGTCGACACGCGGATCCTTGCGCTCCAGATAGAGGAGCGCGCGGACGATATTGATGTCGAGCTCCAGATCGCGGAATTTGGGCGAGGCGACGATGTCGTCGGCGAGCCGCAGCACCAGCCGCGCGAGTTCGTCCTCGGCGAGTGCGCCGTCACGGAGCTTTTCGAGCCCAGCCTCGGCGAGCACTTCGGAATCGGAAAAGAGCCGCCGCGTCAGGCGAGCGAGGGAACTCTCCCCTCCCCGATCAGGATCATAAGGCTTTTCGAGGCTGTGGATCAGCCGGCGCAAATAGTAGTCGGCATAGTTGGCGATGTCGGGCGTCATCTGCGCGTAGCCGAAATAAGCCGTCCCCGCCCGATGAGCCGACGTACGAAGCGCCCTCAGAAGATGCGTTTTTCCTGCACCCGACTGGCCGTGGAACAGCAGAATGCGCGCCTGATTGGCGCCGCCGCGGCCCTGGGACACGGACGCCAGCAGATCTCCGAACTTGGCGCGCGCCTTGGCGTGCACTTCCGCCACGTCCACCGCGTCGGCGTGCCAGACGTCGTCCTCCCAGGTGATCGAATGCTCGAACGCCTGGATCAGCTTGTCCGCCGGAACGGTTTCTCGCGCGTCCTGCTGCATCAAATCACCGGCTCCAAGGGAGGGATCGCGGGTTGGGAAAAAACGAATCCGGACGGTATCGACAGTCCATCGCCGCCTGATACCCGGATCGAAAGTCCCGACGTCTCCTTGCCCTGCTCACTCCTCGACTCGCACGAAATGCCAAACCGTATTCTTGTAGAGAACCGACGAGCTTTCGATGTCGGCCAGGCTCTTCTTGTCTTTCAAGTCGGCATTGGCCAGCACGACATGGCCGGCGCGGTGCGCCTCGGCCAGCATGCACTTGAACTCGATTTCGGACAGTCCCCACTGCGGCTCGCTCTCGCGAATCGCCGCCCATACCTTCGAGATAAACGCCTTGCGATTGCCTGGCCAGCCCTCCGCGCGCTGGCCGGCGGCGCGCTTCACCCGCGCCGAAAATTCAGCCAGACCCGGCCGCGCCGGCGCTGACGGCGCGGCTTTTGGCAGCGCATCGTTGGCCGCGGTCGGAATACCAGTGGGAGCCGCCATGGCTGTCGACGGACGTCCTGCTGCGACGGCCGCCCGCAACGTTCGGGTCCCGAGTGCCTTCAGCAAGCCGGCCCGCAGCGAATCCGTATCCGAATCCTTGGCTCCCACGTGCTCAGCCGCCAGCTCGGCGACGAGACGCGCATCGGTACCGAAATCGCGCGGCGTCCGGGAGAGCTGCCCAGCGAGCAGCCGCCCCGCCTTGGCCGGCAGGGCGTCGCGCTGTCCGAGCCCGGCCTTGATCTTGTTACCAAACGCGCGCTCGAGCGCGATCATGGCGAGTTGCGCCCTCAGCTTGGCGACCGGCTGGTTTTTCTTGAGCGGCAGCCCGAAGGCCTTCTGAACGATGAGCCCCCGCAGACTGTCCTGGCGCAGCAGGGCGCGCAGCTTGGCTTGCGGCTCGCCTTCGAGACCCAGCGCTTTGGCGATGAGCCAGGTATCACGCTGCTCGCTCCAGGATCGGACGCCGGCCGGCTGCGCGAGGGATCGCGATACGGCAGCCGCACCGGCTTCGGTCGCAGACAGCCGACCTCGCGCCTCGCCAGCCAGCCCCGCGGCGACGAGCTTGCCGGTCTCGGTATCCGCCAGGCGCTTCCAGTCCGCGGGTGACAGCTCATGCGTGAACAGCGGGGCCAGATCGCGCGCCAGCTCAGCCCGCGAAGCGCCACCCTCGACGGCGATACGGACCAGCAGCAGGTGTCCGATGGGGCTGGCCGCCGGCCGCGCCGACGCCGCATCGGCCGCCGCGGCGATCGGCGCTGCCGGACTTTGAACTCCGCTGCTGTGGACCATGTTCGCTCGCTCCTGCGCCGGGGACGCCGCCTGCATCGTGTTGCCGATCCAAGTTGCGGAGCGATCCGCCGACCGTCGGCAAGCGAATCAGACCCGGTCTCGCGTCATGATGTGGGAGAAGTTGCCGGGGCGAAAGGCTCCGGCAGAGCTGCGTGGGCCGATTAGTGTGGGTCACCGCCGGAGGGCACCGCGCCCGGTTGCGCACGCCACAATCGCGGAACAACAGTTGTTCCCTGCCCCGTCCGCCGGGCTTGGGCCGAGCTTTCGCCGCAGCGGTGCCAAAATGGCGTCACCTTCCTCAGAGCAAATGAAATCAAGCCACTAGGGATGATCGCGACCGACGGACACCCGTCGCGTTCAGGCATTCTGCATCGTGACGCCAGACGGCAACCGCACCCAAGCCTGCGTTTACCTTTAACGGCGAGTTAACGGGTCTCTGCGATGGTTCATTCTCTGACCGCGCGTAATCATGCGGGAGTACATGGAATGTATCGCGTCGCCCTGGTCGCCACATTGGCGGCCTCACTCGCAGCCTGCAGTCTCGGCTCGTCACCCATCTCGAGCGGCTACGCCGACAGCCCGGCCACCGCCTCGATCTCGTCCAAGCGCTCGACCCCGAGCGGCGCTTTCGGGGGAGATGCCACGACCGTCAGCGGGTCGAGCGGACAGCGTGTGGCGGCCCTCAACGACAAGGCTCCGTCCGGCACCTTCGAACGCGCTCCGAAGGGCGCGCTCGCCGACCGCGACTACACCTCGACCTCTCTCGACGCCGAAAAGGCGCGCGACATCATCAATCAGTATCGCCGTGACAAGGGCCTCAAGCCGCTGAAACTCAGCACCGAGCTGACTGAAGCCGCCAAGGCGCATTCCCGCGACCTCGCCAAGTGGGACCGCATCTCGCACTACGGCTCGGACGGCTCCAACCCGTGGGATCGTGTCAAGCGCACCGGCTACAAGGCCCGCCTCGCGGCCGAGAACGTCGGCACGGGACAGGTCGACTTCGGCGAAGTGTTCAAAGGCTGGCAGGAAAGTCCCGGCCACAACAAGAACCTGCTGCTGACCGATGCGCAGGAGATGGGCATCGCCCTGGTGCAGGAGCCGCGCACCGAGTTCAAATCCTTCTGGACGCTGGTGCTCGGCAGCTCGATGTGACAGCGCATCGCGGGACGTCGTTCGCCGTCCCTCTTCATCGCCTGAGATTGTGCCAGATGGCGACATCGAGGCCGAGCCGGCGGCGGGCGGCGACGTAGCTCATCAGGGCGCCGCAGGCGATGGCCGACGAAGTTGCGAACGCCGCTCCGAGAAGTCCGAATTCCGGCACCAGCAGCAGGTTGAGGGTGACGTTCAGCAGCGCCGTCACCGCCAGCAGCGCGGCGCAGATTTTCTGCTCGCCCAGCATGTTGAGCAGAATGTCCGCGGGTCCGACCGCCGAGCGCAGCAGAAAGCCCAGAACCAGCACACCCATGATCGGATAACCGGCCTCGAACTCGGGTCCGAAAAGGGAGAGCAGCGGGTGCCCCAGCGCGAGAATGAGCGCCGCGCCGGCCAGGGACGGCCAGAACGTCCAGTTGGCCGCGTCGGCGACGAACGCCTCGAGGCCGATCGTATCTCCGCGCGCTTTCAGGGCCGAAAAGCGCGCCGCGATGGCGCTGCCGACGGCATAGTGCACGAACAGGATCAGGCTCATCGTCTTGGCGCTGGCGAAGTAGACCGCCACGTCGCTCGGCGACATGACGTGCGACACGACCAGAACGTCGGCGTTCTGCATGACGAGCTCGCAGGCGTAGACCGCCACCAGAGGCAGCGAGACGGTCAGCCACTGGCGGAATGCGTAGCGTCGCGGACCCGAGGGCGCAGTCGACTGGAGACGCCGGTTGAGCAGGATCACTTGCAGGATCGCAGAGATCCAAACCGCCGCGATGGCGGCCGCCGCAGCCGTCGTCGCCGTCATCGGCAGCCCGGCCTCGTGCGCCAGAGCCATGCCGGCCAGAATGATGATCGGCCGGAGGACGAAGATCGGCACCAGCGCCAGAGCCATCCATCCGCCGGAGCGGGCGACACCGTCCTGCATATCGGTGAGCGAATAGAGCGGCACGCAGACCAGGGCCAGATAGGCTGGCAAAATGTAGGGCTCAGCGACAGCATCGCCCAGCAGCCACAGCCCGCAGACGCCCGCGGCCGCGACCATCGTTCCGCTGGCCAGCGCCATCAGCCGGCCGCCGAACAGCAGGCCGCGGGCGAGGTCCGTCTCGCCCGTCTCGCGATATTGGGGCAGCAGCCGCAGCGAGGCTCCGGCAAATCCCAGTGCCGAGAGCCCGCCGAGGACCAGAACCCAGGTCCACACGAACACGTAGACACCATACTCGTGGCTGCCCATCCAGCGCGCGAGGATGACCTGCGACAGGTAGATGATCGCGGCACTGGCGACACGCACGGCAAAGGCCAGCAGCGCGTCCCGCTGCACGCGCGTGCGCTCGTCCACCGGGAACATCACCGCGCCGACGATCCGCCGGCCGACCGCCCATCCAGAGGCGACGGCGGCGAACGCCTGTGCGGTCCGCGCCGACAGACTGCCGGAACGGGAGCCATCAAGGACGATGGTCTCGTCGAAACCGCGATCAGGGGATTTCATCGGCTCCGTCACGCTCCGCTGAGGCGCGTGACCTCGCGCCGGCGAACCAGCTCGGCGACCCCGGCCCAGGCCCACGAGCGGCCGGCATCGCCCTGATGCGAGTGCAGACTCGAAAAGAACTCCGCGACCTCGGCGGCGTGACGACCGTGCCGGCCTTCCAGCACCGCCGCCATGAACTCGACGTCGCGCGGTGTGGGTGTCGCGTCTTCTTCCGGATGCCAGCGTGCCGTCATGTGTCTCTCGTCCCCAGGGTTTGCACCCCAGGAAGCAAGATCGGCGCCAGATTGTCGTTTTATGGATGTGTCGATCGTGATGCGCATGGCCGAGGTTAGCCTCGGCCGCGTTAAGATTGCCGCAGCGCTGAACCCACCGACCGCGGGGTCGCAATCCCCCAATTCACTCCGGGGACACGACCCCCGTGGATGCCGCCGGCGGAGTCGCCCTTTCCGCTGCTACGGGCGCGGGCTTTGCTGGCGCCGGTGCCACGGCTGGAGCGGCCGGTGCTGCCTGTGCGGCAGGGACAGGCGCTGAAGCCGCTGCGGGGGCCGCGGCAGGCTTGGCCGCATCGGCCGGCTTCGGGACTTTCGGTTTGGCGGGTGCCGGAGCGGCCGGCGCACCGGCCGCAGGAGGAGCGGCGCCTGCGTTGGCCTTGGCCAGGGCCGCCGCCTGCGCTTTGGCCTTGGCAGCCTTGGCCGCCTTGATCTTGGCGCGGCGGGCCGCCACGACGGCACGCGGCGGACGGCCGGTTCCGCATTCCCACGAGACCACCGTCTGGCGCATGCTGGTGATGCCCTTGGCGTCCGGCGGTACGGGCAGATTGTCGATGGTCGTCGCGTTGAAAAGCTGCTTCCACCCGAGCTGCTGATAGCCGTGCTCGAGCAGGCTGGCCGCGCGCAAGGTGCGGTCGACGCCGGTCTGCTCGCCGAGCACCACCGCCATCAGGCGCTTGCCGTCGCGGGTGGCGCTGGCCACCACGTTGAACCCGGAATCGCAAATGAACCCGGTCTTCAGGCCATCGGCGCCTTCGAACGTCTTGAGCAATCCGTTGTGGCTGACGAGCCTGGTCTTGCCGATCAGCACCTCCCGCTGTCCCCAGTAGGACGCATATTCGGGAAAGTCCCTGAGGACGGAACGTCCGAGCTTGGCGAGGTCGCGGGCCGTGGTCACCTGCGCCGGACTGGGCAGTCCGTTCGGATTGACGAAGGTGGTGCGTGTCATTCCGAGACGGCGGGCGGCGGCATTCATCTCCGCCACGAAAGCCGGCTCGGAACCCGCGATCGCTTCCGCCAGCATGATCGCCACGTCGTTGGCCGACTTGATGATCAGCGCCTGGAGTGCGACCGCGACCGTAATCTCCGCGCCGACCGGCAGGCCGAGCTTGCTCGGCTGCACCTGCGTTGCACCCGCACTGCAGGCGATCTTGGTGTCGAGCGTCAGCCGGCCCTTCTTGAGCGCATCGAAGGTCAGATAGGCGGTCATGATCTTGGTCAGCGACGCGGGATGCCACTGGCTGTCCGGCTCCTCGGCATAGAGGATCTTGCCGTCCTCGGGATCGAACAGCAGAGCGGGGCCGGCGACCACGGGGCCGGCCGCGAGCACCGCGCAAAGGGTCGCCACCGCCGCTGAAAACCTTTTGCGCATCGGCACTCCGGAGCTTTTCGTTGTCGAACCGGACGTACCATATTCGTCGGCGCGGGGGCAATGTTGGAGCGCCCTGGAGACAGCATCGCGCCCGCCCAGGCACACACGAAGCCGGAACCTCGCCTATCCTCAAAGCCAAGATTTCGCCGTTGCGGGACGATCAAATGGGTGATTGGCTCAACCTTAGCAGCTCAAGGAGACGGCAACCCCGGCCCTTGACCCGTTGCCGGGCTACGCTCTTGAGGCCTTCATTATTCCATCGTGAAATTCTATCGTGAAGGTTCGAGGGCTTCCTCGACCGCAACACGCGCGTCTGCATTGGCAGGCGGCATCGCGAAAACAAAAAGTGGTGCAGGTTCGAGGACTTCCCTCGAACCGAAACCATCGCGCGATGGGTTGGCGGGCGGCATCGCGAAAACAAAAAGTGGTGCCCCTGGAGGGACTCGAACCCCCACGTCCTCGCGAACAACAGATTTTGAGTCTGCCGCGTCTACCGTTCCGCCACAGAGGCTGGCCGAGCGCGGCGAATACCCCGGAAAGGGTCAAAGCGTCAACGCGCCGGGTTGCTTCCGGGCTCTCATGACGGCGCGCCGGGAATTGCTTTTCATGGCCTGTCGCCGCCCCTCCAACCCCTCGAACTGGTACGGTCGGACGGAAGGCAAAACTCCGCTCGGCGGTATCAGCCATCGCCGCCGACCCTCGACGATCAAGCCTGCCTTGCATTTGCATTGACGGAACACCCGGCTCGCCCGTCTCGGCGACCTCGTGGCGGAGCTAGAGCGTGGTCGCTTTTCTTCGAATCGCAATCACGCGCTAGATCTTTGATGAGACCGACGATTCACGGTTCGGACTGATAAGGTCCGAAGCGATCGTGGCCTAGAGTCACTGGGCCTTGAGCCCGCTGGCTTTGATTTCGCGCAGCGCTTCTGGAAAACGGCCAGGGACTCGGCCGCCGGGGGCACCGCGTAGGAGTGTCCTCAGATCGTGTCGAGGTGTGGCCGTCGTCCTACTGCATGTACGGCGCGTCGCCGCCGTTCTTGCCGATGGCGCTGTCGAAGAAGAAGCCGTTGTCGAAAGGCCCGCCCGGAGTCTGGCGCGTGTGTCCCGGCTCGGCGAAGCGGCGGCTTTCCCAGCCGACGATGCTCTGCTTGGAGTACGAATAGGCGCGGCGGTAGCCGATCGATCCCTTGAGGCCCTTCGGCTTCTTGGGCTTCGCTTCCTGAGCCGAAGCGGGCGTCCACCCCCCGCCTGCACCGAGACCGATCGCCGAGACGGCAAGGGCGGCGAGAACTGCGATCAATGCGCGCTTCATGAGTGGTGTTCCCGTCGCAGGTTGCAACATCAAATCCGAGGCGATTCCAGATCGCCGTATCAGAGACCCTAACACATAACGCCAAGTGGTGCCTGCGAAAGCCTAACGTCCGGTTTCGAGAGGCGGAAACGGCCGGGCGGTGACCTGTCGGCCACAGTCGGTCGTCGTCTCCGAAAGCAAATCCCTTGATTGAGCAGAACGCAATCAAATGCCGTTCTGACGCCTTGTGTGTTCTATGACGATGCCTACATCCGTAACGGAGTAACAGGGAGCGACCCGGCCACGCCAGATGCAGATTTACGACTCACCCGAAGGCTATGGGCTGGTCACACGGTGGTCGCACTGGCTGATGGCCGTCGCGATTTTCGCGCTGTTCGCGCTCGGATGGTGGATGGTGGGGCTCGACTACTACAGCCCCTACTACACCAGCGCGCCTGCCTTCCACAAAAGTGCCGGCATGGTTCTGCTGGCTTGGCTCGGACTGCGGTTCATCTGGCGATTGATCAATCCGCGTCTGGACGACAGCGCGTTGTCACCCGCGGAGCGACGGGCGTCGGCCATCGTTCACTGGGGATTCTACCCGCTGATGCTCGTTCTGCTGGTGAGCGGCTATCTGATCACCACCGCCGATGGCCGGCCGGTCGATGTCTTCGGCTGGTTCGCCGTTCCCTCCATCCTCGCCTACCAGGGCCTCGAAGACAGCGCCGGGCTCGTGCACGAATACGCCGCCTACGCGACGATGGCGCTGGCCGGACTGCATACCGCCGCCGCGTTGAAGCACCATGTCATCGACAAGAGCCGCATCCTGACACGCATGTGGTCCGGGCCTCCGCAGCCGTGACGCCCCTCCACACACGCGCAGGAAACACCCCTTCCAACGATGGAGCTTTGCCAATGAAGGTCTCGCACTTCGCCGCCGCAGTCGCCTCGATCCTGCTCGCCTCACTGTCGCCGGCATCGGCCGCAGACTACGTGATCGACACCAAGGGCGCGCACGCCTCGATCAACTTCCGCATCAAGCATCTCGGATATAGCTGGCTGACGGGACGCTTCGACACCTTCGCGGGAACCTTCTCGTTCGACGACGCGCAGCCGGCGAATTCGAAAGTGAAGGTCGAGATCGACACCGCCAGCGTGAATTCCAACCATGCCGAGCGCGACAAGCATCTCCGCAACGCTGATTTCCTCGACGTGACCAAGTTCCCCAAGGCCGTCTTCGAAAGCACCAGCGTGACGCCGGCCGCCGACGGCAAGATGTCGATCGCCGGCAAGCTGACCCTGCACGGCGTGACCAGGGACATCGTCATCGCCGCGGAGAAAATCGGTGCCGGTAGCGATCCCTGGGGCGGCGAGCGCGCCGGCTTCTCGGGCACCACCACGCTGACACTGGCCGACTTCGGTATCCTCAAAGAGCTGGGTCCGGCGGCCAAAGCCGTCGACCTGGACCTGCACGTCGAAGGGGTGAAACAGTAGGGCGGCCTCCGTCTGCCGGACGCCACGCCGAATTATCGGCCGGCCACGGGACCGGCCGCCAGCAGCGGATCCAGTTGTGCCTTGAGATCGGCCATCGTCAGCCGGCTCTTGACCAGCTTGTCGCTGACGAAAAAGTTCGGCGTCCCGATGATGCCGAGCTTGCGGCCGCGCTCCTTCACCGCCTTCAGTCCGTCGATGAGCTTGGCATCGGTGAGGCAGGCGTCGAACTGAGCCTGCTTCAAGCCCACCTGCGCCGCGACTTTGAAGATCGGCTCCAGCCTGACCTCCTGGCTGACCCAGGCGTCCTGCTGCTCCATGAACTTGCCGTACAGCGCGAAGTATTTGTCGGCCGGCACGCAGCGCAGTGCGATCGTGGCATTGCCGCTCTGCTTGCCGATGGGGAACTCGCGCAGGATGAAGCGGACCTTGCCGGTGTCGATATAGGCGCGCTTCAGCTGCGGAAACACGTCGCGGTGGAACACGCGGCAGTGCGGACAGGTGAGCGACGCATACTGCACGATCGTCACCGGCGCGTCGTTGCGGCCGAGGGCCATCTCGGGAATTGGACCCGGCGCCATGATGTCGGCGCGGGTCGGCTGCTCGATGATCACCCGCCCGCCGACGGGCTGCGCCGTCGGGTCGCCGAAGGGATTGAAGGTCGGCTGCTGTGCGGCGGCGGAGGCGGCATCGGGAAACGCCGACCCGCCGGCTCCGCCTTCCGTCGAGACACTCGCTGCGCCGGGCGAGACGCCATCGATTTTCGGCCCCTCCCCGCCACAGCCGGAGGCGAGCAGCGAGAGCAGTGCTGCAAGCCCTCGGGCCCGAACGGTTGAAGCATCGATCGGCACGCCGAGCCCTCGCCTCCTCACGTCAGCTCTTCGGCAACAGCGGTTCAATAACCTTCTCGACGGCCGAAAGCGAAGGCTCGCCGATCACCCGCTTGCCGTTGATGAAGATGGTCGGGATGCGCGAGATCGCGAATCCCTGAGCGGCACGATTGCGGTCGGCGGTCAGCTTGTCCAGCAGCGGCTGATCGGTCAGGCACTTCTCGAAGGTCTCCTGCGTGAAGCCCGACTGCTTGGCGACCTCCAGCAAGGCGGCCCGGAACGCCGCGTTCTCCTTTTCGAAGGCCCATGTCGCCTGCGTTTCCATCAGGCCTTCGATCATGGCGACGGACTTGTCCTCGGGAACGCAGCGGGCCAGCATGGAGGCCGCATAGGCGCGGTTGTTGTGCGGGAACTCGCGGAACACGAAGCGCACCTTGCCGGTGTCGACGTATTTCTTCTTCAGCTCGGGATAGACCGAGTTGGCGAACTCGGCGCAGTGCGGGCAGGTCATCGAGAAGTATTCGACGATCGTCACCTTGGCGTCGGCCGCACCGACCGCGATGTCCGACAGTGCGCCCGGTTTCATCAGCTCCTCGACGGACACCTCGGAGCCGTCTCCATCCTGGGCAACGGCCAAAGCCGGGTTCAGCATCAGAGCGCCCGCCACCAGGGCGCACACGATGGCGCCAGCCTTCAATCCGGCGGCGGGAAGATTGAACTTGAGCACGGGTAAACTCCTCAGCTTCTGGGGTACGTGGGACTCATGTGTCGCCGACGGCCTGCGGCACACCTCGACACACGGGAATGGCTGCGGAAATAAGGCAAGTTCCGACTGAATGCCACCTGAATGGCGGCACCAACGGTTTCCATCATCGTGCGTGACGGATTTCGCGACCAACGTTCAGGCGCTCTGACGTTCAGGCGATCTTCAGACCCGTGGCCCGTTCTCGACCATCCTGGCCGGCCGTCATGGCGGCGTGCAGACGTTCGAGCGCGGCGTAGAGGGAGGGATCGGCATCGGCGGGGACTGCTCCGGCCACAGGAGCCCGTCGTTCCGCTCGCCGCCGCGAGACCTCGGATGCGGTGGTGTCGGACTGAATATTGCGGGGCGGGGTCTGCACAAGGCGGATCTCTGCGATGGCCCGATAGCCGAAATAGCTGTTGATCCGCTCGACGAGTTGTGCGGCGCCATACTCGACCTGCAGCGCCGCCGCCGGGTCGACAGCCAGCACCAGCGTAGCGCCGGGACGGCCGACGGTGTCCTCGCCGGCCGTCGCCGGCAGACCGGCTCCGCGCGGCCACTTGAGGCGCAGAGGCTCGGTGCAGCGCGCCAGCGTCCGCCCGGCGATTTTTTCCCAGTCTGTGATCAGAGCGACCGTTGAAAAGCCATGCTTCTCGAAGGCTTTGCGGGTGAGGCCCGGCACATAGCTGCCGACCGCGCGGGCGGCGATGGTGCCGGGCATCCGGGAACGGCTGGCGAAGATG
This sequence comes from Hyphomicrobium sp., assembly GCA_052388455.1. GTDB lineage: Bacteria > Pseudomonadota > Alphaproteobacteria > Rhizobiales > Hyphomicrobiaceae > CAZSNH01. Next base: position 19,364 of record JBQTIA010000071.1, read on the forward strand.
GGCATGGCCCGCGCCGGCGGAATCGGCCGCTCGAGGCCCGCAACGGGCTTCTTTCCTGTGTGCGTCATCCCTGCTCCCCGTAACCCCGCTTCGTCCCAGGGTTGGCGATGCTTATCATCGATGAAATGATTCGCGGGATTGGGACGGGAGCACACTGGTGAGAACTGTGGCTCGCAAACAACTTCCACTCCGGCCGGCCGGACCGGACACGGTCGCGGCCCTGCTTGATTGGTACGACGTGGAACGCCGCGAGCTGCCCTGGCGGGCGACCGCGCCCCGCCGGGCCGACCCCTACCGCGTATGGCTGAGCGAAATCATGCTGCAGCAGACCACCGTCAAGGCGGTCATTCCCTATTACCTGCGATTCCTCGCCCGCTGGCCGGATGTCGGGGCGCTGGCGGCGTCGGAACTGGAGGACGTGCTCTCCGAGTGGGCCGGGCTCGGCTACTATTCGCGTGCCCGCAATCTGCACACCTGCGCCCGACAGGTCGTCGCGCAGCACGGCGGGCGTTTTCCCAGATCCGAGCGGGAGCTGCTGGCCCTGCCGGGCATCGGCCCTTACACCGCGGCAGCGATCGTGGCCATCGCGTTCGGGGAACCGGCGACACCCGTCGACGGCAACATCGAGCGCGTGGTGGCTCGCCTCTTTGCCGTGCGACAGCCGATGCCGGCGGCGAAAGCGGAAATCAGGCGGCTCGCCGCCACGCTGACGCCGGACAATCGGCCGGGCGATTTTGCGCAGGCCATGATGGACCTCGGCGCCGCGGTTTGCACGCCGAAGCGTCCCTCGTGCCTGATGTGCCCTCTGCAGACCGATTGCCATGCCCATGCCAAGGGCATCGAGGCGGCGCTGCCGGTCAGGCGCACCAAGGCGGAGCGTCCGGCGCGGTTCGGCGTCGCCTTTCTGGTGCTGCGGGAGGACGGGCATGTCCTGCTGCGACAGCGCCCGGAGGCGGGTCTGCTCGGCGGCATGCTGGAGGTGCCGTCCACCGACTGGCTGAGCGACTGGCCGCGACCGGATCACGCCCTCGGCGCCGCGCCGGTGAAGGCAAGCTGGTGGTCGGTCCCGGACAGCGTCTCACACACATTCACCCATTTTCGGCTGGAGCTGATGGTCTATCGGGCCATCGTGCCGGTCGAGGCGACGCTGACCTTCTGGGCCGAGCCGGAGCGGTGCCGATGGGTCGCCCGCCGCGACCTCGACCGGGCCGCGCTGCCGAGCGTCATGCGCAAGGTCATCGCCCACGCCCTGCAAGAGCAATGATCCAACTCGACAGTCATCGACGGCCCCATAAAGATCAGCGCCCAACTATCTCGATTATAGTCCATTACGAATACTGACTTTGATGCGTATGTTTTTAAGTTTTTATAATATAATTATCTGGTGCGCTCGGGCAACAGCCGAAGGTTTCTTATCGAGCTTCGGCGTTTCTCGAGGGAAAATTAAGAATTTTCCCTTCGAGAAATTTGGATTGTGTGCGACCTATCTCATTCAATCAGGCGAGGGGCTTAAGCTGCCCGCGCAATAGAG
>JBQTIA010000072.1:0-21201 GCA_052388455.1 Hyphomicrobium sp.
GGCGGCGCACTGGAGGCGGACGGCCTCCCGGTGCTCGGCGCTTTGCCGCGCAACGCGGATTCTATTCTCCCCGAAAGGCACCTCGGTCTCGTGCAAGCCGAGGAGACGGCCGATCTCGACCGCCGCCTGGATGCCCTTGCAGACTTCGTCTCCGAACATGTCGACGTGCCGAAACTGGCGGCGCTGGCCCGCGACGGCCGGTTCGAAGCGCGCGAGCCGCGCGTCATCCGCCCCCCGGGCCAGCGCATCGCGCTCGCCCGCGACGCGGCCTTCTCGTTCGTCTATCCGCATCTCATCGACGGCTGGCGCAGCGCGGGTGCCGAAATCTTTCCGTTCTCGCCCCTGGCAGGTGAAGCGCCGCATGCCGACGCCGATGTCGCCTGGCTGCCCGGCGGCTACCCCGAACTGCACGCGGGCCGGTTGGCTGCGGCGCAAGGCTTCAAATCGGCGTTAAGGGCCTTCGCCCGGACGCGGCCCGTGCACGGCGAGTGCGGAGGCTACATGGCGCTCGGCACCGGCCTCGTCGACGCCGCCGGCGTGCGCCACGAAATGCTCGGGCTGCTCGGCCTGGAAACCTCGTTCGCAGTGCGCAGGTTGCAGCTCGGCTATCGCCGCGCGCGGCTGCTCGCGAACTGTGTGCTGGGTATGGAGGGGGCCGAGGTCACCGGCCACGAGTTCCACTACGCTACCACCCTCGAGGCGCCCGACACGCCGCTGTTCGCCATGCAGACATCGGACGGCGATGCGCTGCCCGAGGGCGGCGGCCGGCGCGGAAACGTCACCGGCTCGTTCTTCCATCTCATCGACCAGTGAGTGCGGTCATCGTCCGGCGACGAAGCGGGCCGCGTCGGCCAGCACGGACGCGCGTTCGCCGAAGCCAGCCAGTGCGGTGACGGCCTCGGCTTCGAGCGAGCGGAGGCGGTCGCGCGCGGCGGCAACGCCCATCAGGCCAACGACGGTCGCCTTGCCGGCCGCCGCATCCTTGGCGACAGCCTTGCCCGCGGTCGAAACATCCCCCTCGGCGTCGAGCAGATCGTCGGCGATCTGGAAGGCGGAGCCAAGGGCCTGGCCATAGCGGACGAGTGCTTCCCGCTGGCCCGCATCGGCGCGGCCGAGCACGGCGCCCATGTCGCATGCGCAGGTGATCAGCGCGCCGGTCTTCATGGCTTGCAGCCGGAGGATGTGCGCGAGATCGGGATGCGGTGGCACGCCGCGCTTTCCGGCTTCGAGATCGAGGGCCTGCCCGCCGGCCATGCCGGCCATGCCGCTGGCACGCGCCAGAGTCAGAACCAGCTCGGACCGGACGGCTGGGTCGTCGTGGGTGGCCGGGGAAGCGAGAACCTCGAACGCGAAGGTGAGCAGGCTGTCGCCGACCAGAATCGCGGTCCACTCGTCGTAGGCTTTCCAGACCGTCGGACGCCCTCGACGCAACTCGTCGTTGTCCATTGCGGGCAGGTCGTCGTGCACGAGCGAATAGCAGTGGATACACTCGATGGCTGCTGCGGCATCGACGGCTTGTGGCCGGTCGAGCCCGAAAAGCGCCGCACTCTCGATGACCAGGAAGGGTCGGATACGTTTGCCGCCTCCGAGCGTCGCGTGTCGTACGGCCTCCAGCAACCGCCCGGGAAGATTGGCGGATTCGTTTGAATTCACGTGCGTCGATCGAGCGGTCTGCAGCAGCGCGGCGAGCCGCGCGTCGACTTTTTCGGCGGCATCCTGCAGCCTTTGCGCGAAGCTCATGTCCGGCTTACCTTCAAGCGGCATTGGCGAGGGCTTTGACTGGGTCCGCCACCCCGCGCGGCAGCAGAGCGGACTGACAACCGAGTTTGAACGGCAGCGGGTATAGCACCGGGCATGGAGAAGGACAGCTTGCACGCGATCGTGCCCACGCCCGGCGACGACCTGAGCCCCGCGCCGGAGGCCGATGCCGACGGTCGCGCGGTCTGCGATACGGAACCGGGAGACACGGAAACGGGGCCGGCGGCGGTTCCGCCAGCCTGCGATCCTGTGCCTGTGACGGATTTCGAGGCGGGAACGGCGGCGGGTGAGCCGTTGGAGCCTCCGGCCGGTGCAGGGGATACTTTCGAAATCGCTGCAGAGGACCCCGCAGCCACGGCCGTGGAGCCGATCGCTGCAGACCCGCTGTCCGACCCCGACGAGACGACCGCTCCGAGGGAATGGGAAGCGGCGAAGGCAGAGGTCGAGGAGGCTTTCGATCCCGGTTCGGATGTTCGGAACGAGAGTGATCCGGAAAATCCCCCTGACCTTCAAACAGTTCCGCCGGTCGAGCCGGCCACAATTTTGGCCGCTGGATCGGGCGGGGAACCGGAACTTCCGTCTCCGCTGCCAGACCTCCAGCGCGACATCGCGCCCGAATACCCTTTCGTAGCGTTCAGCGAGCCTTCCGAAAATATTGCCGTCGGCGAGGCAATCGAAGCTCCGCAGAGAGTCGACGCTGCGCCTTCGAGCGGACCCGACGGCGAGACCTTGCCTCCCACAGAGGGGCCTCTGGCGCTGGTTCATACTGCGGTCGTAGAGACCATTGCGCCCGCTCCAGTCGGTATTTCCGAAGTGGGGACCGCAGCGGCGGAACCGTCGACAGTGGCGTCTTTGCCGGTCCCCGCCCCACCCCCCGAATTGGACTGGCTGGTGGCGCGGATCGCCGAGGCCGCCGAGGCGCACGAGGGCCGCGTCGCGCCCGGGTTCGAGCCGCCCCACGAGCAAGCTGCTTCATCGCCGCCCGAACCGCCGAGCGCTTCGGTCACTGCGCGGCATGGCGCCGACCCGCTCACCATCGACGTCATCACGGTGCCCGGCCCGCCACTCGTCGCCGAGGTGCACCCGGAGCCGACACGGTTTCATGCTGCGCCGATGCCGGCCGACCTGTCGCCGCTCAGCCCCATCGACCTGCGGGTGATCGAGGCCGTCGGGCCGTCGCCGACGGCGGCCAGCTATCACGTGGCCGATGCGAGCCCCGTCGATGCGCCGCAGACCATCGATGACTCGGGGATTGGCGACGGCTTCGACTGGCGGCACGCGGCACGGCGCACACTGCGCGTCGCCGCTTACGCCGTCGGAGGCTACGTCGCCCTGATCCTGGTGCTCATGGTCGCCTACCGGTTCGTCAATCCACCCGCCTCGACGCTGATGGTCTACGAGGGCCTTTTCGGAGCCGGCGCGCGCCAGACCTGGGTGCCGCTCGAAAAGATTTCCCCTCACCTGGTGAGGGCCGTGGTGGTGGCCGAGGACGGACGCTTCTGCGATCACCACGGCATCGACTTCGCGGCGATGGAGGAGGCGCTGGAGAAAGCAGCGGACGGCATACCCCGCGGCGCCAGCACCATCTCCATGCAGGTGACCAAGAATCTCTTCCTCTGGCACTCCAAGAGCTATGTCCGAAAGCTGTTCGAGCTGCCCATGACGCTGATCATGGAGCTGCTCTGGCCGAAGTCGCGGATTCTCGAGATCTATCTCAATATCGCCGAATGGGGTCCGGGGGTGTTCGGCGCCGAGGCGGCGGCGCAGCACCATTTCAACCGGCCGGCGTCCAGTCTGACCGAGCGGGAGTCGGCGCAGCTCGCGGCCACTTTACCGAACCCCATCCGCCGCGATGCCGGTGATCCGGGGCCCCAAGTCCAGCGCAAGGCCTCCATTATTCAGAACCGGGCCAGGGCCGCCGGCGAGGCGGCGCCGTGCGTCAAGGTGCGCCGTTCGACGGCGTCATGATGCCTCCGTCGTCGCGCGCGTGTTAATCATGCCCCCGCGAAGGGCCGGCATTCAGCGTTTTTCGGGTCTTGCAGCCGGACGTCCAAGCCATATGTTTACCTCGGCACGCGGGGTGGCCTATAAGCGGGCTCTCGCGTGTGTGCGCTCCCGAAACGTCTGGCTGATGCAACTCGCGGCGCGTGCCGTGCCGGCCGAGCGTTGGTGCGATTTTCCCGATGATCCTGGAGAGGCTAGACGATGCCCTGGAGCAATCAAAGTGGTGGCGGCAAGGGTGGCAAAGGGGGCGGCGGCGGGCCCTGGGGCCAAGGGGGCGGCAGCGGCGGAGGGGGCGGAAACGGCGGACCCTGGGGTGGCGGTGGCGGTCAGCAGCCGCCTGACCTCGAGGAGATGCTGAAGCGCAGCCAGGACCGCATGAAGCAGGTGATGCACGGCTCGGGAATGCCCGGTCCCCTGCTTTTCCTCGCGGCGGCGGTCGCGGTCGCCTTCATCGCGTGGCATGCCTTTTTCTTTCGCGTCAATCCGGACGAGGTCGGCGTCGTGATGCGCTTCGGCGAGTACGTTCGCCAGGAGCCGCCGGGGCTGCACTTCCGGCTTCCCCCACCCATCGAAGAGGTGGTGACGCCCAAGGTCACGCTGCAGCGGACGATCGAAATCGGCACCCAGCCGGCGCGCCGGGCGGGACAGTCGGGCGAGGGGATGCTGATGCTGACCGGCGACGGCAACGTCGTCGACGTCCGCGCCGTCATCTACTGGCGTATCAAGACGGAAAAAGACAAGGACACGGGCGAGGCCGGCGTCCAGCAGTACCTGTTCAACATTCAGGCTCCGGAGAATACGGTGCGCGAGGTCGGCGAAAGCGCTGTCCGCGAAATCATCGGCCAGTCGAACCTGCAGTCGATCCTGACCGACGGTCGCGTTTTGGGACAGGTCGCGGCGCAGAAGCTGATGCAGCAGATCCTCGATTCCTATCGCTCCGGCATCACCATCGATCAGGTGCAGTTCATCGAGGTCGATCCGCCGGCCGACGTCATCTCGGCTTTCCGCGACGTGCAGGCCGCCGGGCAGGACAAGGATCGCCTGATCAAGGAAGCGCAAACCTACGCCGACCAGATTCTTCCCAAGGCCCGCGGTGACGCTGACCGCATTCTGGCGACGGCCCAGGGCTTCCGCGATCAGACCATTGCCGAGGCCACCGGTCAGGCGGCGCGCTTTCTAAAGGTCTATGACGAGTACAAGAAGGCGCCCGAGGTGACCCGCCAGCGGATCTTCCTGGAAATGCAGGAAAAGGTGCTCTCCGGCGCCGACAAGATCATCATCGACGGCAAAAATGGCGGCGGCGTCGTGCCGTTCCTGCCCCTCGACCAGTTGCAGAAAAAGAAGTCAGAGGAGGGCAATTGATCATGCGCGCAGCTCTCGCCACACTCATCTTCCTCATCGCGGCCGGTGTTTCCGTGCTCTACGCCTCGGCCTTCATCGTGCATCAGCAGGAGCAGGCCATCGTGCTGCGCTTCGGCGAGCCGAAGGTCGTTATCAACGAACCGGGACTGAAGTGGAAATTCCCGTTCGTCGATACGGTCGAATTCTTCGACAAGCGCATCCTCGACCTCGACACCGAGGATCGCGAGGTGATGGCCTCGGACAAGCAGAGGCTGATCGTCGACGCGTTCGCGCGCTACAAGATCACCGATCCTCTGAAGTTCTACCAGAACGTCCGCACCGAGGAGGGCGTGCGCCGGGTCGTCGGCCGGCTGATCGAGTCCGAGATCCGCGGCGTGCTGGTGTCGGCCACGCTTCTCGAAATCGTCAAGGACAAGCGTGAATCGCTGATGCGCCGCATTGCCGAGAACGTCAACAAGGAAGGTCGTGAATACGGCCTGGAAATTGTCGACGTGCGGCTGAAGCGCGCCGACCTCCCGCAGGAAAATCTCAAGAACGTCTTCGAGCGGATGCGCGCCGACCGCATCCGGGAAGCGACGGAGCTGAGAGCCGTCGGCGAGGGTGAGAACAACCGCATCCGCGCCAATGCCGACCGTGACCGGACCGTCATCCTGGCCGAGGCCACCAAGACCTCCGATCAGGTGCGCGGCGAAGGCGAAGGCGAGCGCAATCGGATCTTCGCCGAAGCCTTCGGCAAGGATCAGGACTTTTTCCGGTTCTATCGGTCGATGCAGGCCTACGAGCAGGCGATGAAGTCGTCCGACACCCGCATGCTGCTGTCGCCCGACAGCGAATTCTTCCGCTACTTCAAGGATCCCCTGGGAGGCGGAACGGGCAAGCCATGAGAGATCTGCTGGCGGGCGCGGGGATCGCTCTCGTGGTGGAAGGTCTCCTGTGGGCGCTGGCACCCGGACTGGCCATTCGGATGCTCGAGGTCGCCTCTGTGACGCCGGAAGGCCTGCTTCGGGGTGTAGCGTGGTTCGCCGTCGCGATCGGGTTCGTTCTGGTCTGGTCGGTGCGAGGCTGACGTGAAGGCGGTGCGGGTCCACGAGGCTCCGCTCCGCCGCGTTGACAGCCGCCGTACGTTGTCCACACTTGGCGGCAATTCTGAATGCCAGAGCCGGTCGCGCATTGCGGCCCGGGAAACAGGCTGATCGCCTGCCAATGGAGACCCCCATGCCACCAATGTCGCGTCCTTCCGGGTTTCAGCTCGGGCGGTCGCTGATCAGGCTGACCCTCGGAGCCGTCCTGTCGGCCTCGGCGCTCGTCGCTCCGGCCGCGGCGCAACGCGGTGGCGGTCCTCAGTCGGTGGCGCCGCTGGCCGAGAAGCTGATCGACGCGGTGGTCAACATCTCGACCTCCCAGGTGGCCAAGGGACCAGAGGGCGTGCCGCTGCCCAAGGTGCCGAAGGGCTCGCCGTTTGACGACTTCTTCGAGGAGTTCTTCAACAAGCGCGGTGGGCGTCCGGCACCCTCGGACCGCAAGGTCTCCTCACTCGGCTCAGGCTTCGTCATCGACGGGGCCGAGGGTCTGATCGTCACCAACAATCACGTCATCGACGGCGCCGACGAGATCATCATCAATTTTCACGACGGCTCGAAGCTGAAGGTCGACAAGGTCATCGGCCGCGATTCGAAGTCGGACTTGGCGCTCCTCAAGGTCACACCGAAGAAGCCGCTCGCCGCGGTGCCGTTCGGGTCGTCGGCCAACATGCGGGTCGGCGACTGGGTGATGGCCATCGGTAATCCGTTCGGGCTCGGCGGCTCGGTGACGGTCGGCGTCATCTCCGCCAAGCAGCGCGACATCAATGCCGGACCCTACGACGATTTCATCCAGACTGACGCCGCCATCAACAAGGGCAACTCGGGCGGTCCGCTGTTCAACATGGACGGCGAGGTCGTCGGGATCAACACGGCGATCATCTCGCCGACGGGCGGCTCGATCGGCATCGGCTTCGCCGTGCCCTCGGATACGGTGCTGGCGATCGTCGATCAGTTGAAGCAGTTCGGCGAGGCGCGTCGCGGCTGGCTCGGCGTCAAGATCCAGTCGATCAGCGAGGACATCGCCGAAAGCCTCGGCGTGCCGGAGAATACCGGTGCGCTGGTGTCCGGCGTGACGCCGGACAGCCCGGCCTCCAAGGCCGGCTTCGAAACCGGCGACGTGATCCTGAAATTTGACGGCAAGGCGGTTTCGACCATGCGTGGGTTGCCACGCATCGTCGCGCAGACTCCGATCGGCAAGACGGTCGACGTGGAGGTGCTGCGGCAGGGCACCAGCAAGACGCTGCAGGTGGCGGTCGGACAGCTCGATGAGCCGGAAGAGAAGGTCGAACTCAACGGCGGCAAACCTGACGGTGAAAAGCCCGCGACCAGCTCGGTGCTCGGTCTGACGCTGGTGCCGCTGACCGATGAGCTGCGCGCCAAGGCGGGGCTCGACGCCAAGATCAAGGGCCTGGTCGTGATGGAAATCGATCCAGACAGCCCGGCCGCGCAGAAAAGCATCAAGCCGGGCGACATCATCGTCGAAGCGCAGCAGGAGCCGGTGGCCAGCGCCGAGGACGTGATGAAAAGTATCGACAAAGTCAAACAGGCCGGCGGCAAGAGCGTGCTGCTTCTGGTCGAAGACGGCAAGGGCGACACCCGCTTCGTCGCGGTGCCGTTTTGAGCTTGGTGAGTGGTGAGTGCCTAGGTGCTGAGGTGGCGAACGCAGTGCCATTGGACACTTTTTCCGACCGCATGCCCTGAGAAATCGACTTTCCAGCAATGACTGCATACCACTCACCACTCACCAACTTTCCCCGGAGCCACCCCTTGAACGACCGCACCAGCCTGCTCGATACCATCGTCGATAGCCTCGCACCCGTGCACCGGGACGGCATGAAGTTCGTCGGCGCGGGGGCGGTGGCGACCGTCGTTCTGTTCCTGCTCTGGGAGCCGCTCGGCTGGCTGGCGGCGCTTGCGACGCTCTATGTCGCCTATTTCTTCCGCGATCCGGATCGCGTCACGCCGATGCGCGAGGGGCTGATCATCGCGCCCGCCGACGGCCGTGTGTCGTCGATCGAAAAGGTGGTTCCGCCGGCCGAGATCGGCCTCGGCGACACCGAGCGGATCCGCGTCTCGATTTTCCTCTCCGTGCTCGACGTGCACATCAACCGTGCGCCCGTCGCCGGCCGCATCATCCGCTCGCTCTATGTGCCGGGCGCCTTTGTCAACGCCGCCCTCGACAAGGCGAGCGAGGAAAACGAGCGGCGTACCATCGTCATCGAAGCCACGTCGGGGGTGCAGATTGCCGTGGTGCAGATCGCGGGGCTGATCGCGCGCCGCATCGTGACCTTCGCGCGCGAGGGCGACAGCATCGGGTCCGGCGAGCGGTTCGGCCTCATCCGCTTCGGCTCGCGGGTGGACACCTACCTGCCGCCGGGGCATTCGGCGCTGGTCGCCGTCGGGCAGCTCACCATCGGCGGCGAGACGGTGCTCGCCGACCTGAAGTCGAACGAACCCGAGCGCGAAGCGCGAAGAATCTAAAGGGACCAGCGCGAAGCGCGAAGACTTTAGGGGACCGGCCCGAAGCGCGAAGCTGAGACTCCGAGAAATCCACCGCGACCGAACGTCGGGGCCGGCTGGCCGTGACAGTCTCATGTTGCGGTGCCACAATGGCCGTCATAGCCGGTGAGCCGCTTAGAGTTTTATGAGACCGACGATTTCACGCTTCGGACCGATGGGGTCCGAAGCGATGGGAGTCTAAAGGAGCCATCGCCCATGGACCCGATCGTTCCGAGACTCGAGCAGGAGACGCGGCGTCGCCGCCGCTTCCGCATGTTCAGCCATCAGCGTGTGCCGGTGCGCATGATGGTGCCGAATTTCTTCACGCTGCTCGGGCTCTGCGCCGGATTGACGTCGATCCGCATGTCCATCGAGGAGCGCTGGGAGCTGGCGCTGGCAGCCATCGTGTTCGCCGCCTTCCTCGACGGCATCGACGGGCGCGTTGCACGCCTGCTGAAGGCGTCCTCGCGGTTCGGCGCCGAGTTGGACAGCCTCGCAGACTTCGTGAATTTCGGCGTGGCTCCGGCGATCCTGATCTTCACCTGGGGTCTCGGCAGCCTGAAGAGCATCGGCTGGATCTGCGTGATGATCTTCGCGCTGGCCTCCGCGCTGAGGCTCGCCCGTTTCAACGTCGCGCTCGACGACGACAAGCCGCGATGGCAATCGAATTTCTTCCGCGGAATGCCGACGCCGGCGGCCGCCATCGTGGTCATGCTTCCGGTGTACCTCGCCGAGGTCGGCCTCGATCTCCGCTCGACGTCGATCGGGCTGCACGGGCTGCTGCTCTATACGCTGGTCATCGCCTTCATGATGGTGTCGATCATTCCGACCTATTCCGGCAAGCTGCTCGGCGAGCGCATCGGCCGCGAGTGGGTGCTGCCGCTGTTCATCCTGGCCATCGGCTTCGTGGCGCACCTCATCACGTATCCCTACGGGACGCTGACGGCGGCCTCGCTCGCCTATCTGGCGGTCATTCCGCTGAGCTGGCGGAGGTTCCGTCACCTGGAAACGGTGGGGGCGGGCGCAGCAGAAACGCCGAAGCCGGATGAGGCCGCCGCAGCTTCGGCACCTTCGGCCGCCGCACCCGGGGGACGGGTCGTCGAAATGCGGCCGGGGGAGCCGAAGCGCTGAGCGGGACACCGTCGAGACACGCATGGGGGGACGAGGGATGAAGATCGAAAGTCTGGCGATACCGGACGTGAAGCTGCTGACGCCGCGGACGTTCCGCGACGATCGCGGCTCGTTCACCGAAACCTGGAACGAGCAGGCTTGGGCGGCGGCCGGCCTCACCGGGCGGTTTGTGCAGGACAATCACGCCTGGTCTCGCGCGAAAGGCACGCTGCGCGGGCTGCATTTCCAGAAGCCGCCGACCGCACAGGACAAGCTGGTGCGCGCCATCCGCGGCTCGGTGCTCGATGTCGCGGTCGACATCCGGCATGGTTCGCCGACGTTCGGGCAGCACGTCTCGGCGGTCCTGTCGGCGGAGAACGGCGTACAGATCTGGGTCCCGAAGGGCTTCGCGCACGGCTATGTCACGCTCGAGCCGGACGCCGAGGTCGTCTACAAGGTAACCGACTATTATTCGCCGGCCGACGACGCCGGCATCCAGTGGGACGACCCCGCGCTGGGGATCGACTGGGGCGTCACGCGCGCCTCTGCCGTGGTGTCGGACAAGGACGGCCAGCTGCCGCCGCTGTCCTCACTCGCTCCGGTCTTCTGACGGCGGGAGAACGGGGACACCAGAGCCAAGTCCTCGGAATTTTGCTTTGCCACGGTGTCAGACCCGGAGGGTCCGACACCAAACACACCGCGGCCGTCATCCTCGATCGAGCGCGCCTCGTCCGGCGCGCGACGAGCCGAGATCCAGCGCAAGGGCAGTCCGAAGGACACAAAGAATTTGCCGGCTGCGCCGAGCCTTACGCTGGTTCCCCGCCTTGCTCGGCCTCGAGGAGCCTCGCGCGGCGAGGATGACGGACGTTGCGGGTGGGGACATCCTACCTAATTCCGGCGCGACCTTGCCCGAGGTCGCCCGTGACGGCGCAGGAATTAGGTATGGTGTCCCCTGGCAACCCCTTCGCGCCGCTACTTCGTCTCTTCCGGCGCGCGGCGGTAGACGTCGTCGGTGCGCACGATGTCGTCCTCGCCGAGATAGGTGCCGATCTGCACCTCGATCAGTTCGAGCGGAACCTTGCCCGGGTTCTCCAGGCGGTGCCACTGGGTCGAGAAAATGTAGACGCTCTCATTTTCGCGCACGAGCTTTTCAATGTCGCCGATGACGACCCTGGCCGTGCCCTGCACCACGATCCAGTGCTCGGAGCGGTGATGGTGCATCTGCATGGAGAGCTTGCCGCCGGGCTTGACGTGCAGAAGCTTGACCTGGAAGCGCGTGCCGATGTTGAGCGTCTCGAAGAAGCCCCAGGGGCGATAGTTCTTGAGATGCTGCTCCTGCTCCTTGCGGTTCGACTGCTTCAGGCGGGCGACGATCTTCGAGACATCCTGCGAGCGGTCCTTGTCGGCGACGAGCAGCGCATCGGGCGTGTCGACGATGATCAGGTTCTTGACGCCGATGGTGGCGACGAGCCCGCGCTCGGAATGCACGTAGCAGCCCTCGGTGTCTTCGAGCACATGGTCGCCGTGGATGTAGTTGTCGTTCTGGTCGCGCGGGGCGACGTCCCACAGCGACGACCATGAGCCGACATCGTTCCAGCCGACATCGATGGGCAGCATCGCGGCGGCGGAGGTTTTCTCCATCACCGCATAGTCGACCGAGATGCCGGGCGCCGCGGCGAAGGCCTGTCGCTCCAGGCGGAGGAAGCCGAGGTCCTCTTCCGCCCTGGCGAGGGCGCCCTTGGCCGCTTCCAGGATGCGCGGCTGCAGCGTACCGAGCTCGTCGAGGAAGGTGCGGGCGTTGAGCACGAAGATGCCGCTGTTCCAGAAGTAGCTGCCCTGCGCCAGATAGGACTTGGCGGTGGCGGCATCAGGCTTCTCGAAGAAGGCGTCGACCTTGAAGGCGCCGCCGGAAAATCCTTCGATCGTCGCGCCCTGGCGGATGTAGCCGTAGCCGGTGTGCGGCTCGGTCGGCTTGATGCCGAACAGCACCAGCTTGCCGGTCGCCGCCACCCGCGCGGCCCGCTTGACGCTCTCGACGAAGCGCGCCTCGTCGCGAACCACGTGATCGGAGGGCATGACGGCGAGGATGGCATTCGGGTTTTCCTTGGCCGCCGCCAGGGCCGCCACCGCGATGGCCGCCGCCGTGTTGCGCGCCACCGGCTCCAGAATGATGGCCTTGGGCTCGATGGCCGCCCGCTCGATCTCCTCCTTGACGAGGAAGCGGTGATCGTTGTTGCAGAGCAGGATCGGCGCGGCGAACCCGGCTTCCGGCTTCAGCCGCTTCAGCGCTGTGCCGAGAAAGCTGGAACTCTGCCCATTGAAAAAGCGGATGAACTGCTTGGGATACATCGAGCGGGACAGCGGCCACAGCCGCGTGCCCGAGCCGCCCGACAGGATGACCGGGAAGATCGCGCTCATGGGAACTATCCTCGATTGGAGCCCCGTGTCCGGCTCCCGGTTTGGCAGTGCGGTGCAGGGGTTGCAAGCCTCGGCGCGGTCGGATCAGCGTGATTGCGGCCGCATCAGACGTTCGCGGAGCGACAACCGGGCGGCCTGATCGGCGGACGATGCTGTCGTGGCCGAAGGTGGCGCCTCGCGACGAAGCAGCGACGCCGGGGCCGTGCGTTGCGCTCCGGCGGGCGCTGCCGACGCAACGGCCGGTATCGGATCGCGGCGCAGCATGGAGCCGGCGCGCGGGGCGGCGGCATAGTCCAGCGCAGCCGGCGGGCTGCTCGCATGACCGCGCTCGACGCCGGCCGGTGCCCCGTAGTGCTCCGGGCTCGATGGAGGTGCCGAAATCGCGATCGATTCGGCCAGCATGGCGAAGTGGCTCTGCCCGTCGTCGTTGTTGTTCAGACCGGCCGAGCGCCAGCGTTCCACGACGCTGTCGAGGAACCCCTCGTCCTCCACGGATTTCAGCCACTTTTCCGAGAAGCGCGCCGTCGACGATCGCGGCAGGCAGTTCTTCGGCAACTCGTCGAATTTGATGCGGACGGGAAGCGCGACGCCGTCACCGAAGGCGATCGCCTCGCGCTGGCCGAGCGCGCCGAGGAATTCCAGAAGACCCGAGCCGGTGTCCGAGATGGCCGAGGTGACGATGGCCTGGTCGCGGTCGTTCGACATGCGCAGCGCGAAGACCGTGTTGCACTGGGAGAGGATGGTGGGATCGATTTCCGCCGGGCGCTGGGTCACGATGCACAGCGAAGCGCCGTACTTGCGGCCCTCCTTGGCGATCTTGGCGATGGCGCGCTTGCAAGGCTCGAAGCCGAGCGAGGCGTTGAGCGGCACGTAGCGGTGGGCTTCCTCGCAGACCAGCGTCACCGGCACCTGCCCGTCGCTCCACAGCGCGAAGTCGAACGTCATGCGGCAGAGCACGGAGACGACGACGTTGACGATCTCGGTCGGCAGGCCGGTCAGCTCGAGAATGGTGATCGGCTTGTTGTTGACCGGCACGCGGAAGATGCGGCCCAGCACCTGCGCCATGCCGTCGAAGACGGTCAGCGAGCCGAACATGAAGGCATAGCGGCCGTCCTGCGAGATGGTGTCGATGCGGCTCTTGAGGTTGCGGTAGGGTGCCAGATCCTTTTTGTTTTCGAGCTTGCCCATGCGCTCGTCGATGAGGCTGGTCAGATCGGAAATGCGATAGGGAACGGGTGTGTCGACAGTGAAGCGGTTGGCGTCGAGCACGCCCTTGCGCAGCTTCTGGCTTTCCGCGGCGCGGCCCGAGCTGTAGCGGCTCTTGGCCAGCGGGATCAGCTCCTGGAGCACCTCGATCTCGGCCTTGCGGTTGGGATCGCCGACCAGAACCTCGATCGCTTCCTCGAAGTTGAGGAGCCAGAGGGGAAGCTGCATGTTGCGCGGCGAGATGACTTCCGCCCAGTCGCCGAACGCGGTCGCGTATTCGTTGTGCGGGTCCAGAAGCACGATGTGGGCGGCAGGGTGCTTCTCCAGGATCGAGCGCAGCACCAGCGCCGTCGTGCAGGACTTGCCCGTGCCGGTGGTGCCGAGGATGGCGAAGTGCTTGCCGAGCAGATCGTCGACGCGGATCATGGCGGGGATCGTGCTGTCCTGCCGGATCGAGCCGACGCGGACGGATTTCTCGGGCTCGCCGCAGAAGGCGAGCTGCAGCTCGGCCTTGGAGGAGACGCGCACGCGGTCGCCGAGCGCCGGATAGATCGTGGTGCCGCGGTTGAAGGCGGCCTTGCGTCCGTCGGTCGCCCGCCACAGCTCGCCGACGAGACCCAGCTCCGCGATCCAGATTTCCGATTCACCCTCGCGCTGGGCGGGTACCGGCACGCTCAGCGCCGAGACGATGGCGAGCACCACGGTGTTGGCGGTGTCGATGGCGAGCAGCGTGCCCATTTCCGGCCGGTCGCTGACCACGCTGGCGCGGCCCTTCTGCGGACCGTCCAGCAGCACGATGGCTTTGGAGCCCGTCACCGAGACGATGCGCCCGATGGAGCTGTCGATCTGCTGCGTGTTCATGGATTTCGCTGAGTTTTCTGTCTGCATGGACGGACTCGACGGTGGACGGCGGGCGGGGGACGTCAGATGGGAGCGGAGGCCCCCAAGACCGCTTCGCGGCCTTCGATGACGGAGACGTGGTGACGGGAGGGAAGGACGACGGCGACCTCGGTCCCCTGTCCCTTGACGCTGAGGACCTGCAACTCGCCGCCGTGCAGCTCGACGAGCGCCTTGGCGATCGGCAGCCCGAGACCGGTTCCCTCGCGCCAGCGCGAGCGGCCGCCGTCGACCTGGCCGAACGGCGTCAGCGCGACCTTCAACTCGTCCTCGGTCATGCCGATGCCGGTGTCGCGCACGAGCAGCAGCAGGCTGCCGTCGGCGAGGCGCATCGCCTCGATCAGCACGGTGCCGCCGGTGAGCGTGAACTTGATGGCATTGGAGATGAGGTTGGTGAAAATCTGCCGCAGCTTGGTCACGTCTCCGCGGACCGGAGGCAGATCGGCGGGCACGCGCATTTCGAGCGTCACGCCCGCTTCCGCAGCGGTGGTCCGGAAGCTGGCGACACACGCCTGCACCACCTCTTCGATGTAAACCTCGCGCGCATCGAGCGTGTACTTGCCGCTCTGCATCTTCGAGATGTCGAGAATGTCGTTGATGACAGAGAGCAGGTGGCCGGCCGAATCGTGGATCAGGTGCGCGTATTCGACGATCTCGGCGTCCCGCAGCTTGCGCTTGTCGTGCTCGCTCAGGAGTTTCGAGAAGCCGATGACGGTGTTGAGCGGCGTTCTCAGCTCATGGCTCATGTTGGCGATGAATTCGGACTTCACCCGGCTCGCCAGCTCGGCCTCGATGCGGGCCGAATGCTCGGCGACGCGGGCACGGTGGCGCAGC
This sequence comes from Hyphomicrobium sp., assembly GCA_052388455.1. Taxonomy (GTDB): domain Bacteria; phylum Pseudomonadota; class Alphaproteobacteria; order Rhizobiales; family Hyphomicrobiaceae; genus CAZSNH01. The sequence goes on from JBQTIA010000072.1 coordinate 15,171, forward strand.
ACCGCGTCACCCAGCAGCGACGCGTAGTCGCCCATGAGTGAACTTTGACGGTTCTTGCCGAAGGCTCCGATAAGCATTCAAAGGCCGGATCGATTGCTGGGTTGAACACCCTGCAACCTAGGCCCGATTGGATAACGGCGGGTTAATCTGCTGACTTTTCAGGTGGCTACCTGCCACGTCCGGGGTCGCAGGCGCGGGACCGCTCGGACGAATTCCGATTTTGCAATCCAGACCGGCCGGTCCACTGCGACGCTTGCTTCCCCTCAGCGCACAGAAAATTTGAACGGCACGGAAACGACCATCGTGCCTTCGCCGACCTCGTCGGGGATGGCGGGGAAGGGCGCCGCCTTGTCGATGGCCGCGAGTGCGGCGTCGTCGAGCACCTTGTGGCCGGAACTCGAAGTGACCTCGCGCGAGACGACGGCGCCGTTGGAATCGACCGTGAATCGGACCATCACCGTGCCGATCTGCCGCGAGCGCGGGTTGACCTTCTTCGTTTCGAGGTGCACGCGCAGGCTGCCGAGGTATTTCGATTTCTCCGTCGCGCGCCCGGCGGTCTTCTGGGCGCCGGAACTCTGCTGCTCCTCGACTTCGAGCTGCTGCGATTGCTCGATGGTCGCCACCTGTGCGGGACGCGGCTGCTCGAGGGGCACCGGCTTCAGCTCGGGCAGCTCTTCCTGCTCGGGTCCCTGCTCGGATGTGATGACTTCCGTGTCCTCGACTTTTTCCTCGGTCTGAACTTCCTCGATCGCGGGGCGCTCTTCGCTGAGCTCGGTCGGCTCGGCTTCGACCGCCTCGGTCGCCACCTCGGCCTCACCGAGCTTGGCGAAGCCTTCGATCGCAATGCCCTGCTCGACGGTGAACATGTCCTCTCCTTCGCCGCCGTCGAGCGAGGCTCCACCCGCGCTGACCAGCAGCACGGAGGCGAGCGTCACGTGCAGCGTGAGCGATACCAGCCAGGTGATGATGCGAAGGGTCGGCATGGCGGCGCTCTATTTCTGGACGCTCGGCGCGGCGGCGCGCGGCGTCGGCTGGGAGAGCAGCGAGACGCGGCCATAACCGCCCTCGCCGACCCGGCCGAGGATTTCCATCACGTCGCCATAGGCGTTCTTCTTGTCGGACCGCACATAGACGACGCTATCGCCCTCGGAACCTCTGATCTCGCGCAGGCGGGCAACCAGCGCCTCGCGCGAGGCCACCTGCTCGTCGCGCACGTAGAGCTGGCCGTCGGCTGCGAGCGTGACGATCATCGGTTTCTTCGTCTGGCTGATGCGCGCGGCCGAGGTGTTCGGCAGCTCGACGGGAACGCCGGCCACCATGAGCGGGGCGGCGACCATGAAGATGATCAGCAGAACGAGCATCACATCGACCATCGGAGTGATGTTGATCTCGGCGATCGGCTTGTAGCCGCCATCCTCGTCGTCGCCGTTGCCGGCGGCACTGACGCCCATACCCATCTCAGTGTCCCTTCCCGGCGCGGAGCGGCTCGACCGTGCCGCGCGTCTCCTTGGCCTCAGCCGGCGGGCGTGAAAAAGCCTTGGCGATCTCGATGCTCGCCGCGTTGCCGCGCGCGGCGACGCGGCCGAGGCGGACGGAATAGTGATTGTAGGCCAGCACGGCGGGGATCGCAGCCGCGAGGCCGAGGGCGGTCGCGAACAGCGCTTCCGCGATGCCCGGCGCCACGGTCGCCAAGCTGGTGTCCTGCTTCTGCGCGATCGAGGCGAAGCTGTTCATGATGCCCCACACCGTACCGAAGAGGCCGATGAAAGGCGCGGCCGATCCGGTGGTGGCGAGGAACGGCAGACCCTTCTCGGCGCTCTGCAACTCGCTCTTGAGCGCGCCGCGCATGGCCCGCTCCAGCCGGCCGCGCACCTCGCCGCGGCTCTCGCCGCGCGCCGCGCCGTCATCGGCTTCTCGGTTGGCGGCGTCGAGTACGGTGGCGGTCAGTCCGTTGGCCTGATCCGGCGACGCCTTGCCTGCGGCAACCTCTTCGAGCTGAGCGACATCGGCGTTGAGACGGCGCAGCCGCACGGCCTTCTCGAATACGATCGCCCAGCAGGCGACGGAGGACAGGGCCAGCATCAGCATGACGGCTTTGACCACCGGATCGGCGGCCATGATCATGCCGAGGATCGAGAAGTTGTGCGGCTCCACGGGCGTTCCTTTACTTGGAGAGTTGGAACTTGGTGATCGAGGTGAGTGTCATCGCGGCCAGGCAGTTGTCGGCCGCGCCCGTGTCGGTCTTGCATTCGACGATGTCGTTGATGAGCAGGCTGCCGACGCCGTCGCACGGCGTGCCTTCGAGCGTGAACAGCTTGACGACCTTCTTGTCGGGCCGGATCGGGCCGAGGTCGATGGTGAAGCGGCGGCCGATCACGCCGTCCGTCTGGAACATCACCAGGTCGAGCTTCAGCGTTTCGTAGCCCGATGTCGCCTTGTTGGTGACGACCATGTAGGCGCGGCAGCCCTTGTCCTGCTGCTCGAGCTTGTTCAGCTCGACCGCGATCGCCGGAGTTTCGGCGCTGGCGCCCGTGCAAATTCCGAGAAGTGCGACCAGCGCGATCGCGGCGGTTCGGCAGGATTGATGGACGACGATTCCAGAACCGGCGACGGACTTCGACGAACGCAAGACTTCCTCCCTCACACTCGAACTCTAGGCGGCAGGCGATCCTCGAGAGGACCCTCGGGTACTGGTGGACCCGGCAGCACCGCGCGGCGATTCCCGAGGTTCTGCCGGAATCGTGCGCGTGCCATCGCGGTGCTTGATCGTCGTGCGGCCGTCCAGGCGCATTGCACCTTTATAACCTGTCACCTCAACGCTGTCGCCATGTTCAATACGGGGGCACCGCGATCGGATCAAGGCCGACGATCGATTGCGCTCAACGAAGCGACACTCCCGGATTGCATTCCAGGCCGGCAACGCTTCGGGAAAAATTCCCTATTCAAAAGTCCGGCAAATTCCAAACGGGAAGTATTCCTATCGTTCGATGCTTAAATCTCCCGAAGCTCGAAGGCCACATCTTATTGAGAATGCGATCGGAATTCCGATTCGAGGAGGTTGCGTCGTTGACCATTTCGCACCCTCCGAAATACTCGAATGTGACAGGCGTGAGGCCGGTGAGCCGGGTGGAGACGCAGGCAGCGGTCGTTAAGAACCGCAGTCCGTTCCGATCGGTCGCGGCGAATTGGGGGAGTTGAGCACGATGCGATTTATCGTTTTGGTCACCGGACTGGTCATCGGTCTGAACGCGGTTGCCGTCACGGCGGCCTCGGCGCAGCAGACCAACGACCAGCCGGCCCCTGCCGCCGCGCCACCGGCGGGAGCGCCCGCGACGGCCGCGCCCGCTGGCGAGCAGCCGAGCAGCGTGCCCGAGGTCGAGGTCATCCAGAAAAAAGAGGATCCGCCACCCGCTCAGGCGGCCGAGGAGCCGGCGCCGAAGCCGAAGAAGAAGGTGACATCGGCTCCGAAGAAGCCGGCGCCCAAGCCCGTCGCTGCGCCCGCTCCGCCGCCCCCGGCCCCGGAGCCCGAGCAGGCCGACTTCGAGCCGCCAGCGCCGACCGAGCCGGCCGTCACCGACCCCAATCCGGTGTACGGCGCTGCCAACAGCCGTGGAGCCGCCGCCCGCGCCGAGCAATCTGCGCAGCCGCCGATCAACCCGACACAGCTTGTGCCGTCGAACCTCGACGGGTTCTCGAGCTCGGCGACCAACATCGACCCGGAAGCACTGAAGCAGAGTCAGCCGCGCAACATCAACGAGGTGTTCACGCAGGTTCCGGGCGTCATCGTCATCAACGACGACGCCGCGGCCCACCATGGCGGCATCGGTATCCGCGGCTCGCCGCCGCGCCGCTCGCGCAAGATTCTGGTCATGGAGGACGGCCACCCCGTCAACCTGGCGCTCTGGCTCGATCCCTCGGTCCACTACTTCGCACCCATCGACCGCATCGAGGACTTCGAGGTGCTGCGCGGCACGGTGATCGTGCACGGACCGAATAACAACTTCGGCATCATCAACGCGCGCAATCTCTCGCCCTTCGGACGTGACGAGACGGTCGTCAGCTCGGCCATCGGCTTCACCGAGAACGACACCGGTTTCTTCCTCAACGAGGATGATGAGGCCATCACCGGCACCAACGACACCGACATCTCGGCCCGCTGGCACTTCCACACCCGCCAGACGGTCGGCAATGTCGGGATGGTGTTCTCGTACACCGGCCACAATACGCAGGGAACCTGGGACACCGAGCGTCTGCGCGCCAACGACTTCTATGGCGCGCTCGGCTTCAAGGGCCAGAGTTCCGACCTGACCGTGTCGTACACCTATGCCCGCCAGCGCGACAATTACGACGAGGCGAACTTCACCGGTGACGACGACGATCCGGCCGGCGCCGCCGAGCGCGGGTTCTTCGACACCAAGCACTGCCATACCTGCTTCGCGCCGGGTTCAGTGTTCGACACCTACAACGGCGACGTGCATCGCTCGCAGGTCGTGCACAACGCCTATCTCGATGACGACACCACGCTGACGACGCGGATCTACGGCCAGCATCACGTCCGCGACCGCTATCAGATCGTCACCACCGAGGACAATCCTGTCGATGCCGAGCAGCCGGGCGTGGCGCCGGTGTTCGTCCCCGACGGCAACCTGTTCGAAATCGTGCTTCCGCAGGATTCCATGTTCGGGCGGCTGCGTACTTTCCGCCACCTCGGTGCCGAGTCGCGGCTGGAACTGGCCAACCGGCCATTCTTCGCCGGCATGACGCAGGACATCCAGGTCGGCGCCCGCTACGAATACCAGGACATGACCAACCGCAACTTCCTCGGGCTCTCGGGTGAGATTCTCGAGGAAGGCGACGACAAGGGACTGACCATCTTCAAGCGCGATCTGCAGGCCGACACGTTCTCGGCCTTCCTGCAGACCAGCGTGAAAGTGACGTCGGACTTCAGCGTCGTGCCGGGCGTCCGGTTCGAATATTACAAGGTCAAGCGCCAGTCGGCGGTCACGGCCGAGGAGGAAGGTGAGGCGGAGGAGGAAGATTCCGTCAACGATGACCCGGCGTCCCCCTGCGGTGACAATCCGGCTATCGATCCCGACGAGGAGTGCTTGGTGATCGAAGGCATCAATCGCACGCCCTTCAACGACAGCTTCAGCCAGTTCCACACGCTGCCGGGCATCGCCTTCGCCTACAACGGCCTGTTCAAGACGACGGTGTTCGGCGGCTACCACCGCGGCATGTCCACCGGTGTCCTGCGCAACGAGGACTTCCCGATCGAGGATGAGATCGGCGACAACTTCCAGCTCGGCGTTCGCTCGTCGGCTGTCCGCGGCTTCCAGTTCGAAGTGGCCGGCTTCTACCAGCGCATCCACGACTTCCAGTTCGGCGCGTCCTTCTCGTCGGCGGGGGACCGCAGCTTCGGCAAGGCCGAGCTGGTCGAGATAGAAGGCGTCGAAATGGCCGGCCGCGTCGACACGCATCCCTATACCGGTGGTCCGCTGAACGTCTTCGGTGCCGCGAACTACACCTACAGCGAGGCGACGATCACGTCCGAGCGCGTGTTCGGCGTGAACTTCCGCGGCAACGACGTGCCGGAGGTGCCGTTCACGACGGCGGCTTTGACGGCAGGCATCGAGAGCAAGGCCGGCTGGCGGTGGGATGCGAGCGCGACGTGGACCTATCGCAGTGCGTTCTTCACCGACGAGTTCAACACGCCCTTCGGTGGCGATCCGGAAGGCGAGAACGGCGAGGTTCCCGAGCAGTGGCTGCTCTCGGCGCGCATCAATCTCGACATCGGCGAGACGGGCGCCACTGTGTTCGTCTCCGGCGACAACCTGCTCGACGAGTTCTACATCGCTGACCGCGAGGATGGGCTGAAACCGGGCCAGGGCCGCACGATCTGGACCGGCTTCAAGTACACGTTCGACTGATCGGTCGCAGCCAATTCTCCCGGCTGCACCTTGGGCCGCGGGGCCCCCGGGTGCAGGGGGGGGGGGGGGGTGGGGTAAAAAACCACACAGACCAGGGAAAAAAA
>JBQTIA010000073.1:0-10522 GCA_052388455.1 Hyphomicrobium sp.
GCATATCAGGGATGAGGGATGAGGGATGAGGGATGATGTTAGGTGTCGCAAGCATCCGCGACCGTCCTCATCCCTAGTCCCTCATCCCTCGTCCCTCAAGCCTTTCGGCGTCGCGAACTGCACCAGACGCCCGATGCCGGGCCGCACGTCGCTCCATTTCTTCGCCTGAAACGTCAGCACGGCGAGCGCGGCCGTCGGAAAGCGGGTGGCGAGATCGCCGAGATCTGGCGCCTGACCGCTGCCCACGAGTTCGAGCGCCAGCGCGTGCATCCCGGGATTGTGGGCGACGATCATCACATGATCAGGCCCGGCGGGCTGACGTCTCACGGTGTCCAGCATGGTGATGGGCGAGGCGAGGTAGAGCGCGTCGTCGTAGCGGACCTCGGGCGGCGGCGGGCCGAGTTCCGGCAGCATCAGGGCCACGGTCGCGCGGGTGCGCACGGCGCCCGAGCACAGGATCAGGTCGGGTTTCAGAGCCAGTTTCGCCACGTGGCGTCCCATGGCGGGTGCCGCCTTGACACCGCGCGGCGCCAGACCGCGCTCGAAATCGTCGAGTTCGGGATCGTCCCACGACGACTTCGCGTGGCGGAGGAGGGAAAGAGTGAGCATGGGAACGGTTTCGTCCTCAGGGATCATAGAAGGTGGGGCGGCGATCGGCCCTCAGCGGTGACCACAGGTGGTCTTGTCTGCAATCGCAGTGATAGCGGTTGCAAGCGTCTGTGGGCCATGGGATGAGATCTCATGCCGCATATTTCACAAGCACGCGGCTGGGGCGGCATTTAGAAAATCCAGATGCTCAACTGCGGCTTTGATGAGCGAGGTCGCGAAGCCGCCCGGTCTTGGTGCGCCGAGATGGTATCGGCTGACACCTGGGTTCCAACCGGTCGGGTTCTCGCGGGATTTTCACGACCCGTTGAATTTAAGAGGAGTGATGGCCTGATCGTCGCAGCCAAGCCCGCCTTGCAGCAACTTTGGAACGTCACCATTCACGCGGGCGCGCACGAGAAGATCGCTGCCGACCTTGCCGCAGAAATCTGCGCGTGCGTTCCAGGCGGCATTCTCTACCGGGAGGAAGCCGGGTCGCTCTGGTCGCTTTCCTCATACCCGTTCGACGGTGTGACGTGGACGGCGGCACGCTTGCTCAATTTGCTGCACTCGGATGCAGAGCTGGCTGGCGTCATGGACCAGTTGGCCGCCGGCTTCGTGTTTCACAACTGGATCGGCGACATCGACCATGAGGCAGGAGAGCATGACGGCAATCTCCTGGTGGCGTTCGATCACGATGGTGTGAGCGGCATAGCGTTCGTTGATCACACCCTGTCGTTGAGTCACACGTGGGGCCAGCGAGGCTTCGAGTTTGAAACTCTTCAGAATAGTTACTATGTAACGCCTGGCCGGTTGCCAAAGGCCGCCTTGCGGCTGACGATGGACCGGATTGAGGCGCTCCCAGAGTTTTTCATTAGGGATACGGTTCTCAAAATTCCGGCCGACTTCTTGCAGCCGGAATTCGCGGAGCTTATATCGAAGGGCCTTTTATCGCGGCGAACGCCATTATCGCGGGCGCTCAGCGAGGAGTTGCAGGCATGACGAACAGCACAAAGAACAACCCAAAAATGCAGTCGCTGCGGGTCGCAACGGTTTCCTACGTTTCCGGCCTCTCCGACCTTAAGTCTCGGCAGATCATCCCCCTCGGCGTGCTGGTCGAGCTGTGGGCTGACGACGTTCATGGCGTCGGCGCGCAGGCGCGTCCGGAGCTGACCGCTCGGGAGGCGAAGCTCATCCCGGCGCCGCTGCGTGACAAGCTCGCCAACCCGCTTCCGGTGCTGGAGCAGATCGTCGACAGGGTCGTCAAATCAGACGATGCGAATGCGTTCGCTCATTTGCCGGCCATCTATCATGGCGTCCTGCGGATCGAGTTGATCCGGCAGTCTGAGCCCAAGCCTGTTTCGATGCTGGCAAAAATTCATGGGGTGGAACAGGCCGGCGTTTGGGCGGCGCAGAAAATCGCGCGCAAGCTGAACTCAGAGTTTGACCAGTTCTGCGACGGTCAGCCCAAAGTCGTTGCTAAGCGAGCGCGCTCCAAGCCTCTGCGTGAGATCGCGCGCTTTATGAAAGTGCCGCATGCTGACAAAGAAATTAAGCCCGCTCATGATGAGAAGCGATTACTGCGCTCAAATCGTACGGTCGATGCCTGCGAACCAAAAACGGCGCGGAAGGCTATCGATTTTTCGCGTTCCAAAAAATATCGCGCCCGGCATTTACATGACGGGGAAGGCGCCACCGGATTGAAAGTTACACATTCGGATAAGCATAACAGGACGATTGAAGTTCGGCCAATCGCTGCCTGACGACGCGTCAGCCGGGTTTGCCACCCCGGCTTTTCGCGGCGAAGCGCACCGCCTCCTCCGCCGCGCGGACGACGGCCTTGGCTTTGTTGATGCACTCCTGCTGCTCGTTTTCCGGAATGCTGTCGAACACCACGCCGGCGCCGGCCTGCACGTGCAGTTGCCCGTCCTTGACGATGGCGGTGCGCAGCACGATGCAGGTGTCCATCTCGCCGTCGGCAGTGAAGTAGCCGACGCAGCCCGCATACGGCCCGCGCTTGGACTGCTCCAGTTCGTCGATCACTTCCATGGCGCGGACTTTTGGCGCGCCGGAGACGGTGCCGGCGGGAAAGCCGGCCATCAGGGCATCGATGCTGTCGAGGCCTTTGGCCAGCCGGCCGACCACGTTCGAGACGATGTGCATGACGTGGCTGTAGCGCTCGATCACGAACTGATCGGTGACCGCAACCGTGCCGACCTCGGCCACGCGGCCGACGTCGTTGCGCCCGAGATCGAGCAGCATCAGGTGCTCGGCGCGCTCCTTGGGATCGCGAAGCAGGGCGTCGGCGAGAACCTTGTCCTCGGTCTCGTTGGCGCCGCGACGGGCCGTCCCGGCGATCGGGCGGATGGTGACCTCGCCGCCGCGGTTGCGCACCAGGATTTCGGGCGACGATCCGACCAGCGAAAACCCGCCGAGGTCGAGATGGAACAGGAATGGCGACGGGTTGAGCCGCCGGAGCGCGCGATAGAGCGCGAACGAGGGCAGTGTGAACGGCGCCGTGAAGCGCTGCGACAGGACCACCTGGAAGATGTCGCCGGCGCGGATGTACTCCTTCGCCCGCGCGACCATGGCGAGGAAATCGGCGGCCCGCGTGTTCGACCGCGGCTCCGGTATCGAGAGCGCCTCGGCAGAAGGAGTCTGCGGGTGCTGCAGGGGACCGTCGAGTGCGGTGACGACTCGCGAGAGCCGGGCGAGGGCCGTCGCGTAGGCCGCTCCGGCCGGCACGTCGGGGCGCGGACGCACCGGCGTAACGAGGCTCATCTCGTCTTTCACGCCGTCGAAAATGACGATCAGCGTCGGCCGCATCAATACGCTGTCGGGCACGCCGAGGTCGTCGGGCTTGGGTGAGGGCAGCCGCTCGACGAGGCGGATCGTATCGTACCCCATGTAGCCGAACACGCCGGCGGCCATGGGTGGCAACCCGGCCGGCAGCTCCAGCCGGGACTCGGCGAGCAGGTCACGGAGCGCGGCGAGCGCCGGCTTCTTTTCGGTTTGGAACGTCGCCGGCTTGCTCGCCGGCGCCCGGTTGATCTCGGCTCTTTCGCCGTGCGCGCGCCATATCAGGTCGGGATCGAGCCCGATCACCGAGTAGCGGCCCCGCGACTGCCCGCCTTCGACGGATTCGAGCAGGAAGCTCATCGGGCGGTCGCCGGCGAGCTTCAGGTAGGCCGAGACGGGCGTCTCTAGGTCCGCGACGAGGCGTGTCCACACCACCTGCGGCTCGCCCATCGCATAGCGGCGGGCAAATTCCTCCGGCGGTGGATAGGCCTCGATCTCGCGCTCGGTATCGTCCGGCGGCACGACGTCACTCCCGGTCTGTGGTCTTATCCGCCGACGATGTTTCTCACTGGCTCGCGGGCACGCCGGTGGCACGGTCAAGTTCGGCCTGATTGATCGTCACCCCGAGGGTGCGGGTCAATCCACCGACGTAGGCATTGACCTGATCCTCGGCCATATCGGCCTTGAGCTCGGCGGCGAGCTTGGCCCGCTCCTGTTCGGTGACGGCCGGCGCAGGGGTGATCTCGACGACGCGGAACACGACGCGCGATGTGCGATCGGCCGTATTCGCCGAGCCGGCCTTGCCTTTGGCGATGGCAAACGCCTTCTGGACGGCGTCCTCGTCGAGTCCCGGCGGTGCCGTCGACCGGTTGATCGCCTCCGTCAACTCGACCTTGCCGCCCACTTCGGCGGCGAGCTTGTCGAACTCGGCGCCCTCGTCCGACCGTTTGACGAGCTGTGCCGCAAGTTCGTCGACCAGACGCTTGCGTTCGGTTTCTTCATACGCCGTTTTGACGTCGGCCTTCGCGTCTTCGAACGATTTCTGCTTGGAAGCGGTGACCGAAAGAACATCTACCCAGCCATAGCCGTTGGACTGCTTCAGCTCCACCGCCTCGCGCTGCACGCCGGTCTCGCCGCCGAAGCCCGCTTCCACGAGCGTCCGCTCGTCGGGATGATCGAGTGCGCGGCCGCCGTCGGGACGCTTGTTGGAGCGGTCGGCCGCTTCGACCTCGATGAAGCGCAGCTTGAGGGCGTCGGCGATCTCCTTGAGCGACTTTCCGAGGTTGCGCTGCTCCTCGACCAGCTCGAATCGCTGCTGCACCTCCTGCGCCGCCTTGTCCTCGGAGAGCTTGTCGCGAATCTTGTCCTTGACTTCGGCCAGCGTGCTCTCCTTGCCGGCTTCGATTTCGACGACGCGGATCAGCACCGGGCGGAAGCGCCCTTCGATCACCTCGGAGACGGCGTCGCGTTTCAGCGCGAAGGCCGCCTCGGCAACCGTCTTGTCGATGAGCTGCTTCTTGGTCACCATGCCGAGATTGATGTCGGCTTCGGTGGCGCCGGCCTCCTTGGCGGCGTCGCGGAAGCTCTTGCCTTTTTCGATGGCCTTGCGCGCCTCCTCGGCGGCCGCCTTGTCCTTGAAAGCGATCTGCTGCACGCGCCGCTTTTCCGGGAGGTCGTAGGTGTCCTTGGTCCGATCGTAGGTTTCTTTCACCTCGTCGTCCGAAACCGACATCTCCTTCTTCAGCTCGGCGGCGGTGAGCAGCAGAACCGCGAGCTTGCGATACTCCGGCACGACGAAGCGGCTGGACAGTTTCTCGAAAGTGCCCTTCAGCGCGGCGTCGTCCGGCTCCGGCACCTTCACGGCCTTGGCCGCATCGATCTTGAAATGCTCGATGCGCCGCGTCTCCGAGCTCCAGGCGTGCTGCACGTCGACGAGGGGCTGCGGCACGGCGATGGCGCTGGTGAGCGCGTTGATCACCTGCCGGTTGATCTCATCCTTGCGGAGAATGGCGAAGAGACCACGCTCATTGACCCCCATCTGCTGCATGATTTCGTTCAGAATCTCTCGCGAGAATTTGCCGTCGGCCCCGTGCAGGTTCTCGTCGCGCTTCAAGCCGTCGAGCAGCACGTCGTCGGAAACGGCCAGACCCAGCGACTTGGCCTGCGTCTGCAGTGCGGTATCGAAGGTCAGCCGCTGTAGCACGAGGCGGTCGATGCCGATCGCGCGAGCGTCCTCCATGCTGACCCGCTTGCCGGCCTGCCGCGATAGCCCCGCCAGCTCGTTCTGCATGGCGCGGTCGAAATCGGACTGCGTGATGTCGGTTTCGCCGACCTTGGCGATGGACCCCCGGCCGTAACCGCGAAAGACGTCTTCGATCCCGAAGAAAACGCCGAAACTGATGATCAGGATCGCGAACAGAAACTTGGCCAGCCAGCCTTGGGCGCCGCGGCGGAGGGCGTCGAGCATCGGTAATCTCGTCCAGTTGTTGGCGCAGCAACGCGGAGCTTCGCCGTTCGGCCGGTCTTCGGAAGGCCGGTTGGCAGCCAGAGGGGCGCCGGGGAGAAGTCGGTTTCGCGCGGGTGACGGCGATATTCGGCGTGATATGAAGCCCAGCCCGCCACCGAAAGCAAGGCCGCTCGGCGGCGCGGCACCGTGGCGCCGGCCCCTGCGCCCGTTCCGTCGAGGCAGGGTCTGTCACGGGCGCCCACCACAAGGTCCATCAGGAGAACCGAATGCCCGCACCTTCGCGACCGCGCCGACCGCTCGTGGCCGGCAACTGGAAGATGAACGGCCTCCGGCCGTCGCTGACCGAGGCGGCGCTGACGGCGGCAGGGCTGCGGACGGTGCCTGCGTCGGCCGGAGCTGATGTGATGATCTGCCCGCCCGCAACGCTCCTGGCGCCGATGGCCGATGCGCTGCTCGGAACCGGGGTGCTGATCGGGGCGCAGGACTGCCATCCGCGCGTGTCGGGCGCCCACACTGGTGACGTCTCCGCCGAGATGCTGAAGGATGTCGGCGCGGCGGGCGTGATCGTCGGGCATTCCGAGCGGCGCACGGACCACGGCGATAGCGATGCCCTCATCCGGTCCAAGGCGCTGGCGGCTCATCGGGCCGGTTTGATGGCGATCGTCTGCGTCGGGGAAACGCTCGGAGAACGCCGTGCCGGCCTGACGCTGACCGTTGTCGAACGCCAGCTCAGGGCCGCACTCCCCGATACGGCAACGGCGGCGACGACGGTGGTTGCCTACGAGCCGGTGTGGGCCATCGGGACCGGGGTGACGCCCACGCTCGCCGAGGTGGCCGAAGTTCACGCCGCCATCCGCCGGGCCCTGGTCGCTCGATTTGGCGGGGAGGGGGACGGCATGCGCGTTCTTTACGGTGGCTCGGTCAAGCCGGACAACGCCCGCGAACTGATGGCCATAACGGATGTCGACGGCGCACTGGTCGGCGGCGCCAGCCTGAAAGCCGCCGATTTCCTGGCCATCGTCGGCGGCTTGCCCGCCTGACCCTCTTATTGAGAGACGCTCGTGGCCGTCAGGACGTTGCGCGAGACGCCGAGAGCCCGCATAAGGAAGGTCAATCGAAAAACGCCCTATGTCGGCCAACGGCGAGAATCGAAAAGTGAGAGCCCGCACTGCCCCGCTCGTTGTTCTGGCGCTGGCCCTCGCCCTCCTCGCGGTGCGTGACGACGCCTCTGCCACGCGGCTCGGCAAGGAGGCCTGCGACGCGCTGCGCACCGAGGAGACGGGGCTTGTGACGGCCGGCGTCAAAACCGAAATGGAGAAGGGCCCGGACTGGGCCAAGTCCAACCTCGCGCCCGACCGCCTGCAGCAGATCGCCCGCCTGATCGAGGTCGAGGAGCAGCTTTCGTTCCGCTGCAAGGTGATCGCCGGCCCCGTCCGCAAGAAAGGCCAGAGGAAGCCCGCCGGCGTCAAGGCGGCAGTCCCCGCCGTCGATCGCACGACCACGGATGCCAAGCCGACCGACCCGGGGAAATCTGCGGGCGCGCCGGCCGGTAGTGCCGCCGCCGACCCCAAACCGATGGATGTCGGGTCCCCGCCTGCCGCCCCACCTTCCACCAAGCCGACCGTTATCCGGCTGAAGCCGGCCGCCGAGAACTCAGCGGCCGAAAAGCCGGCGACCGTCAGCAAGCCGGTCCCGAAGCGCCGCCCAGCCTCGGCCGCCAAGCAGAACCCGGCGCAGAAACCTGGGCTTTTCTTCTTTGATTGAGGCCCCGTGGATGGGGCGCAAGGGCCTGGTCGCGCGGTCGCTTTGCCTACTGGTGCCGGCCGGGGGCGTGGTGTAGAAGCCGGGCAAAAGATGCGCGCCGAGGCCGCGAGCTGCCGGCGCCGATTGGAGATCGATCCCCATGTCCGCCCTCAACACCGTCTTGCTGCTGATCCATCTCTTCATCGCCCTCGGGCTGGTGGGGGTGGTGCTGCTGCAGAAATCGGAGGGTGGCGCGCTCGGCATCGGCGGCGGGGGCGGCGGCGGGTTTCTGACCGGCCGCGGTCAGGCCAACCTGCTCACCCGCATTACGGCGGGGCTGGCAGTCTGCTTTTTCGCGACCAGCATGCTGCTGACGGTCGTCGGCAAGAAGGCGACGCAGAAGGGCTCAGTTTTCGATCGCCCGGGTGTCACCGCGCCGGCCGGAACAGCCCCGGCCACCAACGGCACGCCGACGCCGGCCACCCCTGCGACACCGGGCGAGCCGACGCCGGCCGCTCCGAGTGGTGGCATTCTCGACAAGCTGAAGTAAGCTATACTTGCTGCACTGCGGGAGTGCCGCGGATCTCGCGCCAGCCGTTCGCGCAGGAAGGTGACGCCATGCGGGTTGCGATCTTGATCGCCGTCGGCTGCTGCATCGCGGGATGCGCCTCGGGTCCTGGGTCTCTCGGCGGCGATCTGGCGCCCTACGCGCCCTCGAATGCCTTCTATCCGGTCGGTTACTCCGAATCGTCCTCCGGGGATGGCCGCTATCAAGTCAGGGCCAGCGGAACCGCATCCACACCTTACGAGCGTATAGAGAAGATTGCCACGGCGCGGGCCGCCGAAATCGGCGCGACGACCAAAGCCAAATACTTCAAGGTCGTCGCGGTGACTCGGGATGCCTCCTGCACCAGGAAGAAGTCCGGCTACAAGGTGACCGACACCGCCGCCTCCGCCCGCCCGACGGTCAGCATGGACGTGGTTTTTGCTCCGACCGCCATCGATCCCAGCTATCAGCCGAGCCAGGAAACGTTCGATCGCCTCAGCGCGGAGATGAAGACGGACAGTTATCCGCCCGAAAGCGGTCAGGCGACGGCGGAGGCCGTCAAGGCGCGCTGCGGGGTTTAGGTTCGCCCAAGCGTCCATTGTCGTCGACACAACTCGAATGCCGCTGTGAACCGGATCGCCGAAGGTCCCGGTGGATGTGACCAATTTGACGCTTCGAATCGTGCGCACGCTGTGTCAGTCTCAAAGCCCATGCAGCGGTACATCTTCATCACCGGCGGCGTGGTCTCCTCACTCGGCAAGGGCCTGGCTTCCGCAGCACTCGGCGCGCTTCTCCAGGCGCGCGGGTATTCCGTCCGTCTCCGCAAGCTCGACCCCTATCTCAACGTCGATCCCGGAACGATGAGCCCCTACCAGCACGGGGAGGTGTTCGTCACCGACGACGGGGCCGAGACGGATCTCGACCTCGGCCCTTACGAGCGCTTCACGGGCGTTCCGGCCAAGAAGTCCGACAACATCACGACGGGACGCATCTACCAGGACATCCTCGCCAAGGAGCGGCGCGGGGATTACCTCGGCGGCACCGTGCAGGTCATCCCGCACGTCACGGACGCCATCAAGCAGTTCGTCCTTTCGGGCAACGAGGGCGTCGATTTCGTGCTGGTCGAGATCGGCGGTACGGTCGGCGACATCGAGGGACTGCCGTTCTTCGAGGCGATCCGCCAGCTCGGCAACGAATTGCCGCGCGGGGGTGCCGTGTTCGTGCACCTGACGCTGATGCCCTACATCCCCTCGGCCGGCGAGTTGAAGACCAAGCCGACGCAGCACTCGGTGAAGGAGCTGCGGTCCATCGGCATCCAGCCCGATATCCTGCTCTGCCGCTCAGACCGCGAGGTCCCGAAGGGTGAGCGCAAGAAGATCGCGCTTTTCTGCAACGTCCGCGAGGAAGCCGTCATCCAGGCGCTCGACGTCGCCTCGATCTACGACGTGCCGCTCGCCTACCACCGCGAGGGGCTGGATACACAGGTGCTCGATGCCTTCGGTATCACCGGGGCGCCGAAGCCCGACCTCACGCGCTGGGAGACGATCTCGCGCAACATCGCGTCGCCCGAGGGCGAGGTGACCATCGCCATCGTCGGCAAGTACACCGGTCTCAAGGACGCCTATAAATCGCTGATCGAAGCGCTGGTGCACGGGGGCATCGCCAACCGCGTCAAGGTCAGGCTCGAATGGATCGAGAGCGAGATTTTCGAGCGCGAGGACCCGGCGCCGTATCTCGAAGGCGTGCACGGCATCCTGGTGCCCGGCGGCTTCGGCGAGCGCGGTTCAGAGGGGAAGATTCTCGCGGCGAAGTTCGCGCGCGAGCGCCAAGTCCCCTACTTTGGAATCTGCTTCGGGATGCAGATGGCGTGCATCGAGGCGGCGCGCAATCTCGTCGGCGTCAAGGAGGCCAGCTCGACCGAGTTCGGCCAGACGCCGGAGCCGGTGGTCGGTCTGATGACGGAATGGATGCGCGGCAACGAGCTCGAGCAGCGGCGGCAAGGCGGCGATCTCGGCGGAACGATGCGGCTTGGCGCCTATCACGCGACGCTGGCGCCCGGCAGCCGCATTGCTGCGGTCTATGGCGACGGGCACATCTCCGAGCGTCACCGGCATCGCTACGAGGTCAATACCGATTACCGCGAGCGGCTCGAGCGCGCAGGATTGAAGTTCGCCGGCCTCTCACCCGACGGACTGCTGCCCGAGACCGTCGAATATCCCGACCACCCGTGGTTCATCGGCGTGCAGTTCCACCCCGAGCTGAAGTCGCGCCCCTTCGAGCCGCATCCCCTGTTCCGCGGATTCGTCGGCGCTGCGGTGGAGCAGTCGAGGCTGGTGTGATTGGGCTTGACCCATCGCGCAGGCATGGAGATTGTCAGCGCC
>JBQTIA010000074.1:0-15390 GCA_052388455.1 Hyphomicrobium sp.
CGATGAAGAACGCGAACGCTCCCGTCAGCGCGACGAAGATCGTCAGGAATACGCTGGCGAGAGGCGTCGCGAAGTAGGCCGCGAACTCGCGCTTGCCGATAATCCAGGCATTTTCGACAACGTCACGCATTCTTGCCTCGCTGCTCGGGTGAGGTGATCTGGCGGAATACGTCGTCGAGCTTGCCGCGCTCCACGAACAGCTCATCGACGCCGAGCGACTTCTCGCGCAGCAGCGCCGCGACGTCGCCGGCGATGGATTTGCTGTCTCTCGGCAGGGCCCTGAGGGTGACACTGGCGCCGGACCGGCTGAGGATCTCGACCTTGGCGACGTCCTTGGCAGCCGACAGCGCCTCGACGACCTTGTCCGCGAGCCCGGCCGCGACCTTGAGCGCCACCGCGCCGTGATAGGGCACCCGGCGCATCAGGTCCTCGGCGGTGCTGTCCGCCACCATGCGGCCGCGGTCGATGACCACGGCGCGCGTGCACATGGCCTCGACCTCTTCGAGGATGTGGGTCGAGACGATGATGGCCTTGTCGGCCGCCATCTCCCGGATGAGGCTGCGCACGTGATGCTTCTGGTTGGGATCGAGGCCGTCCGTCGGCTCGTCCATGATCAGCACCGGCGGATCGTGCAGGATGGACTGGGCGATGCCGACGCGCCGCTTGAAGCCCTTGGAGAGCGTTTCGATCCGCTGATCGATGACGCCTTCGAGCGCCGCCTTCTCGACCGCGCCCGCCACCTTGGTCGCAATGTCGTTGCCGCGATAGCCGCGAATCTCGGCAATGAAGGACAGGAACGAGCGCGGCGTCATTTCGCCGTAAGCCGGCGCGCCTTCGGGCAGGTAGCCGAGCTGCGCCTTGGCGCGCTTCGGCGCATCCGACACGTCGTTGCCGCAAATCCGGCTCTGGCCCGCATCGGGCTCCAGGAAGCCGGTGATCATCTTCATCGTCGTGGATTTTCCGGCTCCGTTGGGGCCAAGAAAACCGAGCACCTCGCCCTTCTCGACGGCCAGCGAAATGCCGTCGACGGCGACGATCGTGCCGAACGTCTTCTTCAGTCCGGTTGCCTCGACAAGCACCGACATCGTGACTACTCCATCAACGCAAAGGTCGCGCGGCTCCGTTACGGAAACAGCGGGCCACAAACGGCTGGCCGCCCCCGGCCGCGCATCACCCGTGACCTCGTGTGGCATACGGCCCGGATGGGCCTGCCCCCGCGGCCGTGACTTAATGGAACCACCGGCAAGTGCAAGTCTAGTGTGATGATTTCGAAGTCCGCTCCATAGGTTGCGGCTAGCTGGTCAGCGGACTTCGAAATCTGAATCACACTAGAATCATTGACTTTCTAGTGCCCTTTCGATCGCGAAGTCCGTACCCAGCTTGCGGAAGCATGTAACGGACTTCGCGATCGGGACACTAGACCGCCAAGGCATTAAATATCGGCCATATTCCGCGACTTTTGCCCGTGCTCGGATATCGTGCATCCCATTCTAAGGCCGCCGCCCGGCACGGATCAGCCGGGCGCCACCGGTCGCAGCAGCTCTGCGAGGCGGGCATCCTCGTCGGCGAGGCGGCGGCTGAAATCGGTCGTCATTTCGACGACGGCCCGCTCGTAGGCTTTGCGGTCGACGACGATGCGCGTGAACTGGTCGACCACCGCGGCGACGTCGAAGCTGCCGATCCGCTGGCTGAGCGCGGGGAAGCCCATTTCCACCAGCAGTGCGCTGGTCGCGTCTGAGAGCCCGATCGACAGTGTCGGCCGGCCGAGCTTCAGGGCGCCGGCCGCGACATGATGATGCGAGGCGAGCACGATGTCCGTCTCCACGATCTGGTCGAGGAGCTGATCGAGTGAGGCGGCGGGATCGGTCCGCAGCCGCTCGCGGCCCTGTCCGAAGCGCCGCTCGAGAACTGCGCGAGAGAGGCTCGAGATCACATCGTCCTCGGTGGCGTCGCCCTTCAGCAGCCGCACGACGAGTGAGCGGTCGAGCAGCCAGTGAACGACAGACGCCAGCTTCTCCAGATAGGCGTCGTAGTTGCCCTGATCGGCCGGCCAGTTCGCGCGCGAGACGACGTCGACGCCGACTGTCAGGGCAGCACCGTCGGTTGCGCGCGAGGCAGCGGGACGATGCATGTCGATCTTGAAAAGAAGATCGGGGGTGATGCGATCGTCGCGGACGTCGATACCGATGCCGCCAACCACAGACTTCGAGCCGGCATCCCGAAACGAGCGAAAGTCCGCTTGCCGCGTGATCGCCCAGAGCAGCCGGCGTCGCACAGGCCCGACGGAGTGCCCCGCCGCCACGCCGACCAGCGCGATCCTGACGCCCAGCGCGCGAGCCGCCAGAGTCCACACCAGCAGTGCAAACGGCGTGCACCGATGCGCCGCCGAGAAATCGTCGAAGAGGTGAACCCCAGGGACGAACAGCAGCCCGGCCCGGCGCAGAGTCGCGACCGCGCGGACGACGAGCAGCGCCGTGCGTGGAATCCGCAGCAGCAGCGTGTCGGCGAAGTCGAGAAAGGCGTTCGGCGCCAGCGGAGCCGCCGAGAGCATGCGGACTGGAATGCGCTGAACCACACCCGCTGGGTTTTCTGCGACGCAGACGATCGAAGTTGCCGGGCTCAGCGTCCGGATGCTGGCGAGCATCGCGGAAAGGGCGGCATCGACACTGAGGTGGCCGCATCCGAAGGGACCGAAAACGATCACCTGCCGATCTTTTTTCATGGGTCGGGACGGCTCGGCGCACCCGTGCGATGGGCGTGCTTCTGGCCCCTGCGGGGCTGGATCACGGACGGCCATGGGTGTTTTCACGCGTTGCACGACCGCTCGTCGACTGTCTGCCTGGAATGATCGGATGGCAAGGATCGGGTTGGGATGATCGGGTAGTCATGCGGCGGGCGCGGTCAATGTGCGAGACGGGCAATGGAGAGGTGGTTAACCCCCGCCGCCGTCCTCGCTTGAACGGCTCGACGAGGGACGCGGCGGCAACACCATCCACTGCATTGATCGGTTCGGCCCCCGCGGAACGCAATCCGTTATTGCAGCACCGCAAAAAGTCCACAATACCGGCGGAATACACGAGCTAGGGGACCGGCGGGGGTATCTGCTCTTCTCCAGCACATTTCTGTTTCGGATTTGGATCCATGCGACTGTCGGGCCGCGGATCGCTGTTCGCCGTTTCTGTGGCCGTTGCGCTGCTGCTCAACGTGCTCGATAGCCTACGCTTGCCCTTCGAGACCGCATCGCCGGCCGAAGATGCTGGCCGCTCCACAATTGGTGGATTGTTCATCACCCCCGCCGAAGCACGTCGCAACTCTCGCGGCAAGGATCGGGACGGACGCGACCGATCCGATCGGCGCGATGATCGGCGTGACGGCCGCCGAGACCAAGACCGCGGGTTCGATGACGATGGCCGCGGACGGTCGTCCGGCGATCGGGACAGCGGCCAGAGCCGAGACAGCGACAGCCCTGCGTTCGACACCCGAGGCCGGGATCGACAATGGTCTGACGACGGCGAGCGCCGGGATCGCGACGGCGGGGAAACAAGAGATCGGGACAGGGACAGGGACCGCAACGACGACGGCAACGAACGGCAGGACGGTCCGGAAACGTCGGACCGCAATGACACGCCGGAGCGGGACGGCTCGCCGGGAGAGGATGGCGACCGTCGCAATCGCGGCGACCGCGCCGATGAAACAGAACCGTCGAGCGAACCACCGGCCACCGTCGAGGGTTTGCTACAGACCTTGACGCAAACCCGACCGGTGCGGGACCGCAAAAGCCGCCGTCCGCCGGACTTGCGCATCACCTCGGATACAGCCGTTGCCGACGACAGCATTCTGGCCACCGGCATGAGCGAGAGCGACCTTCAACGGGCCCGCGACCTCGGGTTCGATGCGGAAACGATGACGGGCGCTGCCGGCGGCCCCCGCGTCATCCGTCTCGTCGCCCGCCATCGGAACGGGCGCGGCGTAGCCGGCGAACTGCTCAAGGAGCTGGTCGTCCGCGGCGGCTTTCATAAGAACTACCGCTACGTGATCTACGCCCCCGCCGACGACAGCGGATCCCATGGACCAGACGACAGGCCGGAGCCAGGCGCCCGCACCGGTCAGTGTCGCGACGACCGCTGCTTCGGCCGCGCCGCCATCTGCTGGACCACCGATCTCGAACGCCGAACTGGCGGCTTGAAAATCGGCATCATCGATACCCCCGTCGATCTCGATCACCCAGCCTTCGCCGGGCGCCGGCTGCGCGTCGGCAACTTCCTCGGCAGTTACCGGCGCTCGCCGCAGGACTGGCACGGGACGGCGGTGCTGGCACTGCTCTCGGGCAATGCGGAGAACGGCGTGCCGGGACTGGCCCCCGACGCCGAATACTTCGTCGCCGAGACGTTCCGCACCGATGACCGCGGGCAGGCGACGACCGATACCGTTTCGATACTGAAAGCGCTGGAATGGCTCGAAAGCCAGAACGTCGATCTGGTCAACATGAGCTTCTCTGGACCCCGCGACCAGTTCGTCGAAACGGCGATCCGGCGCCTGCGCAAGCGGGGCATGACGTTCGTCGCCGCGGCCGGCAATCTCGGGCCGACCGCCGGGCCGAGCTATCCGGCCGCCTACGCCGACGTGATCGCCGTCACCGCCATCGCCAAGGACCGGGCCAACTATCCTATGGCGAACCGCGGCGACTTCGTCGACGTGTCGGCTCCCGGCGTCAAGATCTGGACGGCGCTGCCCGGTGGGCTCGAAGGTTTTCGCACCGGCACATCGTTCGCATCGCCCTTCGTCACCGGGCTGCTCGCCGCCGTCCTCACAGGAAAGGCGCGCCCGTCCACCAAGACTGAAGTCCTGCGCCGGCTGGAGACCATCGACCTCGGACCTCCCGGCAACGATCCGATCTTCGGGCGCGGACTCGCGGTAGCACCGGGCGGATGCGGTAGCACCGAAAGCGCTTCGTCGGCCCCGCCGCGCGATCCAACGCGAGCAATGATCGCCGCGCCGCCGGATTCGTTCGGAGAAACGCTCGTCATTCCGAGCCCCAGCGCGGCCTCGGCATTTGCGCCCTGAGCTGTCGACTTAACGATCGGACCGCGTAAGACGACTATTCGGCTCGTCGGAAGAGAGAGGTCCGCCCGGCATCCGCCGCCAGCGGGGAGGCGGAAAGGACGCGGGCGGACCTCGGCAGGCTTCGGCTCGAGAGGGGAGCCGAGCCCTGCTTGGCGGCTGCCGGGCATCATTGGCGGGCGATGGCCCAGCCGCCGCACTTCTGTTCTTTTCGACACTTGCGGACCGAACAGCGGCCCGTCGCACCCTCCAAGAACTTCCTCACCTCCAGCCCTTGCGAAGCATCGTGTCCTCCTCGGCTCGACCGAGCGCCGAGCCCTGGATCAGGGCGCCGATACGATCATCGATCGCGTCGCCATCTGCCCCGCCGGCCGTGACATACGCGCCGGGGGACGAGTGGCGACCCGTATCGGCTTCAATGTCGATCATCCAGCGGCCCGCCGCGTTCCGGCATGCGACACCCTCGGTCAGGCCGGCATCCGGTCGTTCCAGCCGGTAGCGGCGGCAGGGCCGGCCGTCGCGGCTGACGAAGCTGAGAACCGGCGTCAGCCGCCGTTCGCCCGCGTTGCCGCTGCCCGACATGCGAATGGTCTCTCCGCTGCGGGCGGTCTCCAGCGCAATGCGGAACGCGTCCGGTTCCGGCACTTGGCGAGCCAGCATGGCCACAAGCAAAGCGACCGCGAGCACCGCCGGGACAGCCAGCCCGAAGCCGGAATGCGACGCCGGCGAACCGGCGCTGTCAAGCCATCTGCGAAGCGAGAGCGCGTAAGATCGCCATCCGGCGGCAGCAGGTTGCGTGGATAGCGCCGAGGTCGCCGGCTCCGACAGGACATCGAGCAGCCGCTGCGGCACCGGGGCGCTGCGGATCGGCTCGAAAGCCGCCGACAAAACAGCACAGGTCGTCCGCTCGAAATGCGCGAGGCGTTGGGCGATCCGCGGACTGGCCGCCACACGGACAGAGATCCGCTGCCGCTCGGCCGCGTCGAGCAGCCCGTCGGCATAAGCCATCAGGGTTTCGTCGCTGATTTCAGTCACGGCGCCGCTCCGTCCGTGAGTTGGCGACAGCAGCGGGCTCGCCCGAGGGCTCGGAAACGACCGCTTCGCCGAGTGCACTGCCGAGCGCCGTCCGCGCCCGCGCCAAGCGGCTCATCACGGTTCCGATCGGGAGATCGAGCACCTCGGCAGCTTCGCGATAGGTCAATCCTTCGACACAGACGAGAGCGATCAGCACGCGCTGCTCGGGTGCCAGGCGCTGCAGCTCGCGGCCGACCTCCTGCAGTGTCAGCCTACCCTCGGTGACCTGCCGGCCGTCGGAACCGACGAGCCCCTGCAGGGCGTCGATGTCCACGACCTCGCCGCGCGTGCGGCGGGTGCGGGTGCGATCGAGCCAGATGTTCTGCGCGATCCGGTACATCCAACTGTCGAGCCTCGTTCCCGGCATCCACTGATCGAGCCGCAACAGGGCGCGCTCGCACGTATCCTGCACCAGATCGTCCGCCAGATCGGGCGTACCGGTCAGCGCATGAGCGAACCGGCGCAGGCGCGGCAACAGGTCGATCATCGCCTTGCGGATGGCGTCGCTGGCAGCCGGCGTCACTGCCGGTCGATCCAACAACGTTTGGCGTCCTCGTTTATTCCGGGTCCTCGCCATCGATGGCTCCTCGGACGCTGCAAAGGATAGGGACAGATTCATCACTCGCCGTGCGATCGCACAGCGACGTTGGCTCGATGTCAATCACCAGCGGCGAAGAACAGAAGAACTTACGGGCGCGGACGCGACAGTCACCCGGTGCGAAAGTGACGCCGTGCCTTTCAGGCTGGCTTTTCGAGACCTGTGATCCGCTCGAGCAGGCCGGGTCGGCGCGCCTTCGGCGCGTTGCCTGCACCTTCGAGGTCCTGCTTGTCGGCCTCGGCGGCTGCGGCGGCGGCCGGCGTCGACGCTCCACTGCCCTCGATGGCCCTGAGATAAGCGCCAGATCCATTACCCTGCCCGTTGGCAGCCAGGACACCTGCTGCACTCATTCCGCTGGCGATGCTGGCTGCACTTGCTGCGCTGGCTGCAGTCTCAGCGGCCTGAACGTCCGGAGCCGGCAGCGGCGGTGGACCGGCTGCGGGCTCGGCCGTCGGCTTGGGCGGTCGCGGCGCGGCGATTCGTTCCGACAGCGAAGCCCGCTTCGCCGGTTCGATCAGCGGACGGCGCGACGGCCCGGTGACCGGCACCGTACCCGCACCGAGCCGGCGCATCTCGTCCATGTAGTGAGACGCCTGCCGGGCCAGCTTCTCGTTGGCGGCGGCGATCTCGGCCCTGAGCGTCTGGATGGTCGACGTCTGCTCGTCGGCCTGTGCCTGCAAGGCCGAAAGCCGAGCCTTGAGCGCGATCTTGCTTTCCTTGATCGCCCGATCGTCGGCGGACCCGATCTCGTAAGCTTTCAGCGCCGCCTTGAGATTGGCGATCTCCGTCGATTGATCGCGGTTCGTGGCCTTCAGCGCCCGCAGCTCCTGCTCGAAATGGGCGTGCTCGGCCTGACCCGCCTCGGCCGCACCCTTGACCGACCGAAGCGCCATCTCCGCCTCGGCCAGATCCTTGCTGAGCCGCTTCAATTCGTGCTCGTCCCCGGCGGTCGCGTCGGCACCATTGGCCAGCCCGGGGATGCTCGCGCGGTCGGCACCGGACTTGCCGAGCACACCCTGCAAGCGGCCGATCAGGGCCGACTGATCGCGGGCCTTGCCGCGCAAAGCCTCGATCTCGGCGCGCAGTGCCACCTCGGCGTCGAAGCGCGGATCGCGCAGGCTCTCG
Source organism: Hyphomicrobium sp. (assembly GCA_052388455.1). Classification (GTDB taxonomy): domain Bacteria; phylum Pseudomonadota; class Alphaproteobacteria; order Rhizobiales; family Hyphomicrobiaceae; genus CAZSNH01. The sequence goes on from JBQTIA010000074.1 coordinate 7,859, forward strand.
CGGTTGCGGGCGGCATGAGTGGTCAGCGTGGCATTGAGGCGATGCAGCTCGTCGCGCTGCTGGGCGTTGATCTGGCGGGCCTCGTCGAGGGCCTGCACCTGCTTGGAGGTCATGCGGGCGAGGTCGGCAATCTCGCGATCCCTCAGACCCAGCATCTTCTTGGCTTCGGCGAGGCGGTGCTCGACCTTGGGTAACCGCTCGGTGATGGTCTGCTCCAGCACGCGGCGCGCATTCTCGTGCTCGTCGAGGAAGGTGCGCATCCGCGCGACCTCGCCTTCGAGCCCGCTGATCGCCGCGTCGCGGCGGTTGATCTCGACGAGCTGGCGGGCTGCGCCGAAGTCGGCCTGCTCGAGCTTCGCTTCCAGCTTGTGGATGGTGATGGCGAACTCGGCTCTGAGACGATCCTTGTCGGCGCGGATTTCGGCCGTGGTCAGAGGCATCGATCGCTTGAGTTCATCGGTCGCCATCCGTGCGGCGCGGCGGCGGTATAGGGGCGCCACCAGGAAGCACACCAGGGCCGCCGTGAAGAAGCCGAGCAGAACCAGCATTGCGGACTGGATGGTGATCAACGGCAGATTCCCGAATGCAGGCCCGAATGCAGGTTCCCAGGCTTTCTCACCTCTGGTCTCGAAACCGGACCGGCCTCGCAGCGCACACCCGCGCCGCGCCCGTCAGTGACCTCGGGCCGAGAGTGCCCGCCGCACCGGTTGACCAGCCGACCGGGGCCCGCCGTGCACTACAGCGGGTTCCAAGTCGGTGAGCGGGTATACTTCAAGTAGCCGACGTTTGCACCTAGCCGCAGGCCGACGCCGGACCGAATGACACCGAGCATCACGTCGCCGTATTTCTGGAACTGTACGCTGACGCCGCCGATGAGATAGGCGGCGCCCTGAACGCCCGCGAAACGATGATAGATTTCAGAGGGATCGCGCATATTGTAAACGAGGACCATAGTCTTCGAGCCCTCGGCGCCGGCATCGTAGCCGAGCGACGGCCCCTGCCAGAACACGCGATGGCGGCCCGCATCTTTGGTGTGGAGCGTGCCTTCGCCGTAGCGCAGGCCGAGCACGAAGGCGCCGCCCGCATCCTGGCCGAGAATATAGCCGTTGGGGCGACCCTGACTCTTGAAGGCATACTCGACGGCGCTGGCTAGGCTCTCGCTGATGGAACCAAAAAAGCTGTGGCCGGCGGTGATGATTTCGCCCTGCTCATAGTAGCCGCGGGACAAGCGGGTCTCGGGGCCTGCCGGCGGTCCGCGATCCTGGTAGCCACGATCCTGATAGGCGCGGTCTTGGTAGCTCGGATCCTGTGGAGCGTAAGTGTCGCCGGTCTGCGGCTGCCCGTAGGGCTCGCCGTAGCGGCGCCCGTCCTGCGGTGACCCTCGGTCCGGATCGCTGAAGCTGTCGGGGCGGGGCTGATAGCGGTCGCCATCGCCGGCCCGGTAGGCGTCCTCGCGCGGCGTGTCGTAACCGCCATTTCCCCGATCCGCGCCAGCTTGGTATGGATCATGGCCGTAACCGTCCTGGCGATATTGATCCTGTGCGTAACGATCCTCGGCGGCCGGCTGTGAATAGCCGCGGTCGTCATAACGGTTGTCGTAAGTCTGACGCCCGGCTCCGCTCTGCCAGGGCAGATCGTCCTCGGCGACAGCCGCCGCTCCCCAGACGAGCGGAAGCGCCGCGGCGAGCAGGCAGGCGAAATCGAGCGTGAGATTGCGGATGAGCATGGCCGGATCGGTCCGTTTCGTAGGCCGCGCGGCGCCGACGAACGGCAGCGATGCGGCTGGTAACCCCCCGTAGACCATCGCCAATAAGTGTTACCAAAGTGTGGCCGCCCCGACGGGCGATCCCACCCCTCCAGCTCGCGTAACGCGTTCTAAAACAGCGGGTTGCGAGCCCAGGCCACGAACTCGGGATTGGTGAATGCGGTGGCCGTGTGGCCGTAGGTGAGATCGGCGCCGGCCAAATTCGTGACCCGCCCGCCGGCCGCCGCGAGCACCGCGTGACCCGCCGCCGTATCCCATTCGCAGGTCGGCCCGATCCGCCCGTACACGTCCGCTTCGCCCCGTGCGATGAGGCAGAATTTAACGGAAGAGCCGAGCCGGCGGCATTCGGCGACTTTGAGCCGGCCGAGAAACGCCTCGCCCGATGTACTGTGCGACCGGCTCTGGAGCGCCACGACGCCGGCTGCATCCGGCGCGCGGGTGCGGATCGGTCTCAGCGTAGCGGAGCCGAGGGCCGGCGGCGCCTCGTCGGGGGCGATTGTCGCCTCGAACGCCTCCTCAGGTCCGAGAGTGAGGAAGAGATGCGATCGCGCCGGAGCATAGACGATGCCGAAAACCGGGCGGCGGTTCACGATCAGCCCGATATTGACCGTGAACTCGTTCCGGCCGGCCACGAATTCCTTGGTGCCGTCGAGCGGATCGACGAGAAAAAAGCGGTCTCCGATAGCCGGAGCCGCACCCGCCGCCACCTGCTCTTCGGCGATCACCGGCACGCCGGGCGCGGCCCTCGCGAGGGCTCGGACCAGAACGTCCTCCGCCTCGCGATCGGCGGCGGTCACCGGCGAAGCGTCGCTCTTGCGCTCGACGGCCACTCCCCCGCGGAAATACCGCATCTCGATCCGGCCGGCCTCAAGCACGGCCGGCAACAAGGCTGCTGCCAGCGCCCGCTGATCTTTGGCGTCCATGGTCTGGGAAGCTCCCCCGAGTGTTGCGCCAGGCGCACTTGATTCCTGCGGCTATCAGCCAGCCACGGCGCTGGCAAGCCGCGCCTGTTGGCGAATGGTCGCGAATCATCTCATGTCGAAAGTCCAGCGTGTCGTCGCCATGACGGGCACGCGCCGTGTCATGCCTTGGGGGCGCCGATGAATTCGCATGCCATTCCCTCCGATCTCGACCTCGCCGCGCTGATCTCGAGCAAGATCTGCCACGATGTCATCGGACCCGTCGGCGCCATCTACAACGGCCTCGAAATTCTCGACGAAGACGACGACATCGAAGCCAAGAGCTACGCGCTCGACGTGATACGCAATGTCACCGAGCAAGCCTCTGCTCGACTGCAGTTCGCCCGCTTCGCCTTCGGCGCGTCGGGATCGGCCGGAGCGATGATCGACCTTGGTACGGCTGAGCAGATTTCGCGCGGCTTCATCGGCCAGGGAAAGCACAAGCTCGTCTGGCACGGACAGCCGGGCCATATGGCCAAGGACAAAGTCAAGCTGCTGCTGAACCTGATTGCGAGCGCCATAGCTGCACTGCCGCGCGGCGGCGAAATCGACGTCGCCATGGGCGGCTCGCTGGACGCGCCGAGCTTTCTCATCCGCTGCAAGGGCACCGGCGCCAAGCCGCCGCAGTATCTGACCGAGTTCGTGATCGGCCAGCAGCCCCCGCAACTCGATGCCATGACCATCCAGGCCTATTACACGTGGCGTCTCGCCGGCACCGCAGGCATGCGCATCGAAATCCTGAAGGACGATGCCGACATCCTGCTCTCGGCCAAGCCTGCACAGTGATCGCGACTGCCCGCGCTTTCCAAATTGAACCTGACTTAACCGTTCGATAACCGTTCCATCGCAAAGTCGGGCGGTGTCGCACGGGTCAGGCAGGGCCATTTTTCCTGGGCGGCGGCAGTTTCGCGGGGATGTCAGCAATGAAGCGATGCCTGATCGTCGATGATTCCGACGTCATTCGAAAAGTGGCGCGGCAAATCCTCGAAGGCATGACTTATCGCGTGCAGGAAGCCGAAAACACCACCGCGGCTCTGGACTACTGCCGATCATCGGAGCCGCCCGATCTGATTCTTCTCGACTGGCTGCTGCCGGGTCCGCCCGCCCTCGATTTTCTCATGACACTTCGGAAGACCGTGTCCGGACGGCGGCCCTTCGTCATCTACTGCACCACAGAGAACGATCCGTCGGATATCGCCCGTGCCTATGCGGCCGGCGCGGACGACTATTTCCTCAAGCCCTTCGACAGCGCCGGCCTGATCAACAAGATCGCCGACATCAACCTCGCCGCTTGACGCCGTCCCTAGCACCTTCATCAGGCATTGCACGAGGTCGCGACCACCTCGCACACCTGTCGCATCGGCCGCAATGCGCGCTTGACAGGCGCCGCCAGCTCCGGCTGTGCCTTCCAAAATGAACTACAGGCACGCCTACCACGCGGGAAACTTCGCCGATGTCGTGAAGCACGCCGTGCTGGCGCTGGTCATCGATCACCTGAAAAAGAAACCCGCACCGTTCAGGGTGATCGATACCCACGCCGGGATCGGTCTCTATGATCTCACAGGCGACGAGGCCAGCCGCACCGGCGAATGGCAGTCCGGCATCGGGCGGGTGCTCGGCTCATCACCGCCGCCGGGCGTCTCGGCGCTGCTCGAAGGGTATCTCGATAGCGTGCGCACGACGAATGGTGGCGCCGCGCCACTGGTCCGCTACCCTGGAAGCCCGCTCGTCGCGCGCCATCTGCTGCGCCCCGACGACCGGCTGATCGTCAACGAGTTGCACCCGGACGACCATGCAGCCCTCTCTCGGCTGTTCGCCGGCGACCGGCAAACCAAGGTGATGGCTCTCGATGGCTGGACGGCGCTGAAATCGCTGCTCCCCCCCACGGAGCGCCGCGGTCTCGTGCTCGTCGACCCGCCTTTCGAGCAGGCCGGAGAGTTCGAGCGGCTCGTTGCCGGGCTGACGGCGGCCCACCGGCGGTTCGCGACCGGCACGATGCTGCTCTGGTACCCCGTCAAGCAGGACACCGCCGTTGCGCCCTTCCACCGCTCGCTGGCCAAACTCGGCTTGGCCAAGCTGCTCGTCGCCGAAGTGTTCGTTCGCCGGGCGGACGACGGAGAGCGGCTCAACGGCAGCGGACTGATCGTCCTCAATCCGCCGTTCGTACTGCACCAGCAACTGAGCGCACTGCTGCCCTGGCTGGCCGAGACGCTGTCGGCAGGACGCGCCGCAACGCACCGCCTGTTCTGGCTTTGAAGTGATCAACAAATGTGCAATTCCGGCGAACCAACTCGACCGTCTCAACTCGTCGTGATCAGTGTGCAGATTGTCCGGCTTACCTGTTGCGCCACTTCCGTCTTTCCGGAATAAGAGCGTCTCCGGCGGCATGGCCTCTGGAGAGCGTATTGTTGTGACTGACTTGCAGAGACCGCCGCGCGCATGAATTGCATTACGACCGCGCTCGAAACTCCCGGGATCGGACATACGTAGATCGGCCACAACCAGTGCGGGCTCATCCCCAGAGCCCGCGCTGCTATTGGCGTTTGGGGAGCGTAATGAGGAGGACGTTGCAATGCGGCAGACCGGAACGGTCAAATTCTACAACGATCAGAAAGGCTATGGCTTCATCACGCCGGACGACGGGGGCAAGGACGTGTTCGTCCACGTCACCGCCGTCGAGCGCTCCGGCATCACGGGCCTCAACGAAGGCTCGCGGGTGTCGTTCGAAACCGAGCCCGACAAACGCGGCAAGGGGCCCAAGGCCGTCAATCTGCAGTCCGCCGGCCGCTAGACCAAGATCGCTTCGGACCCTATCAGTCCGAAGCGTGAATCGTCGGTCTCATCAAGATTCTAGAGCGTGATTGTGATGCAACCAAAAGCAATCACGCTCTATGCCGAGCACTGCATCGAGGGGGCGGATGCGGGCCGAAGGAGGAGTCACCGAGCGGCAACGAGGGGCCGCAAAAGTGATCTTCACCCGCTAGGGCCTCTCATGGTTAATGGCGACGGCGGCAGGGATCGGGCAAACTCCCGCGACCTGCCGCCGTTGGCATTTTCACGAGGAGAGACTTGTCATGATCGAGAAGCTGGCTTCATGGGGAATCCTGGCCGTTGCCGGATTTGCCGTCGCTGCCGCCCCCGCAGCCGTAGCGGGTTCCTGCGTCAAGAAGGGCGCGATCGGCGAAGCGGGTTCGCAGCAGGACGCCAAGCTCCAGGTCGATGAAGCCCTGCTGCAGGCGGTCGATTGGGGTGCCTGGGCCGCCTGGATGAGCTCCGGCAACAAAGTCGGCGCCGCCGCCAAGCTGCCGGGCTATACGTTCGGCGCCCGTTCCTACAGCTGCAAGCAGGGCGGCTCGTTCGGCTGGACATGCCGCGGCAGCGCCACCATCTGCAAGACCTGATCGAGGGTGCGGCACAGTCCGTGATCGTGCGAGGTCGCGATCATGTCCGGACTTCAATATCAAAGATCGAAAAAGCCCGGAGCGCCGCTCCGGGCTTCTTAAGGGTCGAGCTTGCGGCCGAGCCGTCACTTCGCGAACATGTTCCGGAGCAGACCGACGATGGCCATCATCACGCCGCCGCCGACGCCGCCACCTGCGACCTGACCTAGGATCGAGCCGATGTCGGTTCCGCCCGTGCCGGCGAGGGCCGGCAGCAGGACCGCAAGCAGCTGGCCGCCGACGCCGCCGCCGACGATGCCGGCCAGCGAGTTACCAATGGTTCCGAGGCTCAGGTTCTTGAGCAGCGCGCCAGCCACATTGCCGCCGGCCGCTCCACTCAGCAGTTGGATCAAGAGTGGGACGAGACTTTCCATGGTGTTCCTTCCTTCCCCGGGTGCCTGCGGCCGCAACGGCTGTGCCGGTGTTCTGACGAATCTCGACCGCACCCTGTTATATCGCAGGCTGTGACATCCACATTACGATCGATCACCGCTGTCCCCGCGCAACTGCTGTGCGCCCTCTGCGATAACCGGCGCTTTCCAAGGCTCGCCCCGATCGATTTGCGGACAATCCTGCGCTGGCCGGCCTGCCCCTTCGGCGTGGCGGCGAAGAAGTTATCCCGGCTCGACATACAGTCGAGGCGCACGGGCGGCAGGTTTCGCTTGTGCCGCTAAGGTTGCGGTGCAAAAAGGGTTGCTGACGTTCCAAAGACGGTCTGAATCTAGTTGTCTATTCAGCGTCGCGCGGTCTTGGCACCCCTTGATCGCAGGGTATATACCTGCTCATGCGGTGCTTTGAGTCTCTGGCTCCAGGAAGGCTATTGATGATCAGGCTCCCCCATACTCTGACGTCCACTCTTGCGACGCTGGCGATTTTCGCCACCGTTCCACTGTTGGCCGACCCCGCCGCCGCCAAGTGCCGGAAGATGGGATTCACGGTCAACGACTACGGCAAGGAAGGTCCGACGGCCGACGCCAAGTCGCTGCTCGACAAGCACATCGCCGAGTGGGCCGCTTCGCAGGGCATCCGCAAGTTCACGACCGGTAAAAAGGACGTGTCCTGCGAACTCTTCCTCGACGTGATTCTGTTCGACGAGCACACCTGCACGGCGTCCGCCACCGTCTGCTGGGACGAGCCCGGCGCCACGCCAGCCCAGAAGGACGCGCAAGTCCCGGCCGAGCCCGCCAAGGAAAAAAGTGCCGCTGCCGCCGAGAAGGACGCGCCGAAGAAAGCCGCTCAGGACGCCAAGCCGGCTCCGGGCAGTGTGGCCGCCGCGGCGGCAGAGCCCGCAGCCGCCGATCCTCCTCCTCCCGTCGCTGAAACGGCTCCGGCAGCAGCGCCCGCTGTCGACGCGGCCGTCGTACCAGC
>JBQTIA010000075.1:0-55981 GCA_052388455.1 Hyphomicrobium sp.
GTGGGCCCGGGGGGGGTTACCGCCCGGGGGGGTGTGCCACCAACCGCAGTGCTCACGAATAGATCGGGAAGCGCTTGCAGAGAGCGGTTGCCTGCGCCTTGACCTTTTCTTCGACCTTACCGTTGCCGGCTTCGCCGTTCTTGGCAAGACCGTCGAGCACAACGGCGATCATGCTGCCGATCTCGCGGAACTCGGCTTCGCCGAAACCGCGCGTCGTGCCGGCGGGTGCGCCGAGACGAATGCCCGAGGTCACCATCGGCTTCTCGGGGTCGAACGGAATGCCGTTCTTGTTGCAGGTGATATGGGCGCGGCCCATCGACTTTTCCGAGATGTTGCCGGTCAGCTTCTTGGGACGCAGATCGACCAGGATCAGGTGCGTATCGGTGCCGCCCGAAACGAGCGCGAAACCGTCCTTCACCAGCACTTCACCCATCGCTTTGGCATTGGCGATGACTTGCTTGGCGTAAGCCTTGAACGAGGGCTGCAGGATCTCGCCGAAGGCCACCGCCTTGCCGGCGATGACGTGCATCAGCGGGCCACCCTGGATGCCGGGGAAGATCGCCGAGTTGATCTTCTTCGAAATATCCTCGTCATTGGTCAGGATGATGCCGCCGCGCGGTCCGCGCAGCGTCTTGTGCGTCGTCGAGGTCACGACGTGGGCGTGCGGGAACGGCGAGGGATGCTCGCCGGCTGCGACGAGACCGGCGAAGTGCGCCATGTCGACCATCAGATGCGCTCCGACCTCGTCCGCGATCTCGCGAAACGCCTTGAAGTCGAACTGGCGCGGATAGGCCGAGCCGCCGGCGATGATGATGCGCGGGTTCTTCTCCTTGGCGATGGCGCGCACCTTGGCCATGTCGACGCGGTGGGTATCCGGCTCGACCTGATAGTGCTCGGCCTTGAACCACTTGCCCGACTGGTTGACGGTCGCGCCGTGGGTCAGGTGTCCGCCGTGGGCGAGGTTGAGGCCGAGGATGGTGTCACCCGGCTTGGCCAGCGCGTTGAACACGCCCTGGTTGGCCTGCGAGCCGGAGTTCGGCTGCACGTTGGCGAAGTTGCAGCCGAAGATCTTCTTGGCGCGGTTGATCGCCAGATCCTCCACGATGTCGACGTACTGGCAGCCGCCGTAGTAGCGCTTGCCCGGATAGCCTTCGGCGTACTTGTTGGTCAGCACGCTGCCGGCGGCTTCCAGCACGGCGCGCGAGACGATGTTCTCCGAGGCGATCAGCTCGATCTCGTACTGCTGACGGCCGAACTCCTTGTCGATCGCAGACGCGATCTCCGGATCGGTCTCCTTGAGCGGGGCGGAGAAAAAGCGCGTCGTCGGCGTCGATCTGGCCTTCAGTCTGAACATCTTGCGTTTCCTCGGGTTCTGTGGCGGCGGTTTCTTGGCGGGGTCGGACCCCTTGTCCGAACTCTGACGAGGAACAAGGCGGGGCCTCAACGAAAATGGCCCGCCCCCATTCTGCAATGGGGCCCGGCCGTGTCGCCTCGTCTCCTACTATGGTCGAAAACGGATGAGCAAGGAAGCGGATTACCGCCGCGACGATGCTTCGCAGAGGCCGGATACGAACGACGGCAGACCGGGGCAAATCCTGAATTCAAGCAAAGACCAGTCGTCGACCCTTAGGGGCGGGCACGTCGTCGCCAAACTCCCGTGCGGTCTCAATCCAGAGTGTCATGGCTTTCTGTGCTTCGGCCAAGGCTGCCTCGGGTGTCATCCCGTGGGCGGCACACCCTGCCAGTTCCGGGACCTCGGCGACGAAAGCACCGTCCGCCTCGCTCCAATAGATAATGGTTTCATACTTGTGCATCGGCCGGGACCTTCGAGCCTGTATTTTACTATGATGGCACGAACCTGCCTCACCTGATAGGGCTTGGCATTGCGTCCATCTTTCTGAAGGTTTGGACGCTCCTCGATACCTGATTTGCGGAAAATATGGTGACTGCCACGGACCCGCTCTTCGAATCCCAACTCGGTCAGCAGCCACCTGCGGTCTTCGAAATCAATATTGGCGTCCACGCTGCCGCGAACAAGCTTTTCGATCAGTTTCGTAAGGCGCGACATGGATGGGATGCACTGTGATGCTGACGCTGTAGGTCAGCTCCGTACTTTCAACTCAGCATGGCAACCCAGTGCGCCGGGGAACTATTCCGCCGCGAGCTTCACCGTCACGCCGTGAGCGACCGGGCAGGCGGCCCAAAGCTCGCCCAGCGCCTCGACGAGGGCGTCGATCTGGGAGTCGGTGTGCAGGGGCGTCGGGGTCAGCCGGATTCGCTCGGTCCCGCGCGGAACGGTCGGATAGTTGATCGGCTGTGCGTAGATGCCGTAGCGGTCGAGCAGCGTGTCGGTCACCGCCTTGCAGTGCACCGGATCGCCGACCAGGATCGGCACGATGTGACTCTGCCCGGCGACCAGCGGCAGGCGGGCCGCGGAGAGCCGGCGCTTGACCGTCGCCGCCCGCTCCTGATGGCGGGCGCGCTCGACGCCGGAGCCCTTGAGGTGGCGGATACTGGCGAGTGCTCCGGCGGCCAGCACCGGGGCCAGCGAGGTCGTGAAGATGAATCCCGGCGCGAAAGAGCGCACCGCGTCGCAGAGATCGCGCGAGGCGGCGATGTAGCCGCCCATCACGCCATAGCCCTTGGCCAGCGTGCCGTTGACGATGTCGATCCGGTCCATCACGCCGTCACGCTCGGCGATGCCGCCGCCGCGCGGGCCGTACATGCCGACCGCATGCACCTCGTCGAGGTAGGTGAGGGCGCCATAGCGGGCGGCGAGGTCTGAGATCGCGGCGATGGGGGCGATGTGACCATCCATCGAGTAGACGCTCTCGAAGGCGATGATCTTCGGCGTACCCCTGGGGAACGCCTGCAGCTTGGCTTCGAGGTCGGCGAGGTCGTTGTGGCGGAAGATGCGCTTGTCAGAGCCGCCGTGGCGGATGCCCTCGATCATCGAGGCGTGGTTCTTCTCATCCGAAAAGATCACACAGCCGGGGAACAGCCGGGCCAGAGTCGAAAGTGTCGCTTCGTTGGCGACGTAGGCCGAGGTGAAGAGGAGCGCCGCCTCCTTGCCGTGCAGGTCGGCGATCTCGGCTTCGAGCTCGACGTGGTAGTGCGTGGTGCCGGAAATGTTGCGTGTACCGCCCGAGCCGGCGCCGACCGCATCGAGCGCCTCGTGCATGGCGGCGACGACGTCGGGGTGCTGACCCATGCCGAGATAATCGTTGGAGCACCAGATGGTGATAGGGCGGGACGTGCCGCCCCGGTAGACGTCGGCCGTCGGATAGGAGCCGCGTCGACGCTTGACGTCCGCAAAAACCCGGTAGCGGCCTTCACGCCGGACCGCCGCAAGCGCATCACTCAACTTCTGTTGGTAGTCCATGCAGCACTTTCCGAGGCGGCGTCCCCGTCCTCAACTAAAGCCGGAACCTTTGTCCTTCAAAGCGTTGTTTCGTCGCGCACGGAGGTGACACGGTCCACACTTCAGAGCGTCGCGACAGCGATAGCGACGGCTGAGGGAGGCAATGCGGCAGCCTGCTCCACCTTGATGGCCGGAGCGTTGAAACACCTGACATGCGCGAACACAGCCCACGCGACCGGAGCACGGCATCCGCCCAGCCAGCCAACCCCGTCACTGCCGGCACGGGCGCGCGCCCCCCGAGGAACGCGCGCCACGATCCGAACGTGCTCTGTGCAGGCATCAGGCAGGCCGACGCCGACCGGCCCAGGTTAGTTTTTGACCGTGACGACCATGTCGCGATTGCTCTGCAGGCCGGCCATCAGCTCGTCGAGCTCTTTCTGGGGAACGCCGAGCTGATAGAACGTCTGCTGACACTCGAGCATGATGATGTCGAACTCTTTGTCGGTGATCGACAGATGCGCGTGCGCCTTGTCCATCGGGCGGCCGATGTAGACCTTGGGCCCGCCGGTGTTCTCGATCACCCAGGTCGACAGAATGAGCTTGAATGCGGCGCGCTCATTGAGATCGTGAACCGCCTTGATCGCCGGGTTCTTGTTGAGTGTGGTGTTGACGTAGAGTTTGTCGACGAGATGATCGCTGGCTGCCGCCACGGCCTTGTAGCCGCCGATCCGCTCATAGAGCGACTTCTCTTCGGCGCCGACGGGTCCGGCCGAAAGATTGAACGCCAGCAGCGCCGCTGCCGACACCAATCCGAACAGTTTCGTCATGGTCTTGATCTCCTGGTTCGTTGTCCTCCGATCCGGAGCGGCGACTTTTCTAATTGCTGCCGACGTGCGGCCAGCACTCATGATTTTTATAGTTTGCCGACCCGGTATGCTTGCCCAGAGCGGGCCCCACGTTATCGAGGCGGCAGTTCCGCTGTCGGACTCCAAGACCGACATGCCGCAAGAGCGCCGCGTGACACTCATGGCTTGCCAACCTCGGAATTCGGGAACGACAGGCACCTCGGCTCTGTTTTTGTTGCGCAATTTCCTTGCGCACAATTAATATTAGTCCAATTCTAAAGCGCGTACCATGGGATTCTGCATGATCCACGTTCATTAGACGCAGAAAATGGACAGCAGCGCAGACCTGCCACTGACGACCGGCGTGGCTGGCGCTGCTCCATCGCAGTCGTCCGGCATAGGACTATTCAGTACGTCGCGGCGGACTCGCCAGCGCCGTCTCGATTGTAGAGGTCGCGCCGGAACTGGATGGACCCGTCCGGGGTCGCCCAGGCGGTCAGATAGACGAAATACAGCGGCACCGGCTTCTTGAGGCGGATGTCGCGGCGCTCGCCGCTGTCGCGCAGCCGATCGATGACTTCGCGGCTCCAGCCGGGGTTTCCGACCAGCAGCCATTCAGCGAGCTGCTCGATGCCCGCGACGCGGATGCAGCCGGAGCTTGCGGCGCGGAAATTGCGGCCGAAGAGCGAGTCCTTCGGCGTATCGTGCATGTAGACCGACTCCGAGCTGGCGACGTTGATCTTGAGGAAGCCGAGCGGATTATCCTTCCCCGGCTGCTGGCTGTAGGAGTAGCCCTGCACCGCCGACGAGGTCCAGTCGATGGTTTCGGGATCGAGCTTCTTGCCGTTGGCGTAGGCATCGATGCCGAATTTCACCAGCACGCTCTTGCCCGCCTCCTGCATCTCGCGACCCTTGGGAATGAGGTCCTTGGAGACGACGGTCGGTGGCAGCCGCCAGGTCGGATTGAAGTTCATCTCGACGATGGTCGAGCGCAGCAGGGGGGTCGGCCGGTCGGGCTTGCCAACCACTCCAGTATGGCGCGAATAGACTTTGCCGTCCTGGATGACTTCGACCTGCGCCGCGGGAATGTTGACCACAACGTAGCGGGCATGACCCTTCACCACCGTTGCCATCTCGGTCAGACGGCCGAGGTTGGTCTTGAGCTGCTTCAGCCGCTTGTCGGCGGAGACGTTGAGCGCCAGCAGCGTTCGCTTGTCGACGTTGCCGGTGGGTGTCAACCCGTTGGTGGCCTGGAAGCGCTTGACGCCCTTTTCCACGCTCGCATCGAAGAACTCGCCGTCGCCGGAGTCAGCATCGAGATCGCCGGAGGCGAGCAGCCGCCGGCGCAACACGCCGACGACGAACTGCGTATCCCCGGGCTTCACCTCTTCCTCGGGAACGGTTTCCCAGCCGCCGGTCGCGACGATGCCCTCGTAGCGCCGGATGGCGTCCTTGGTGGCGGCGATGTTGGGCACCGCAAGGGTTGCAAAGCCAGGCGGCGGGTTGGCCTCCCACTCGCGCACGAACTCGCGGTCGTAATCGCCGCCGCCGGTCCGGCCGCTGGCACTCGGCCGGCTGTCTACGGGACCGAATTGAATGCCGTCGAAGGCGCGAACGGCGGTCGGCAGGCTGGCGAGGGTTGCCGCAATGGCAAGCGCTCCGATCAACCGGCGCGACGACATTCCCTGCGACTGCGTCTCGATCATGGTTCGATCCTGAGTAGCCCAAATCGGCGGATGGCAAATCGGCAAACGGTTGCTGCGAATACCCGGCGTCTGTGTCGCGTCCATGTCATGTGCGGCCCGGGCAGCCGCCGCCCCCCCGCCGTCCCTCGCCGACAGCGAACGTTGCAGCGTTCGCTGTCTGTTGAAAAGTCGAAAATCTTCGACGCGCCGGCCGGATGGCGGCCGGTGATGCCGGCCGGCCACAAGCAAAACGGGCCGCAGCATTGGCTGCAGCCCGTTTTGGTCTGGACCTCGCAGGCCGGCAGGCCCCTTTTTTCCCCCACCCTTCCGACCGCGGTCCAGCGATAATCGAAAAGATCAGAGACGATAGCGGATCTGATCGGACCAGAAGCGCTCCAGCCGGACGAGGGCCTTGTTCAGGCTCTTGAAGTCTTCGGACGACACCTCGCCGACCGCCTCGATGGAGCCCAGCTGGCGCTGATAGAGCTTCTGCACGACGGCACGGGCTTCGAGACCCTTGTCGGAAAGGCTGACCCGCACGCTGCGCTTGTCGACGTCGGAGCGCTTGTAGTGAATGAAGCCCATGTCGACGAGCTTCTTGAGATTGTAGGAGACGTTCGAGCCGAGATAATAGCCGCGGCTCTTCAGCTCGCCGGCGGTCAGCTCGCTTTCGCCGATGTTGTAGAGCAGCAGCGCCTGCACGCTGTTGAGCTCCGAGCCGCCGAGGCGGTCGTATTCGTCCTTGATCACATCGAGCAGGAGACGGTGCAGACGCTCGATGAGGCGCAGCGACTGCAGATATTCCGCACGGAAAGTCTCGTTCTGAATCGGCGCACGATGGCGCGACACGTCGAGGGCGACGCTCATTGGACCCTGCCTCTGTTAGCTACTTCTGTTTGACGCATGTCCCGGTATTCCGGGTTGCCCAATGAGTAACAGAGACAACTAAATCTTACCTGAATAGGCATAGTAAAAGAACAGTAACGGTGGTTCACAGAAATGATTTATTAATCTCTGTCGCGACTCCAGCGAATGCGCCTAAAGTAGTTCCAATAGACCAACCTTTGATCAAGCACGCGCTTCCTGCATTTCCGCCCGTGTCGGCAAGACGAGGTCGTCGGCGCCGAGCGGCGCGAAAAGGTCGTCGAGCATGGCCGCCGTCACGTCCTCCAGCCGGCCAGGACGCCACTTCGGTGCTCCGTCCTTGTCGATGAGCGCGGCGCGGGCGCCTTCATGGAAATCATGGCCCTCGAGGCACCGGCACGCGAGGCGGTAGTCGGCCATCAGCGTATGGCGGATGTCGAGGGTGGCGGCGTTGCGGATGTGCCGATGGGTGATCTTCAGCGACAGGGGCGAGCGAGCGCCGAGGTCGCGCACGACGGACGCGGCCCAGTCCGCCGTAGGGCCCGTCTCGCTCCTCAGCCGATCGATGATTTCCTCGACGCTGGCGGCCGAGAAGCAGCGCCCGATTCCTTCGAGAAGGGGGGCGAGTGCCCGCGCCCCGGGTTCGACATGGCGCTCGTCGAGCAACGTATCGACGGGCCAGGCACCCGCCAGCCCTTCCATGACCGCCGCATATTCTGTGACGGGGACGCAGTGGGTGATCAGACCAAGAGCATAGGCATCCGCCCGACCAATGCCGTGACCCGTCAGCCCGAGATACATGCCGACATGGCCCGGCATGCGCACCAGCAGTGACGCCACGCCGACGTCGGGAAACAGTCCGATCAGAGTTTCCGGCATCGCCCAGCGGTAATTGTCTCCTGCGACACGATGGGTTCCATAAGCCGACACACCGACTCCGCCGCCCATCACCATGCCGTCGATCAGCGAGACGGTCGGCTTCGAAAAGCATTCGATCTGCCAGTCGAGCGCATATTCCTCGCGGAAGGCGCGGCGCGCCTCGCCGACATCGGCTCGGGCGAGAGTGATGATCTCGCGCACGTCGGCGCCGGCCGAGAACGCTCGCGGCGAGGTCGACCGCTGGACGACGGCATAGATATTGGGATCGCGCGCGAAGCGGGGGAACGCCTCGAGCATGCGCGAGCGCATCGCCCGGGTCAGCGCGTTGAGCGCCTTCGGCCGGTCGAAAGTGACGACGCCGAGCGAACGGTCCGTCGTGATCGCGATGTCGTTGGTCGGGCTTTCGGTCGTGGGCAAGCGCATCTCCTAGGCCGGCCAAGTCTGTGGATAGTGAGCTTGTCGCTCTCGCGAATGCGCTATACACGGCCGTGTTTGCAGATCAAACTCGTGAGCTGATTCGGGGGCGGAGATCGGGGCGACTTTTTTCAGGGGCGCCAGGCCAGCCAGCCGTGAACCAGAGGGTCTCCAGCGATGCGGCGGCTAGCGCTCGGCATTGTCCTCGTTGCAGGCGCCGGCCATTCTGCGGCCGCAGACCCGGTCGCAAAGGCCGGGACGGCTGGCCGCCCGGCGACTGCTGCGGAGAGCCGAACCGTGGAACGGGCAACAGTGAAACAGCCTGAAGCCACGCAACCCGGTGCAAAGCCAGCGCCCACCAAGCCGGCCACTGCGAAGCAACCAACCACCTCGATGCCGCCGGCCGCGACGGCAGGCAAGTCCCCGGCGCCACCAGCCGCCAAGGATTCGCCGACGACGGGAGCGAAGGCCGTACCTCCGGCACCGGCGACTCCGGCACCTCCAGTCAGGGCCGCGGAGCCGGCCGCCACACCACCTCCGCCGCCGCTGACCGCGTGGTCCGATGCCGAGATCACCATCGCGCAGGCCCGCTGCAAGGCCGTGCTCGCCGGTGTCGACGCCGTCGTCGTGCCCGAGCCGCCGATGCGCAACGGCGCTTGCGGCGCGCCGGCTCCTGTCCGTGTCGTCAGCATCGGCAAGAGCCCCGAGGTGGCCCTGTTCCCGCCGCCGGTCCTCACCTGCGACATGGTCGCGGCGCTCGGCACCTGGATCAAGAAAGACGTGCAGCCGCTGGCGCTGAAGCACCTCGGCGCGCCGGTGATCAAGATCGAAACGATGAGCGACTATTCCTGCCGCGCCGCCTATGGCCGGGTGGGCAACCGGTTGTCAGAGCACGGGCGGGCCAACGCGCTCGACATCCGCGGCTTCGTCACGTCGCGCAGCGAGACGGCCATGCTGCTCGACGGCTGGGGACAGACGCGCCGGGCCATCGCGCGAACGATCGCAGCCGCCAAGGCGGCGGCAGAGAAGGCCGAGAAGGAACGTCTGGCAGCCCTCGCCAAGGCCGCAGCTCCGCCAACAGCCGTTGCAGGAGCCGCAGGTGCGGTGGCGCCGCCGGCCAAAGCCAAGGCCACGGCCACAGCGTCGACGGCGAACGCCCCCTCGCTCGCCGATGATGCGCTGGAGGCGGTGCGCAGCATCGTCCGCAGCACCATCGTCGAGGGCACGACCGCTGAAGGCCGGACTGAGCCGGAGGAAGCAAGCCCGGCGTTTGGACACACGCTTTCGCCTCCGTCCCGCCTCGGCGGCCCGAAGCCGGCGGCCACCAGCACCACCGCTGCTCCCGATGCGGCCGATACCGTCGTCGTCATGAGCAAGAAGGGCCGCTTCCTGCGCGAAGCCCACGCCACCGCCTGCCGCATCTTCGGCACCACGCTAGGACCGGAGGCCAACGAGGCGCACCGCAACCACCTGCATCTCGACATGGCCGAGCGCCGTAACGCTCTGAAGATCTGCGAGTGAGCGCGGGGAAGAGAGTCGGGAACCGCTACGCCGTCAAATCGGCGGCGGCCGGACCCGAATTGCTCACCCGCAGCGCTCGACAACTGCCAACTTCGCACTCAATCGACGAGCGGCGTTATCCCATCGTAGCGAGCGTCGAAATCGCCGCTGACCGGCCGTGACATTTCCTCCTCGACGGTGGCCTCGACCGTCTCGCGATCTAGATTCAGCCGTTTCAACTCTTGGCCGTGGCGCTCGAACAACCCTCTGAAATCGGGCTCACCTCCCCCAGGTCGCGTCCCCTTCAGGCCGGTGAGAATGTCCCGCTCAGCTTGCCTGCTCACTTTTTTCTTCGGAAATACGCAGCCGTACATGTTCTTTTTGCGCAGATCCTCGATGACAGCCGCGCGCTGCTCCTCGATCTTCCAGCGCGAAGGGTGCCACATGCGCCCCATCACCATAGACTCCTTCTTGATCCCACAGTCGGAGCTCGGCTTGATTGGGCTCGGGCAGCTTCCGGAATCCGCGAAGTACGCATACTTGACGCCGATGCCTTTCGTGCCCGTCGTCTGCGCCGAGAAATACTGGAAGCCCACGACATCCGTCGCCGAAGGATAGGCGTCGACCACTCCTTTGGTCCTGCTGATGAATTTTTCAAAGATCACCGCGTGCCCACCGCCCGAAGTGCGATCGAAATTGACGACATCACCCCGCGTCAAACTGGAAAAGCTGGAAATCCGCTCACCCATGCCGAACAATTGCAGGGCTGGAGCGGTTCCGGTCGACAAGGCCGCGTAATATCTGGATTTCAGGTAATAGAACTTACTGCCCTGTGTTTCCTTGCCAAGCACTTCGAGAAAGTCTTTATTGCATTCCCAAGGCTTGAGACCCTGCTCGACGGCGAATGCCTTCGCCTCGCAGGTGCAGAACTCGTGCATGAACGAGTAGTGGGCAAAGCTCGCGAGGGGAGAGTCCTTGGGGTCCCAATGGATGGCCGCAAGGTGTGCGAATGGCTGTCCTCGCTCCGCTTCATTCTCCTTGTGATAGAGATTCATGGCCTCGATCAGGGTTTCGTTGACGGCAGCGACACACATGGTGCGTGGCGGATCGATTGCCGGAATGGACTTCTTGGCCGGTCCCCAATCGAGCTTGGACTGCGTGTAAGCGGCGCCGGTCAGCTTGTAGCCGAGGCCCTTGCGACCGCTCATCACCTCATCAATAGACCTGGAAATGTAGGCATTGAAGAAATCCTCGGCGTGCAGCGAACCGGATCCAGCAGTCACCGTCACGAAGATTGCACCAGATGCGATGCATCTGAAATGTCCCATCAAATGCATTGATTGATTTCCATTCTGTCAAAGGCCGAGCTGGGTATGCCGAGGCTAGCTTGACGATGGGCGGCCAGCAAGGTCGTACGGGGTCCAGGCAATCCAGCCGGCCCGCGAGCGTGTCCTACGTTCAGCCGGGCGAACGAGCGTTCCGGTCCGTATTTTGAGCGTCCCATTCCAAACTTGCGCACCTGCAAAAGTCTGGCCCGGTGCCCGGCGTGCGCGTCTCTCCCTTGCCAAGTGTGCGTCTAACCACCCATAAGAGCACGTGATTTACCTGGGAGCCGGATGTGAGCGTCCGTCGGCACGACCCGCAGACAACGGCAGCTCGACCGACAGGAACTGGTGGTCGTTCGGTGCCGTCGAGTTCGTCTGCGGTTGGCAATGCGGCCTACCCGGCTACGCGCTTGCGGCGAATGCGGCGCACGCCCTGGTCGCGGCGGCTGGTGGCGGAGACGACGCTGTCCGCAGGCGACCTGATCTGGCCGCTGTTCGTCATCGAAGGCAGCGGACGGCGGGAGCCGATCGCGTCCATGCCGGGCGTCGAGCGGCTGTCGATCGACTTGATCGTCGAGACGGCGGCCGAAGCCGCGCGGCTCGGCATCCCCGCCATCGCGCTCTTTCCCTACACCGATCCGAAGCGGCGCACCGACGACGCCCGCGAAGCCTTCAACCCCGACAACCTCGTCTGCCGGACCACGCGCGCGGTCAGGGCTTCCGGCACCGAGGTCGGCATCATCCTCGACGTGGCGCTCGATCCCTACACCAGTCACGGCCACGACGGGCTCGTCAGCGACGGCGTCATTCTCAATGACGAGACGGTGGCCGCGCTCGTGCGCCAGTCTCTCGTGCAGGCCGAGGCGGGCGCCGACATCCTGGCGCCATCGGACATGATGGACGGCCGGATTGGCGCCATCCGCCGCGCGCTGGAGGCGTCCGGCCATACCGACACGCTGCTGCTCGCCTATGCCGCCAAGTACGCCAGCGCCTTCTACGGCCCGTTCCGCGACGCCGTCGGCTCCGCGTCCACATTGAAAGGCGACAAGCGTACCTATCAGATGGACCCGGCCAATACGGAGGAAGCGCTGCGCGAAGTGGCGCTCGATATCGCAGAAGGAGCCGACATGGTGATGGTGAAGCCGGGGATGCCTTACCTCGACATCGTGCGCCGCGTCTCGGAAACCTTCCCGGTGCCGACGTTCGCCTATCAGGTATCCGGCGAGTACGCGATGATCGAGGCCGCGAGCGCCAACGGCTGGCTCGACCGCGACCGGGTGATGATGGAAAGCCTGCTGGCCTTCAAGCGGGCAGGGGCCGCCGGCATCCTCACCTACTTCGCGCCGCGGGCCGCCCGGCTACTCGGGGCCAGCGTCTGAACGCGACGGCCGAGGCCGTGGCGAAAGCACACGAACGGAATACGTCCCGACAAAAGCAAAGCTGCTCGCTCACGGGGGGGTGAGGAGCAGCTTGAATTTGTTCGGGTTGGTCGATGTTCAGGCCAAGCTTCAGACGTTCAGCGCGTCGCTCTGCTTGAGGCTGAAATTGCGGCCCGTGTAGCTGCGGTAGAGGCCGGGCACGAAGGGAAGCGCGATCCAGCCCAGAACGTTGGCGGCGGCGGCGTAGGAGTGGGCGGCCGAGAAGCTATCGTACATCGACCACAGCAGCAGGGCGATGGAGAGGGTGACCATGGCACCGGCAAAACCGACGTACAGCACGAAGAAGGTGGCGTCCGAGGCGATGTTGCGATTGTCGGTCATGGCAGCTCTCCCAGAGGTCAGTGGTCCGGCGTGTTGCCGTTGTTCGATGATGTGACTTTAGGGGGGATCGGGCAGCGGCGCTGTTCCTCGGGGAACAGGGTGCCGCAATCCGCGCCCGACACGGAAAAAATCCGCCGGCCAGAGTTAACCCGACCTATGCACCAGAACGCGGCCGCGATCGCACGAACGTGAGCCGATCCACGGCGACGAATGGCGAATAGCGTAGCTTTGCCAACGGTTGAGCCATTCGTCGCCGTGGGCGGCCACGGGCGTGCGACCCTGTCCAAGCGAAGCTTGGCTTCGCCAAGACGGGCGGGGTCTGTTCGGGAGCGCTGCGAAGAGAAGAAGAGCGGATTACCGCCGGACGCGCCGGCGTGGCTGCTCGGCGGCCGGGTCGGCCGGGGGGGCATCGGCGGCGCCCGGAGCGGCGGCGGCGCCGTCTCGGGCGGCGATGGTATTGGCCGGCTTCTGGCAATCGGTCAGCCAGACGTCGAAGACGGGATGCTCGACGGCATTGAGCCCGGGGCTCTCGGCGAACATCCAGCCGGCAAAGATGCGCTTCACCTGCCCGTCGAGCTGGATTTCGTCGACCTCGACGAAGGTCGTCGTCTTCGGCAGCTCGGTCGGCGGGCGCGAATAACAGACCCGCGGCGTCACCTTGAGCGCGCCGAACTCGACCGTGGTGCCGAGCGGAACTTCCAGCTTTTTGATGGTCGCCGTCACCTTGTCGAGCGCCGAAAAGATCGCGACTTTGTTCTCGATCCTCTCGGCGCGGGCCGGAAGGCCGGCGAAGGCCGAGCCGAGCAGCGCGAGGACGGCCGCGGCGGCTCCTGCTCGGCCGGCTGAGATATGGCTGTGATCGTTCAGCATCGTCGTCCGGTTGGAGCGTCGGCGAATCCGTTGCCGTCGCTCGGCTTGGCCACTAACACGGCCGGCGGGCAAAGCCCATGCCCGACGGCCGCAGCTCAACTGTTCCGCTGAAATGGTGGCGCCAGAGTGTCTTCCGGCGCGGTCGGCCTCACACGGCGCGGCCACTCAATCGGGCCGCCAGGGCTTGTAGTCGCCGGTGGCCTTGGGACGGCGTGCGTCGGACAGGATCGACCCCTTGGGGCGCCAGGCGTCGCGCGTGCCGGTCATGTTCATACGGTGGGGGAGCTGCCAGGGCTTCGGCTGATAGCGTTCCTCGGTCGGCGGGGTATCGACCGTGTAGTGCATCCAGCCGTGCCAGTCCGGCGAGATCTGCGAGGCTTCTGCGCCGTTGGCGTAAATGACCCAGCGGCGCGGAACGCCGAGCGGCCCAGTCCCCTTGCTCTGCACATAATAGCGGTTGCCCATCTCGTCGGTGCCGACCAGCTTGCCGCGCAGGCGCGTATAGATGCGGTTCGACCACGTGTTGCCGCCCCACCAGCTGAAAATCTCGCTCACCACGCTCATGCGGCTGTGCCTCCGGGCGCCAATCATTCGAGGCCGAGTTAGCTCGCGACGACGCCGGCTGTCCAGCCGGGCGCGGCGCGGCCCAATTGCAACACCCGAGGCCGCGGAATCGGTCTAGCCTCGGTCTCCGACGGCCGAGTGCCGTGCACCGGAGAGCTTTTGCACAGGCTCGCTTGGCACCTGATGCCGCCGAAAGCCCAATTTTCGGGCTCTCAGGACTGCTCCTCCCCAAGTTGTCAACACCACTATATCTAGTACGTAGCAGCAGCGGCAACCTACAAGGGCTCGTGACGAACCCTTCGAATCGCCCTAGCTTCGGTCATGTGACGGGGTTGTGGCGCTTCTCTCGCCGACCCGGCCAGCCCCACCCGAGCAACGGCCGGGGCCGTTTCCCAAATTCCGTGTGCCGCAGGGCCAGCTCGCGCGTTTTCCGGGCTGGCCTCGGAGATGGTGCGTGTCGGGAAGCCACGCGTGACGTGTTGCGTGTCGAACAAGAAACAGCGGTGTGGCCCGTTTGCGCGGAGCCGCGGCGCCTCAAAAATCAGATCGCGGGTGCCCGGCCCGTATTGCGTCATCGGGGCACCCCGGCCGTCAGACCCGGGGGAACTACCAATGAGAATCGCGCGGCGCTTCACCGAGGCCGGCAAGTCGCCTTACGACAGCATTCCCTTCCGCCGCGCCACCTCCGAGATCAGGAATCCGGACGGCTCGGTCGTTTTCCGCCTCGAAGGGTTCGACGTCCCCGAGCACTGGAGCCAGGTCGCCGCCGACATCCTGGCGCAGAAATACTTCCGCAAGGCCGGGATCGCGAGCCGCTTGAAGCGGTTCGAGGAAACCCAGGTTCCCTCCTGGCTGTGGCGCTCGGTGCCCGACGAGCGCGCGCTCGCCGGATTGTCCGAGACGGAGCGCGTCCGAGCGGAGCCCGGCTCCGCCGAGACGGTCGGCGAGACCGACGCCCGGCAGGTGTTCGACCGCCTGGCCGGCACGTGGACCTACTGGGGCTGGAAGGGCCGGTATTTCTCGAGCGAGACCGACGCGCAGTCGTTCTTCGACGAGATGCGCTACATGCTCGCCAAGCAGATGGCTGCGCCGAACAGCCCGCAATGGTTCAACACCGGCCTGCACTGGGCCTACGGCATCGACGGCCCCGGCCAGGGTCATTTCTACGTCGACCACGAAACGGAGCGGCTGACCGCCTCCACCTCCGCCTACGAGCACCCGCAGCCGCACGCGTGCTTCATCCAGTCGGTCGCCGACGATCTCGTCAATGAGAACGGCATCATGGACCTCTGGGTGCGCGAGGCGCGCCTGTTCAAGTACGGCTCTGGCACGGGCTCGAACTTCTCGTCGCTGCGCGGGGCCAACGAAAAGCTCTCCGGCGGCGGCAAGTCGTCGGGCCTGATGAGCTTCCTCAAGATCGGCGATCGCGCCGCCGGCGCCATCAAGTCGGGCGGCACCACGCGCCGCGCCGCCAAGATGGTCGTCGTCGACGTCGATCATCCCGATATCGAGGAATACATCGGCTGGAAAGTCAAAGAGGAGCAGAAAGTCGCCGCCCTCGTCACCGGCTCGCGCATCTGCCAGCGCCGCCTCAAGGCGGTGATGAAAGCCTGCGTCAACTGCGAGGCGGAGGGCGACAGCTCCGAGCCCGGCCACCAGGACGAGCGCTGCTTCGATCCCGCGAAAAATCCGAAGCTCAAGCAGGCGATCCGCGAGGCGAGGCGCGACGACGTACCGACGAACTACGTGCTGCGCGTCATCCAGTTCGCGAAGCAGGGCTACACCGACATCGACTTCTCGACCTACGACACCGACTGGGACAGCGAAGCCTATCTCACCGTCTCGGGCCAGAATTCGAACAACTCCGTGCGCGTGACGGACGCCTTCCTCAATGCGGTCGGCGAGGATGCGGACTGGTCGCTCACCTCGCGCACCAACGGCCGCGTGACGAAGACTCTCAAGGCCAAGGATCTCTGGGAACAGATCGGCTATGCCGCCTGGGCCTCGGCCGATCCCGGCATCCAGTTCCACACCACCATAAACGACTGGCACACCTGCCCGAAGTCGGGGCCGATCCGCGCTTCGAACCCGTGCTCGGAATACATGTTCCTCGACGATACGGCCTGCAATCTCGCGTCGCTCAATCTGATGACCTTCAGGAAGGCGGCAGATCGGCAGGTCGGCAGGTCGGCAGGTCGTACCGCTTCGACTGCCGACTGCCGGCTACCGGCTGCCGACTTCGACATTGCCGCTTACGAGCACGCCTGCCGGCTGTGGACCATCGTGCTCGAAATCTCGGTGCTGATGGCGCAGTTCCCGTCGCGCCAGATCGCCGAGCTGTCGTATCGCTACCGCACGCTGGGCCTCGGCTTCGCCAACATCGGCGGCCTGCTGATGGCGGCCGGCATTCCATATGACTCGGCTGAGGGCCGCGCCATCTGCGGCGCACTCTCCGCGATCATGACCGGCGTCAGCTATGCGACCTCGGCCGAGATGGCGGCGGAGCTCGGGCCGTTCCCCGGCTACGCGCGTAATTCCGCCGATATGCTGCGGGTCGTGCGCAATCATCGCCGCGCGGCTTACGGCCAGAAGGACGGCTACGAGAAGCTGTCGATCGCGCCGGTTCCTCTCGATCACGCGAGCTGCCCCGACAGGCGGCTGGTCGAGGCCGCCGAGCGGGCCTGGGACAAGGCCATCGAACTCGGCCAGGCGCACGGCTACCGCAACGCGCAGGCCACCGTCGTCGCGCCGACCGGCACCATCGGCCTCGTGATGGACTGCGACACCACCGGCATCGAGCCCGATTTCGCGCTGGTGAAGTTCAAGAAGCTGGCCGGCGGCGGCTACTTCAAGATCATCAACCAGTCGGTGCCCGAGGCCCTGCGCACCCTCGGCTACCGCGAGAGCGAGATCGCCGAGATCGAAGCCTATGCGGTCGGCCACGGCACGCTGCGCCAGGCCCCCGCCGTCAACGCTTCGACGCTGAAGGCGAAGGGCTTCACCGACGACGCGATCGCCAAGATCGAGAGCGGGCTCGGCACCGCCTTCGATATCAAGTTCGTATTCAACAAGTGGACCCTCGGCGAAGACTTCCTCTTGAACACTCTGAAGGTGCCGGCCGAGAAACTGAACGAGCCGTCGTTCGAGCTGCTCGCCCATCTCGGCTTCTCGAAGAAGGATATCGAAGCAGCGAACGAGCACGTCTGCGGGGCGATGACGCTCGAGGGCGCACCATTCCTCAAGGCGGAGCACCTGCCGGTGTTCGACTGCGCCAGCCCCTGCGGCCGCAAGGGCAAGCGCTATCTCTCGGTCGAGAGCCACATCCGCATGATGGCGGCCTCGCAGCCTTTCATCTCGGGCGCCATCTCGAAGACGATCAACATGCCGAACGAGGCGACGGTCGATGACTGCAAGGAGAGCTACATGCTCTCCTGGCGTCTCGCGCTCAAGGCCAACGCTCTCTACCGCGACGGCTCCAAGCTCTCGCAGCCGTTGAACGCGCAGGTGCTCGGCGACGACGCGGACGAGGCCGACGACATCGCCGACCGATTGTCCGCCGACAAGCCCGCCGTGCAACGGGCACTGGCGGCGGCCGAACGTCTGGTGCAGCGCGTCGCGGAGCTGGAAGCCGAATTGCAGACGTCGCGCTTGCGGGAAGGGGCGCGCGAGCGGTCCAAGCTGCCCGGCCGGCGCAAGGGCTATACGCAGAAGGCGCTCGTGGGCGGCCACAAGGTCTATCTGCGTACCGGCGAGTACGACGACGGCGGCTTGGGGGAAATCTTCATCGACATGCACAAGGAAGGCGCCGCCTTCCGCAGCCTGATGAACAACTTCGCCATCGCGATCAGCCTCGGCCTGCAGTACGGCGTGCCGCTGGAGGAGTACGTCGAAGCCTTCACCTTCACGCGCTTCGAGCCGGCCGGCCTCGTGCAGGGCAACGAGACGATCAAGAACGCGACGTCGATCCTCGATTACATCTTCCGCGAGCTGGCCGTGTCGTACCTGGGGCGCAACGACCTCGCCCATGTCGATCCGCGCGAGATCGTCGGCGAGACGGGTCTGGGCTCCGGCGACGAGGAGACCGACGATCAGCTCGATCTCGAGCTGCCGGTGGAGAAGTTCGTCTCGAAGGGCCTCGTTCGCGGCAACACGCCGGTGCGCTTGGTGTCGCGGAGCGGCGCGCGCGGTGGGGACGTCGGCACGATCAATGCCGTGACGACGCTGCAGCAGGAGATCACCACCTCCTACCCGCGCTCCGAGGGCGCCACCGCGCTGGCCGACGAAACCGAACTCTACGCCCGTACGACCGTGGTGCGCGAGCGCGTGACGGCACGTGCCGCGGGCGCCTCGGCCGCATCGGCACAGGCGGGCCGCTCCGTTGCCGAGCGGCGCGCGGAAGCCAAGCTCAAGGGCTACGAAGGCGTCTCCTGCCCCGAGTGCCACAACTTCACGATGGTTCGGAACGGGACGTGCCTCAAGTGCGACACATGCGGGAGTACGAGCGGGTGCAGCTGAGGGTGCTTGCAGGTCGGAGTGAGCGTCGGTCGCGAAAGCGACCGGCGCGAAGTCCGACACCGCGCAGCGCGTGTGGTTGTCGGATTTCGCGGCCCATCGAAAGCGATGCGCCGCTTACTCCGACCTGCGGTTCGTGTGCGCGGTATCAGACCCGGAGGGTCTGACACCGGATCAGCCGTCATCCCGGCGAAGGCCGGGAGGTGGATCATCGGGCGGCTGGCGTGTGGCAGGTTGTTCCAGGTCCCGGCCGTCCGCGCGCAGCGCGGCTACGCCGCGACGCCGGGATGACGAGTTGATAGGACGGTGCGTTGGTCCGCGTCTGTGAGTGCGTTGAACACGAGCAAGAGCATGTCCACGGAAACGGAAGCGCTGGCGAAACTTGCGGGCAGGGTGCCGGTGGCGGCGAAGGGCAGAGCGGACACGGCGTCCGCCTACAAGCCGCCCACCGCGCCGGCGCACGTCTACCTGCTGGCCGAGCATCTGGATGCCTGCCTCGCGGCCGGCGAAGACCTGCTCGCGACCGGGTTTACCTGGAACGCGATCGAACGCGGCGATGCGGATGCCACGCGGAATGAACGCGCGAAGGCTCGCGAAACCTTCGCCCTCATCCGCGCCCGCGAGATGACACTCATCGGCCGCGTGATGCGCGCCCGCGAGCACGCCGAGACGCTGGTCAAGCGCGATGCCGGGTTCCGCATGATCGCGCGATTGTTCCTCGGCGGCACGGTGCCCTTCGTCGAGGCGGTGGCGGAACTCGAAGACACCCGCCCGCAGGAGTTCGACACCGGCAACGCGCGCACCGCCTATCTCAGAAGCCGCAACCTGCTCGCCGCCGACGCAGCGGCACCGCTCGACGGCGCGGCGATCCGCATCGGCGAAGAGTTTCTCGTCGCCAACCGCATCGCGCTCGGACCGCTGCTCGACCTCGTGGCGGCATTCCTCGACGCGCTGGATGCGAGGTATGATTTGTTCGCGGAGGCGGCAAGCACGGAGCCGGCAATTCAGACCCCACCCAAGGACGGGCGAGCGGACGTATCGGCGTAAGTCGCGGTCTTTTTGGTTTGGGGTTCGAGCTCAGTCGCGTCATCAGACATCGCTCGTCGATCTATATCACGTGCGGCCCAATGGGTCCTCGGGACAAGCCCGAGGATGACAATGCGGGGGCGACGCGCGAGAGATTGACAACGCGGCGACGACTGGTCCGAGCAACACGTCGACCTGTCGTTTGACGTCGAACCACTTACGCAATCCAACGGCAGTGTCATGGTCGGGCTTGTCCCGACCATCCATTCCGCCGCCGACTCTCCGATCGACGTGGACGGGCAGCGCCTCAGCGTCGGAAAAAAAACGCGGCGGGGCCGATGGCCACGCCGCGTTTTTCCCGTGTTCGACTGCGCGAACCGTCAGACGACCGCCAGCAGCTGCCGGGCGGGCACACCGCGCAGGCGCGGAGCGGCGTCGTTCAGGATGAGGCTGGCCGGCGGTCGCGATTGCTGACCCGTCACGGGGCCGCGCGCGGGGGCAATCGCGTCGCGGGCGTCGGAGACCCGCAGACGGCCGGGCGCCGCCGAAAGCCGCTTCATGCTGCGACCGCGACTGACCGACGCTGAGCGGCTGGGCGGCCCGGTCACGCGTCCCGAGCGGCTCGTCGGCGAGAGCCGGGCCACCCGACCCGATGCCACGCTGTGCGCGTGCGAGCCGTAATCGAGCGTGATCAGCGGGCCATGATGGCGAGGCGCTGCCGCGCGCTCGCTCATTGCCATCCGGGTCGGGGCGCGACGGACGGACGCCACGCGAACCGCGGAAGACTTTCTCACAGTCGTCCGCGCGGCAACACGCGACTCCGGCTTGCGGATGCGACGCTCGCCGGCGAACGAGCGCTTCGCCTTGCGCTCGGCAACCGAGCGGCTTGGCGCTTCGACTGAGGCAACGCGCGTGCGAGCCGGTGTGCTCGCTGTCGTCGCCGGAGCATCGGCCGCGGCAACTACCGTCGTTTCGGGCTTCTTCTGCTTGGCCGCTACGAGCACAGGGACACCCTGCGATTTCGGGGATTGCTTGCGCTCGACAAGTGCGAACGGAGACTCCATTAATGCGGCGACTGTGCGAACTTCCAGGAAGGCCGCCGCGTCATCCATGGCCGCGTCGATACTCTCGAACTGGCCGATCGCTCCCGGCACCGGCTCGTAGCGGCGGTTACGCTTGTAGGTCGCCTCGCCGCGATCGGGTGCGGAGAGCACGCGTGCCTCCAGCCGGCCGACGCCCTTGTGCCGGAAGCCGAGCTGCTCGGCGGCCGCCCGAGAAACGTCGAGATTGCGCTTGCCCCAGTAGGGCCCGGCGTTGTTGACGCGCAGGATGGCGGCTTCCTTCGTCTCGGGAGACCAGACGAGCAGCAGGGTTCCGTCGGGATAGATGGGGCTCGCCGCGTTGTCGGCGCGGTCGGGGTGGAACTGCTCGCCCGAAGAGGTGAGTCCGCACGGATTGTAGCGATCGACCTTGCAGCTGTCGTAGAACGACGCGGTGAGCGAATGGGCCTTGCCGACGAGACTTTCCGTCTCGGCCAGTGTCTTCACGCGATGGCAGGTGCCGTAGAAGCAGTACGTGCTTCCCGGCGTCTTGGCGATCACGTCCGGAACGGTGAGGCCCAGAATTCCAGCAACACCAGCCATCGGCGCGGCGCAGCTTCTGAGAGACGAAAAAAGCGCGCGCGCAAAGCGCGGCCCGAGCTTGTTCAGCATCGTTATACTCCTCATGCATGAGGGTGAAGGGTCGGGCCGAGTGGCGCGCGCTTCCCGCGTGCGAAACGCTGCTCGGCTCGAACGAAACGCGCTTGCAGCACAATGGTTCGAGTGAGATCCTCGAGGAGGACGACCATTGCAGCGCGAGGGGCACAGGATAGCCCCGGCGGCCCTGCTGACACCGACTAGAGGAGTTGACGAGCGGAAAGCTTGTCCCTGAGATCATCCGCCGCAGATTTCAAACGCTGTTCGTCCCGCGACCTGAGCACCAGCTCGGTCGCGTAACGGCCGTCCCTGAAGGCGGGGTAACTGCCCATGATCACATCGGGAAACAGCTTCTGATGAGCCGCGAAGAGCTCGGCGATTTCGCCCTCGGGACGCGCGAGGGAAATGCTCTCGGACAGCATTCGCGGGCCGTGCGCGAGACGCGGCGTCACCTCTTCCAGCATCGCCTGCATGATGCCGGGTACGCCGGCCATGACGATCACGTTTCCGAGCATGAACCCCGGCGCAAAGGAGACCGTGTTGGCGATGAGATCGGCGCCTTCGGGGATTCGTGCCATGCGCAGACGCGCCTGAGTGAGGTGCATGCCTTTCGCCTCGTAGGCCGGCCGCATGACGGCGACGGCGCGCGCGTCGATGTCGATCGGCACGCCGAAGGCGGCGGCCACTGCATCCGCCGTGATGTCGTCGTGTGTCGGGCCGATGCCGCCGGTGGTGAAGACGTAGGTGTAGCGCGCGCGCAGGGCATCGAGGGCATCGACGATTTGCCTCTGCTCGTCGGCGACGACGCGCACTTCTCTCAAGTCGATGCCGATGCCGGTCAGGTGATCGGCGATGGTGCCGATGTTCTTGTCCTTGGTGCGCCCCGACAGAATCTCGTCGCCGATGACCAGCACGGCGGCGGTGACCTGCTCCTTTTCAGCTCCACCCACGCGGTCGGTCCCAACCTGTTGTCGCAGCGCTTCAGCTTAGCATCCCGGCGCACGGCGCCGCCAGGGACAGGCTTCGGCGCAGCGTAACGCACCGGAACTCTCGCTTCGGTCGATGGACACCGGCTAGCCTGCTTCCTAATCTCAGCCATGCGATTCCCCCGACCCCTGATCCGCGGCACCCTCGTCCAGCGCTACAAGCGGTTCCTCGCCGACGTGACTCTCGACGCAGGGGCGGCGGTCACCGCCACCTGCCCGAACACGGGGTCGATGCTCGGGCTGACCGCGCCGGGGTCGATCGTGTGGCTCTCCGAAAGCGACAGTCCGACGCGCAAGCACCGCCACACCTGGGAGCTGATCGAGGCGGACCTCGGCCAGGGGCCGACGCTCGTCGGCATCAACACGCAGCATCCCAACCGCATCGTCGAGGACGCCTTGAAGGGCGGGCGGATCGAAGGGCTCGCCGGCTACGCGGGACTGCGGCGGGAGGTGAAGTACGGCCTCAACAGCCGCATCGACCTGCTGCTGGAGGATGCCGCCAAGGGGCTCTGCTACGTCGAGGTCAAGAACGTCCACCTCTCGCGCAAGGCGGGCCTCGCCGAATTCCCGGATTCGGTGACGGAGCGCGGCGTCAAGCACCTCGCCGAGCTGTCCTCCATGGTGGCGCAAGGCCACCGCGCGGTGATGGTCTACCTGATCCAGCGCGCCGACATCCGCCGTTTCGGTCTCGCGGCCGACATCGATCCGGCCTACGCTGCCGCTTACGCCGAGGCGAAGGCGGCGGGGGTCGAAATGCTGGCGTTCCGCTGCCGGTTGACGCCGGAGGAGATCGCCCTCGACTCCGACGTGCCGATCGGAACGTGAGCCGCCGGGCCGGCGTTGGTCCGGGATCAAGACACGATCGAGCGGCGATCAAGGAGAGTTGATCGGCCGTCCGGGCGCCGCCGGGCGAAACTTGCCGCAGCGGCGCCCGTATGGGTGTGCATGAGCCGATCATGCGGCGATCCGGGCGAATGTGCGAACGGAGACGCCCGACCACCAGGAGACCCCATGCTGACCCGCCGTCAATTCAGCCATTTCACGCTCGCAGGCGCAGGGCTGACCCTTGCCACCGTCCTGCCCCGCCCGAAGACCGCCGCCGAGGAAAAGGCCATGTTCGAAGTCACCAAGTCCGCCGCTGATTGGAAGAAGACGCTGACGCCGGATCAGTATTACGTGCTGCGCGAGCACGGCACGGAGCGTGCCGGCACCAGCCCGCTCGACAAGACCTACGCCGCCGGCACCTATCACTGCGCCGGCTGCGACCTGCCGCTGTTCGCCTCCGAGACCAAGTTCAACAGCGGCACCGGCTGGCCGAGCTTCTACGCGCCGATCGACAACGCCGTCGGCACCTCCGAGGATCGCAAGTTCTTCATGACGCGCACGGAGGTGCACTGCCGCCGATGCGGTGGTCATCTCGGCCACGTGTTCGACGACGGTCCGAAACCGACGGGCCTGCGCTATTGCATGAACGGCGTCGCGATGAAGTTCGTGCCGAAAGCCGCGAGCTGAACGAGCCTCGACCGTTCCGATACGTTCGCCTCCCGTCGCGATTCCACCGCGCGGGCGGGAGGCGCCCTTTGACCGCATCCTCTCATCGAGAACCGCCATGCTCTCCCGCCATCATCTTTCCTTCCTCGTGTTTGCCGCGCTCGGGGCCGCCGTCATCGGCGGCAGCCTGTCGGCCGTCGCCGAGCCGAAAGCGGCGCCGTCGACGCTCGCCACCGCCACGTTCGCCTCGGGTTGCTTCTGGTGCACCGAATCCGACTTCGACAGCGTCGTAGGCGTGGTCGAAACCGTTTCCGGCTACACCGGCGGCAAGACGAAAAATCCCACCTACGACGATGTGGGACAGGGCCACACCGGACACACCGAAGCGCTGCAGATCAAATATGACCCGAATAAAGTGTCATATCAGCAGCTCTTGCATTTCTACTGGCGCCACGTCGATCTGCTCGACGGAGGCGGGCAGTTCTGCGACCGCGGCAGCCAGTACCGGCCCGCCATCTTCACGCATGACGCCGAGCAGAAGCGTCTCGCCGACGAGAGCAAGGCGGCGCTGGAGAAGAGCGGTCGCTTCGACAGGCCCATCGCGGTCGAGATCGTGCCGGCGTCGGTGTTCACGGCGGCCGAGGACTATCACCAGAATTATTACCGGACGAACCCGCTCAAGTACCGCTACTACCGGCACGGCTGCGGACGCGATGCGCGGCTGCAGGATCTGTGGGGCAACGAGACCGGTCACTGAGCGCCAGCTCGCATTCGTCGGGGATCGAGTTGGTCAGTAGCAGGCTTCGAGCTGCGGCAGCACGTCGAGCAGGTTGCCGAGGTTGTAGCTGACCGCGTGACCGTTGACGGCCCATGTGGCCTCCAGTCCCTCGCTGGCCATGGGCCGGATCGTCTTCAGCGGCAGCTTCATCGACACCATGCTCGGAATCATGATGTTGACCGCCT
Organism: Hyphomicrobium sp.; assembly: GCA_052388455.1. Classification (GTDB taxonomy): domain Bacteria; phylum Pseudomonadota; class Alphaproteobacteria; order Rhizobiales; family Hyphomicrobiaceae; genus CAZSNH01. The sequence goes on from JBQTIA010000075.1 coordinate 24,743, forward strand.
GCTCCTTCGACAGCTCCGTGTCGCGTCCCCACTTGTGCGCAAGCCGGATGGGCGCACCGGCCTTGCGCAGCTCGGGGATCTGCCGCCGCCAGAGATCGGCGCCGACCGACCACCGCACCCACTCGGGGGTGAATTTCTCCCGCGTGATGTGCACACGCACGTCACCCTGGGCACCCTCGAGCATGCAGGCGATCCCGTTCGGCTGCTGCGTCATGGCGAACACGATGCGGGACACCGGCTGTCCCGCGGGTGTGACGCCCGGCGCCGCCGCCGAGCCCAGCTCCGCCAGCGCCTTTTTCGCCCGCTCGACCAGTGCGCGGTCCTCGGGAGTAGCGACCATCATGCTCTTCGCACGTTCGAGATCGACCCGCGCCTGGTCCTTGTTGTCGGCCTCCTTGTGGGCGAGGCCGCGGCCGACGACGGCGGCGAGCGCTTCCGGATCGGCCGCCAGCGCCGCATCAAAATCGGCAATGGCGCGCGCGGTGTCCTTCTTGCCGAGATAGGCGAAACCGCGTGTATCGAGCGTGCGCGCATCGTTCGCCGCGAGCTCGAGCGCCTTGTTCGCCTCGGTGAGAGCGCGATCGTATTCACCCAGCTCCACGAGCGTATAGGCGCGGTTGTTCCACGCGACGGCATTCGTGGGCTCCCGGGCAATCACCTCATCGAGTTCGGCAAGCTCTCCGTGCAGGTCGCCGCTGTTCCCTTTGATCGAGGCGCGGACGATCAGCGGCCATGTGTCCTGAGGGGATGCCGCCACGGCCTTTTCCAGCTCCTTGAACGCGGCCGCGTAGTCGGACCGCTCCTCGTGCACATGGGCGCGCATCACGAACGGCGTGACGCTCTTGGGATCGAGCTTGCCGGCTTCGTCCGCCGCCTCGAGAGCTCCGTCGAGATCGCCGAGCTTGCGGAGCAAGTTCGAATGATCGCTGGCGTGTTTTTCGGCGCTCGGATCGGCCGTCCGTGCCGCGGCGAACGCCCCCGCCGCGCCCTTGAAGTCGCGCTTGGATTCGAGCGCCGACCCGAGACTGGATTGCAGGTCGGCGAGGTCGCGATCCTTGAACTCTCTCGTGGCGATGCGGCGGCGGCAGGCCGCGATCACGTCGTCCGGCTTGCCGGCGTTGAAGCATGTGGTGAGATCATCCTCGCGATTGCCTTGCTCCCCCGACTCTGAAGGCGACGCCGGGGCCGTCGTCGATTTTTGTGTTGAAGGAGCAGTCTCGCCCGGCTTGCCCTGCGGCGGTGGCGTGGAGGCGGGAGGGGCCGGCGTCGCCGGCGGATTGGTGGCGGGAGTTGCCGGGGCGGGAGTTGCCGGGGCGGGCTGGGCGGCGGGCGGCGCCGCCGCCGGAGCGGCTTGCGGGGCGATCTGCTGTGGGGCCGCCTGCAGAGCGCGGGTCTCGGCCAGCGCCGCTTCGATGGTGGTTCGCGGCATCGCGTTCTGGAAGAAATCAATCTCGAAATCGGATTGCGGGGTCATCGACAGCACCCGCTCGAAGTCCGCAATCGAGCTGTTGAACTGCCCGAGCTGAGCGCCCGTCAGCGCGCGGCCCATGAGAGCGATCATCGATTGGGGATCGGCGGCCAGCGCCGCCTCGTAGGCGGCCAGCGCCTGAAGATAGAACTGGTTCTTCGAGAGCATGAACCCGAGGCCGGCGTGCTTGGCCGCCTCGCCCGGGAGAAGCTCGGACGCCTTGCGTGCGTCGGCGAGCGTCGCCTCCTTCTGCCCGAGCCGCTCGACGAACAGCATGCGGTGGAACCACGCTTCGCCGTTGGCCGGATCGGCGGCGATGGCATTGGCGAACATGTCCAGCGCCGGCTGGTTGTCGCCCTTTTCGGCGAGGATGCGCGCGTGCGCCAGCATGACCAGCGGGCTCTTGGCATCGAGTCCCGTTGCGATGGCGATGTCGGCGAGTGCACCCTGAAAATCGGGCTGCTTCATCTTGGTCAGCGCCCGCTCCACCACTGGTCGTGGACTCTTGGCATCGAGCCGCATCCCCTCGTCGGCGGCGGCGATGGCTGCCTTGAAGTCCTTCAATTGCCGCAGCGCCGCCGCGTGCGCACTGGCGAACTCCTCGGCCTGGGGCGCCGCCTCGCGCGCCGCGGCCCAGGATTTGGTTTCGAGCGTCGTGTAGCCCTTCTTGCGCCAGGCCAGGGCGAGACGGCCCCACAGATCCGCGAGGTCGCGTCCCGAGAACTCGTTGGAAGAGATGCGCCGGCTGCACGCCTCGATCGCCGGGTTGGGCATGGTGGCGTTGAAGCAGACCTTGAGGTCCTCCTCGCGGTTGCCGGCGACGGCAGGCTGGGTCTCGGTCGGGGATTGGGCCGGAGGCGGCGGCGCGGTGACGGTCGGCTGCTGGGCCGGGGGTTGGGCCGGGGGTTGGGCCGGCGGCGGAGCAGCGGCCGGTGGCTGCGCCGGTGTCGTTTGCTGCTGAGGCGGCGGCGCGGCCGGCTGCTCACGCATCTTCCTCAGCACGTTCAACGCCAGAGCGATGGCGTCGCGCTCGTCCTTGTTGCGCGGGGACATGGAGGTCGCCTTTTCGAGATCGCGCAGGGCATCGTCGCGCTGGCCGGCCGATGCGAGCGCAACCCCGCGCCCTGCAAAGGCGGTGATCAGGTTGGCGTCCTTCGACAGCGCCTCGTTGTAGTCGGCGAAGGCTGCCTGATAGTTCTGCAGCCCGAGATAGCCCCAGCCTCGCGTGTCGTAGGTTTCCGGATACGGCTTGATCTGGATGCTTTTGCTCGCATCCTCGACGCAGCGGGCGTACTCGCCGAGGTGATAGAAGGTCCAGGCGCGAGCATTGAGTGCGATGGCGTCCTCGGGCGCCAGTTCGAGCGCACGGTTGTGATCGCCGAGCGCGCGGGCGTAGTCGCCCTTGGTGTCGTAAATTGTTGCGCGCGTGCGGTAGCCGTCGGACGAGTCCGGCAACAGCGTGATGATCCGGCTGGCGTCGGCCACGGCTGCGTCGAAGTTCTCGGTTTCGGCGTAGATCTTGGAGCGGACTTCGAGACCGTAGGTGTCATCGGGATCGAGTTCGACCGCCTTGTCGACATCGGCGAGCGCCACTTCCGGCTGTTTGAAGTGCCAGAACTTCAGGTTGGCACGGCTGGCCCAGGCGCGGGCGTTCTTCTTGCCGAGCGCAACGGCCCGGTCGTAGGACGCGATCGCGTCGTCCGGCTGCTTCTTTTCCTCGAGCACAGACCCGCGCCCGCGATGGGCTTCCGAGCTCTTCTCATCGAGGCGGATCGCCTCGTCGAAATCCTCCAGCGCGCTGTCGTATTCGAGGAGATCGTACTTGTTCCAGCCGCGCGTTTCCCATGCATAGGAATACTTCGGATAAAGTTCGACGGCCTTGTCGAGATCGAAGGCGGCTGCGCTGTGATCACCTTTGTTGCGATGCCCGATGCCGCGGTTGAGATAGGCGATACCGAGATCCTTCGGCTTTTCGCGGCCGGCGTTGATGATGCGCGTGCAGCCCGCGATGCTGCGATCGGCGTCGCTGCTCTCGCAGTCCTTCCAGTCGTTGGCGAGGGCCGCGGAGGTCGGGAGGAGGACAAGCGCAACGAAGAGCGAAAGTCGCATGAGAGTGTCTCCGAGGTCGCGTGGGACGCCATCGCCCAGAGAAATGACGCACGGCGCATGGCCTTTGCGCAATTTAACCTAAACTCGATTAATTCGGCCAGCGGTGCGCTCATGATCAGACCTTGGTCTGAGCGGATGGATAGCAGCGCAACCAACCGGACGACAGGCGTTGCGAGGTCTGGTGAACTGCGGGTCACGGAACCGGGCGCATGCCCTGGTGGCAACAACCCATTGCACTCCCCGCATCCCGCGGCCGAGGAAGCCCAAATTTTTCGCCAGACCGGCCTTGTGCCCAATCCCTCCTGAACCTTTTCCCGCCCCGCCGCGACGGAGGGGAATGCGGCGCACAGCGCCCAAGGGATCGAGAAGCAGGAGATTGGATTATGGCCAGCACGACCGAGAAGGGCTACAGCCGCCACACCTACGTCGACGCCATCCTGAACGGCGGCTGGTACTGGGGCGACGACAACCCGTCGAGAACGCTCATCACTTACAGCGTCACGGGTGGCGATCAGGCCTGGAACCCCGTCGAGCTGACGGCCCTGCAGTCTGCCTTCGACACTTGGTCCAACGTCGCGAACGTGGATTTCAGCAGGGCTCCGGCGTCGGAATCCGACTTCGAGATGAACCTGTCCTACGAAGTGGAGGGCACCAAGCTCGGTGAAGCTCAGCTTCCGCAATACGTCGACTTCTACAATTCCGCCGGAGACGCCGACTTCTACATCCGGCAAACCATCGGAAACGGCAACCCGTTCTGGACCAGCGCCACGCTGCAGCCCGGCGGTCTCGCCTACGAAGTCATGGTGCACGAGATCGGCCATCTGTTGGGGCTCGACCATCCGCATTTCGACGAGGATCCGCAATTCATCTTCGACATCCCGCTCGACGGCACCGAGCTGACGTTTCCCGGCGCTATCGGCGTCAACGACGCGGGCGACTTCGGCCTCAACCACACGATGTACACGCTGATGTCGTACCGGCGCAGCGGATCGACCGACGGAACCACCGGATACAGTGCCACGCCGATGGCCTTCGACATCGCCGCCATCCAGTACCTCTACGGCGCGCGGACAGACGTCAATGGCGGTGACGACGTGTACGATCTGGGTGCCCAGGCCAATACGATGTGGAGTTGCATCTGGGACACCGGCGGCACCGACGAGATCCGGTACACGGGCGCGGGCAACGCGGTCCTCGACCTGAGGCCCGCCACCCTCGACAATTCGGCGACGGGCGGCGGCGCACTGAACCGCGTCTTGGGAACGACCGGCGGCTACACCATCGCAGGCGACTTCACCGGCGTCATCGCAGACCAGAACACAGTGAGGGGCGTCATCATCGAGAACGCGACCGGCGGCAGCGGCAACGATACCATCACAGGTAACGGAGTGGCGAACACCCTGTCGGGCGGCGCAGGCCGAGACACCATTGACGGCGGTGGCGGAAACGACACCCTCACCGGGGGTGATCAGAACGACATCCTCACGGGCGGCCTTGGCAACGACACCCTTCATGGCGGCGCTCACGACGACACGCTGGACGGCGGCATCGGAGACGACGACTCGTTCGGCGAAGGCGGCGACGACACCATCAAGGGTGGCGGCGGCGCCGACCACATCGACGGCGGCTCAGGCACCGACACGGTCGACTACACGTACTTCGTCTACATGGGGTCGCAAGGGGTCGACATCGATCTCCTGGCCGGCACGGCCTCGGGCTTCATCGCCGAGGGCGACACGCTGACCGGCATCGAGAACGTCATCGGCTCACCTTACGCCGACGCCATCGTCGGCGACGGCCTGGCCAACGCGCTCTCCGGCGGGACCGGCAACGATTACCTCGAAGGCGGCGGCGGCGGCGACACGCTCGACGGCGGCTTCGGCTACGACACGATGCTGGGCGGAGCCGGCAACGACACCTACAAGGTCGACAGTGCGGACGACGTCGTCACCGAGGTGGCCGGCGGCGGCACGTCGGACAAGATCGAGGCGTCGGCAAGCTATGTGCTGGCAGCCGGCAGCGAGGTCGAAGAACTACGGTTGGTCGGAACGGCCCTCAGCGCCACCGGCAACGAGTTGCGTAATTCGCTTCACGGTACGACCGGCGGAAACGTACTCGACGGTGGCGCCGGCATCGACCGCATGTGGGGCTACGAGGGCAACGACACGTACAAAGTTGACAGCGCACTCGATGTGGTGAACGAGGCCGCTGGGGCCTTCGGCGACCGCGACCGCGTCGTCGCTACGGTGGACTACTCGCTGAACCGGCCGGAATCCACAGGCATCGAGATCCTCGAACTCGTCGAGGGATCGCTGGCGCGCAGCGGCACCGGAAACGCCCAGGACAATACCATCTTCGGCAACAGCGCGGCCAACACGCTGAACGGCGGCGGCGGCATCGACGAGTTGCATGGCTACGGCGGCAACGACATCTACGTCGTCGACCGGCCCGAGGATGTGATCCACGAGCTTGCCGGCGGCGGCACGCAGGATACCGTCCACTACGTCGGCGCGGCCGGCACCACCTACGTGATGGCGAACGAGATCGAGAGGCTGCAGCTCTTTGGCCCGAGCCGCACGGCAAGCGATACGACGGCTGTCCACGGCCGGGGCAACGCTGCCGCCAACACGATCATCGGCAACGCCGGCAACAACACTATCGAGGGCGGCGCCGGCAACGACACGCTGAACGGCGGCGGCGGCAACGACACGCTCGACGGCGGCGCGGACCGCGACACCATGAGCGGCGGCACCGGCAACGACACCTATGTCATCGACCGCAACGCTGCCGGGTTGTTCGACATTGTCAACGAGAGCACGGACACGACGATAGTCTCGTACGGCACGCGCGACAAGGTCATCGCCCGCGCCACGGGATACACTCTCGCCGCGAACGTCGAGGTTCTGGAGCTCGCCTCTGACACCGCTCTCGGCGTTGTCTCTGGCACCGGCAACGGCCTCAACAACGAGATTTATGGCAACGACCTCGCCAACACGATCAACGGCGGCGGCGGCAACGACACGATGCATGGCGGCGCTGGCAACGACACGCTCGACGGCGGCACCGGCAACGACACGATGTACGGCGGGGACAACGACGACACGTATATCGTCGACTCCGCGCTGGATCGTGCCATCGAGACCAACCCCTACGGCGGCGTCCGCGACACGGTAAGGAGTTCGGTCACCTTCCAGATCGAGAACTTTATCGAGCGCCTCGAACTCACGGGCACCGCGGCGATCAACGGCACCGGCAACGCAGGCGTCAACACGATCGTCGGCAATAACGCGGCGAACGTGCTCGACGGCGGCGCCGGCCAGGATCGTCTCGAAGGCGCCGGCGGCAACGATACCTACGTCCTGCGTGACGGCTACGACACGATCTTCGACACGTCGGGCATCGACACCATCAGGTCGGATATCACCCGCGACCTCCAAACCTACAGCGGCATCGAGAACCTCACGCTCACGGGCAAGGACATCAACGGCTACGGCTCGGACGTCGCCAACACGATCATCGGAACGGACTATGCCAACACCATCGATGGCCGGCTGAAGGGCGATACGATGGAGGGTCTCGGCGGCAACGATACCTACTTCGTCGATGACGTTGCCGACTTGGTGATCGAAAAGGAGGGCGGTGGCACCGGCGACCTGATCCGCTCCAAGGTGACAATCACGGCGCTCGCCGCCGAGGTCGAGAACCTGCTGCTCGAGGACAATTTACAGATCAACGGCGCCGGCAACGGACTCGGCAACGGGCTGACCGGAAACAACCTCGCCAACGAGCTGTCAGGCGGCGCCGGTAACGATACGCTCGATGGCAAGCTTGGCGCCGACAAGCTCGTCGGCGGCGCCGATGCCGACACGTTCCAGTTCTCCACCGCACTCGGGGCCGGCAATGCCGATGGCATTCTCGACTATCAGCGCGGCATCGACCGGATCGCACTCGACGACGCGATCTTCGGAGCCCTGGACGTCAACGGCGACGGGCGCCTCGACGCCAACTTCTTCCGCGTCGGCGCGACCGCGCTCGACGACGACGACCGCATCGTGTTCAACGCCGCGACGGGTGTGCTGTCCTATGACGCCGACGGCAGCAAGGAGGGCGCGGCCGTCGCAATCGCCCAGGTCAACTATGACCCCGCGATGGCGGGCCCCGCGATCAGTGCCGCAGACATCCTGATCGTATGACCGCCGGCACCACGAAGCGCCGTGACGCGGTGCCCCTCCCCGCGTCCGGCAATAGGCCCGGCCCCATCCTTCGGGGCCGGGCCTCGTCGCTCCCGATCTGGCCCGCCTTACTCCGCCGCCTGCTTGTGGGCGGCGAGCACGTTGTCGGCGAGCCGGCCTGTCAGCTCGGACAGATGGTCGAACCGCGCCGTATAGGTGCCAACGCCGGCCGTGGCGCTTCTGAGCTCGACGATGAGGTCGTCCATCTCCGATTCCGGAATCTGCGCCTGAACCACATCCCAGCCGGGCCAGCCTTCGCGACCGTCGAAGCCGAGAATCTGTCCGCGCCGCTGCGAGATGATGGCGTTGATCCGCGCCGTCGCCTCGGAGGGGACCGAGATGTCGACCGCCATCACCGGTTCCAGCAGCACCGGCGCGCACTTCGGCATCCCTTCGCTCATCGCCAGACGCCCGGCCTGCCGGAACGCCATGTCGGAGCTGTCGACCGTGTGATAGGAGCCGTCCTTGAGGTTCACCGCCACGTCGACGACGGGGAAGCCGAGCGGCCCCGTCTTCAGGTAGTCGGCGACCCCGATCTCGACCGAGGGGATGAACTGCTTCGGCACCACGCCGCCGGTGATGGAATCCGAGAACTGGAAGCCCGACCCGCGCGGCAGCGGCTTGATGTCGATCACCACGTCGCCGAACTGTCCGTGTCCGCCGGATTGCTTCTTGTGACGTCCGCGGATTTCGATCGTCTTCTTGATCGTCTCCCGGTAAGGCACCTGCCGCTTCTGACGCTCGACGACGACGCCGTACTTGCGCGCCAGCCGCTCGAAGGCGACGCGCAAGTGCATCTCTCCCTGCCCCTTGAGCAGCACCTGATGGGTGTCCTGATTGTGCTCGAGGCTGAGCGAGGGATCTTCCTCGACCAGTTTGGCGAGCGCCGCCGACAGCTTGACCTCGTCCTTGCGATCCTTGAGCCCGATGCCGGACGCGAGCACAGGGGCCGGCGCGGAAGCGCCTTTCAATTGCACGATACCGCTCTTTTCCGCGGTGATCAGCTCACCGGTCTTGACGTGCTCCAGGCGGCCGAAGGCAACCGTATCGCCCGCTTTGGCGACCGGCTTCTTGGTCGTCTCCGCCCCGCGCATCGCGAAGACACCGGCGATGCGATCGTCGCGGCCGGCGGCACCATGCAGCGTCGTGCCGTCGGCGATGTCGCCGGTCAGCACACGGGCTATGGTCAGCTTGCCGCCGTGGCCGGTGTAGAGCGTCTTCATAGCGTAGGCGGCCGACTTGGCGTTCTCGATCTTCAGCCGGCGGGCGGTGTCGGCGACGAACGGCGCCTCATGGCGAAGCGCTTTCAGCAGCCGCAGAATGCCGTTGCCATTGTACGCCGAGCCGAGCAGCACGGGGCAGATCAATCCCTCGCGCAGCTCTTTCGATAGGTCGTCGAATATCTTGTCCTTGGGCGGCTGGAGGTCGGACAGCAACTGCTCCATCAGCTCATCGTCATAGTCGGCGAGCTGCTCCAGCATGTGGAAGCGCGCCTCTTTCTCGCGATCCCTGACCGCCGCCGGCAGGTCCACGATCTCGGACGCCGCATGCTCGCGGTAGACGTAGGCGCGCTCGGAGGCGAGATCGACGAAGCCGGTAGCGATACCGTTCTCCCAGATCGGAATCTGGCGGAGCACCAGGGGCTTGGTGGAAGCCGGCTGCAGCAGCGGGATGATGTCGCGGACAGGCGTCGCGAAAGTGTCGATCTTGTTGAGGAACAGGAAATGAGGAATGCCGCGGTCTTCCAACCCCTTGAGGATGACCTGCAAGGCCGGCACACGCTTGGGGTCCGGCTCGGAGACGACGACCGCCGCATCGCAGGCCGCCAGCGCCAGCGCGCTTTCGTGCTGGAACTCGATGGAACCCGGACAGTCGATGAAGGTGAAGGTGTCGCCGAGGAAGTTCACATCCGCCACATTGAGCTCGACGCTCATGCCGTGGTCGCGGGCTTCGGGTGCACTGTCACCGACGGTGTTCTTGTCGGCGATGGCCCCCTGGCGGGGGATGGTGCCCGTGCGGGCGAGGATGCTTTCGAGGAGTGTGGTCTTGCCGGAGAGATATGGCCCGATCAGCGCAATGCAGCGGGAACTCCGGCCGCCGGCCGGTCCGCCTGCTGCAGGCCCTCTCGGGCCGTCGGATTGCCCCATGGTGTCCTCCTGACTGCTCCACTCGCGGGAGCTTGCTCGAGGCGCGTGAGAGGGCGCCGCGCGCCCCCGCGCCTCGGAGGAGGAACGCGACAGGCGTCATCGTCGCGCTCTATGATGCCGATGGCAAGGGCCGTCACGGGTCGGTCGACCGAAAGTTTCGGCGGTTCACTGGCCCCGTCGGCCCTAGAATCACGAGTTGCAGGCTCGACGCATCGCGGCCGGCGAGAGGTGAAAAATTCATTCCCGACCGCCAAGCGTCGGAAATCAGGTGTTTGTCACGAAGTTATTGCACTGCATGATTTTTCTCGCACCGCCGAAGCGGCCGGTGCCGTTAGCACGGCGGCAGTATTGGCAAAAGATTTTTCTTGACCTGGAACCTTCCTGCATCAATTTTAGTTGCTGAATGTGCGCTCCTAGGCGGGAGCGGACGATTGCAAATCGACCGATCGGTAGCGGTCGCGAGACAGGGCTTGCGAGACCATGGCGAACAAGAGGCTGATGTCCGTAGTCGATGCCGCGGGCTTTGCCATGGCGGCCTCCGACGAGTTTGCAACGGTGGTCGAGCTGCAGCCTGAAATGGCACTCCGCCTCGGCCATCAGTCGGCCGCACGGATCACTCCGGTGGTGCGCTCGGCTCCGCCGACCCACTACAAGCAGGCCGAGGCGTGGGTGCTATGGCTGCGTGACTTGTTCGGTCCCCGGTGGGGCGGTCGCGCCGCGGCCTGACCGTATTGGTTTCATTTCATCCCCGATTTAGACGTCGCGACAAGCGTTCCGCGAGAAATTGGCGTTCCACATCTCGCCCCCAGCGATTCCGCGCCCCGTCGGTAGCGCAGTATGCTTTTGCGCTGGCCGGGCCCCGCCTGAAATTGACTTGCCGCGGATCGGATGCGAGCTTTCCTCCGTATAGCCGCCATCCGTCATCTCCCATCGAAAACAGGAGCCGATCCCGATGCGCCCCGCCCTGACGGTCCATGTCCCGACGGTCAAAGCCCTGACGTTCGTGCTCGCGCTCTTCGCCGGCACCCTGAGCGCCGCCGCTCAGAACCTCGACATCATCAAACAGCGCAAAGATCACTACGCTGCGATGGGCAAAGCGTCGAAGGAGCCGAACCAGGCGTTCAAGGGCGAGGCGGATTTCGACCTGGCCAAGGTGCAGGCGGCGCTGAAGGTCTTCCAGGAAAAGGCCGCCATCCTGCCTACTCTCTTCCCCGACGACGCCAAGACCGGCGGCGATACCGAGGCGCTTGCAAAAATCTGGGAGGACAAGGCCGACTTCGAGGCGCGGTTCAAGAAGCTCGCCGAGGTCGCCAAGGCCGCCGAGGCGTCGATCACCGACGAAGAAACCTTTCCGGCGACCTGGAAGGATGTGATGGGCAACTGCAGCGGCTGCCACAAGATCTACCGCAAGCCGAAGAACTGATGGCCGCCGACGGTTCGGACCGGCGCGACGTGGCAGCCTGGGATCTGCCGACACGCGTCTTTCACTGGCTGCTCGTCGCCCTCTTGGCGAGCGCCTGGCTCAGCTACGAGTATTCCGAAACCCTCGGCGACGTGACGCTCGTCTGGCACCGCTACAACGGCCTCGCCATCCTGACCCTGCTCGTCTGGCGTCTGCTGTGGGGCGTCACCGGAAGCCCGACCTCGCGCTTTTCGTCCTTCGTCCGCTCCCCGACGGTGGCCTTCGCCTACGGCCGCGACCTGATCGCCGGCCGTGCCCGCAAGTTTCTCGGCCATAATCCGCTCGGTGCCTGGATGGTCGTGGCCCTGCTGGCGGCGCTCCTCACGCAGGCCGGCTTCGGCCTCTTCGCCGTCGACGACAACGACCTGACGGGCGGTCCGCTGACGCGCCTCGTTTCGGAGGAGACGACGAAATTCGCCACCCGCTGGCACGGCCGCGTGTTCGATTTCGTGATCCTGCCGCTGGCCGGCCTGCACATCGCGACCAACCTTTTCCATGCATGGGTCGTCAGAGAGCCTCTGATCAAGGCGATGGTCTCCGGCCGCAAGCCGCCGCAAGACTACGCTGACAGCGCGGGATCCGAGATGGTGGCGATGCCTGTGACGCGTGCCCTCGTGTGCCTCGCTGCAGCCGCAGCGATCGTCTTCGGCGGCATCCTCGCGGCCGGTGGCCGGCTGTTTTAGGATCGCGCTGCGGCCGGCTGCTTGATTCCGCCACAGTTGACACCCAGTTCGTCGGTGAGGCCGCTGGCGCATCGCCACGGCAGTGACTACAAGGCGGACTTGCTAGTGTCCCGATCGCGAAGTCCGTCAAAGTCTTCCGCACGTTCCGTAAGGACTTCGCGATCGAAAGGACACTAGAAAGCAATGATTCTAGTGTGATTCAGATTTCGAAGTCCGCTACTCAGCCCGCTGCAACGTATGAAGCGGACTTCGAAATCATTACACTAGTACACCGCCGGAGGCTCGGGGATGCTCGGAATTGTGATCTACGGCGTGACCGCAGTGGTCTGCGGCATCCTCGGATTTTATATGGCCGCGCGGAAGAACCGCGATGCCTCCTCTTGGGCCGCGTGGTGCTTCATCCTGCCGCCGCTGGTCCTTGCCCTGCTGCTGGCACCCAAGAGCGCCCTGCCCCCGACCCGAAAACCGACGCTCGACGAGCAGGACAAGGAATTCTTCTAGATCTCTGTCGAGACCGACGCTTCACGCTTCGGACTGACAGGGTCCGAAGCGATCGTGATCTAGGCGCCCTCACCGCCGGGCTGCGTCGCTGATTTGGCGGAATGCCGGATCGCGGCCTGCGCCGCCGCAAGGCGTGCGATCGGCAGCCGGAACGGCGAGCACGACACATAGTCGAGACCGGCGGCATCGAAGAACGCCACCGATGCAGCATCGCCGCCGTGCTCGCCGCAGATGCCGATCTTGAGCTTCGGATTGACCGCGCGTCCCTTCTCGACCCCGATCCGCACCAGCTCGCCGACACCGGCCCTGTCGATCGAAACGAACGGGTCCATTTCGAAGATGCCGCGTCCCGCGTAATTCGAAAGGATCGGCGCCGCGTCGTCTCGCGACAATCCCAGCGCCGTCTGCGTGAGATCGTTGGTGCCGAACGAGAAGAACTGCGCGCCATCCTCGCCCGACGCCAGTTCGTCGGCTTTCAGCGCCGCACGCGGCAGCTCGATCATGGTGCCGATCTCGAACGTCAGACCGGCCCCCGTCTCCTGCTCGACAGCGCGCGCCGTCGCGCGGATCACGTCGGCCAGGATGTCGAACTCCTTCCGGTAGGCGACGAGCGGGATCATGATCTCGATCCTGACCGGCCTCCGCGTCGCCCGCTCGCTCGCCACCGCAGCCTCGAAGATGGCCCGCGCCTGAACCTCGGTGATCTCCGGATAGCGGATCGCCAGACGGCAGCCGCGGAACCCGAGCATGGGATTGAACTCCGACAGCTCGGCGATGCGCTGCTTGAGCTTGTCCGCCGCCACGCCGAGCCGCTCAGAGACCGCCTCGATCTCGCGCTCGTGGCGCGGCAGGAATTCGTGCAGCGGCGGATCGAGCAGCCGGATGGTCACCGGCAGCTCGCCCATGATCTCGAACAGCTCGACGAAATCGGCGCGCTGCATCGGCAGGATTTTCGCGAGCGCCGCACGCCGGCCCCTTTCGTCGGCGGCGAGGATCATCTCGCGCATGGCACGGATGCGGTCCGTCTCGAAAAACATGTGCTCCGTGCGGCAGAGCCCGATGCCTTCCGCGCCGAACGAGCGCGCCTGGCGGGCATCCCGCGGGGTGTCGGCATTGGCGCGCACGCTGAGCCGCCGCATCCCGTCCGCCCAGCCGATCAGCTTGGCGAAATGCCCGGAGAGTTCGGGCTGGCGCATCGGAGCCGTGCCCTTGAGGACCAGACCCGTACTGCCATCGATAGTGATGACGTCGCCCTCGCGGAAGAGCTTGGCACCGACCCGGAACTCGCGCGCCTCCGGGTCGATGCGCAGCGCGCTGGCGCCCGAGACACAGGGCAGTCCCATACCGCGTGCCACGACCGCCGCGTGCGAGGTCATGCCGCCGCGCGCCGTCAGGATGCCGGCCGAGGCATACATGCCGTGGATGTCCTCGGGGCTGGTCTCGACCCTGACCAGGATGACGCTGCGGCCCTGCGCCTTCATGTGCTCGGCATCGTCGGGATGGAACACGACCTCGCCGGCCGCCGCGCCGGGAGAGGCCGGCAATCCCTTGGTGATCGTCTCGACATGCACGCCGGCGTCGATGGTCGGATGCAGGAGCTGGCCGAGCATGGCGGGATCGACGGCGAGCACCGCTTCCTCGCGGCTGATCGTCTTTTCCTCGCAGAGATCGACGGCGATGCGGATACCGGCCTGCGCGGTGCGCTTGCCGGCGCGGGTCTGCAACAGCCACAGCTTGCCCTGCTGAATGGTGAACTCGACGTCCTGCATGTCGCGATAGCGGGCTTCGAGCCTGTCGAAATAGCCGCCGAGCTCGCGGAAGAGTGCCGGCATCGAGACTTCGAGCGAGACCCCCTCGCCCCCCATTTCGCGGCGCGCCATCTCGGTGAGCGGGAGCGGCGTGCGGATGCCGGCCACCACGTCCTCACCCTGGGCGTTGAGCAGATACTCGCCGTAGATTTCGCGCTGCCCCGTCGAGGGATTGCGGGTGAACGCCACGCCCGTCGCCGACGATGGCCCGAGGTTGCCGAAGACCATGGCCTGCACTGTGACGGCGGTGCCCCACGATTCGGGGATCGAATGCGCCCGCCGGTAGGTGGCGGCGCGCGGCGTATTCCACGAGCCGAAGACCGCCGCGATGGCGCGGGCGAGCTGCTCGCGCGTGTCCTCGGGAAAGGGGTGCTTCAACCGGCTGCGGACGGCTTCCTTGTACTCCTCGATGATCTCCAGCCAGTTATCGGCGGAGAGTTCGGTGTCGAGGCTGAAACCGGCGAGGTTCTTGAAGTTGTCAAGAATGTCCTCGAAGACGCCATGCTCGATGCCGAGCACGACGTCGGAATACATCTGGATGAAGCGGCGATAGCTGTCGTAGGCAAAGCGCTCGTCGTTCGTGCGCCGCGCGAGGCCCTTCACCGTCCGGTCGTTGAGCCCGAGATTGAGAACGGTATCCATCATGCCGGGCATCGAGACCCGCGCGCCGGAGCGGACGGAGACGAGCAGCGGATTGGAGTCGTCTCCGAAAACGGCGCCGGCCGACTTACCGACGTCGGCCAACGCGGCTTCGACCTCCTCCATCAACCCCGCGGGCAGCTCACCGCTAGCGGCGAAATACGCGCGGCAAACCTCCGTCGTGATGGTGAACCCCGGCGGCACCGGAAATCCGAGCGCCGCCATCTCGGCGAGATTGGCACCCTTGCCCCCCAGGAGATCGACCAGGCTCGCGCCGCCGTCGGTGCGCCCGGCCCCGAACACATAGACGCGTGAAGGGTCGCCGCTCCCGGCACGCGGCTTGTCGGCGTCGGACTTCGATTTCGATTTTGGATGCGCCATCCCGACGCTTCTGCCGCCGCGCGCCTGGATTTGCAAGTGTCGCGCCGTCGCCAATAACGACCTTCGCACGGTGGATGACGCTTTGACTGTGACGGGCGCATCGCGCACTGTCTGCCGATCACCAACGGCAGATCGAGCCTCCCGACCCATGACCAGCCCACTCGACACCGCACTCGACCGGCTCGCCCGCAACCACGAGGCCGGCCTCGGTCGCCTGTTCGAGCTGCTGCGCATCCCGAGCGTCTCGACCGACCCGGCCTACAAGCCGCACTGCAACGCCGCCGCCGAATGGTGCGCGGCGGTGCTGCGCGACATCGGCTTCGAGGCGAGCGTGCGACCGACAACGGGGCATCCGATGGTCGTCGGACACGATCGCAAATCGGTGCCACCCGGCACGCCGCACGTCCTCTTCTATGGCCACTATGACGTGCAGCCGCCGGACCCGCTGGACCTCTGGCAGACCCCTCCGTTCGAGCCGCGCATCGCGACCGAGCCCGGCAACGGAAAGGTCATCGTGGCGCGCGGGGCGGAGGACAACAAAGGCCAGTTGATGACCTTCCTCGAGGCGGCCCGGGCGTGGAAAGAAACGCGCGGGGAGCTGCCCGTTGCCGTCTCGGTGATGATCGAGGGTGAGGAAGAATGCGGCTCGCCCTCGCTGCCGGGCTTCCTCGCAGAGAGCGGCGACGAGTTGAAAGCGGATTTCGTGCTCGTATGCGACACCGGCCAGTGGGACAAGGACACCCCCGCCATCACCACCATGCTGCGCGGTCTCGTCGGCGACGAGATTGTGCTGACGGGGCCGTCGCGCGACCTCCATTCCGGCATCTACGGCGGCCCGGCGATGAACCCGATCCGCGCCCTCGCCCGCATCATTGCGGCGATGCATACGCCCAGCGGCAAGATTGCCGTGCCCGGCTTCTATGACGGCGTAAAGAGGCCGTCGGCGCGGCAGATGAAGCAGTGGCAGTCGCTCGGGCTTCGCGCTGACGCATTCATGGCCTCGATCGGACTGAGCGAGCCGGCTGGGGAAAAGGGAAAGAGCGTCATCGAGCAGCTCTGGGCCCGCCCGACGCTGGAGTTCAACGGCATCACCGGCGGTTACCAGGGTATCGGCTCGAAGACGGTGATCCCGTCGAAGGCGTCGGTAAAAATCACCTGCCGCCTCGTGCCGGGCCAGGATCCCGATGCCGTCGTCAAGGCCATCCACGCCTTCGTGCGTGCGCGGGTGCCGAAGGACTGCAGTGTCGAGTTTCTCGGCCACCGCGGCAGCGGCGCCATCGGCTTCGACACCGACGCGCCCGCCATGCGCGCTTCCGCCCAGGCGCTCGAAGAGGAATGGGGTAAGCCGACGGTTCTGATGGGCTGCGGCGCCTCGATCCCGATCGTCTCCTCGTTCCGCGACGCGCTCGGCATGGACAGCCTGCTGATCGGCTTCGGCCTGGACGACGACCGCATTCATTCGCCGAACGAGAAATACAATCTTTCGAGTTTCACGAAGGGCGCGCGAAGCTGGGTGCGCATTCTCGATCGCCTCGCCGCCGTCCCTGCCGGATGACCAACATTTAATTCGCCGGGCGGCCGCTTGGCGATTGCGGGCGCGAGCTGCGCCTCTATGCTCCCGCGCCGCGCTTGCGACCCTCCTGGTCGCTGCGCGTGTCAAGGTGAACAACCATGCAAATGAGATTGGGATGGCTGGCGGCTGCGACGGCTCTCGGGCTCGCGGTCTTCGCGGGCGCGGCGCTCGCTCAACGCAGTTTCGACGACGAGCGCTACCAGCGCCGGTCCGACGATCGCGAGCGCAATGTCGCCGGAGAGTTCGACTACTACGCGCTCGTGATGTCGTGGAGCCCGACCTACTGCTCGGAAAAGCAGAGTGACGGCTACGATCCCCAGTGCGACCGCCGCGACGGGCGCCGCTACGCCTTCGTGCTGCACGGACTGTGGCCGCAGTACGAGCGCGGCTATCCGGAGCGCTGCTTCACCCGCAAGAAGCCTTACGTGCCGCAGACCATCATCGATTCCATGCTCGACATCATGCCGAGCCCGCGGCTCGTCATCCACGAGTTCAAGAAGCACGGCACCTGCTCGGGCCTCGACCCCGCCGGCTACTACGAAGTGTCGCGGCGGCTGTTCAAGTCGATCCGCATTCCGGAGCGCTACGTCAATCCGCAGGAAGCAATGTTCGTTTCGCGGGCCGAGCTCGAAGACGATCTGATCGAGGAAAATCCAGGCTTGAAGCCGGACATGCTGTCGGTGGTCTGCGGAGGTGCGGGGAGCCGTCTGCGCGAGGTGCGCATCTGCTTCGGAAAGGACGGCGCGCTGCGCTCCTGCGGATCGAACGAAGACCAGCGGCGGCTGTGCAGCACTGAAAGGATGTACCTGCCGCCGGTACGATCGAGCCGAACCGAGCCGGATACGGCCGACGAGCGCGAGCGCGACCGGCCGGTTGAGACACCCCGCCCGCGCGTGATCGAGAGCCTGCGCGGTCGATAGGCCCATCGACGCGAGGGATTTTGGCTGGAGAGAAGGAGCAGGGCGGCAGCAAACCTGCGCTTTGATCATGCTGGAAATTTATCTCATGCGGATATGCGAAGGCCCGTTGCATGAGGATAGTCGCATGACGAGAGGCCGCCTCGGCAGAACGGTGCGGGCTCATTGCCGCGCAACGGCTTGGTGCACCCATCCGACGCCGCTACGCTGCGAACGCACCCCGGATGGCGGTCGAGAGCCGTAGCGGCTTGCCCGAGACGGCGACGAGCACGACGGTCACCAGCGCCTCGAAGGCGGGACGTCCGCCGTTCATCACGGTCTGCAGCAGTGTCACGCTGGCGCCGCCGAGTTCTTTCACCCGCGTCTCGACTTCCAGAATGTCGTCCATCCGGCTCGGCCGGAGAAAGTCGCAGTTCATGCGCCGGACGACAAACGCCGCCGGCTCGTGGCTGTTCGAGCCGTCGATGAGGCGACGCGAATCCGTTCCGAGCAGGCGCAGGAAATCGGTTCGCCCGCGCTCGCACCAGCGGATGTAGGAGGCGTGATAAGCGATGCCGCCGGCGTCCGTATCCTCGAAGTAGACCCGCACCTGCAGCACATGGCGACGACCGCCCTCGTCATCGACGATGCGGCCGGAAAGGTCGGGCCAGGCGGGAGGCTTTGGCGTCGTCATCGGCACGGGATCCGGCAAATGGCAGTCGGCAGTCGTCTCTTAGAAACAGTTTAGCCTCTCGCGACAGTGCTCATGTCGCCGCGCCGCCGCTCCGGCTGCCAAGCTCCACCACCACGATCTCCGGCGGAACTCCGAATCGCACTGGAACACCGCTGCACCCGAGACCGCCGGACACGATCAGATGGCGGTCGTCCTCGACCACGTGGCCGTAGGCAAAGCGCTGCCCGTAGCGCGACGGCACCACGGGCGAATAGCCGAGCAGCCTCACCTGTCCGCCGTGCGTGTGCCCCGAAAGGGTCAGCGCGACGCGGGCCGGCACCTTGGGGAAAATCTCCGGCTCGTGGGCCATCAGGATCACCGGCGCGTCGTCACCGATGGCGGCCAGCGTACTCGGCAGATCGTCGATGCCCATGTTGTCGACCTGGCTCGGCCGGCGACCCTTGCCGCGATGGCGCGGCCAGAACGCCCACTGGTCACCCAGCCCAGCGAGCCAGAACGGACGCCCGTCCTTAAAAAGGCGAACGGCGTCGTTCTCGTAGACGGTAAATCCCTGACGTTCGAGCGCAAGGCGCGCCGGAACCGGCCCGTGACGCGCTTTCTGCGCCGCTGCGTCGTGCCACCAGTCGTGATTGCCGAGAACGGCGTGAACGCCGAGCGGCGCCCGCAATCCGCCGAGCGCCCGCGACCACGCCTCGTGCCCGAGCGGGCGACCGATGCGGCCGAGACGGTTGCCGACGATGTAGTCACCGAGCAGCAGGATGGCATCGGGCTCGATAGCGTTGGTACGCGCGACGATCTGGCGGATGCGCTCTTCCGACATCCACGGCTCGCAGGCGTGCAGGTCGGCGAGCGCGGCGAGGCGAAGACGAAATCCCGGTGGCCAGCCGGTCGGCTCGACGGTGTAGCGGGTGACATTGAGACGAAAAGGCTCGGCCAGAGAATAGCCGCCGAAGGTCGCCGTGCCGACGGAAAACGCCGCCAGCCCCTTCAAAAATTGCCGTCGTGTGATCACGCTGCCGCCGCCTCTGGATTGATTGCCTGACGAGGCCGCCACAGACCCCGAGCGATGGGCAGCTTTATGACTTCCCTCTGAACATTCCTTCAAGAGGGCGAGCCCTGTCCGTCATCAGTCGCGGTCCCCATGCGACGCAACAGCAGCCCGCCGACGGCCGGGAGCACGATCGAGAACAGATGCAGGCCGAGGTGATAGTAGGGATGGCGCTGCATGTTATCGGCGATGGCGATGTGGATCGGTGCCGCGACGATCGCGGGCACGATCGCCAGCGCTGCGGCCGCCAGCAGCAGCACCCGCGCCCCGAGCGGATTCCGCCACAACCGAACCGCCGCGACGATCGAGAGCACGGTGACGATGTAGCTCGCGAGGCCGCCGAGCATGATCGGCACGGTGCTGAAATATAACCCGAAGTGAAGCATCATCGCCGACAGCAACGACAGAAGCGCAGACGCCAGCGCCAGGACCGTCACGAGGATGCGCATGACGAACTCCTCTCTCCTCGACCGAGCGTCTCGATGTTCGAGCGCTGGACAGGTCAAATCGCGTCGCCCGCCTCGTCGAAGGGGAGCTCGGGAGCCGCGGCGCGCGAGGGTCCGGTCAAGCCGATGTGGCGGAAAGCCTTGAGGGTCAGGATGCGCCCGCGCGGGGTGCGCGCGACGAAACCCTGCTGCAGCAAGTAGGGCTCGACAATCTCTTCGAGCGCGTCACGCGGCTCCGACAGTGCCGCCGCAATGGTCTCGATGCCGACCGGACCGCCGTCGTAATTCCGCGCGATGCAGTTGATGTAGCGGTGGTCGAAGGCATCGAGGCCCTCGTTGTCGACCTCCAGCGCCCGCAAAGCCTTGTCGGCTACGGCGACATCGATCCATTCGGCACCGTCGACGGCCGCGAAGTCGCGCACCCGGCGCAGCAGCCGTCCGGCGATGCGTGGCGTGCCCCGCGCACGACGGGCGATTTCCCGCGCCCCGTCGGGACGCATCGGAGCACCGAGCACCCGCGCGCCGCGTGTCACCACCTTTTCGAGTTCGTCGGCGGTGTAGAAATTCAGCCGGATCGGAATCCCGAAGCGATCGCGAAGCGGCGTGGTCAGCAGGCCGACGCGGGTGGTGGCGCCGACGAGGGTGAACTTGGCGAGATCGATGCGCACCGAGCGCGCCGCCGGTCCCTCGCCGATGATGAGATCGAGCTGGAAATCCTCCATCGCCGGATAGAGGATTTCCTCCACCGCCGGATTGAGCCGGTGGATCTCGTCGATGTACAGCACGTCGCGGTCTTCGAGATTGGTCAGCAGCGCGGCGAGATCGCCGGCCTTGGAGATGACCGGACCGGAGGTGGCGCGGAAGCCGACCCCGAGTTCCTTCGACATGATCTGCGCGAGCGTCGTCTTGCCGAGGCCAGGCGGGCCGGCGAAGAGCACGTGATCGAGCGCTTCTCCACGCGCCCGCGCCGCCTGGATGAACACCTTGAGGTTGGCGCGGGCCTGCTCCTGCCCGATGAATTCGTCCAGCGATTGCGGCCGGATCGTCGCCTCGAAGGCGTCCGTCTCTTTGCGCGCGGCCGTGACGAGGCGATCGGTCATTCCCTCCGCAATGCCGGAGTCGGGTTGATTTGGCAACCACCAATGTTCTTCGTTTGTTTTTGGGGTATCAGCGCGGGAGGATGCCGGCGCGCGAGAGCACACCCCACATGGCGAGCGCGACCAGCGAGCCGATGACCGCGACGGGCGGGGCGTGCTGCCAGACGATGCCGCCCGTGAGAAACGCCGCGATGGTGGCCGCGATGGCGCCGATCAGTGCCGCTTCGAGCCAGCGCACCCTGCCCCGGAGCAGGATGAGCGCGCCCATCGCGAGGCCACCGGCGACCGCGGGAACCGCACCCCAGGCAAACGTCGCGACGGCCTTGTCGGCGGCCCACGCGAGCTGACCGGCGCCGTCGAGCGCCTTCAGACTGTCCGGCCCCTTGCCCAGGAGCCCGGCGACGACGGAAATCGCGAACACCGTCAGCGCGCCGAAAAAGGGTGCGGCCAGCGACGTGATCAGCGTGGTCCAAAGGGCCCGCTGGCCCGCCGAAATCTCGTCCATGTTCTACCCTTCTTGCGGATGTTAACGGCTCCGCTTGCCGTCCTGGATCGCCTGCTCCAGCGACTGCAGAAAACGCGAACGGTCCTGTTTCGTAAAGGCGGCATTGAAGCCGCGGCTTTCGCCGGTCTCGCGCAGGTGGCGGGAAAGATCGCGCATGGCGAGCGCCATGCCGATGCTCTGGCCGGTGAAGGGCTTGCCCGTGTTGCCGATCGCCTTGGCGCCCTTTTCCAGGCAGCGGGCGGCGAGTGGAATGTCCTGAGTCACCACGATGTCGCCTTGACCGATGTGCTCCGCGATCCAGTCGTCGGCCACATCGGGTCCGCCGTCGACGACCGTTCGGCGGACGAGGGGGCCTTCCGGAAGCCGCATCCAGCTGTTGGCGACGTAATGCACCGTCAGGTCGTGACGCGCGGCGACCCTGATCACCTCTTCCTTCACCGGACAGGCATCGGCATCGACGAAAATCTGCACTGGGGGTGGCCTCCGCGCGCGTTCAGTCCGGCCGTTCCCTGCCGCCGCCGAAGAGGCGGGCGACCAGAATCACGACCAGCGGCGGGACGAGGGCCGCCAAGGCATGAAGGGCCACGTGCGAGGTCACGGCGGTCTGCAGCGCCGCAGCCGTCTCGGCATCGGCCCCGCTGTCGAAAGGCAGTCGCGGCCAGCCGGTCGTGGCGAAATAGCTGACGACGCCGACCCATGCGACAGTCGCGATCAGCCAGAGGGTGGTGAATGTCGCCCTGCGCATGGTGCTGCTCCGCCTTGGGTTGCCGGCCGACATGCTGCCGATCCGCTTCGGGACCATCATGCGACGCAGCGGAGCGGGATGCCACCCTCGCGTGCGCCGGCCGCCTGGACGCCGGCCCATCGCGAATTTGGGGCAAGTAATTGTCGTCAGAACAGCCAGCGCGGGGTCGCGGCCTTGTAGGCCGCATAGGCGTCCGGGAACGACCGTTCCAGCATGTCCTCCTCGCGGCTGATGACGAAGCGGGTCATCAGCACGAGGTAGAGCACGATGGCCACGGCCGAGGCCGCGAACGAATAGACCGAAAGCGAGGCCAGCGGCAGCAGGAAGGCGACGTAGATCGGATTGCGCGTCCAGCGGAAGACACCGGTCGTGACCAGCCGGTTCGGCTCGCCATAGCTCTTGGCCAGCAGGGAAAAGCGCATGTAGGCCTGGATCTTCAGGATGGCCAGGAAGAAGAAGAGAATGGCCGCCAGGATCACCGCCAGATTGGCGGGATCGTCGAGGTGCGACCGGGCCGAGGGGGACAGCGACGCGGTTTCGAACCCGACCAGGAAACAGGACCAGCTCACCCAGCTGCTGCGGTCGATGCCCCGCGCAACCTCGCCCAGCCGGCTCAACGTGATCGTCACAGGCATCTCCGTCCGCAATTAGGATATCGACCGAGGGAACGCCGGTGAAAGCACTCAATCGTGCAAAAGCTAACGTGAAAATTCTAACGATCAGTTGCGCGACCCGGGCTTCGCCGGCGTACCGATCGATCGAGGCGTCATCCCGCTTTCCGACGCTCAGCGGGACAGCTCCTTCAGCCCCCGCCGGATCAGCCGCGCCGTGTCGGCCTCCTTGCCGAACTCGTTCACGGCCACGGCGACGGCCGCCGACGCCTGAGCCGGGTTGTACCCGAGATTGGTCAGGGCCGAGATGGCCTCCGCCGCCGCGTCGCCTTCCGGCGGGCCGGAGATCGCGACGCCGCTTCCTCCGCCTGCACCCGGCATCCCGGCCACCGACAGCGCCGGCGCCTTGTCCTTCAATTCGGCGGTGATGCGCTGCGCCAGCTTCTTGCCGACGCCCGGCGCCTGCTCGACCGACTGCCACGAGCCGAGCGCGATGGCGCTGGCGAGATCGTGGGGCGCCAGGGTCCCGAGCACGCCCAGCGCCACCTTGGCCCCGACGCCCTGGATGGTCTGCAGGGTGCGGAACCAGCTCCGCTCGACCTCGCTCTGGAAGCCGAACAGCTTGATCGCATCCTCGCGGACGTGGGTGTCGATGGTCAGCACCACCTCGTCGCCGAGCTTGAGGTTGCGCAGGGTGCGCGCCGAAAGCTGCACCTCGTAGCCGACGCCGCCGACGTCGATGATGGCGTGGCTCTCGCCGATGGCATCCACCTTGCCGCGCAGCTTGCCGATCATGGCCGCACTCCTGGCGGCAGCAGGCAACCGGCAGCCGGCAGCCGGACGAAGTGTGCTCGCAACTGGACGGGGGGGGTCATGCTCCCTCGATTTCTGTGCCCGCGATCCGCCGGCCAACGCCCGGGACCGATTGCCGGCTGCCGGATGCCGGATGCCGGAAGGCGAGGTCGCGCATCTGCCGGTGGTTGGCATGGCAAATGGCGATGGCCAGCGCGTCAGCCTCGTCGGCGCTTTCGAATTTGGCCTTGGGCAGCAGGAAGCCGATCATGGCCTGGATCTGGTGCTTCTCGGCGTGACCGGCGCCGACCACCGACTTCTTGATCAGGTTCGGCGGATATTCGGCAACCTTCAGGCCCTTCAAGGCGGGCGCCAGCAGCGCCATGCCGCGCGCCTGCCCGAGCTTGAGAGTGGCGCGCGGGTTCTCGTTGACGAAGGTTTCTTCGACGGCGGCTTCGCGCGGCTCGAATGAGGCAATGACGCTGGACAATCCCTCGAACAGCTCGCGCAGCCGGTAGGCGAGGTCATCCTCGGCTTTCGAGGTGATGAGCCCGCTCGCCACATACGACAGACGCACGCCGTCGCTGAGGACGATGCCCCATCCCGTGCGCCGGAGCCCGGGATCGATGCCGATGATGCGAATCGAATTGCCGTTCATGCCGTCCTGATACCACGGCGGCGATGCGGCGACCCGAACCTCCGCCTATTCGACCGTGCCGCGGTAGCGATGGTAGTCGAGGGTCTGTGCCAGCTCGGTTCCGGACTGGCGGTAGGGATCGTCGACCAGGGACGCGCGGAAGCTGTGGGCGCGCGCGGCCGAGACCTGCGTCTCGATGAATTTGGACCACAGCACGCGGCGCAGATTGCGCGCGTAGGTGTCGAAGTCGGTCGATCCGAGTTGCATGGTCTTATGGTCCTGCCGCCGGTGGAGTCGTAACGGGCCATACGGACGGGTCGACGGAAATTACCGAAAACCCGTGTAGATCCCATTGCCCCTATCCGTAAAATTTTATCGATTTCCGGGGCTGCGAAGCATTCAGGCGGCGGTCAGCTTCTTCAGTACGTCTTCGGACACGTCGAAATTGGCAAACACATTCTGAACATCGTCGTCGTCATCGAGCGCTGCGATCAGCTTCATGATCGATTCCGCAACTTCGCCGTCGACCGAGGTCGTCAGGTTCGGCCGCCAGACGGCCCTGACGGTCTGTGCCTCGCCGAGCTTGGCTTCGAGCGCCGCCGCAACCGTACCGAGACTTTCGAACGGCGCCGTCACCACGTGGCTCGCCGCATCCGACTGCACGTCGTCGGCCCCGGCGTCGATCGCCGCTTCCAGCATCGCGTCCGGCGTGCCGGCCGATGCCTTGTAGCTGATCTCCCCGACGTGCTGGAACATGTGCGCGACGGAGCCCGTCGAGCCGAGGTTGCCGCCGTACTTCGTGAACACCGCCCGCACCGCGCCGCCGGTACGGTTGCGGTTGTCGGTCAGCGCCTCGGCGATGACGGCGACGCCGCCCGGCGCGTAACCTTCGTAGCGGACCGCTTCATAAGCCGCCAGATCGCCGCCCGCCGCCTTCTTGATCGCACGCTCGATATTGTCCTTCGGCATGTTCTCCGCGCGGGCCGCCTGCACCGCCAGCCGCAGCCGAGGATTCATCCCCGGATCGGGCGTTCCCGACTTGGCCGCCACCGTGATTTCGCGCGCCAGCTTGGCAAACAGCTTCGCCTTCATGGCGTCCTGCTTGCCCTTTCGGTGCATGATGTTCTTGAACTGCGAATGGCCGGCCATGGATTTTCTCGGGGGCTGTCTCGGGCGATGCGTTGCGGGTTCGACGGCGGATGAGACTTTCTTATTTGTCGAGGCTGGCGGTTCGGGTCAAGCCGTGTGGCCGGGGCTCGTCATGCGAGCCAGAAGGCCGGCTCGGCGGTGGTGAGCGGTCCGCCCAATCGCAGGCCGGCCGCGCGCAGCGCCAGCCCCGTCCTGTCGTCGATCTCGACGGCGAGGCCGGAGACGGTGGCCGGCCCCTGCGCCGGCTCGAAACGGCCGCGCGGGATCTTGGTGATGAAGCGGTTGAGTGGCTCCTCGACATCCATGCCGATGACCGAGTTGTAATCACCGCACATGCCGACGTCGGTCATGAGGGCGGTGCCGCCCGGCAGCACGCGCTCGTCCGAGGTCGGGGTGTGCGTGTGGGTGCCGACGATGACGCTGGCGCGCCCGTCGACGAAATGCGCCATGGCCTGCTTCTCGCTCGAGGCTTCGGCGTGCAAGTCGATCAGGATGGCGTCGGCCCCCTCCTTGAGCCGGCAGGCGGTCAACTCGGCATCGATGGCGCGGAACGGGCAGTCGAGCTCGCTCATGAACACCCGGCCGATGGCGTTGATCACCAGCACGTCGGCGCCGTTCCTCGCTTTGAACAGCCCGGCGCCTTTTCCGGGCGTGCCCTTGGGATAGTTGATCGGACGCAGCAAACGGGGCTGCCGCTCGATGAAGACCAGCGCCTCCTTCTGGTCGAAGGCGTGGTTGCCGAGCGTCACGCAGTCGGCCCCGGCGTCGAGCAGCTCCTCGTGAATGGCCTCTGTGATGCCGAAGCCGCCGGCGGCGTTTTCGCCGTTGATGGCCAGGAAATCGAGCCGGTAGCGGGCGATCAGCTTCGGGATCGCCTCGACCGCCGCACGCCGCCCTGCCCGCCCCACCACGTCGCCGAGAAACAGAAGTCGCATGTCGGGGCTCGTTTGGGGTCAGGTGGTGAGGTCGTGAGTGGTGAGTGGTGAGTGGTGAGTGGTGAGTGGTGAGTTGGACGGATTTTGAGTTGCAAGGCAACTAAGATCGGGGTCTTCCCTCGGCAAAAATGCCGTGCTGGCCAAACTTCATTCCGATGCACCGTTCCCCCGTGCGCGCCTCTCGTCCTCGGCTTCCCGCAATCCGTAGCCCTGCAGGGGCTCGGTTATCCGGGATACTTGACATATCGCCTGGTGGAAAACACGAGCCATGGCTCCGATGAGGCTGATGTTGGGCGCTGGAATGAGGGTCGCATTAAAAGGCGTCCGGCCAGCGCCGCGCTCCATGAATGACGGCCAGGATTTCGATGTCGTCGCCGACGATTCGATAGGCGACGATGTAGGGCGTCCGTGTGATGACCAGTTCCCGCGTTCCTGAGACCCGCCCCGGACGGCCGATGCGTGGAAAATCGACAAGCGCATCGACCTGCGCACCGATGCGGGCGACGACGGCTTTTGCCCCTTTGGGACTCACCTCAGAAATGTAGGCGTGGGCTTGCCGAACGTCGTCCTGGGCTTGCGGAAGCCAAACGAGCCTCATCGCGCTCGGCGCTTGCCAGCCTGCCGCTTCGGCTTGCGGATGGTCGCCCGGGGCGGAAGCTGCGCTTTGGGTGTTCCCAGGCTTTCCATCCAGGACTTCATGTCCTCATGCGCGATGAATGGACCGCCGGCATCGGCTGCGGCGACCGCCTTGCGAATGTGCCCGGTCTGCCAGCGGTAGACCTCGAGGTACGCATCGACGGCCTGGTTCAGGACGTAGGAACGGTCGCGATCCAGAGCCTCGGCGACCTCGTCGAGGGCCTCGATTTTCTCCGAATCGGTGCGGAATGAGAGCTGCTTGCTGTTCAAAGCGGGCATCCGTGGTTCGTTGTATGCCAATGTCAGACATTGTAATGCGAAGGCATGCCTCACGCAAGGAAGGCGAGCCATAGGCCCCTCGAATATCCGCCTCCGTCGCAAACTTCGCCCGGTCATGGATGAACCGAGATCGCGTCTCGGGCTTGCTCTCCATCAGTGCGTTGATCGCCGCGCCGGCTGCCGCACGCTTCACCAGCTCAGTCTGACCCACTCACCACTCACCACTCACCACTCACCACTCACCACCTCACGCCTTCACAGACCCCCGACACTGGATCGGCCCCGACGGTGTCAGCACCCAGTCGAGGCGCTGATCGTGATCGCCGTGCGGCATGGCCTCGATCATCTGCTCGTCGTAGGCGAGGCCGACCGCGACCGTCGGCTTGGCGCGCTTCAGGCGCGCCAGCGTCCGGTCGTAGAAACCGCCACCGTAACCGAGCCGGTAGCCGGCGGCGTCGAAGGCGAGGAGCGGCACCAGCACGATGTCGGGATCGACGGGCGCGGCCGATGCCGCCGGCTCGCGGATGCCCCAGATCGTCTCGATCAGCAGATCGCCGGGGGCATAGTCCCTCATCACGAGCGGCAGTCCCTTGCCCTGCATGTGCGGCAAGGCGAGACGCGCGCCCTCGCGGTGGAGATTGGCGAGCAGCAGCGCCGGATCGATTTCCTCGCCGATGGCGACGAAGCCCGAGACGATCGCCCCATCCGGCATCTCCAGGAAATCGAGGCCCAGCGCCGCGATCATGCGCGCGGCCGGACCGGCATAGCGCGCATGCGCCTCCGCCCGCCGCTGGCGCGCGAGCGCGCGCAGCTTCTTCTTGGCGGCGACGATGTCGCTGGCGTCTGTCACTGAGACCCGGAAGCTGAGTCCGAGCCCCGCGCCCGGACCTTCTTACCGCCGGGTCCGAAACGAGGACGATGACCCGGATCATTCAAGTGCCGCGGTGGCCGTTGGACCGCTTCAGTGATCTCGCCGGGTCCCTACAAAAGTAAGGTGGGCGCCATGTGCCCGAGACCACGGTCCCGGACAGGGACAGCTCCCTGGCTGATCTTATAGGCCCTGGAGATTCATAACGATCCTGACGCACCCCGCAGCATTCCGAATCTAGGCGATCGGCCCGGAAAAATCGAGCCCCTCGGCCGGCTGTGGATGAAGCGGGGCCGCGACCACCGGAAAATGGCATCGCACCCCGTCAACCGAACAGCACGACGAAGGAGATCGCGATGGTCGCCAGCGCCAGCTTGTCGAGCACGTTGTAGGGCTTCAGCACCCATTCGGGGAGCGGGCGATAGCGGGGCACCAGCTTGATCAGCCAGCTCGTTCCAAGCAAAATCCAGGCGAGCATGAACGCCACAGCCGCCATGGCTCCCAAGGGTTCCCTGCCGCCGCCGTGAATGACGCTGAGCAGAACGCCGAACCCGATCGCGATATAGGCGAAGTAGAAGACCAGCAGCTTGAAGGTTCTCTTGGTTCCCGCCCGGTCCTCGAGCCATTGCCGGCGAACGGCCGGGATCTGGGCGACGATGACCGAGACGATCAGAGCCAACTGTGCCAGCGCTGCCCATTCCATGGCTGTCCAAGCTCCAGACCGCCGTTTCCGAGGTGCGTGATTTTACTGTCCGAGCTGCTTCTTGTCGCGCCACACCGCGGCCGCCTTTTCGGCCTCCAGCCGGTCCGCTTCGGAGAGCGTCGCAACGAGAGTGTCGAGTTCCGCATCCTCGACGCCCGCCGCCTTGGCGATCAGCCGCCAGCGCGCGGCCTCCTGGCCGTTGCGCTCGACGCCGACTCCTTCGGCATAGACGCGGGCCAGACGATTCTGTGCGCCTGCGATGCCGGCTTCCGCTGCCGCGGTCAGATACTTGACCGCCTTGGCCTGATCGACCTTCAGACCGAACCCCCGCAACAGCAGCACGGCGTAGTCGAACTGCGCTTCGGCGAGGCCCTGCTCGGCGGCCTTGCCGAGCCACAGCGAGGTCTCGTAGGCGTCATTCGGCACGCCGGTGCCGGCCTGATAGAGCCCGGCGAGATCGTACTGCGCCCGCGCGATCCCCTTTTCCGCCGCATAGCGGATGTGGGCGGCGGCGCGATGCGGATTTTCCGGCTTGCCCTCGCCCTTCAGGAACAGAAGTCCGAGATTGTAGTTGGCCAGCGGATCGCCGGTCATCGCCGCTTTTTCATACAGCTCGGCGGCCTTCGGCAGGCTCTTCTCCACGCCCTTGCCGGACGCCAGCATGGTCGCCAGCGACACCATCGCCGGCACGTCGCCGAGGTCGGCGGCCTTGCCGTACCACTCGGCCGCCTTCGCCGGATCGCGGTTGACGCCGAGGCCGGCCTCGTAAATGCGGGCAATGAGGGTGTGGGCCTGCACGTCACCCTTGGCAGCCGATGCCTCGGCCGCCTGCAAGGCCGCGAGATACTTGCCGCGCTCGAAGAGATCGTAGGCGGGATCGCTCACCTGCGGCGGCAACGGGGCCGAGACGGGAGCGGAGCCGGGCGAACGGGTCGCCGTCGCAGGCGGACCGGAGCCGACACCCGGCAACTCCAGTGTGCCGGTTGCGACCAGCACGCCGGCCGCGCCGAGGAGACAGCCGAGCCCGATCAGCAGAACGAATGCGCGCGAGTTCAAGGTCCGTCTCCCTGGAATGCCCGAAGTTGCGAGGGCCAGCGGTACATATGCCTGCCGTTCATGTCGCCGAAGTCCTGCGCCGCAGCGCCGCCTGTGCCGCCCGCATCCATTGAGCCAAATCGAACGCGGCCTCGTCGTCGGCCGGCAGCCGGAGGGCCACGAAGTCGGCCCCCGCCTCAGCAAGCTCCGTCGCTTCGGTTAGACCCTCCTCCGCGAACGCCATGACTGGCGGCTCGAAGATCTCGCTCCACCATGCGACGAGATCGAGGCGTCCGGTGCCGACCGCATCGACTATGTCGGTCCCATCGGCGTCCATCCCCCCTTCGACGGCGCCGAAAGCCACATAGTCCGCGCCCGCCTCGCCGAGTTGCATGGCGACGTGGCGCGAACATCCCGCATCCGCCCCGACGATCGCGCCGGCGCCGAGGTGAGTCCGGGCTTGCTCATATCTCGTGACGATATCGGCCGACCAGCCGAGGTGCACGCCGTCCGCCTCCAGGCTGTGGGCGAGGTGCGCATCGTCGGCGACGAGCGCGGCCGCATCGCGGGACTGCGCGATCCTGACCATGGCCCGGGCCGCCTCGGCGTCGAACACTCGATCTGTCGCCGGCTCGATGATCACCGTGGCCACATGGCTTGTCGCCGGATCGCCGGTTGCCAGAATGCGCGCGAGCCGGTCGACGGCAGCGGGCGACGCACCTGCGACGATCACCAGTCGGCAGCGGGTCATGATCAGGCTCGGCATGGGTGTATCGATTCTGGGGCTCATGACTTCGAGGCGTCCCGGCGTTCGAGGCTCCTCTCGACGCCGGTTGGGTGAGAAACCTGTCGGGAGCCGGTCGGACGGTCAGTTGACAGTTGCGCGACGGCCTGTCGAGGGGTTAGGCCGTGGTCCTCATTGGGATGGCCCATCGACGCGAGGGATTTTGGCGGGATGGCAGGAGCAGGTCGGCAGCAAACCTCATTGGTTTGCAACGCCCTGCGACAAACCAGCCGGCCAAAAGCACCGCGCCCCTGCGGGGGTGAGCCAAGAGCGCCCGAAACGCGTCGTCGAAGCGCTCGTCCGATGCGGAGGCATCGGCCCTCGCACTTCTACATGCCCTCGGACGGTCATGGCTCATCGATGGCTATCAGAAATA
>JBQTIA010000076.1:0-57012 GCA_052388455.1 Hyphomicrobium sp.
AATCGAGTAGGGGGTCGCCTCGCGGCTTCCCCCTCTCACACCACCGGGCATACTTCATCGTACACGGCGGTTTCCAGCAGGTTGTAGCGCGGCGTGATGGGCGGAGAGGCTGACGAGCCCCTGAGCCGCGAACCACTGCAAGGACATGGCCTCGTTGGCGGGCGCAATACCCGACCTACGCCACCATCCCTTATCCGTCCCCGCCAGTAGCCACGCGCGCCGTACCGGGACACCGCATCCGACCAGGAATGCAGCGATCGGCCTGGCACGTTTGCATTGCTTGAGACGCACGCAACGGAGCTTTCGGCGAAGCCATTCGTCGAGCTCGGTGAGTGCTCCCTTGCAGGCGGCATGGCGGAAGTACGTCACCCACCCGGTCGTGAAGCCGTTCACCTCGCCGATCATCCTTTCGAGCGCGATGCCCCGATTGCGCCGGGTGATGCGTCGAAGCCGCTCCTTTGCGCGGGAAAGGCTCTTGGGTGCGACCCCGAGCCCTCCGCCGCGCAGGAGACGATGACCGAGGAAGGAACGCTCCTCCACGTGGGCAACGGCGCTCTTCTGACGATTGACCTTGAGGCGGAGCCTGCCTTCGATGAAGGCCACGACAGAGGCCATAACGCGGTCTCCCGCAGCTTTCGACCGCACGTAGATGTTGCAGTCGTCAGCGTAGCGGCAGAAGCAGTGGCCCCGCCGTTCCAGTTCCTTGTCCAGGTCGTCGAGCAGAAGATTGGCGAGCAGCGGAGACAACGGCCCACCTTGCGGAGTTCCCTCGTGCCGCTCGATCACCACGCCGCCTTGCATCATCCCGGCGTTCAAGAACCCGCGGACGATCTTCAGGAGGCGTTTGTCGCCGATGCGCCGCGCCAAGCGGGCCATCAGCACGTCGTGGTTGACCCGGTCGAAGAACTTTTCCAGGTCGATGTCCACGACGATGCCACGACCGCCGGCAACGTACTGTCGGGCCTGGGTGAGTGCCTGATGGGCACTGCGTCCCGGGCGGAAACCGAAGCTCGATGCCGAGAACGACGGATCGAGAACCGGCTCCAGGACTTGCAATATCGCCTGCTGCACGAGGCGGTCCACCACGGTCGGAATGCCCAGTTGGCGCACTCCACCGCCGGGCTTGGGAATCTCGACCCCGCGCACGGTTTTGGGTTGGTAGCTGCCTTGCAGCAATGAAGCGATCAGCCCCTCGCGGTTCGCCGCGATCCAGGCCTTGAGGCCGGCGACGGTCATGCCGTCGACGCCCGCCGCGCCCTTGTTCGCTTTGACCCGCTTGTAGGCCTGGTTCAGGTTCGAAGAGGCTGCGACCTCTTCCATCAACGCTTGCGTCAAGGCTCGTTGCTGCTCAAACACCGTGGACGCTTGTGGCTCCTCGCGCGCTGCAGGTCCGGTTCCGCCGTTCCCGCTTTCGCCGTGGCGCGGCAACGCATTCCGGGCCTCGTCGAAGAGGTCCGTCTGGTCCTTGCCGCCTTGCTGCCGCTTCACGCCCATCGAGTAGACCCAGACTGCTCCTTGACTGCTGGATTCGGCCCTTCACCGGAACGCCTTCGAGATGCGCTCCGGCTACTACGGCTTCGGCTGACTTCTCTGCATGCATCGACCGGCGTTGCCGCCGGCTTACTCCGGATCGCCCGGAGACACACAGAGATCTCCCAGGGTAAGACGTCGCTGCTTCGCTCGGGCACTGCCGGATTTACCTGCGCGCGTGTCCAGGTGATCTTCGGGCGTCCCCGTGTCATGCCGGGTTGCCCCACCGCGCCGGCCTTGTATCCGGTTCCTGTTCGTCAGTTCCGGGCTTGGCCTCGGGCTTCCTCCCCACCCCGCATCGCTGCGACGCAGTTGCCTCCGGCTCGCGGTTCCCATCACCAGGGCCCGCAAAGGACTTTCACCTCCAGCATCAACGCCATGCCTGGCACACACAACAAAATGACCTCACGGCGGCGCCGCAAGGTCATCGTGTTCGAAAGCGAAACTGATCGGGTCAGGCGACGATCGCGCCGTTCACCCAGTCCTCGAGCTTTTTCTTCTGAACGAGCGCTCCGACGTTCTGGCCGACGACCTTGCCGCCCTTGAACACGAGCAGTGTCGGCATGGCGCGGATGGCGTATTTGGCGGTCACGCCGGGATTCTGATCGACATCGACTTTGACGACTTTCAGCTTGCCCTTCATCTCGGAGGCGACCTGATCGAGCGCCGGTGCCATGGCCTTGCACGGCCCGCACCACTCGGCGAAAAAGTCGACGAGCACCGGCTCGCTCGCCTTCAAAACTTCGTCGTCGAAGGTCTTATCGGTCACTTGCGGGGTTGCCATGATGTCATCTCCTTCGGACACGGCTTGATTTTCCGTGCCCCGTTGTTCAGTCGGGGCAAACGTAGGAATGCGATCCGCAGGCGTCAAGACGGCATGACGTCGGAGCGCCTGCGGTCGGGGCCGGCGGCGGTGGCGATGTGTGTGCCGCCCGCTGCATCGAGCGTCCACAGTCGGCGCTCGAATTGGCCGAGCAGTTCGTCCGGCACCGGCATCAGCCGCGGCGTTTCGGTCCACAGCAATGCCGCGCGGACCGGCTTGTCGAAAATGTGACCGAGCGCGAGCCGGTAGGCCGCGAGCTGCAGCAGATAGACCTCGGCCACGTCCTCCACGCGCGACGGCGGCAGGCGGTTGGTCTTGTAGTCGATGATCAGCACCTCGCGGCCGGTGTCGGCGAGGCGGTCGATCTGGCCGGTGAGCTTGAGCGCCGGACCGCTGCCCGAGGGCCTCGGGATGGTCGCGACGACCGGCACCTCGGCCTGGCTGGCCGGCCCGAAGAGGGGCGCGAACCGGCTGTCGGTGAGGAGCGCCAGCGTCTCGCGGGCGATGCCGGCCCTGACGTGCTCCAGCAGCTGCCCGGCCCGGCGGTCGAGAAAGCGACGCGCGGCGGCGGGCCAGGTGTCGGCATCGAGCCCAGGCAGATGCTGCAGCAGCGCATGGGTCAGAGTCCCGCGCAGAAAGCGGCCGTCGTCCTCGCGCGGGCTCCGCATCTTCGGCGGCGCACGCGGCGTGTCGGGCGGCTCGGCCAGCCGATCCTTCGGCAGCGGTTGGGCGAGGGGCTCGCCGTCATCATCCAGCTCATAGGGCGCAAGCCGCGACGGGGCGAGGGGCACCGCGAGTTGAGCTTCGCGCGGCGCCGGCCGACGCGCCCAGTCGGGCAGCGGCGAGGCGGGGGCGGCTTCATCCTGACGCACGCGCGGCGTCTCGTGCGGCGCGGTCTGTTGCGCCGAGAGCCGTCGGACGCTGCGGCCTTCCGGCAATTCGACCGGCGCAAGCAGGTCGCCCAACCCCGCCTCGATCAGGTCGTACCAGCAGCCGGGACGGCGGCCCTGCTTGCCCTCGAAGCCGGCGACGTACAGGCGGTCGCGCGCCCGCGTCATCGCCACGTAGAGCAGCCGGTTGCGCTCGCCGGTTTCCCGCAGCTCCGCCTCGGCTCTGGCGGCGGCAATGGCCGGCACACCGGCGCTGCCCTTGACGCACCACACGAAGGGCGCCGGCGTTTCCGGAGGGGAGGCGCCGGCGAGTGTGATCAGACCGCCACCCCGGCTGCCGGCGCTCGCCGTCGTACAGGTGTCCGGAAGGAACACGATCGGCGCCTCGAGCCCCTTGGCGCCGTGCACCGTCATCACGCGCACCTCGTTGCGGCCGTGGTCCATGTCGCGCTTGATCTCGCGCGTGCCGTCGCGGAGCCAGTGCAGAAATCCGCTGAGTGAGGGCGGCTCCTGGTCGTCGTAGGTGAGCGCGAGATTGACGAACTCGTCGATGGCGTCGCCCGCGTCGGGACCGAGCCGCGCCAAGAGTTTCGCGCGCAGCCCCTCGTTGTCGAGCAGCCCGGCGAAAAACTCGTAGGGCGGCGTGAAGCCGGCCCGCCGCCGCCACTCCTTCAGCGTCGCCGCCGCTGCACCAAAGGCCGGCGTGCCGTCGGCATGGGCGAGAAGCGCCTTCCACAGCGTGCCCTTGCGCCCAGAGGCAATCGCCAGAAGATCGTCGTCGTTCATCCCGAACAGCGGGCTTTTCAGTACCGACGCCAGCGCCAGATCGTCCTCGGGCAGGGTCAGGAAATCGCCGAGCGCCATCAGATCCTGTACCGCGATCTGTTCCGCGAGCCGCACCCTGTCGGAGCCGGCGACGGGAATGCGACGGGCCTTCAGCGCCGCAGTCATCGGCGCGGCGAACGGATTGCGCTTGCGGACGAGAATGAGAATGTCGCCCGGCTGGATCGGACGGTCTTCCGCGCCGAGCCGCGCGCCGCTATCGAGCCAGCCGCGGATCTGATCGGCGATGCGATTGGCGAGCCGGACGGCCGGCGACACTTCCGCTCCGGCCTCCAGCGGCAGCCACGGATCGGCGGCCGGCGGCTCGGTGTAACCCTCTGTCGGCCAAAGCTCGACGAGGCCCTGCTGCCCGACCCGCCGCGCCAGATGCTCGATCGACCTCGCCGATGCCGTCACGCCCGGCGTGCGGGCCGGATCGGCGAATACCTGGTCGACCGCCTTCAGAACGGGCTCGACGGTGCGGAACGAGAGCGTCAGCGGCACCGTGCGCCACTTCACCTTCGCGTCTATAGCAGCGGTTTCGAACTGCCGCCCCATGCGTGCGAACTCCTCCGCCTCGGCACCCTGGAACGAGTAGATCGACTGCTTCTCGTCACCGACCGCGAAGAGCGTCCGCACCTCGTCGCGGGACGCCGCGCCGGAGAAGAACTCGTCGGCCAGTGCCGCGATGATGCGCCACTGCGTCGGCGCCGTGTCCTGGGATTCGTCGACCAGAATATGCGCCAGCCCGCTGTCGAGCTTGTAGAGAACCCACGGCGTCGATACCCGGTCGCTGAGAAGGCTACCCGCCTTGGCGATCAGGTCGTCGAAGTCGAGTGCCGCGCGGCGGGCCTTGGCATCGCCGTAGCGTCGCATCACATCGTCCGCCAGTCGGTAGAGGGCGAGGCTGGCAGTGATCGCGTCGAGCGCCGTGACCATGTCCTTCAGCGCGACGTAGCGGCCCTGGACGCGGGTGACCAGCCCATCGAGGTCGGGATGGGCCGTCTTAACGGCCTTGGTCATCAGACTCTTTCGAGGCTCGCCTGTCCCGGTGAGGAAATAGTTTCCGAGTGCCGCCGCCCGCTGCGCCGGAGCGGTGGCCCGCAGCGCGGCCTGGACGTGCAGCGCCGCTTCGGCATCCGACTTGCCGCCGCCGTTGAGCGCCGTATTGAGCCGCCGCAAGTCGCTGTCGCCGATGAGTTCGGCCAGATCCGTTGCGAGGGAAGCGAGCGAGACGCCTGCCGGCACACCGAAGTGCCCCCTGAGCAGCTTTTCGGCTTCGTCGAACCCCATGCGCTCCGCCGCGTCCAGCCATGCGCGCTCGGCCAGCGCCTCGCCGAGGATGGCGTCGAAGCGGTCGTCGGCGGCGTAGGCGATGGCGACCTCCAACGCTTCGCCCAATGGCCCGCCATGCTCACGGCTGGCCGCGCCGAGAGTTCCATCGATCGCTTCCCGTCGCAGCCTGCGTGCCTCGTCATCGGCGAGAATGGCGAAACCCGGCGCCACGCCCGCCTCCAGCGGAAACTGCTGCAGCAGCTTCTCGGCGAAGGCGTGCACGGTCTGTATTTTCAATCCGCCCGGCGTCTCGATGGCGGCGGTGAAGAGCGTGCGCGCGCGAGCCATCTCGTCGGCAGTGGGCAGCCGGCCCGTCAGCTCGTGCAGAACGGCTTTGAGCGCCGTCTCCTCCATCGTCACCCAGCGCGCCAGCTCGTCGAAGACGCGCTTCGACATTTCGGCCGCCGCGGCCTTGGTGTAGGTGAGGCAGAGGATCGACTCCGGACGATTGCCGTTGAGCAGCAGCCGCAGCACGCGCATGGTCAGCACGTGCGTCTTGCCGGTGCCCGCGTTGGCGCTGACCCATACCGACAGCTCGGGGTTGGAGGCGTCGCTCTGGTGGCGCCCCGTCTCGGCGAGGGTCGCGCCGATGGAGCGGGCAGCAGCTCTCGGGGCGGACGTTCGGGCCATGGATCAGTCCTCCTCGCCCGATCCGGAGTCGGCCGACCACTCGGCCACCCGCGCCAGATGGGCGAACTCGTCGAACTCGTAGCTGAAGCCGGAGCGGCGCTTGGGGGCGTAGGGCGTCGCCACGTCGTCGAAGGCGGCGACGAGCCGGGCCAGCCCCGAAACAGCGTCGCGCGCCAGTACCGAATGATCGGGACAGCTGACCATTCTTTCGGTGCCCGGCGGCTCGCCTCCCGACACGCCGATATAACGCAGCCCGTCGACGGCCCCGGCCGGGACATGCGCGAAGTGCCCGCCTTCCGCGATAGCCGCCTCCAGAGGCAACTGCGGCTTGAAGCCAGCCATCACCGCCTTGCTGCTCGGCGGCTGGCCCGTCTTGTAGTCGGTGATGACGACGCCGCCCGAACCGACATCGACCCGGTCAGCACGCGCGGTCAGCTCGAACGGTCCGGCCGGCGCCTCGATGACGAGGCGGCCGGACGTCTCCGCGACGACGGTCGCCGCCGCCCCGCGACGGGCCGGCTCGGTCTCCGCAAACCACTCGGCGAAGCGGGCGAAGCGCGGCACCCAGAAGGCGGCCACGCGCGGATGCGCCTTGAGATCGGCGAACTCGGCCCGCGCCAGTTGCAGCAGCTCGCCAGCGAGGTCGGCGGGCAACGCGCCAGGGTGCCGCTTGGCGAAGGCGGCGAGCGCCGCATGGACGATCGTGCCGCGCAGAGCCGGACCCGGCGCCTCGCCGAGGGGCGGCATTGGAGCAAGTTGCAGGATCTCGCGGGCGAAAATAGCATATGGATTTGCGATCCACGTTTCGACGCGCGACACGGAGAGCTTGCGCGGACGCAATTCGAGCGGCGGTCTCGGGCTCGGCGCCGGCAACTGGAGCGTGCGCGCGACGTCATCGCGTGAGCGCGCCCATCCGAGCCAGCTCCGGTCGGCGGTCAGCCGGTCCGACAGGCCGAGACCGCCGAGCAGGGCCTTCAAGCGCATCAGCCAGCGCGAGGGAACCGTCGGCACGCCGTCGACCTTCAGTGCGCGCGTCAGCACGACCCGCTCGGCGCCGAAAAACGACGTGAAATCGTGGGCGGCGTGGCCGATCCGTTCCTCAGGCGACGGCAGGCCCAGCGCCTTGCGCATGCTCCGGTTCAGCCACGGTCCGGGATCGGCAGCCTCCGGCCACGTCCCGTCGTTGAGCGATCCGAGCACCATCACATCCGTCTGCTGGAGCCGCGCCTCGAACGGCCCCCATATGAAGAGTCGCGGATGCACCGGCACGCGGGGGCGAACGTTTTCCGAGGCGAGGAGCGCGCGGTAGAGATCGGGGTAATCCTCGACCCGGATTTCAGGCTGCGGAAGGTCGGGCACGAACAGCGCGTCGAAGAAGCGGCGCGCCGTGACGCCGGCCTCGCCCTGCCAGCGCGGCGGGGCCGACGACTCCCCCTCCCCGGCCGGCGCTTCCGCATCGGGCAGGCGCGCAACCGCTTCGGCCGCGGCGAGATGAACAGCGGCAAACTCTGCGAGAGGCCGTCGCGCGGTATCGGAACGTGAGGACAACGCCGGCATGAGGTCGGTCAACGGCTTGTAGGCATCGGCCAGCCGACGCACCAGATCTCGGGCTGCGGTCCAGTCGTCGTCCCAGAGGCGGCGCACAGCAGCGTGGGGCCGCCTGCCGCTGCCGGGCTTGGCGTCGCTGGCCGCCCGCTCCAGCGCCGCGTCGATACCGGCGAGCCCCTCGCCGAGATAGGGTCCGCGAAAGGCCGCGATCTCGAGCGCGCGGGCCGCCCGGCGGATCGCGAATGGATCGAGTCCGAGCCGCGCCAGGGGATGGTTGAGCAGCCCGGTGACGCTCGCCGGCGAGAAATTCTCAGCAGCCGCCTCGATGACGAGATCGAGGAAGGCACCCGGCACGGTCTTGCGGAAAGGCCGGCCGGCGCTGTCGTCGACGCGGATGCCCCAGCCTTCGAGGCGAACCGCGACGCGACGCGCCAGCAGGCGGTCTGGCGAGACCAGGGCCGCCGTTCGGCCGGGCGTATTCGCCGCCTCGCGCAGGATGAGCGCAATGGCTTCGGCTTCGTCCTGTCCGGACGGCGCCTCAATCAGGTTGACGCCATCGAGAGATCGGTCGAGCGGCGTGGCCTTGAGATCGGCAGCGAGGTCGGCCCAGCGGCCGGTGGTGCTGGCCGGGCGCAGCGTTTCGCTGATGAGTTGCTCACGCTGCAGCTGCGCGGGGGACAGTTCGGCACCGGACAGCACACGGACGGCGCGGCGGTCGATACCTAGATTGGTCAGCAGCTTCTGGAGCCCGTACTGCGGATGCTCGGGATGTCCCGGCGTGCCCTCCACACCTGTGGCGATTGCGTCCCAACTCGTGTCGTCGAGACGGGTGTCGAGACCGGGCAGCACGATGGCCCCCAACGGAAGTGCCGCCACGGCGCGCATCAGCTCGGCGGTCGCGGGGACCGAGCCGGTCACGCCCGCCACGATCACCGGCCCGGCGGGCGGCAGCCGCGTGAGCCGCCGCGCCTCTGCGAGTATGATGCGATTGCGCCGGTCGGCGGCCGACGTAACGTCCCGTTCGGCTATCACCGCCGGCCACAGCGTGGTGACGATGGACAGGAATTCGAGGGTCTTCTTCCACTGCTCCGTGTGCTCGGCCGGCACGAGCGTCGCGAGCCCGGCATAGCTGACGCTTTCGGTTTCGACCATGTCCATCAGCCGGGCCAGCTCGGCGGCGAGCTGCGCGGCCTGCGCCGGCGTGTTACCGGCCGGCGACAGCGCGCGGTCGGAGAGGTAGCCGGCATCGTCGTCGGCGGTTGTCCGCTCCGCCTCCGCCCAGCGCATGACCATCTGGGTCAGCGTCAGCAGGCGCTCCATCTCTCCGATGGCCGGAGGGATGTCGTCAGTCTCCGCGAGGGCTGACGGCACAACGGCTGCCTCCGCGATCAGCCCCAGATCCTCCTGCCCCTCGGCAATGGGCAGCACGCGCGGCAGTAGCATCGCCTTGCCGCCGGAGGCTGTGAGAAAGGCTTCCTGCACAGCCCGCGTGGCGCGCCGCGTCGGCAGCAGCAGCGTATAGCCGGCCAGTTCGATCGGTGATGGCGGTCTCCCGCCTGGGGCTGGGAGATCGCCCGCGAGGATCGCCCGGGCCAGACAGACGAGAAATCCACGGCCGGTGGGAACGGTATAAACACACGCCCGCCCCTGGCCGGTCGCTTCGGCGGAGCGGCGCGCTTCGCTTTGATCGCGACCGGCCACCTCAGCCCGCCGTCTCGAGTTCGATGCGCGCTTCCGCCGCCGACAGCGCTTCTGGCGTGCCGACGTGCATCCACGTGCCGTCGAGCCTCACGCCGAAAAGCCGCTGGCTCTGCATGGCATCGTCCCAGAGACGATTGAGAGAAAATGCCCCGGCGGGTGCCTCCGCGAACAGCCGCGGATGCAGGATCGAAACTCCAGTGAACACGAAAGGTGCCTCTCGGGCGTGCGCCCGCCGCGTCAGGTGGCCGTCTGAGTCCATGTTGAAAT
This sequence comes from Hyphomicrobium sp., assembly GCA_052388455.1. Classification (GTDB taxonomy): domain Bacteria; phylum Pseudomonadota; class Alphaproteobacteria; order Rhizobiales; family Hyphomicrobiaceae; genus CAZSNH01. The sequence continues at coordinate 9,547 of JBQTIA010000076.1, forward strand.
CGCCGCGGCCGTCATAGCCGAGACTTTTCGCGGCGGAGGCGAGCAGCATCAGGCAGTCCATGCGGGCCTCGTCCCAGGCTGCAAACAGGCGGGCGAGGTTGCTGCCGACCCCTTCGATCCACACCGAATCCGAATTGTGGACGAGGAACGGCGCCGCACCGAGTTTCGGGAGAGCGCGCGCAACTCCTCCGCCGGTATCGAGCAGGCAACCGCGCTCGTCGGAAATTTCGATGCGCGGCTCGGCGCGCTTCGCGAGGTGGGTTTCGAGCGCGTCGGCCAGATAGTGGACGTTGACGACCGCCTTGCCGACGCCGGCCGCCGCTATACGGTCGAGCACGTGGTCGATGAGGGCACGGCCCTGCAGCCGCACCATCGGCTTGGGAAGCGTGTCGGTCAGCGGCCGCATCCGCGTGCCGAGTCCCGCGGCGGGAACGAAAGCCGTCTTCGGTACGAACGTCATCGACCTGTCACTCGCCGCGGTTGAGAATTTGGTCAGCGCTCTAGCACACGCGCCCTGAGCGCGGGAGGGAAGTTGGCGTCGTACCACGCACGGAGATCAGCGAGCTGTGGATGGGCGAGGTTTCGCTCGAGATAGCGCCAGATGCGGGGGATGTGGCGCAGGTATCCGGGCTTTCCGTCACGACACGCAAGCCGCGCGAAAATGCCGAGGATCTTGGTGTTGCGCTGCGCCCCGAGGGCAGCATAGGCCCGGCAGAAGGCGTCCCGGTCGAATCCCGGTTCGCGCGCGTCGACCGCACCGAGGTACCGCTCGAACAGCTCCGCCTCGATCTCAGCCGGCACGTCGAGCCGGGCATCTTGCAGCAGCGCCACCAGATCGTAGGCCGGGTGGCCGCGGACGGCGTCCTGAAAATCGATGAGGCCGACGCGCGCGATGCCCGCCCCGCGCTCCGGCAGCCAGATCAGGTTGGGCGAGTGGTAGTCGCGAAGTACGAGACCGGCCGGGACCGACACGATGTCGTCGATCACCCGCGACCAGAGGGCGAGAAACTCCGTTCTCGCCGACGCCGGCACAGCGGCACCCTTCACCTGCGGCCAGTACCAGTCGACGAGAAGCTCCGTTTCAATGCCCAGCGCGCGAGCATCGTAATGGGGCAGCACGCGAGAATTGCCGCCGGTCGTGGCGATGTCTTCAAGTCCGATGAAACGCCGCAACTTGACCAGCACGTCGATCGCGCCGCGCCATAGTTCGCGCATCGGAGCGCCAGCCGCCACCTCGCTGCCGAACACGCGGTCGCCCAGATCTTCGATGATCAGCAGGCCGCGGTCGTGATCCTCGGCGAGAATGCGCGGCGCACTGAAACCCGCCTCGCTGAGCAGCCGGCCAATGTCGCAGAAGTCCGGCACGCCCTCGGCGAGATGCGCGATGCGGCTGTAGGGCAAGCCATCGCGGATCGGGGGACCATCGGGCTGCCGCGGCCAGTCCATCAGGATGGCTCGATGGCCGTCCGCCGCGAGCCGCGCGTAGGCCCGAGCGGAGGCGTCACCCTGCAAATAAGTGATCGTCGCCGTCGCCCATGCGGGCTGGGAATCGAGAAACGCGAGGATGTCATCGACCCGCGCCAGCCGCTCGGACCAGGAGCCGTGCGCGGTCAGGGTGATGGTGCGCGTCGCGGGCGTCGCTCCCTCGCCGAGATCGATGCCCAGGCTGTCCGGCGGTTCGAGGTCGGGCACGCGGTCCGGCCACTCGACGACGATGGCCCCCTTGTCGAGCAGGTCGTCGATACCGAGCTCGGCGGCTTCGGCGGTATCTGTGATCCGGTAGAGGTCGAGATGGGCGAGCCCCAGGCGCGGCGTGTCGTAGGTCTGGAGCAGCGGAAACGTCGGGCTCGGAACCTCGGCCTCGGGATCGCCCAGCAGCGCCCTGACGAGCGCGCGCGCGAACGTCGTCTTGCCGGCTCCCAGATCGCCGAACAGCAGCAGGCCGTCACCGGGGCGCAGCTTGAGCGCGATCACCTGGGCCAGCCGCCGCAGCGCCGGTTCGTCGGCTTCAGTGAGGATGAGCGCGCAGGTCATCGGCGGGGAGGCTGTGGGCACGGAAGTCATGGGCAGGGGCGGCCTCTTCGACGGCGTGGCCGGCGCCGCGCTCGGGAAATCGGACGGTGACGCGCGTGCCGACTCCCGGCTCGCTTTCCAACTTGACGTCTCCGCCATGCAGCTCGACGATATGCTTGACGATGGCCAAACCGAGGCCGGCGCCGCGATGCTTGGAGCCCTGGCTACGGCTTTCGAAGCGGTCGAAGGCGCGCACCTGCTGCTCTTTCGGGATGCCGACCCCCTGGTCCTGGATGGCGCACGTCACCCAGCCGTTCTCGCGCCAGCACGAAAGGTGGACGACCCCTCCGGCCTTCGAGAACCCGACCGCGTTCGACAGCACGTTGAACAGCACCTGCCGCACCCGCTGCTCGTCCGCCTGGAACACGGTGAGATCCTCGGCGATGGCGATGTCGAGGGTCAGCCCCGAGCGGATGGCCCGGTCGCGGATGCCCATGATCGCCGAGCGGATCACCTCGCGCACGTCCACCTTGTCGCGCTTGAGTTCCAAAGCGCCGGCATCGATGGTCGCCAGGTCGAGGATGTCGTCGATGATCGCCAGCAGCGTCTTCGACGACGACATGATATCGTCGATGTATTCCCGCTGCTTGTCGCTCAGCGTGCCCATGAAGGGACTGGCCAGCATCTCGCTGAAGCCGATGATGTTGGTGAGCGGCGTTCGCAGCTCGTAGGACACGTTGCCGATGAACTGGTTCTTGATGCGATCAGCGGCGACGAGGGCCTCGTTGCGTTCTTCGAGTGCGCGCTCGTAGCTCTTCGAGACGGTTACGTCGGCGAAGGTCAGCAGCGTGCCGCCGTCTGGCAGCGGCATGGCGGCGAAATCGATGACACTGCTGTCCGGGCGCACCATCTGCCCGTCGAGCGGCTCGCGCTGGCTGTAGAATGCCGTGACGGCGTTGGCGATCCGGACCCAGGTGGCCGCGTCCGGATAGAGCACGCGGACGTCGCGGATCACCGCATCGACGTGCGGTCCCTCGGCGAGCGCGCGGCTCGAAAGCTTCCAGATGGACGCGAAGGCGGCGTTGAAGAGCTGCAAACGTCCGTCGATGCCGAACACCGCGACACCTTCGGCCAGGCTGTCTAGCGTTTCGCTCTGCACGCTGATCAGGGCGTTGTACTGGCTCTTCAATGCGTAGCGCTCGGTCTCGTCGGCGTAGAGATAGGTCACGCCGCCGTCGGGGCGCTGCTCGGCGATCACCTGCACGATGCGACCGTCTGGCAAATCCCAGCGATGCTCGCGCGGACCCGGTGCGGCGTAGCAATCGAGCAACTCGGCCTTCCAGACGCGGTAATGCACGGCCTCCGGCAGGCGCCCCAGCTCCCGCAGCTTGTCCAGTACCGCGCCATCCGCCGGACCGCTGCGCAGCCACTCGGCGTCGAGCTTCCAGAGGTCCTGGTACGCCTGATTGAAGAACGTCAGGCGGCGCTCGGGACTGAAAATGGCGACCGCCGTCGCCACACGGTCGAGCGTACGGTCGTAGGTGCTGACGAGGCGCTCCAACTCGCCTTGTGCGAATTCCAGGGCGGCGACATCCATGGCCGCGCCTGCCGTGGCACCGTCGATGGGAAGCACTCTGACGTCGTGCGACTTTCGCTCGCCGCCGATGATCAGCGGAATGCGCTCGATGTAGGTCTCGCCCCTGGCGAGCGCGCGCTCGATGGCCTTGCGCTGGCGCGATTCGATCAGCTCGATCTGCCGTTCGCGGACTTCGCCCTCGCCCGACGCCTCGACCGCCGCCGCGTAGGCGCGATTGACCCAGGAGATACGGCCCTCGCCGTCACGCAGCCAGACGGGCACCGGCAGCGCGTCGAGCAGTGCGCGGCTGGCGCGGATCTCGCGCGCGAGGCTCGCGTGCCGGTCGGCGATGGTGCCGAGATCGCGCTTGTATCCGGCGACATCGCGGACGCGCAGCACAGCCCGGCCGCCCGCCGCCCGTCCGTCGGCCTCGATATGACCGCCAGCCTCGGTCCGCAGGATGGCGTTGAAGGCACGCCCGTCGACGAAGAGGGCGTCGAGGGCGTGCCGCAGCTCCTCGGCCGACTTCTGATCGAGCCACATGTTGAACCGCAGCAGTTCCACCTCGCTGGTCGGCAGCCCGGCGATGCCCGCCAGGGTCTGCGTCACGACGCGGGGCGACTGCCCGTGCTCCCAATAGACCAGCACCTGCGGCTCGGCCCGTATGAGCGCTTCGGTGGTCGCCAGCCGCTGGCGGAGCGAACGAACTTCGTCTTCCGCCGCCCGTGCGCGGCGGCGCGAGCGGGCCGCCATTTCCAGCACCGCGGCGCCGGCAGCCAGCAGCGCCAGCATGACCAGCCCGAACGCCAGTAGCCGCCCGCTGGCGGCACCAACCCCGCCGGCCGTCTCCGCGCCCGATCCGCTGGCGATTCCCGCCGTCAGCACCAGCACGCAGCCGAGGCTGGCGAGCAGCAGCAGGGCCAGCTCGCGCTCGGTCTTGCCAAGCCGCAGGGTCAGGGAAGGAAACCGCATCGGTCCTTGAGCTTGAAATTTTGGGAGTTGGCGGGGTTGGACACAGCCGGTCGTCGGAAATCACAACACAACGACAAGAGCCATCGGCCGAGATGCGGCGACGGCCCAACGAATCACCCTTGGATTATGCGGACCTTCTCGCAGGCTGGCCAGCCTGGGAAGAGTCTCGCAGGCCACACGAACGGGCGTCCGCTGACGAGTTGCAGCAGCGGACGTCGGCGACGCCCGCCGACCAGTCCCCTGCGTGGCACGCCGGCACCACGACGCCCGTCCAAGCGCGCGTGACTGCCGCATCCCTTGCGTCGCAAGCCACGGCGTGGTGACACCTGCACCGAGCGGGCGAGCCGCGCTGTCGGTCGGTCTTGGCGACGGACGGGCGTCAGCCGGCCCGCGGTGTCCTATTCGATCAGGAGATGGTGTGCGCGTCGTAGACTTTTTCTTGTCGTTCGCCGCCGCGGCCCTGCTGATCCTCGGGCTCGCCCTGGCGCGTGGTGAGCGCACGCCGATCAAGGACGAAGTCTCCTATCTCGTCGTGGTCAAGGGGCTCGACGAAAGCGGCACTTTCACCGACGGGTCGTTCGCCGCGCCCGGCACCGAAGCGGCACCCGGACGCTTCTTCGCGCCGGCTTACCCGCTGCTGGTGCACCTCGTCGGTCGTCTCAGCGGCGACCTCGTACAGGCCGTCGACTGCCACGCGCGCGGCGGCGAACACTCGAGGAGCGACTGCGGCGGGAGTTTCCGATCGCTGATCGTCGTACAGGCGCTATTTGCAGCCGCCGCCGCAGCCGCCATTTATGCGATTGCTTTTCTGCTGATGCAGTCACGGCCGATCGCGTGGCTGGCCATGGGGCTGGCGCTGGCGGCCGGCGAGTTTGCAACGTTCCCAGCCTTCATGCTGAGCGAGAACATCGCCTTCCCGGCCTTCGTCGGCGCCCTCGCCTGCGGCGTCGCCTGGGCCGTTCGCCGCGACAGCCTTGCCCTGGCCGCTTCAGCCGGAGGGTTGCTCGGATTGGCCGCGCTGGCGCGGCCGAGCTATCTCTACCTCTTCTATGCGCTCGCGCTGCTGCTCCCGCTGGCAAGCGTCGCTCTCGGCGGCAAAGGTCTCTGGCCCACCCGGCGAACAGCGCTTTTGTTTGTGGTTGTTGGAGGAGCAGTGCTGCTCCCCTGGATGGTCCGCAACACGCTCCACTTCGGCGATCCCGGCCTCACCGACGGATACGGCGCTTTCACCCTCTCGCAGCGCATCGCCTACAACGGGATGACCTGGAAAGAGTGGCTGATCGCCTGGGTCTACTGGCTCCCCGATTTCGGCGACAACCTGATCAAGTCGCTGCTGCCCAAAGCCGACTATGTGCGGCTCGGATGGACTGACCCGACCAGCTTCTACCGAACCGGGGCCGCCGAGATTTTTCACGGGACGCTGGCCGCCGCCGGCAGCAAGGACGCACATCTCGGCTACCTGCTGCGGACGCATATCCTGGGCGACCTCCCGAAGCACGTCGCCGTGACGCTGCCGCTCACCATGCGCGGCATCTGGGCCGGCGGTTATCTGGCGTTGGTCGCTGTACTGCTGGCGCCTTTTTTCATCAGGCACATGGCCCGTGAGAAGCGCCTGATCCTACTGCTGGCCCTCGGCGCGCCGCTCCTCTTCATGGCCGGGCTGCACGGTTTCGTCTCGGTCAACATCGTGCGCTACAACGAGGCGATGATCGCGCTCTATGCGACGATCGTGGCCTGGGCAATAGTGGACGGATGGCGGCGGCTCGCACTTGAGGCAAATGCGGCGCGATCGAGCGGCGAGGCCGCAAAACCGGAAAGGTCCAACGCCTCATGAACTATGGACTTCTGGTCGCTTTCGCGGCCCTGCTTGCCCTCGGGCAGGTCTTGTTCAAGAAGGCGGCTCTGGCCGGTTCTGCGGAGGCATTCCCATCGGCGTTTCTCAACCGCTGGATGGCTCTAGCGATCGTGCTCTATGGAGCGGCGACGCTTCTGTGGACCTGGATACTGCGGACGACACCGCTGTCGGCCGCGTACCCGTTTGCCGCGCTGGCGTTCGTGATCGTGCCGCTGTTGGGCGCGGTGTTTTTCGGTGAGCCGCTGGGTTGGCGAAGCGCGATCGGTGCCGCGCTGATTGTCCTCGGCATCGTGGTCATCAGCGCGTAACGGCGTGTGTGGGATCAGCGGAGGCCGGTTTCTCGAGAAACACCGCGACGATGTCGGCCGGCAGCCATCGTGTCGCGAACGATAATACCCAAGCCGTGCCGAACACCAGCACGCCGGTCAAACCGGGCGTCGCTCCTTTGACGCGGGATCTCAGTCCCCGGCGTTCCAACGTCTCCAGACGCATTTCATCGCGTAGCCGCAGCGCCGTGTGGGCGTTCGCGAGCTTTACGATGTTGGAGGCATTGAAATAGCTCAGGTGCGGCGACGGCAGGCCCTTCTGCCACATCCGCTCCCAGGGAGTTGAAATGCCCAGGCGATCGAGGGTGCGCGCGAGCCTGAAGAACAAGCCGTCCGAGCTCGGGAGATTAATCACAGCGATGCCACCGCCGGCGAGGAGATCAGCGACCGCCCGAATTCCCACCACAGGGTCAGGCAGGTGCTCGAAGACATCGTTGAAGACGATGACATCGAATGGACCTCTGCCGCCTGCGGCCTCCGGAAAGAATCCGGCCGCAACATCGAATCCGAGAGCCCGCGCGGCGGCTCTGTTGGAGTCCTGGGGCTCAATGCCGCAAACGTGCATGCCGCGACTGCGGGCGGCCTCCAAAAACCACCCTCGTGCGCAGCCGACCTCGAGCAGGCGTTTGCTCGAGAGCGGACCGAGCGGCTCCAGCCTATCGAGCAGGCGCTCGAAGTTGGCGCGGCGCAGCGCCTCGAAGCCGCTGGCGTCGGTGCCGCTGCCCGGCTCGAGTGAGGACCGCATAAAGCGGCACGCCGGACAACGCTCGATCCAGGAGGAATAGCGGGTGAGCTGCGTCCGGCACGCGGGGCATTCCGCGTTGTGTGGTATCATAAGTTTGTCCCGGATTCTCGAGTGCGGGGCGTGCGTGCCGACCACGCGAGGAAGTCGGTTACGGCAGCCCGCATCTCCTCATAGCTCAGTCGGTGACGTCTTTCGTAGAGGAGGCGACCGCAATGTGGGCGCTCGAGAATTCTAGCGGTTGAGAGCGGCTGCAGTTTTTGCCCCCCGCCGGTCGCGTAGTCCCAGGCGATGAACGGGACTAAACCGAGCATGGCCCGCCATTGGCTCCGGTAGATGCAGAAGTTTCCGAGATATCGTAGCCGGCGGCGCAAGGGAATGCCGGTAGTCGTGACTGGGCCATTTGGGCCGATGGGAACGAACACACGATAGGGCAGGGCCGATCCCTCGACAAAGCGATAGAGCGCAAACTGGCGGCTTCCGGCCAGAACACCGAAGTCTGCCGCCGCTACCACTCCCAGCACATGAGCGGCGTCATGGTCCTGATGACCGCCTTCCCAGGCATGGGTGACAATTCGGCCGAAGCCCCCTAGCGCCTCGAGCAGCGAGTACAGCAGCCCATAGGCGTGCTTCATCGATTGGGCCAAATTGCCGTCCGAGATGCTGCTCGAGGTGCCTGGAAAGTGGATGTCTTCGGCGTCGACACCCAGCGAGCAAAGAACGCGCAGGGATTCTCTATTGCGAGTCTCAGGGTCGGCCCCGTTCCAGTTGCCGTTTGTCAGATAGATGCACACGGCTCTCTCGCCGCGCGCGATGGTCAACTCGATCTCGGAAAGCACTCCGATTTCGTCGTCCTGATGGGCGAACAGGAACACGGTCGAACTGGTGCGCGAGTGATTTCTGTCGTTAGTAGGCATCGAAATCCAGGAAGTTGAACAGAATTCTCTCCGGGTCCAGCAGGTGTGACGGGGTTTGGAGATGGCGATAGATCAGCCGCAACGGCGAGGGTTTCAAAAAGTCTGGCAACGCAGCGGAAAGCCCGTGCCTCGTCGTGCCGGCCGGCTCGAGGCCAAGCGTCAATTGCAAGGCAGAGGCATCCTTAGACGTGTCGGGAATTTCGGCGACAGGCGGAGCGAGACGGGCGACAGCCGATATCGCCCTGAATTGGGTTCGGCCAGCGACCGTGAGCAGTCCATCCGCCTCGGTTTTCGCGGTGAGTGGATTTAGGGGGTTCGCCAAGCGCCAGCATAAGGATTGCGCCGGCCATAGGCGGCGTAGCTCCGCCTCTGCACAGGCCTTCGGCCAGTCGATCGAGGACATGAGCCCCATGCCAATCCGCGCTTCGAGACCGCGAACATTCTGGAAGCCGAGCCGCCTGACAAACCCCTCGACACTGTTTTGATTGGCGACGCCGTAGACGGCCTGGAACGCCCCCTCCGCCGCCCGCTCGAAGGTCGCCTCGGCGAGCTGGGTGAAGAGACCTTTGCCCCGGAACTCAGGGTGCGTGGCCGTGTTGATTGACAGCAACGCTCTGGTATCGCGGCCGCAGATGGCGACCATAGAGGGCACGCACGCGTAGTGGCCGACGAGTTCTACTCCGTCAAACGCATCCGTGCCGAAAACGGTGCCAATCGGGTTAGCGGCGTAAAGCCACGTCAGGTACTCCGTCGTGAATTTAGACGAGCCAGGAAAGCACAGACGCAACAGCTCCGAGTACCGCCGAATGAGGTCTGGTTCGGCGCTGGCGGGCCTAAAGTCCACGTTGGACGCTCCGGGCGGCTCTCGCGCGTGCTATTCACGGGCGGGTGGATTTGACGTCGAGACTTGGTCTTCGCTAGGGCCGGAAATGGCCGCTCGTCAAGCACGCGGGCGGCGAGCGTACAGGCGAGACTTGACTTGACCCAGCCCCGCGCCTTTCTTCGCCCCATAGGCTGCCTCGAGGGCGGCGAACTCATTCAACGGACAAGAGCCGGTGCAAGGCATCGCCGTCGTGATCCCCTGCTATCGCGTAAAGGGCCACGTCCTCGACGTGATCGCGCGCGTGCCCGCACACGTGGAGCGCATTTATTGCATCGATGACGCCTGCCCCGACGGGTCCGGGAAGCTCATCCAAGCCGAATGCCGCGACGGCCGCGTTCGGGTGATTTTTCATGAGGCGAACAAGGGGGTCGGCGGGGCGGTCAAGACAGGCTATCTCGCGGCCCGCGCCGACGGCTGCTCAATCGCGGTCAAGGTCGACGGCGACGGGCAGATGGACCCGCGCCTGCTGCCGTCCTTCGTGCGTCCGATCCAGCTCGGCCTTGCCGACTATACCAAGGGAAATAGGTTCTTCCGCGTCGGCGACACGCGGGCCATGCCCGGAGCGCGGTTGTTCGGCAACGCCATTCTAAGTTTTTTCTCCAAGCTCTCGACGGGGTATTGGAACGTGTTCGACCCTGCCAACGGTTATACAGCCCTGCATCTCGCAGTGCTCGATCTCGTGCCGATCCAGCGGGTGGCGGACCGGTACTTTTTCGAAAGCGATCTGTTGTTCCGGCTCAACATCGCCCGGTGTGTCGTGTGCGACGTGCCAATGATTGCCATCTACGCCGACGAGAGATCGAATCTCAGTATCCGCCGTGTCGCCGTTCCGTTCCTGCTCGGCCACGCACGCAACTTCTTCAAAAGGATTTTCTATTCGTATTTCTTGCGCGACTTCCACGTGGCGTCGGTACAGGCCTTCCTGGGGCCGATACTGCTCGTCGCGGGCGCGACCTTCGGCGGCTATCATTGGTGGCTGGCGTGGGTTAGCGGCACGACGGCAACGGCCGGTACGGTCATGATCGCCGGCTTGATGATCATCGTCGGCATGCAGTTACTCTTGGCTGCTTTGAGCTTCGACATCGCCAACGTGCCGAGTCAGGCCGTGCATCCGACACTGATCGCCCTGCGCAGGGACGAGACCGGAAGCGATGGGGCCCGCAACGAGACTGCGCCGAATGCGGAGCCGAAAACGGGCGGGTCATTGACCCGCCCGTAGCCAAGAAATTGCTTGCAAACGCTCAATACCGGTACTGGTCCGACTTGAAGGGGCCGCTCTCGGGCACGCCGATGTAGGCCGACTGGTCGGGCCTGAGCTTGGTCAGCTTGGCGCCGATCTTCGACAAGTGCAGCATCGCGACCTTCTCATCGAGATGCTTGGGCAGCGTATAGACTTTCTTCTCGTACTTGCCGGGATTGCCCCACAGCTCGATCTGCGCCAGCGTCTGGTTGGTGAACGACGCCGACATCACGAACGAGGGATGCCCCATCGCGTTGCCGAGGTTCACGAGGCGCCCCTCGGACAGCAGGATGATGCGCTTGCCGTCCGGGAATTCGATTTCATCGACCTGCGGCTTGATGTTGACCCACTTGAAATTCTTGAGACCGGCAACCTGAATCTCGTTGTCGAAGTGACCGATGTTGCACACGATGGCGCGGTCCTTCATGGCCCGCATGTGATCGGTGGTGATCACGTCCTTGTTGCCGGTTGCGGTGACGAAGATGTCGGCGCGCAACGCCGCGTCCTCCATGGTCGTCACCTCGTAGCCTTCCATCGCCGCCTGCAGCGCGCAGATCGGATCGATCTCTGAGACCATCACGCGGCAGCCGGCCTGCCGCAGCGAGGCGGCCGAGCCCTTGCCCACGTCGCCGAAGCCGGCGACGAACGCGACCTTGCCGGCCATCATCACGTCGGTGCCGCGGCGGATGCCGTCGACGAGGCTCTCGCGGCAGCCGTAGAGGTTGTCGAACTTCGACTTGGTGACCGAATCGTTGACGTTGATCGCCGGGAAGAGCAGCAAGCCCTTCTTCTGCATCTCGTAAAGGCGGTGCACGCCGGTGGTCGTCTCCTCCGAGACGCCCTTGATGCTTTTCGCCAGGTCCGCGAACCATCCCTTCGGCTTCTCGGCGAGCGTCTTCTTCAGGAGCGCGAAGAAGATCTCTTCTTCCTCCGAGCCCGGCTTGTCGAGGAACGCGGTATCGCCCTGCTCGGCCCTGAGGCCGAGGTGGACGAACATGGTCGCATCGCCGCCGTCGTCGAGGATCATGTTCGGCATGCCGCCGTCACCCCACTCGAACAGCTTGCGGGTGTAATCCCAGTAGTCGATGAGGCTCTCGCCCTTCCAGGCGAAAACCGGGATGCCGCGGGCGGCGATGGCCGCGGCGGCGTGGTCCTGTGTGGAATAGATGTTGCAGGAGACCCAGCGGATGTCGGCGCCGAGGGCGGCCAGCGTCTCGATGAGAACGGCGGTCTGAATGGTCATATGCAGCGAGCCGGCGATGCGCGCGCCCTTCAGCGGCTGCTTGGAACCATATTCGGCCCGTGTCGCCATCAGGCCCGGCATCTCTGTCTCGGCGATGGCGATTTCCTTGCGGCCCCAGTCGGCGAGGCTGATGTCCTTGACGATGTAGTCGGCGGCCATTGGGGTTTCCCTGACTGTTTCGGATGATCTGATGGCTGCCGACCCTCACCCGAGCGACGCAGAATTGCTCGAAAGGTTAGCAGCGACTTAACGGGTCTATAGACGGGGCAAGCCACCGACGCAATGAGACATAAACAACTCCTTATGTCCTCCATGTCCCAATATTCGAAGATATTGTTTGGAAGTCGAAGCAAATGAACACAATATCGCAGTGAACTTAGTTGATAGACTCCAAACACGAAGCAAACAATTTGAATAAATTGAAGTATAAATTGTATCAATACTATGATTTATGCAATAAATGTACAGTATCGCGTTCACTTATCCGCAATACGATCCTGCCTAATGTCCAGACAGCGATATGTTTGGACTTGCAGGAGGAATAAAATGTCTGGCCGAATCGAAGGAATCGCCCGACAGGCGCCGTGTCTGATGGGTGTCCGGAACGTGCTAGCGGAGTTTTGCCGCGACCGTTCAGGCGACATCGCCGCGCTGTTCGGCCTGATGGCGATCCTGATGTTCCTGATGATGGGAGCAGCGATCGACTACAGCCGCTGGCTGCACGCGCGCAACCAGACCATGGCGGCCATCGACTCGGCCGTTCTCGCCGCGGGCTCGCACCTCAAGGCACATACCTCCGACGAGGCAGGGGCCATGGAGATCGCCGACACGTACTACGATCGCAACGTCAAAAAGCGTCTGCCGCTGCTGACCGACACGATCTCATTCAAGACGGAGGACAACGGTCTCTCGGTCACCGCCGAGGGCACCGCCTTCATCGCCACGACGTTCCTCCGACTGGCCGGCATCAATCAGCTGCCGCTGTTCGAGCTGTCCGGCGCCGAGTACTCGAAGGCCGTGCTCGCGGCCGGTAGCAATGCCGGCAAGAATATCGAGGTCGCGCTCATGCTCGATACCTCCGGCTCTATGGATGACAACAATAAGCTCGAAGACATGCAGGAAGCGGCCTCCGATCTCGTCGACATCCTGATCTGGGACGATCAGAGCCAGTTTACTTCGAAAGTCTCGCTGGCGCCGTTCTCTGCCGACATGCGCGTTCCCTCGGCCTATCTCGACGCGGTGCGCGGAGCGGGACCCTTCCTCGACATTACTGTCAATTACTCTTGCTGGAACCGCCGCACCGGCTTCACGACCTGCACGACCAGCTACGAGGTGACACCCTGCGTCGTCGAGCGCACCCAAGGCCAGAAGTACACCGACGCCGCTCCCAAGATCGGCATGTTCGTGACCGCCGGCTACACCTCGAGCGGCAACTGCAGCCAGCCCGCCGACAACTCCATGATGCCGCTGACCAGCAACAAGACCACGCTGAAGAACCACATCAACGGAATGGATCTCGGCGGCGGCACGGCCGGTCACCTCGGCACGGCCTGGGCCTGGTACACGCTCTCGCCGGAATGGAACACGGTCTGGCCGAGCAACCCGGCTGCCTCATATGACGCTCCAAACACCGAAAAGATCGCGATCCTGATGACCGACGGCGAATACAATACGCAGTACGACGCGCAAGGTCTGAAGGTCGGCTGGACCGGCTCCGGCGCCGCCGCCAACGGCACGTCACGTCAGCAGGCCGAAAATCTTTGCGACGGCATGAAGGACAAGGGCATCACGGTTTACACGGTCGGCTTCGATCTCGGCGGCAACCAATCGGCCATCGAAACACTGCAAAACTGCGCCTCGTCCGCCGACAAATTCTACAACGCGGAGAACGGCGACGACCTGAAGCAAGCCTTCAAGGACATCGCACTCCGGCTGTCCGATCTCTACCTCACGCGCTGATCAACCATCAGAACGAACGCATCGGGGGCGCCGCAAGGTGCCCCCTTTGCCGTGCGCAGTCACGGCTTCAGGCTTCATCCGCCAGCTCTTCGCCGAAGCCCGCTTCGACGAGCGCCACCAGCGCTTCCAGCGCTTCCGGCCCATCGCGGCCCTCGGCGGTGATGTGCAGCGTGGAGCCGGGACTGGCCGCCAGCATCATCAAACCCATGATCGAGGTGCCGCCGACCGTCGTGCCGTCGCGCGTGACGGTGACCTTGGCGTCATAGGTCTCCGCGCATTTGACGAACTTCGCCGACGCCCTCGCGTGCAGCCCTTTGCGGTTGACGACCGTCACGACGGCCTCGGGACGGCGGCTGTTGTTGAGTTCGGGCATGCACTCGACCGCTGGTGGTCTCAGCTTTCGCCGGACAGCTCCTGGCTCGCGACCTTGATGTATTTGCGTCCGGCTTCGCGAGCCCGTGCCACGGCATCGGCCAGCCCCACCTCGCTGCGCAGGCTGGCGAGCTTGACCAGAATGGGCAGATTGATGCCGGCAATGACCTCGACATTGGCTTCGTCCATCACCGAGATCGCCAGATTGGATGGCGTGCCGCCGAACATGTCGGTCAGCACGATGACCCCCCGCCCGGTATCGTTGCGCTTGATGGCATCCAGAATGTCGCCGCGGCGCGCGGCCATGTCGTCCTCAGGGCCGATCGATACCGTCTCGATCAGCTTCTGCGGACCGACGATGTGCTCGAGCGCCTGCCGGAACTCGACGGCCAGTCCGCCGTGCGTAACGATAACGAGTCCGATCATCGGGCGTGACTGATGGCGTTGCGGAGACGGCACGGTTGGTCTGTCGTCAACTCGTGTGTCTCCCGAAAAAAATCGCCTCGCTGGCTGGCATAGGCCGGCAAATCGTCCAGGGTTTCGCGACGGCGGGAGACTTACAACTGTTCGCCCCCGAAGCAAGCGGTTTTCTGAACGCCGGGACCGAGCGCCCCTTGGCAGTGGTGGCGCATCATCCAGCTGGCGGATCAACCGTTGAGGGCTTGAGGGTGATCGCTCAGCGCCAACAGAACCTTCAAGGCGGCGCTGCCCTCGAAAGCCGACAGCGCGAGCCACGCCACCGGCAGCCCGAGGACTTCGACGGTCAAGCTGCGATCCGGCAGGCGCTCGTAAGTCTCTGCGCTTCCGATGAGATCGATGACCAAGGCCAGTTCGGCCTCCGCGACGCACGGGACGTCGAGGATGCCCAGACCGCGCACCTCCAGCCGGCCTCGGATGGCCTCCGGCGACGTCACGGTAATCGTATCCGCCGACCGCGACAAATGACACTGATCGTCGGCCACCAGCCGGGCGGGTCGGGGAACCAAGCCTGACACCGGAACGGCGAGGCAGCGCAGCGCGAGATCGGATTTACCGCTGCCGGATGGCCCACGGATCAGCGCCGCACGGCGGCCGACGGCGATGGCCGTGGCGTGCACCAGACTACGCGCGCCGTCCAAGCGTCATTCCTCCGCGGGTCGGCAGCACGAGGGCCGGCAATCGCACCACGAAACGTGCGCCGAGCGGACTGACGGCACCGGGGGTCTCCGCCGGGGGACGGTTCTCGGCCCAGATCTCCCCGCCGTGCGCGCGCACGATCTCGCGCGAGATGCTGAGACCCAGCCCGGAATTCTTTCCGCGCAACGCCTCCGTCGCCGGCCGATCCGTATAGAAGCGATCGAAGATGATTTTCTGCCGATCCTCGGGAATGCCTGGACCTTCGTCATCGACCATGATCAGCACGTTGGGACCCTTGCGCCGGACGCGGATATAGATGGTGCCGTCCTCGGGGGAGAAGGAGACGGCGTTGTCGACGAGATTGGTGACCACCTGCCCGAGCCGGCCGTCGTCGCCGTTGATCGTATAGGCGGCTTCGATGGTCACCGGCTCGACGATGAGCTTCACGCGCCGCGTGTCGTCCTGCAGGATGTCGCAGAAAATCTGTGTGACGCTTTCGAGCACCGGCACGACGTCGATCGGCCGGCTTTTCTGTCGTGCCAGCTCGGCATCGAGACGCGACGCATTCGACACGTCGGAGATGAGGCGGTTGAGGCGCTTCAGCTCGAACTGGATCTGCTGCACGAGTTGCTGGCGCTGCTCGGGTGACTTGGCGTAGCCGAGGGATTCGGCGGTCGAGCGGGCAGCCGTCAGAGGATTCTTCAGCTCGTGCGCGACATCGGCAGCGAAATTTTCACTCGCCTCTATGCGTCGATAGAGCGCCGCCGTCATCGACTTGAAGGCCGTCGCCATCTGTCCGACCTCGTCAGAACGGTCTGCATAGTCCGGCAGCTCCTGGCGGGCAGCGATGTTGTGGCTGACGTGATCGGCCGATTCCGACAGGCGCCGCATCGGGCCGGCGACTGTCTGCGCGAGCCAGAACGTCGAGGCCAGCGTGGCGAGCAAGGCGACGCCGAACAGGACCCACAACACCACGCGACCTTCCCAGATCCGCTCGTCGACGTCTCCCGGGCGCGTGGACAGCAACAGCACGCCCTGCACGGCATTGCGTCTTTGAATGGGAACCGCGACCGAGACGATCTGCTCGCCTTTCTCGCTCAACAGCAGCATGGCGGTCGACGAGCCGGTCAGCGCCCGGCGCACTTCCGGGTAGGCGGTGCCACGGCCCGAGCCGATCTCGGTATAGACGGGCAGCTCCTTGTCGATGAGCCACGCCGTCAGCCGCGTCCAGAAATTCTTCATCCGCGGCCGCTCACCCGAGTCCGCCGCCGGCAGCGGCCGGGCAATCTTTCCACGCGTGAGCAACGCGGCCGAATCGACGATCAGCGTACCGCCCTTGTCGTAGATGCGGGCGCGCGTCTTGGTCGGCTGGATCAGCCGCCGCAGGATGGGCGTCACCAGCTCCGGCCGGATCGACAGCTCGAGCGAGCGGAACGCGTCGTCGCGATAGGGGGCACGCGACGACTCGCCCTCGGGCGGCTTGGTCGTGTCGATCTTAACGCTGTCGCCTTCGAGGCGAAGGTCGCTGGCGATCGCGGTGGCGATGATTTCGGCCTGCGTGGTCAGCGAATCGCGCTTGGCGTCGATCACCCACACCTGCTCCGGCCAGAAAAAATGAAAGCCGCCGAGGATGATCAGCAGGCCAACGAGATTGGCGGCGAGAATGCGCCGCCACAGCGTCGCCGAGACGAAGCGGACGACGCGCATCCGCGCCAGCCGACCGACGACCCGCGCGGCCAAGGGCCGATCCGACGCCATGCGCGAGCGCAGCCGCTCGATCAGCGCCTTGACGCCGGATGTGGCCCCTTCGCCCGTGTGCGTCAGCTCCGGCGCCGCGACGGACGCAGGCTCGGTGTCGAGCGCCATTTCACCTCCGTGCCGGCGTCACCTCGAAAACGGCGTCACCTCGGTGCCGGCGCCCGGCCATTTTGCCCTGCGAACGACAGGGCGACCGAGCACGGCCCTCACGCTTCCTTGAAGCGATAGCCGACGCCGTACAGCGTTTCGATCACATCGAAATCGTCATCGACCTGCTTGAACTTTTTTCGCAACCGCTTGATGTGACTGTCGATCGTCCGGTCGTCAACATAGACCTGATCATCATAGGCCGCATCCATCAGCGCGTCGCGGGTCTTGACGACGCCGGGCCGCGTGGCGAGCGCCTGCAGGATCAGGAACTCTGTGACCGTCAGCGTAACACCCTTGTCGTCCCAGTGGCAGGTGTGGCGCTCGGGATCGAGCTTCAGCTTGCCGCGTTCGAGAATGCGCGCCACTTCGACCTTGGCGGCGGTCGGGTCCTTGGGGGCGAAGCGGCGCAGGATGGCGCGCACACGCTCGACCACGAGGCGCTGCGAGAACGGTTTGGCGATGTAGTCGTCGGCGCCCATCTTGAGACCGAACAGCTCATCGATCTCCTCGTCCTTGGAGGTGAGGAAGATGACCGGCATGTCGGACGACTGGCGCACGCGGCGCAACAGTTCCATTCCGTCCATGCGCGGCATCTTGATGTCGAAGATGCCGAGATCGGCGGGATCCTCGGTCAGGGCCTCGAGTGCGGAGGCGCCATCGTTGTAGGTTCGGACCTTGTAGCCCTCCGCTTCCAGCGCGAGGCCCAGCGAGGTGAGAATGTTGCGCTCGTCGTCGACCAGCGCGATCGTGCTCTTTTCCTTCATGTGTCCGACCCCTCCAGGTGGTCCGGCAGTCTTGCCGCTCTATGGTCCCAAGTTGGATCAATTGTGGCAAGCTCACACTCCGTCGGTTCGCCTGAACCGCCGCTGAATGGCACTGCGTATACACCGGACACCCCGCCAATGACGTCGGAATCGAAGCAAAACAGCGACCGACCGTCGCGCCAGCCGACCCCTGCGGATAAGTCCGCGCGGGATCTGGTCCGCACGGCGCTGAAGGGGGCGCTGGCCACCCTGGACCGCACCAGCGGCCACCCCTACGCCTCGCTTGTAACGGTCGCGACCGAGCCCGACGGCACCCCGCTGGTGCTCATCTCGCGGCTGGCGCTGCACACCCAGAACATCCTCGCCGACGGCCGGGCGAGCCTGCTCGTCGATGCCAGCGGCAACGACGGCGATCCGCTGGCCGGCGGGCGGGTGACCTTGATCGGACGAGCCGAGCAGACCGAGGCGCCCGCCGCCCGCCGCCGTTTCCTGGAACGACATCCCGCGGCCGGCGGCTATGCCGATTTTCCCGATTTCTCTTTCTACCGCCTCGCCGTCGAACGCGGCCACTTCATCGGCGGCTTCGGCCGCATCGTGCCGCTGGATCGCGCACAACTCGTCCTCGACCTCTCCGATGCCAGTCGACTGGTGGAGGGCGAGACGGAGATCGTCGCGCACATGAACGCCGATCATTCCGATGCCGTTGCACTTTACGCAAAGAGGCTAGGTGGAGCGCCCGCAGCAACCACTGCCGACCTGCCATGGCGCATGACCGGCATCGATCCCGAGGGCCTCGATGTCGTGAGCAGCGGCCACACCCGGCGGATCAGCTTCGCGACTCGCGTGACGACACCGGCGCTCGCGCGTCAGGAGTTGACCCGGTTGGCGCAGGCAGCACGAGCCGGCGGCACCGTGTCCGACGCTGAAGGCAACGCCGGCCATTGACGTGTAGCCGCGACCGACGCCTCCATTCGCCTTTCGTATTGCACCGCACCAAAGTCCCGTTTACGCGCAAGAACGCATTTGCAAAACCGCGCGACGACCAGCGGAATGGCGCTTCCATCCTTGAAGATAATGCGGATCGGATGTTAGCGTTGCTGTGGGTCATCCTAAAGTCGAATGGTACTGCTTACCGGGGAAACGTCCGCAATGACCAACATGCCGTCGCCTGCGTCCATGGGCCTGCCGTCTCAGCCTCGCACCAAGAACGCGCACGTTCTGGCGTTCGTCGACGAGGTGAAGGCGCTGTACAAGCCCGATCAGGTCTACTGGTGCAACGGCGGCAAGGCCGAGTATCAGGCAATGATCAAGGCGCTGGTCGACGGCGGCACGGCGATCTGGCTCAATCCGGCGAAGCGGCCGAATTCGATCCTGGTGCGCTCCGACCCCTCGGATGTGGCCCGCGTCGAGGACCAGACTTACATCTGCTCCAAGAACAAGGACGATGCCGGGCCGACCAACAACTGGTTCGATCCGGCCGAAATGAAGGCGACCCTGCTCAAGCTCTACGACGGCGCCATGCAGGGCCGCACGATGTACGTCTTGCCGTATTCGATGGGGCCGATCGGATCGAATATCGCCCGCATCGGCGTCATGGTGACCGACAGCGCCTACGCGGTCGCGAACATGCACATCATGACCCGCGTCGGCGACAAGGTCTTCGAGGCACTCGGCGACAGCGCGGATTTCGTACAGGGCCGCCACACCGTCGGCGCGCCGCTCACGGCTGCCAGCCAAGCCGATGTCCCGTGGCCCTGCAACAAGACCAAGTACATCACGCACTATCCTGAAACGCGCGAGATCTGGAGCTATGGCTCGGGCTACGGCGGCAACGCGCTGCTCGGCAAGAAGTGCCATGCGCTCCGCATCGCCTCGGTTCAGGCCCGCGACGAAGGGTGGATGGCCGAGCACATGCTCATCCTGAAGCTCACCAACCCCGAAGGTCGTTCCAAATTCATCGCGGCGGCGTTCCCCTCCGCGTGCGGCAAGACCAACCTCGCCATGCTGACGCCGACGATCCCCGGCTGGAAGGCGGAAACGGTCGGCGACGACATCTGCTGGATGAAGTTCGGGCCCGACGGCCGCCTCTACGCCATCAATCCGGAAACGGGATTCTTCGGCGTCGCGCCCGGGACATCGGACCAGAGCAATTACAATGCAATGCGGACGCTGACCGCGAACTGCATCTATTCGAACGTCGGGCTGACCGACGACGGTGACGTCTACTGGGAGCAGATGGGCGATACACAGCCGGCGAGCGCCGTCGACTGGATGCGCCGTCCGTGGAAACCCGGCTGCGGACGTACGGCCGCCCACGCCAACGCGAGATTCACGGCGCCGGCCCGCCAGTGCCCCGTCGTCGCCAAGGAGTGGGAGGATCCGAAGGGCGTTCCAATCGACGCCATCTTGTTCGGCGGGCGGCGCGCGAAAGTCGTGCCGCTGGTCTCCGAAGCTCTGGACTGGCGTCACGGCACGTTCCTCGGCTCGATCATGGCGTCCGAGAAGACCGCGGCCGCCGCCGACGCCAAGGGCGACATGCGCCGCGACCCGATGGCCATGCTGCCATTCTGCGGCTATCATATGGGCGACTATTTCCAGCACTGGCTCAATATGGGTGAGCGCGGCGGCAGCAGGATGCCGAAGGTTTTCTACGTCAACTGGTTCCGCAAGAGCGCCGAGGGCAAGTTCCTTTGGCCGGGCTACGCGGAAAACAGCCGTGTTCTGAAGTGGATCTTCGAGCGCTGCGATGGCACCGCCGGCGCGGTCGACACCCCGATCGGGCGGCTTCCGGCCAAGGACGCGCTCGATCTCAACGGTCTGAACATCTGGCCGGCCGCCATGGAGGAACTGCTCAAGGTCGACGTCGCCGGCTGGAAGGCCGAGTTGCCGTCCATACGCGAGCACTACGCCACCTTCGGCGCCAAGCTGCCCAAGGGCCTCGTCGAGGAGCTGGCCTCGCTGGAGCAGCGGCTCGGCTGAACAGGCCATCTTAGTCAGGACGGACGCCAAAGCGGCCCATGACGAAGCGTATCCGACCTGAGGTCGGACGTGCATGTTTATTTGCCGACTGCCGCCGGAGATGCGACGCGGGAGGCGCGTGTGCAGTGGCTTCGCAAACTCTTCGGACTGACACGTCCGTCCGCCGAGGCGAGCACCGCGAAGACCGCGGCGGCACCCGACGTGCGCGTCAGTCATGACGAAACGTCGATCCTGCTCCACCATCCGGATGGCCGCGAGGATGCGATGGCCTGGAGCGCCATCGTCCGTGTCGCCATCGAGACGACCGACTCCGGGCCTTTCGCCGCCGATCTCTTCTGGATCGTCGACGACAGCGAAGGCCGCCGACTGACGATCCCACTCGAAGCAGACGGCGAAAGCGAACTGCTCGCAAAGATGCAGCGTCGGCTCGATGGCTTCGACAACATGGCCGTCGTCGAAGCCATGGGCTCGACCGAGATGGCTCGATTCACGGTGTGGGAGGCGAAGCAAAACTGATTTCTGCCCGGCCGTGAGTATCAGTTGCGATAGGCGCGATCGAGGTTCTTCACCTTGTCGAAATTCTTAGCCCCCGGCGCATTCTTCATGGCTCCGATGCGCGCAGAGTTCACGTCGGCGCTGTCGAAGTCGGCCCCAGTCACGTTGGCTTCCGTGAGATCGGCGCCCGCCAGCTCGCTGCCGTTCAGCCGCGCCCCTTCGAGATCGGCGCCCTTGAGCGAGGCGAACTCGAACAGCGAGCGCGACATGTTTGCGCCCTTGAACGAGGCCCCCTCCAGGTTCGTACTGCGGAACGTGCCGCGCATCAGGCCCATCGACTGGTTTTTCTCGTCCGCCGAGAGATCGGCGCCGTCGAGCTTCGCGCCGATCATGCTGGCCTTGGAGAAATCTCCGGCGACGCGCGCGCCGGTCAGATCCGCTCCATCGAGCTTGGAGCCGATGAGCTGGGTGCCGAATAGGCTCGCCCGCTTGAGGTTGACTCCGCTCCAATCCGCCTTCAGCGACCACACACCATCGAGATTGACGCCTTCGAGATTGGCGCCCGAGAGATTGCTGCCCATAAGCCGCGCCGTCATCAGGTTGGTGCGGCGCAGATCCATGTTCGAGAGGTCGAGGCCGTTCAGCGCCTTGGCCACCAGATCGAGCTTTTCCTCGCCCTTCAAGGCGGCAAGCCCAGCCTCGATGTCGGCGCGGGTCATCTCCGCCTTGGTGAAGCTGTCGGACGTGAGATCGACCATGTCGAGCATGTCCTGCGCCTTTGCCGGCGCCGCAGCGAGCAGCAGGGACAGGCCGAACAGGATCGCGCGCGAGCGGTGCCACATACTGAAAATTTCCTCTCCTGCGCTGGCCATGACCCGACGCACTTCGGCCAACGTGCTGTTGTCGCTTGTTTTGTCCGCGCGCCGGCGATCCGAACCCGCCCGCCGTCCGCGCCGCGCGCCTGATGATGTGTTAGTCGCGGGCGCGAACTGAGGTATGTAACCTGGGTCACGTACCTCTCCCTTTCACGAAAACGTGCGAGCGCCCGCGCCCCATGACCACGACCGAGACCGACGACCGCTGGCTGTCGCTGTTTCCCGCCCTGAAGGGCATGGACGTCGACCACCTCGCCCTCGCACGCGCGCAGATGCACTTCCCGGAGCTCGGCGAAGGCGCCGTCGCCTATCATCAGGGAGGCGAGTGTGCCAACTACCTGATGTGCCTAGAAGGAGGAACGCGCGCCTTCAAGACGTCGAGCACGGGCCGCGAGCTTCTGATCTACCGCGTGTCGCCCGGCAGCACCTGTGCCTTCACAACCCAGTGCCTGCTGGCCGGCGGCACGTTCCCGGCCGAAAGCGTCGCCGAGGCACCGACCCGCATGGCCGCCCTTCCGGCCGAGACCTTCCATCGCCTGATGGAGGTCTCGACTCCGTTTCGCCGCTTCGTGCTCGACGACTATTCCCAACTGCTCGCCAGCATGATCAGCCTCGTCGACGAGGTGGCCTTCGACAGTCTCGACCGGCGCCTCGCCCGCCGTCTCATCGCCGAAGCGCAATCCGATGGGTCTGTCAGCAAGACGCACCAGCAGCTCGCCCTCGATCTCGGCAGCGTGCGCGAGGTGATCAGCCGCTATCTCGCGGACTGGGAGCGCCGCGGCTGGATCGTCACCTCCCGAGGCCGCATCGAAATCGTCGACCGCGCGGCGCTGGCGACGTACCGAGGATACTAGAACACCCCCATGCCGCTCACGTCCGATGAAATCCGCCGCTACAAGCGCCACCTCGTGCTGAAGGAGGTCGGCGGGCAGGGGCAGCAGAAGCTCAAGGGCGCGCGCGTGCTCGTGGTCGGAGCGGGCGGGCTCGGCTCGCCGATCCTGCTCTATCTCGCCGCCGCCGGCGTCGGCACGCTCGGCGTCATCGACCACGACACGGTCAGCCTCGACAATCTCCAGCGCCAGATCGTGCACGACACCGCCCACGTCGGCAGGCTCAAGGTCGAGAGCGCGCGAGACACGATCGCCAGCCTCAATCCGCATGTGACGGTCGAGACCCACCCATTCCGCCTCGATGCCACGAATGCCATCGACATCATCTCGCGCTACGACATCGTGACCGACGGCTCCGACACGTTCGCCACTCGCTATCTCGTCTGCGATGCCTGCTATCTGGCGAAGCGACCCCTCGTCTTCGCCGCGGTCGGGCCGTTCGACGGCTACGTCACGACCTTCAAGCCGCACGAGAGGGACGCGAACGGACAACCTTACCCGACCTACCGCTGCGTCTTCCCCGAGGCGCCGCCGCCGGGCACGGTGCCGAACTGCGAGGAGGTCGGCGTGCTCGGCGCGGTCGTCGGGGTCGTCGGCACGCTGGCCGCAACCGAAATCCTGAAAGAGATCACCGGCGCAGGTGAAAGCCTCGCCGGGCGCCTCGTGATCTACGACGCCAAGAGCGCGCGCTTCGAGAGCGTCACCATCGGCTGGGATCCAGCGAACCCGCTGTCGGGCGAGCATCCGACGATCCTCGACCTGTCGCTGCACGCCGCGGACACGACCTCCGCCTGCACGCCCATCGCCGGCACACCCGCGGACGTTTCGTCCGCAAGGGCTTGAACATCTGCCGTCAGACTCCCGCATCGGGTTTCGCCTCTGCCGGCGTTCGGTTCAGCAGCTCGCCTCCGGCGTCGGCGGGCAGGCGCGCGAAGACGAGGGCGGCGAAAGCCGTGACAAGCGCGATGCCTGCGAACACCAAAGGAAATTGCTCGGCTGTGAGCACCGGGCTTCCGCTCACGTGCTGCATGGTTTCGAGGCCGAACGCCGCCAGCGACACTCCGATCGTGCCGGACAATTGCTGGAGCACGGCGGTGAACGTCGTCGCGCGGGTGAGTTCGGAGGGGGCGACCTCGGCGAGCGCGATGGTGTTGATGGCGGTGAACTGAAGCGAGCGGGAAAGCCCGCCGATCAGGAACAGGAAGACAATCAGCGCCGCCGGTGTCGACGCCGTGAAAAAGGCCGGCAGAACGCCGAACGCCGCCGCCACCAGGGCGTTGACGATCAGCACGCGCCGGTAGCCGTAGCGCCTCAGCAGCTTCGCCGCCTGGGTCTTCATGGCGATGGCGCCGGCCCCGGCTGCGAACGTCAGCATGCCCGACTGGAAGGCCGTCAGACCGAACCCGAGCTGGAACAGCAGCGGCAGCAGGAACGGCATGGCGCCGACGCCGATGCGGAAGACGAGGCCGCCGTAGATGCCGGCGCGAAAAGTGGGATAGCGCAGCAGAGCGAGATCGATGATCGGCTCCGCCGTACGCCGGGCGTGGGCCAGATAGGCGACGAGCAGCGCCGCCCCGGTCGCGGTGAGCGCGAGCGCGGTGGCGCGCGACAGGATGTCGAGCCCGATCACCGTCGCGCCGGTAAGGAACAGCGCCAGGCCCGGTCCGACCAGCAGAAATCCCCGCCCGTCGAAGCTGCTCTTCTCGTCGGCGGCGACGGCGGGAATGAAGCGCGTGATCAGCACCAGCGCGACAACGGCGACGGGGATGTTGATCCAGAAGATCCACCGCCAGTCGAAAAAGGTGGTGATGAAGCCGCCGAGCGGCGGCCCGAGGATCGGCCCGAGCAGGGCGGGAATCGTGAACCAGGCCACCGCATCGATGTATTCATGCTTGGGCAGCGAGCGCAGCATCAGCAGCCGGCCAACCGGCGTCATCATCGCCCCGCCGATACCCTGCACCACCCGCGCGGCGACGAGCCCGGAGAGGCTGTCGGCCATGGCACAGCCGACCGACCCCAGTCCGAACACGACCATTGCCCAGCGGAACACCGTCTTGGCGCCGAACCGGTCCGCCACCCACCCGGAAGCCGGAATGAACACGGCCAGCGCCAGCAGGTAGCTGGTGACCGCCAGTTTCAGGTGAATGGGGTTGACGTCGAGATCGCGCGCCACCGCCGGCAGCGCCGTGGCGAGCACGGTGGCGTCGAGGCTTTCCATGAACAGCGCCGACGCCACGATCAGCGGCACGGCCCGGCGGCGGAAGGTGGAGAGCATCGCGTCTCGGCAAAATTCGGGAACTTGCGGCGGCCTGCCGCCTCGGGACCCTGCATGTGCCGCGAAACCGACGCGCACGCAATGCGATCCCCTCGCCATCACGATTCCGCCGCTCACGGCTGACCGCGCCGGGCCAGACGTTCGAGCGCCCGCGCGCGGCGTGCGATGGCCATTTCGCGGTGATGATGGAGGCAGACGACATCCGGACCGAAGCAGCGCTTGCGCCGCCGGCAGAGCCTGATGACGCAGATGCACGGCAGGCCGATCTGGCGTGCGCTTCCGCCCGTGAGGCTGTCGACCGCACCCGCTCCGATCTCAATCAGGCTCTGGGCATCGAAAGGATCCCGGCTGCAAGTGCTGCGACTGGTATGCCGACTGCCTCCGCTCGAACAGCTTCGACGTGGCCGTCATCGAGCATCCCAGCATGTCGGTGATCAAGCAGAAGTACGGCGTCCGCCAGGAGCTTGAAGGTTGCCATTCGACGGTGATTGGCAACTATGTCGTTGAAGGGCATGTCCCTGTTGCACCCATCAAGCGGCTGCTCGTTGAGAAGCCGCCGATCAAAGGGATATCGCTGCCGGGGATGCCGGAAGGCTCGCCTGGCATGAGCGGCACCAAGAAAGGTCCGTTCGAAATCCTGTCGATCACCGGCGATGACGATCCCGCGTCGGTCTATGCCACGGAGTAGCAGTGATGATGAATGACGGGATGGGATGGATGATGGGAGGTATGGCGCTGCTTTGGCTGCTCGCCTTTGCCATCGTCATCCTGGGTGTGGCCGCGCTCATCAAGTATCTACGATCCAAATGAAAGCCGATGCGATGAACGCAACCCGTGACGCTTAGTGGCTATGTGATAGCCGCCGCGTATCAAACCCATCGCCAAGCGGTATTTCCTGGTTGCGCCTGAAATCGCTACGTTGCTTCCATGCCGATGTTCGGCCGATATGAATGGAGTTCGTCATGCGCAAGTGGAGTGTCATGGCAGGATCGGTTCTGGCGGTCGTGGCCGTCATCGTGCTGCTGTGCTTCCGCATTATTGGCTTGGCTCACGCTGAGCCCGGTGTTCTGCAAGGTGCTGGTGGCCACAAAGCCTCTGGCCATGTTGAGATTGTCAGGGAAGGTACTGCCATTAAGCTCGTCCTTAAGGACGACTTCACGCTTCAGGACGCCCCCGCGCCACGGCTCGCCTGGGGCAAGGACGGCTACAAGCGCGGCACCATCTTCGCGACGCTCGCCAAGTTCAAGGGCACGCAGGAGTATGCCGTTCCGGCCGGCACCGATCTCGGTCAGTTCAACGAGCTGTGGATCTGGTGCGAGAAGTTCGACGTGCCGCTTGCCGTCGCCAAGCTCAAATGAGGATGGCCTTCATGTCCATGCGCCGCGTCATCGGCCTCGGCTTCTTTGCACTGGCGCTCCTGATTCTTGGCTATGATCTCGTCACAGGGCTGTCCGGCGCGGGGACACTCGGGTTTGCCTTTCTGGGCGAGCAGTGGGGACGCATCAGCGCCGCCAGCCTCAATCTCGTGCAAGCCATCGTGCAGCCCTACCTTTTCCCGGCGCTCTGGGACCCGATCCTGGTCACCCTTCTGCTGCTCCCGGCTTGGGTCGTCTTCGGCGTGCCGGGCCTGCTCTTCTACCTCTATCCGGCAAATTCTCTGAAAATAGCCACTTTAACTGGTGCTCGCGTGAAACGACTTCATAGTTAGGACCGTAGAGTTATCATCATGGCCCGATTTCGCACAGTCATGGCCGTCCTCGTCGCGCTGACCCTGGCGTTCATGCCGGTTGCCAGCATGGCGATGGCCAAGTCGTGCGCCATGACTACGGCGATGACCGCTGACAATGCCGCCGACTGCCCGTGTCACGACTCCATGCTGGATTGTGGAACCATGCCGCAGTGTCAGACAGCAGGCGGTTGCGCGAGCCAATGCTTTACCTTCTCGTGCGGCGTCCTGCCGGGCCTCACCGGGCAACTCGCGCCGGATCGTGATGCATCGAAGACGGCTGCCAGCCAGCAGCCCCCGTCGCTCTCGATCAAGCCACCCGCTCCACCGCCCCGAGCCTGAAGGCCAACGCGTCGCTTCAAGCGGCGCTGCGCGATGCACATCGACCGCGTGAGGTCGTGTGATTGCGAGCGCGTTCCACGCGCACCCAGACATCACTGAGAAACACAGACGGCTTGCCAACCGGGTCACCTCAACCCGCGCCTTCGGGCGCGCCAGGTTCCTCGGAATGCTTCGCAGCCCCGTCAACAGCACAACTCTCGATTCTAGAAGGATAACGACCATGAAAAAGACCATCACATCGGCCCTCGCGGCCATGACTCTCACTGCCGGCCTGTTCGCCGGACAGGCACAGGCCCACACGCAACTGCGCTTCCCGTACAAGAGC
Organism: Hyphomicrobium sp.; assembly: GCA_052388455.1. Lineage (GTDB taxonomy): Bacteria > Pseudomonadota > Alphaproteobacteria > Rhizobiales > Hyphomicrobiaceae > CAZSNH01. The sequence goes on from JBQTIA010000076.1 coordinate 37,340, forward strand.
GCGCCTTACGCCGTGCCGCACACGCATCCGAAAAGCGAATTCAAGGTTCGCAGTCAGTCGGATTGCCCCCGCACCGTCATCATTCGGGGATCGGGCAAGAGCCAGACCAATCTGTTCTGCCCCGTTCTGTAAGCGTAGCGGCTACCCGTGCGCTTCCGACAACTCAATCCATTCAAGAGGAAATACGACCATGAAGACCATCATCAAAGCAGCCATCGCTGCTCTCTCGCTTGCAGCCGGCGCATCGGCCAGCCAGGCTGAAATCGTATGGCACTTCCCCTACAAGGGCGCGCCCTACGCCACGCGGACTGAGCCGACGCAACAGGTTGTGCCATACCGGATGCTGCGCAATGGCAAGCATGTACAGATGAGGACGGCACGCAAAGCCCACGTCATCCGCTGAACCACTGACGCGCACCGGCCTGACATCTCATGTCCGGCCGGTGCGTGCCGCCTGTCAACGTCATACCCTCGCGCTATCGAACACGTTGCCGAACGCTATTTCCGGAATCTCTGCGGCGCAAAACCTGACGCGCGCCGAGGCGCGCGAGATCCGCGCGTCCGAGGGTGTGGCCCGATGGGTCCTCGGGCGCGCTCTTGCGCGTCCCTAGGACCCATCCCATGGTGCGGCCCGTTCGACCAGCGAGACGAGCGCGTCCGCAACCACCATCAGCTGCTGGGCCTAAATCTCGACCCGCAGGGCGCGCCGCACGCTCATCATCGTGCGCGCAGGCCGAGATAGGTCTCGAAGAGCAGCAGAACGGCGTCGTGGCCGTAGCTGCCGTCGTTGAGGTCCTCGACGGCGGTCACGGCAAACGCATGGTTGGGAAGCAGTTGCCGACAGGCGGCGTCCCGGAGCTGGTTGGCCGCATCGAGGTCGCCCGTGAGTTCGAAGCCGGCGCGAACCATGGCTCCGGTGGCGCAGAAGCGCATGGCGTCGGGGTGGTGCGGCTCGACGGGACTGCCGTCACGGCGAGCGGCGGTGGAATAATGGATTCAATCGTGCTCGTCCGCGATCAGCTCGCGGGCTCGGGAGATGACCTGATCGATCAAAGTCTGCGACATGGCACACGCCTTTCGAAATCCAAATTGCGGGGACGCGGCATTTCGAACGGCTTTGCGGCGGCGCCGTGGCGTCGCGCGATCAATCTCTCGTGACCACGCCACACCGCAGATGCATGACCGATGGACTTGACGCGGTATAACTCTAGGCATACTTCCGGTATGAAAACAGCCGTATCCATACCGGACAAGCTCTACAAGAGGGCAGAGGCCAAGGCCAGGAAGCTGGGTGTTTCCCGCAGCAAGCTCCATCGGATGGCGCTGGAGCAATTTCTCGCGAAGGATGCCGACGCCGAATTCACGCGTCGCATGAACGAGGCCATCGCCTAGGATGGCGGGCTCGACGCCGAGGACGAATACTGGGTTGAGCATTCGCACCGGACGGTGGAGTCAAACCTGAAGGATGACAGGTGGTAGTCGAATGAAAATCGCAATCTCGCTTCCCGACGACCTGTTCGAGGCTGCTGAAGCCGAGGCCGAACGCATGGGCGTCTCGCGCAGCAAGCTGCATCAGCTGGCGCTCGAGCAGTACTTGAAGCTCGCAAAGAGCGATGAGATTAAGCGGCGCCTCACCGAGTCCTACACCAGATCACCGGAGCCGGTGGACCCGTTCATTCAGGCGCTTGCCGACGAGACGATGCGCAGGATGGAGTGGGAGGATGAAGAGGGGAGACGTGTGGTGGGCAAGCCTCGGCGCGCCGCGCGGGGCCGAGCCCGGGTTTCGACGCCCCGCCGTCATCATCTCGGCAAATGAGTTCAACGACACGCCCATCAGAACGGTGATCGTCGCCTATTTGACGACGAACGCCGACCGCTCGGCCGATCCAGGCAATGTCTGGCTTACGGCCCGCAAGACCGGCTTGACGCAGAATTCCGTTCTGAATGTCACTCAGCTCGCTACCGTCGACCGACGGACGCTCACCGAGAAGGTTGGACACCTGCCCGACAACGCGATTCGCGAGATCGACGACGGGCTGCGGCTGGTGCTTGGGGTGTGAGCGGACGCTGCCGGCGACGCAAGATTGAACGGGGCCGGGGTCGGCTAGGGGCCAATAGGGTGCATGGCGAATGACAGGGGCGGCACCTGCCCGACGGCCGCTTATGGGTAGGATTGCAGAACGTCAGGGAAGGCCAGGATAAGAGGGGATCTGACGCGTTCAGATCCATTGGTACTTGGCTCCTCGGACCAACGATCGTCAGGTTGGCGTTCTAGAACAACATAGCTAGCCACGATTGAGAAACGGGATGTCTTGGCGCCTGCGCGAATGACGCAATCGATAGCAAGAATTCTCTCAAGGCGGCTCGATGACTCGAGCCACCTTGGGGATTCGCATATCAAATGAGATCCGGTGAGACTTACTGCCTCACGACGTTGACGGAAGTATATAATTCTTGATCAGCCAGTTGATGCTTTTGGTCCAGGTCTCGTCGGCATTGCCACGCATGTCGACGCTGCGGACGAATGTCATTTTCGCCGTGGCGACGTCCGCCATGTAGACATTCATGTTAAGGATCAGGTTCGAGACTTTTTGCACCCGGATCCAGGCGACACGCTCGGCTTTGAGCTGCTTGCCGAATTCGATCTCGCAGCCGCCACATTCGCCAATGGACTGGCCCTTTGCTACCTGCGCACGCACCTCGGCCGACAGCGGCAAGAAGCTGTACTGACCGGAACCTCCAAGTCTTGTGATGAAAGTATCTTCGACGTTCTTCAGACGGGCGCGTTCGGCATCGCTGGTGGGCTCATAGCCCTCGTTGTCATTGATGAATTCAATACCGAGAAACACCACGGTGACCGGTTTGCTTGCACTGACCGGTTCCGCGACGGATACGCCCCCGGAAACTGCGATAAGCGCCGGCACCATCAGGCAAGCCGCGGCAATGCCCTTAAGAATTCTAGTAATCGAGGATGTGTTCCGGCTTATCATAGCTCAATCCCTGTGTTGTTGACGTGTGGGCTCAGCTTCGGGCTTGACGGGGTGTAACGATACCGAGACCCACCTGCATACTTCTGGGAAATTTGCCCGATCTTGATTGCGTACCGATCAAATGGATGGCCGCTCTTGATGTTTCAGTGGATGTTGGTGGATTGTCGGAACATGACCGTGACTGACAGTACCCAGGGACTACTTTCGCCGCATCGGCCCGGCGTCGATCTTAAGTGGTCGCTGATGTGGCGGGTGGCGGTTGTGGCCCTTCTCTGTCTTCTGGCCGGCGCAGCCGTCGCCATCTATCGGGCGAACATCGAGGCCGTCGAGGCCAACCGGAGCGTGGGGGAGTCCGTCGGCCGGCACCTCGACCTGCAGCTCCTTCGCATTGAATCGGCTTTGGATGTTCGTGAGCGCTTTCCCGATGCGGAGGCGCTGCTGATGCATGTGTTGAATCCAGGGCAATGCGTGCAGTATGTCGATGCATCCGGCAAGACAATCCTATCCAACTGTGTGGGTTTCAAAAGTCTTGGAAAGGAAGCGCCATCGTGGTTTTCCGCACTGTTCGGGTTGACGCTGGCATCCCGGCTCGCTTACGAGCGCCCACTCGTACATAAGGGCGGCGTGCACGGAAAAATCGTCGTCAGTTCGGATCCCTCGGCGATGACCCTACTCGCCTGGTCCGACATTTCACGCATGCTCGGGCTCTTCGCGCCGACAATCGCAGCGCTTTGTTTCCTTGTGTACTTTGTCATCGAGCGCGCTCTGCGGCCCACCAAGGACGTCATCACGGGACTAAATCGCCTGGCCGGGGGCGACCTCACCACGCGTCTGCCATCGTTCCAGCTTGTCGAATTACAGAGGATCAGCGAAGTCTTTAATGGATTGGCGGCCACGCTGGAAACCACGATCTCAGAGCGCGCCGGCCTGGCCCGGCGGCTGGTCGATGCGCAGGAGCAAGAAAGGCGTCACCTTGCCCGCGAGCTTCACGACGAGCTCGCCCAGAGCCTCAGTGCCATGAGCGCGACGGCGGCTTCAATCAAGGCGACGGCTGCAACGGACTGCCCGGCGCTGGTGCCCGAAGCTAAGACCTTGGCCGAAACCGCCAGCAACATCATGAAGGTCCTGCGCCGGACGTTGCGGGAGCTGAGACCGCAGGAGATCGATGAATTAGGCTTGCTCGCGAGCATTCAGGGACTAGTCGCCGAACACAACAGCCGCGCGCATGGCAAAACTCGATTCCGCCTGGACGTGGACGGCGACGCGCGGGCCCTTCCCCCGGCCATGAGTGTTCATATTTATCGGATCGTTCAGGAGGGACTGACGAACGCTGCCAAACATGCGCAGGCGGCCAACGTCCGTGTCATGTTACGCATCTGGCCGGCCCGGAACGAGGCCCCATCCGGTGACGCGAGAACCATTGATATTGAAATTGAGGACGACGGAACGGGACAGACCACTACAAAAAACGGAGAGAAAGGCTTTGGCCTGGGCCTTATTGGCATCCGTGAGCGGGTGTTAGCGCTTGGCGGCCAGATGACCGCTGGCCCGCGTCCCGATAAAGGACTGATCCTCAAGGTCACAATTCCGGCTCCTGATGCATCGGAGTGGGCAACATGAAGCCGCGCACAATCAGCGTCATGCTCGTCGATGACCACGCCGTGGTGCGCGAGGGATACCGCCGGCTTCTCGAAAAGCAGAACGGTATCGAAGTCATCGCCGAAGCCGCTGATGCGGCAAGCGCCTATCGAGCCTATAAGCAGAAAAAACCCGATGTCGTCGTTATGGACGTGTCCATGCCGGGCCGTGGCGGAATCGACGCCATCCGCCATATTCGCCAATGGGACTCGGAAGCGCGCGTGTTGATCTTCACCATGCACTTAAGCGCGGCGTATGCGCTTCAGGCCTTCCGCGCGGGAGCGAAGGGGTACATCACCAAGAGCAGTGCGCCAGAGCTGCTCGTGAGCGCGGTGCGTGATGTGGCGTCGGGCCGTATCGCCATCTGCCCCGAGATCAGCGAGGCGCTTGCGCTGAGCCGGGTGCAGGAAGATGTCAACACCGTTGAGGCGCTGTCGCCTCGCGAATTCGAAATCCTGCGGATGCTGCTCGACGCCAAGTCAACCGAAGAAATTGCAGGGGCATTCAATCTGAGCCCCAAGACCGTCTCGAATTACCACTATACCATCAAATCAAAGCTCGGCGTTTCGTCGGACATCGAGCTTGTGCATTACGGGCTCAGAAGCGGACTTGTCGCTCCGTTGCAGGAGCTTGAGAAATAGTAGACCGGGCAGTCGCAAGATCTGGTGTCCATCACGATAATTCGCCGCCACTCCGATACGTCTGCGCGTAACGAAAGCGGTCATCCGGGCGCACCACCAATCGTGGTTCCCTTTGGGCGGCTTTGGGTCAAGAGCGGCCCGATTTGCACCCCCTCACCTTCCCAACCCCTTCTTCTCCAGCTCCGCTAAATACTCCCCCCACCGCTTGTCCTTCTCGCGGCCTAACAGCCGGAGGTAATCCCAGGTGAAAAGCCCCGTGTCGTGGCCGTCGGAGAAGACGAGGCGGACGGCATAGTTGCCGATCGGGCGCAGCTCCTTGATCGAGACGTGCCGCTTTCCCCCGACGGTGACGCGCTGCTCCGGCGAATGGCCCTGCACCTCGGCCGAGGGACTCATCACGCGCAGCATCTCGGCGGGAAGATCGTACTTCTCGCCGTCGTCATAGGCGACGTAGAGGATGTCGCTCGCCGGCGAGACCATCAGGTCTGGCGCCTTCGACGCGGTGCCCTCGGCCGCCTGCAGCTCGGCCCACACGCGGGCGGCGATCTCGCGATAGATCTGCGCGTGCTGGCTCTCCGGCGATGTCGCGGTGATGGGCTTGCCCGCATCCGATGTGGCGCGGATATCCATGTGCAGCGGCACGGCGCCGAGGAATGGCACGGCGAGCTTCTTCGCTTCGTTCTCCGCCCCGCCGTGGCCGAAGATGTCGCTCCGCGTACCGCACGAGGGACAGAGGAAATAGCTCATGTTCTCGATGATGCCGAGCACCGGAATGCTGACGCGCTGGAACATGGCGAGGCCCTTCCTCGCGTCGATCAGCGCCAGGTCCTGCGGCGTCGAGACGATCACCGCGCCCGAGAGCGGCGCCTGCTGCGCCATGGTGAGCTGCACGTCGCCCGTGCCGGGCGGCATGTCGATGACCAGCACGTCGAGCCCGCCGCTGACGCCCTGCCACTCGACCTCGCGCAGCATCTGGCCCAGCGCCTGCACGATCATCGGACCGCGCCACACCACCGGCGTGCCTTCGTCGACCATGAAGCCCATCGACATGGCCTTGAGGCCCCAGGCTTCCATCGGACGCAGCTTGTTGCCGGCCGTCACCTGCGGCTTGCCGGAAAGCCCGAGCAGGCGGGGCTGCGACGGCCCGTAGATGTCGGCGTCGAGGATGCCTGTTTTCAGTCCGATCGCCTGCAGCCCGAGCGCGAGATTGACCGCCGTCGTCGACTTGCCGACGCCGCCCTTGCCCGAGGCGACGGCGATGAGATGCTTCACGCCCGGCACCGCCTGCGCCTGTCGCGCTCCGCCGGGTTGCATCTGCGGCTGAGCGGCCTTCGGCGCGGCGCCGTCTCCGGCCGCGCCCCGCTCGCGCGCCTCACGCACGCGCGGGTGCTCGGTGACGTTGCTCGGCTTCGCTGGCGGCTCGGCGCTCGGAGTTCTCGGCGGACCCATGCCGCCGCGCACGTCCGAGTTCTCCGCGGTCAGAACGACGATCGCCCCGGCAACGCCTTCGATCTCACGCACCACCTTTTCGGCGGCCTGCCGCAGCGGCTCCAAATCCTCGGCCCGGCTCGCCGGCACGGTGATCGAGAAATAGACGCGGCTGTCCTTGATCAGGATTTCGGACACGAGACCGAGATCGACGATGTTGCGATCGAGATCGGGCCCTTTGACGCGGCGCAGCCGGTCGAGCACCTGCGCCTTGGAGACGGACATGGATGGGGTGGCTCCTTGTGTGAGGGAGTATGGGAGTGGGGAATAGGGAGTGGGGAGTGGAGTAGGCTCAATGGCGCATGATCTCCGACTTCCCACTCCCCACTCCCAACTCCCTATTCCCCTATCTGCCCACTCCCATACTCCCTTCCGACGCTGGAAGTCACGGGGAGCCGCGGTTATAGAGGTCGCAGGGTTGCCGTCAGACGTTCAGCAAGGATCGGGGCCATGGAGCCACTGCTGGCATTGAGCCGCCGCATCGACGACGCCACGGCGCGCATCGGCCGGGCCGTCGCCTGGCTGATCGTCGCCGCCGCCGTCATCAGCGCCGGCAATGCCGTCATCCGCAAGGTGCTCGATCTCAGCTCCAACGCATGGCTGGAGGTGCAGTGGTGGCTGTTCGCCCTCTGCTTCCTGTTCGCCGCGCCCTGGACGCTGGCGTTGAACGAGCACATCCGCATCGACATCGTCTCCAACCGGCTGGCGCCGCGCACGCGCAGCATTATCGAAATCGTGGGGCACGTTTTCTTCCTGCTGCCCACGGCAGCGCTGATCGTGGTGACGTCGTGGACGTTTTTCACCACCTCCTACGCCCAGAACGAGCAGGCGCAGAACTACGGCGGACTGCCGCAATGGCCGATCAAGGCGATCATCCCGGTGGCTTTCGCGGTGCTGTTCGTGCAGGGGCTGTCCGAGCTGATCAAGCGGATTGCGATCATGCGCGGGGAGCTGCCCGATCCCGGCATCAAGCCCGGCCATCACGGGGCTCAAGTGGATTTGAAGCCCGGGCCCTCGGATCGCGCGTCGTGACGCAAGCCGCTGGCCGTCACGAGCCGCCCGCCGTCGTCAGCCAGGCGCCGCAGCACGCCTTGGCCAACTCGCGCACGCGCAGGATGTAGCTCTGGCGCTCCGTGACGGAGATCACCCCTCGTGCATCGAGCAGATTGAAGATGTGGGACGCCTTGATGCACTGGTCGTAGGCGGGCAGCGCCAGCAGATGCCGCGTGGGTCCGGCCGAGCCGGCAGGGTCGTCCGCCGCGTTCGAACCCTTGTCGAGCAGGGCCTTGCACTCGGCTTCCGCGTCCTTGAAGTGCTGGAGCAGCACGTCCGTGTTGGCGTGCTCGAAATTGAAGCGCGAGTATTCCTGCTCGGCCTGCAGGAACACGTCGCCGTAGCTGATCCTGCGCGCGTCCGAACGGCCGTTGAAGTTCAGGTCGAACACCCGGTCGACGCCCTGCACGTACATGGCGAGGCGCTCCAGGCCGTAGGTGATCTCGCCGGCCACGGGATTGCAGTCGAAACCGCCGACCTGCTGGAAATAAGTGAACTGCGTCACCTCCATGCCGTTGCACCACACCTCCCAGCCGAGCCCCCAGGCGCCGAGTGTCGGGCTTTCCCAGTCGTCCTCGACGAAGCGGATGTCGTTCTTCGCGGTGTCGATGCCGATGGCGTCGAGGCTTTGCAGGTAGAGGTCGAGGATGTTCTCCGGCGACGGCTTCATGATCACCTGGAACTGGTAATAATGCTGCAGCCGGTTCGGGTTCTCGCCGTAGCGCCCATCCTTGGGCCGGCGCGAGGGCTGCACGTAGCAGGCGCTCCAGGGCTTCGGCCCGAGCGCCCTCAGCGTGGTCGCCGGATGGAAAGTCCCCGCCCCCACCTCCATATCGTAGGGCTGCAGCACGACGCAGCCGTGGGCGCCCCAGAACTGCTGCAGGGTGAGGATGAGATCCTGGAAGGATCGCTCGGGATGCAGTTCTGACTTGGCGGCGGCGGACATCGGCGTGGTGATCCTGGCTGGATACGGCTGCGGGGCGGCGGAGGTCGACGCGCGGCGCGGACGATGCACTATAGGACGTCCCGATGCCGCTTCATCCCGTAGCCGATGACGGCCCCACCCGACAAGGAGAAGACCGTGGACCTGCTCATGACTGCTCTGGACTGGCTGTGGTGGGCGGTGACCGGCGCGATCGGCGTAGTGTGGAGCCTCGTCTGGTTCCTGCTCGGCGGCTGGGTGTCGACGCTGGCCCAGATCGGCGTCATCGTGCTGGTGATTTTCGGACTGAAGTACGGCTGGCGGCAGGCGCCCTTCGAGGTCTGGTCGCGGCTCGGCTCATTCGGCCGCTTCGCGTGGAGCTGGGTCCGCGCCAAGGACCCGGGCAGCGTGCCTCCGCGGGTCGAGGTCCGCGAGGTCGTGCGTACCATCCGCGTCAAGGAAGCCGGTGACGTCAACCTGTCGAGCCTGCTCAACGTGCTGGTGATGGCCGGGCTTCTGCTGGTGGCGGCGATTTAGGATGGGCGACCGCAGGTTCGAGCACTGTTCAGTGCCGCGACCAAGGGCAAGACCAAACTGTCACACGCGTTTTCGTCCAATATAGCCGGACGTCGCTTTTGCAAAAATATCTTTTTTGTTATAATTATCGTTGATGTCCTGGCAGGTCAGCTTCCTCGACGACGACGTGCGTGAGGAGATGGACGCCCAGCCGGATGACATCCGAGCCAGCTTCCGGCGCATCGCAGAACTGATCGCAGCATTCGGATTGGAAAGGGTTCCGGGAAAATACGTCCGTCATGTCGCTGGCAAGATCTGGGAAATGCGATTGAAGGGCCGCGACGGGATAGCAAGGGCCCTCTACGTCACCGCGTCGGCCAACGCGTGGTTGTCGTCCGTGTCATCAGAAAGAAAACGCAGGCGACCCCAAGACGCGAAATTGACCTCGCGCTGAAGCGAGCCAAGGAGGTTCGATGACGAAGTTGCATGCCCAAACCAAGCACCGGCGTCGAAAGTTCATCCCCGTCGAGGAGGCCTTCGCGGAGTGGGAGCAAAGTTCTTCGTTCCGCAAGGCTTACGCGGAGCTGGATGACGAATTTGCGCTCGTGACAGCCATCATCGAGGCGAGGGTTCGCTCAGGATTGACGCAGGAACAACTGGCCGAGCGGATGGGATCAAAGCAAAGCCTCGTCGCGAGGCTGGAGCGCGGAGGCACCAGCCCATCGACACGCACGCTTCGGCGGTTCGCGACCGCGACCGGCAACCGCCTGAAAATCACCTTCGAGCCGGTAGCAAGAAAGCGATGACCGACATTTCTTTGGTCGACCGCGAAGTGTCATGAAGCCGGGATGAACCCAACCGGCGATCAATGCCCGAGCGACTTGGCGATTTCCTCGGTCATCTTCTTCGCGTCACCCAGCACCATCACCGTGTTGGTGTTGTAGAACAGCGAATTGTCGATGCCGGCGTAGCCGCTTGCCAGTGAGCGCTTGTTGAACAGCACCGTACCGGCCTTCCACACCTGCAGCACCGGCATACCGAAGATCGGCGAGGACTTGTCGGTCTCGGCGGCGGGGTTGACGACGTCGTTGGCGCCGATGACGTAGACGGCATCCGTCTGCGCGAACTCGGAGTTGATGTCCTCGAGCTCGAACACCTCGTCGTAAGGTACGTTGGCTTCGGCGAGCAGCACATTCATGTGGCCCGGCATACGGCCCGCCACGGGGTGGATCGCGTATTTCACATCGACGCCGGCCTTCTTGAGATTGTCGGCCATCTCGCGCAGCGCGTGCTGCGCCTGGGCCACGGCCATGCCGTAGCCCGGCACGATGATCACCTTGCCGGCGTTCTTGAGAATGTAAGCCGCATCGTCGGCCGCGCCGAGCTTGACCGGCTTCTGTTCGCCGCCTGCCGCCGGACCCGCCGTCTCACCACCGAAGCCGCCGGCGATGACCGACAGGAACGAGCGGTTCATGCCCTTGCACATGATATAGGAAAGAATCGCGCCCGAAGAGCCGACGAGCGCGCCGGTGATGATCAGCGCGATGTTTCCGAGCGTGAAGCCGATGCCGGCCGCCGCCCAGCCCGAATAGGAGTTCAGCATCGACACGACGACCGGCATGTCGGCGCCGCCGATCGGGATGATGATGAGCACGCCGAAGATCAGCGCCGCCAGCGTGATCGCCCAGAACAACCAGGCCGAACCTCCCGACATGCAGAAGAGATAGATCAGCCAGACGATGCCGAGGAACAGCGCGAGGTTGATGACGTGGCGGATCGGCAGGATGATCGGCTTGCCGCTCATCTTGCCGGACAGCTTGGCGAAGGCGATGACCGAACCGGTAAAGGTGATGGCGCCGATGGCGACGCCGAGCGCCATTTCGAGCAGGCTCAGCGTCTTGATGCCGGACTCGGGATTGGCGGCGTCGTTGAGGATGCCGAAGGCGGCCGGCGCGTAGACCGCTCCGGCGGCAACGAACACGGCGGCGAGACCGACGAGGCTGTGGAACGCCGCCACCAGCTCGGGCATCTGCGTCATCGGGATCTTGCGGGCCGTCACAGCGCCGATGGCCCCGCCGATGCCGAGGCCGGCGATGATCAGCACCCACGACCAGATGCTGGGGTCCTTCAGCAGCGCCAGCGTGGTCAGCACGGCAATCGTCATGCCGATCATGCCGAAGCGGTTGCCGCCACGCGACGTTTCGGGATGCGAAAGGCCGCGCAGCGCCAGGATGAACAGCACGCCGGAGACGAGATAGAGGATCGCCGCGAGATCGGGCGTCATCCCAGGGATGAAATCGGACGGCACGAACTGAGCGAATTGCATGCCGTTTCTCACTTCTTTCCGTCTTTTTTCTTGTACATCGCGAGCATGCGGCTGGTGACGAGGAAGCCGCCGAAAATATTGACGCTGGCCATGACGAGCGCCAGGAAGCCGAAAATGCGTGCCAGTGTCGAACCCGACATGATGCCTTCGACACCGACCGCCAGCAGTGCCCCGACGACGATGACCGAAGAGATCGCGTTGGTTACGCTCATCAGCGGCGTGTGCAATGCGGGCGTGACGCTCCACACCACGTAGTAGCCGACGAAGATCGCCATCACGAAAACCATGAGACGGTAGATCGAGGGATCGACGATTCCGCCGCCGTCACCGGCCAGGGCGGAGCCCGAGGCGGCCAAGAGCGCGAAGACGAAGGACACGAGCTTGGCGGCGAGGGTCATGGCTCTTCCCGTTAGGCCGGCGTACCGGTGAGGCTGGGGTGAACGATCTTGCCGTCCTTGGCGACGAGCGTGCCTTTGACGATGTCATCGTCCCAGCCGATCTTCAGCGACTTTTCTTTTTTGTCGATCAGCGTTTCGATGAAAGCGAGCAGGTTCTTGGCATAGAGGCTCGAGGCATTGACCGGGAGAGCCGCGGCGAGATTGACCGCACCAACGATCTTCACACCGTTGACCTCGACCGTGCGGCCGGGCTCCGTCGCCTCGGTATTGCCGCCCCGCTCGGCCGCCAGATCGACGATGATAGAGCCGGGCTTCATGCTCTCGATCATGGCGCGGGTGATGAGCTTCGGCGCGGGGCGGCCCGGGATGAGCGCCGTGGTAACGACGATGTCCTGATTCTTGATGTGAGTGGCGACCAGCTCGGCCTGCTTGGCCTGATACTCGGCCGACATGGGCTTGGCGTAGCCGGCGGACGTCTGGGCCTGCTTGAATTCCTCATCCTCGACGGCGATGAACTTGGCGCCGAGCGACTGCACCTGCTCCTTGGTGGCGGGCCTGACGTCGGTCGCCGACACGATGGCGCCCATCCGCCGGGCCGTGGCGATGGCCTGCAGGCCGGCGACGCCGACGCCCATGATGAACACCTTGGCAGCCGGCACTGTACCGGCGGCGGTCATCATCATGGGAAGCGCTTGCCCGAAGGTCGCCGCACCGTCGATCACCGCCTTGTAACCGGCGAGGTTTGCCTGGCTCGAGAGCACGTCCATCGACTGCGCGCGCGTGATTCGCGGCATGAATTCCATCGAGAACAGCGAGGCGCCGGAGGCCGCCGCCGTGTCGAGTCCGGGCCGGTCAGAAAAAGGATCGATCATCGCCACGGCCAGGGCGCCGGGCTTCAACGCCTTCAGCTCCTCGACCACGGGGCGGCGCACCTTCAAGAGAATGTCGGCGCCCGCCAGGGTTTGCACGGCATCCGCCGCAATCTCGGCCCCGGCGGCTTTCAGCATATCATCGGTGAAGCGCGAGCGCGCCCCGGCGCCCGACTGCACGCGGACCACCGCGCCCATCTGGACCAGCTTTTTGACGGTCTCCGGAGAAACGGCGGCCCGAGGCTCGTCCGCGCCCTCGGCCGTCACTGCGATGGTGATCATCGGGGCTACCAGGTTCACGGGCCAAAACGCGCCGCCGGCCGATCAGGGCGGCAGGACGCCGGCCCTCACAACCCGCAAGGTGCGATCGACCGAAGAAACTCAGACGAGGAAGTACTTCATGCCGGCGAGCAGCAGCACCAGAAAGACGATCAGGGCGATCGACAGGCGGACAAAGCTGCCATAGGTGCTCAGGTGCTGGGGATAATCCATGTTGTGATTGCCGCCCGACGTGTCGATTCCCATGCTAAGCCCCTGTCAGATGTGCTTTAGACGTCCGCGTTTGGTAGCCGATGGCTTCCGCGCGTTCAAGTGCGGATGGCGCCGCAGGGCCCCGGACTTTGGTGGGGTCGACCCGCCACTCCGGATGCCGCTGCCCGGCCGCGAACGGCGGGCCTCAATGATGGCTCATTGGGGTGGCAGAGGCGCCGTCAGCGGCTATTGTTCGCCAAACCTGAAATGCCAAGCGGAGCTGTCGTCATCATGCACCCGAGCAGGGCCGCCACATACGTTTGCCGCTGGCTGCTGGCGACCGCACTCGGCACCGGCGCGTGGGGCCTTGCCGCCACACCGGCCGCCGCGCTGGAGGAGCAGCCGGGTGATGCCGCGGCGCTCAAGGACTGTGAAAAGCGCCTCTGCACCCTCATCCTGACCAAAGACGCCAAGGGCGACGACCTCAAGTGCGCGCTGGCCAAGAGCTGGCCGAAAACGACCCTGAAGGGCGGCGAGAGCAAGCTCGTGAAATGGGGCTTCGGAGATGCCCGCTGCGAGGTCGACCTGGACGTGGCCCGCACGATGCTTCACGCCGCCCTGACCGAGCCGAGCTACGCCCTCGAAATTCCCGAGCAGAAGGTGCGATGTGAAGTCGAGAGCGACGGCGAAGTCAAAAAAGTCCGCGTGGCGCTCGCCCCCCGCATCGAATTCAAGGATGGCAAGGCGCACAAGGTCTGGGTCAATCTCAAGGACGTCAGCGGACCCTCGTCGATCAAGGCGACCGTATGGGCGGCCGCCAACCTGGAGGACAGCCTCGGCGTTTTTCACAAGAGCATGATCAAATCGATCAATAAGTTCATGTTCAAACAGTGCGCCGAGCGGCATGGCCCCGCCGCCACCGCTGGAGTGGACGGAGACAGCGTGAAGGTCGCCAAGAGCGCCGAGGAAGGAGCCACCGCCAAGCCCACGAACGATCAATCGGCGAAGCAGTCCGCAAAGCCCGCGGCTGCATCGCCGGCGACGGGTCCGGCAACGGCGGCAAAGCCTGCCACACCGGCTGAACTACAGCCTCAGAAGACCGCGACGCCGGCTGTGCCGGCCGCTGCACCGGCGGCGGCACAGAAGCCTGCCATCACCCTCAAATTCCGCAACACTGCCCCGTGGACAATCCAGGCCGGCGAGTAGGGTGCGAGGCCGCCATGCGCCAAAGGTCTGCCACGTCATCGGTTCGCCTCGCGACAGCCCTGCTGCTCGTCTCGGCGGTAAGCGCGGCCGCACCTTTCCATCAGGCAGCGGCCGGCGCGCCCGAACCCAAGGCCCTCTCGGAGGATTGTTTCGCCGAGCTTGAAACCGGGTCCGGCCCGGAGATCGCCTGCGCCTTTCCTCTGCGCCTCGACGACCGCGAGCGGGCCGACCTGAAGCGCGTGACCCGCGAGTACGTGCACGACATCACCTGCCGGATGACCGTCCGTATCGCGCGAGCCAAGGTGGATGAAGCGATCCGCGCCAGCGACCTCGTATTCCAATCCCCCGAGCAGCCGGTGACCTGCACCATCACGACGCCCAAGAGCGCCTTCGACGTGACGGCGACATTCGCGCCGCGCGTGGTCTTCAAGGGTGACAAGGCCGTGGAGGCGACGCCGGGCCTTGGCAACGTCAAGGGCGTGACCCGCGTGCTCTCGTGGCCGGTGATGCTGTACGTCAACCGAGGGCCGGGTATGCGGTCGGGGATGCTGCAGATCGTCAATGCCTATCGGGACCATGCCCGCAGGAAGACCTCGGCCTCCCGCTGAGCCGAGCCACGATCCGACCGAGACGTTCGGCCGTAGTCCGAGACACCAACACAGTCCTGAACGAGGAACCCGCATGCGCAGTCTGATCCTGGCTCTCATCATGGCGATCGGCGCAACGGGCGCCCAGGCACAGGAGAAAAATCAGGTTTTCAAAAGCGAGAGTTGCCAGTGCTGCAACAAATGGATCAAGCACATGTCGGATGCCGGCATTGCGCTCGATGCCAAGGATATTCCCAATAGCGAACGCACGCGGATGCGGGTTCATTTCGGAATCAGATCGGAATGGGCCGCCTGCCATACGGCGATCATCGGCGGCTATCTGATCGAGGGACACGTGCCGGCCGAGGATGTGAAGCGACTTCTCGAGGAAAAGCCCGACGCGATGGGCCTCACCGTTCCCGGGATGCCGAAAGGTTCGCCCGGCATGGAGCAGGAGGATGGGTCCAAAGAGCCTTACGACGTCCTGCTGATGAAAAAGGACGGCACGACGGAAGTTTTCGCCAAGCATTGATCGGCAAGGCCGTAGAAACTCACGGGGTCAGACCCGTCCTGTCGGAGACACATAACGGAAACGTGTCGAAGACACGCCACCGAAAAGTGTCGGAGACACGCCAACATGGCGAAACGGGCCTGACCCCTCTCAGCGCACGCGTGGTCGAACCCTCAGAGTCCGACCCCAGGCACGCCTAAAAGCGTCAATTGACGACGGGTGATACCATGACCGTCGCCGCTGCGGCCGCGACGACGAACGGTTGCGGACCGAGCGCGCGCTCGATCCGAACCGGGGCCGGCGGTGGCGCAACACGCGTCACGGTTTCGAGCTGCGGCGCGATCTCGAGGGGATTCGTGACCTTGCGCGAGCGACCGTCGAAGGTCGCCCCGTGCTCGATCGTCAGATATTCGCTGTGAATGTCGCCCTCGACCTCGGCGGAGGCATGCAGCACGACCTTGCTGCCGTGGATGGCGCCGCTGACGCGGCCATGAACGTTCACCGTGTCGGCGGCGATGGCGCCCTGGATCAGCGCCTGCTGTCCGACTTCGAGCGACTTCGAATGCAGGTCGGCCTGGATGGTGCCGTTGATCCGCAGCGAGCCTTTGCAGCGGATCGTGATCGTCTGTCCCTCGATCGTCAGATCATTGCCGATAACGCTTTCCGAAGCAGGCTCCGGGCTGGGCACGGAAGCCAGTTGGGATGCGGCCGGCCGATCGTTGCGGCGCGGCTGCAGGTTCGGAGCATCGGTGGGAGTGGGATCGACTTTGCGGCTGAACACCATACACGTCTCCTCTTCGCTGGCAGTGATCCGCAGCGAAGAGACACGGCACGGCGTGGTGAAATTATGTCTCAGTCGGCGAAAAATTTTCGCCCGGAGCAGGAATAATCCGTGGCGTCGAATTGTGCTCGCCAGCAGCACAGTCGAGCGAGAGCGGAGCAGCCGCGCGCCAAGATGGCTGTTCCGACGGGAACTGTCGGGCCGCGATAAAACGGATACACGCCGTTACGTGCGAAACAGGATTAATTGGAGATCTACGTATGACGGAACGCGCGCAATCGGCAAAAAATACCCTTTATGCAGGGCTCTTCTTCGGCCTGGTCATGGGGCTGTGGATGGCGATGACCAACGGCTGGCTGCCTCCCAAATCGATGGGAGAGTTCGTGGCTGTCGCCGTCACCATCGCGGTCGCCGGCAGCCTCTTCGGCCTGCTGATCGGATTGTTCATGGCATCGCCGCTCATTCCCTCCGTCGAGGATATGGATTTGCAGCCGGGCGAGACGCTGCAGCACGCGGGCCTCGCCAATCACTTCCTAAATCTGGAAGGCCGCGGCGGGCGACTCGCGCTGACCAACTCACACATCATCTTCCAGCCGCACATCGCCAACCTGCAACGCAGCGGGCTGCGCATTGCCCGCTCCGACATCGCCTCGGTGGCCCCGGTCAAAACCTTGGGAGTCGTGCCGAACGGCCTCGCCGTCACGTTGAAGTCGGGCAAAACGGAGACCTTCGTGGTCAACGGCCGCGCGGCATGGCTCGCCAAACTCGCGGCAAACTGACAGTTGAACGAACGGCAGAGCGAAGCGTGCTTCGGTTTGGTTCTCTCCGACGTTCAGTGCGCACGGTCGACACAGAAGGCGATGACGTCGAGCATCGCCGACTTCTCGCGGCTGTCGCGGAAGATGGCCAGCGCGTCGTGGGCGATGCGGCCATAGGTGCGGGCCCGCTCGAAGGTATCTTCCAGCGCCTTGTGCTTCTTCATCAGCGCGATCGCATTTTCGAGATCGCCATCGCGCACCTCGCCCTCGCTGATCGTGCGGCGCCAGAACGTCCGTTCGTCCTCGCCGCCGCGCCGGAAAGAGAGAATCAGCGGCAGCGTGATCTTGCCCTCGCGGAAATCGTCGCCGACCGACTTTCCGAGCCGCGCGCTCTCGCCCGAATAGTCCAGGGCATCGTCGATGAGCTGGAAGGCGAGCCCGAGATTCTTGCCGTACGATCTGAGTGCCGCCAGCTCTTCCGCCGGGCGACCGGCGAGCGCCGCACCGGCCTCGGCGGCCGAGGAGAAGAGCGCCGCCGTCTTGGCATTGATGATGGCCAGGTATTCGTCCTCGGTGGTGGCCGTGTTCTTGGCGGCTGCGAGCTGCATCACCTCGCCTTCCGAGAGGGTGGCGGCGGCGCTGGATACGATCTTGAGCACCGGCATCACGCCGACCTCGACCAGCATGCAGAACGTCTGGGCGAGCAGGAAATCACCGACCAGCACGCTGGCCTGGTTGCCCCATATCAGCCTTGCTGCGAGCTTGCCGCGCCTCAGCCGGCTGTCGTCCACCACGTCGTCGTGCAGCAGCGTGGCGGTGTGCAGGAACTCGATGGCCGCGGCTGTCTTGATGTGCCCCGAGCCTGTGTAGCCGGCGAGCTTGGCCGAGGCGAGTGCCACCATCGGGCGCAACCGCTTGCCGCCGGAATCGATCAGATGGTGGGCCAGCTCGGGAATCATCTCGACGTCGGAAATCGCCTTGTCGAGAATGATGCGGTTGATAGCCTCCATGTCCTCTTTGACAAGGGCGAGCAACGGCTTCAGGCTCTCCGCGGGATCGCGCTTCTCGTCGAACGGGACAACAACTCCCACGGCCGGCAACCCCTCTCGCAGCTCACGTCTGGACGGTGATATAGCCTGACCCCGGGCCTTTCCCAAGGCACTTTGCCGCACGAGCCGAGCGGACTGAACGACTAGGAAATTTCGAGCGATGCGCGCGCTGGTGATGACTGAGGACGTGGTGCTCGTCAGCCTCGTCGAAAGTCTGCTAAGGGAGGCGGGCATCGACGTGCATGTCTTCGACACTCATGCGAGCGCTCTGCACGGCGCGGTGGGCCGTGCGCCGCAACGCGTGATGGTGCCGGACGACCAGTGGCCGCGCGCACAGCGGCTGCTCGTCGATGCCGAGCTGGCCGCCTGGCTCGTCGATTGAGGGCTCGCAGAACAACGGCTCGTAGACAGAGGGCCGGGAGAACGAGGGGACGATGCAAGACATGACTGCCAATCCGGAATTGACCGACGACGCCTTCCTCGGCGGCGCGCTGAA
Source organism: Hyphomicrobium sp. (assembly GCA_052388455.1). Lineage (GTDB taxonomy): Bacteria > Pseudomonadota > Alphaproteobacteria > Rhizobiales > Hyphomicrobiaceae > CAZSNH01. Next base: position 56,040 of record JBQTIA010000076.1, read on the forward strand.
ACTGCTGCAGCCGAGGAGCGGCTACAGGGCCGGCGTTGACGCCGTGCTGCTGGCCGCGGCGGTGCCGGCACTCGACGGCAGCCACGAGCGGCTGCTGGATGCAGGCGGAGGCGTCGGCACGGTCGGCTTGAGTGTCGTCCGGCGGTGCTCTGGAGCGACGGCGGTGCTGCTGGAGCGGGCGCCGCGGCTGGTGGAACTGGCGCGAGAGAACGTCGAGCGCAACGGGCTCGGCGGCCGGGTGCAGGTGTTCAGCGGCGATCTGACCGCGTCCTGGTCGGAGATGGCGGGCGAAGGACTGGCGCCGGAGAGCTTCGATCACGTCTGCGCCAATCCCCCCTTCAACGTCGACGGGCATGGCACGCCCTCGCCCGATCCTTGGAAATCGGTGGCGCATTCGATGCCGCAGGGCGACCTCGACCTGTGGGGCCGGCTGATGGCGCGCATGGCGGTACCGGGCGGTACGGCAACCATGATCCACAAGGCGGAGGCGCTGGCCAACGTCATCGGTGCGCTGGCCGGGCGTTTCGGAGGCTTGCGCATCCTGCCGATCTATCCACGCGCCGGGCAGCCGGCCAACCGCGTGATCGTACAGGGGACCAAGGGCAGCCGCGCGCCGCTCGTGATCCTGCCGGGCTTCATCCTGCACGGCGAGGGCAATGCATTCACACCGGCCGCCGACGCCATACTTAGAGACGGTGCGGCGCTGGAGCTGGAGCTGGACAAAGCCGCATAAATCTGCGGCGACCCTCCGAAGCAAGTGGGCTCGGCCCTCTTGCGACGAGCCACGATCGACCTAACTCGTAACCCGACGCCGGCGGTCACACGCCGCCCGACCGTCGCTCGTAACGACTTAACCCGAATTATGCACCAGAACCCGGTCGCGACGGAGGTGAATTTGACGGTACGCCAGAAGAAGCGCGCAGTTCGATGCCGTCGCATCGGACAAGCGTTTCGACGCCGCGTGGCGTCAAAT
>JBQTIA010000077.1:0-1714 GCA_052388455.1 Hyphomicrobium sp.
CGGCGTCGTGGAGCGCCTCGCCCGAAGCGAGGAGCCCGCCGGGGATCGCCCAGCGGCCGCGGTACGGTTCCGCGCTGCGGTGGATGAGCAACGCCTGCAGCTCGCCGTCGGCGACGGTGAAGATGACGACCAGGACGGCGACGCTGGACGCGGGAGGCGAGAGGCGGGAGGCGGGAGAGTGGGTCATCAGCCGCTTGCCGCTCGGCCTCGGCATGTCTTACGGGCTGTGCTCGCCAAGCGCCGATTCCAGCGATTTGATTACAGGCGGCAGGTCGCGGCTAACGATTTCCCAAACGATGTCGAGGTCGATGCTGAAATAGCCGTGGATCAGGCGATCTCGGGTCGCGGACATACTCGCCCATGGTATCTCCGGATGATTCGCCTTCGATTCCTCCGAGACGCCCTTCGCGGCCTCACCAAGAATCTCGAGGAGTCGTATAAGGGCCAGGGCCCGCACCTCATCGGTCTTCAAGTCAGCTAGAGTGCGGCCCTTGATCAGTCCGATGGCTTTCTCCGCCGCCTCAAGCATGTGTCTAAGCCGATCGCTGTCACTCCTGACCAAACACGACCTCCGCCTCGGCCTCGATCTTCTTTCGAAAATGGCGGCTGAGAAACTGCGGTGTGTTGAGATCCACCTTTCTGCCAAGGACCCTCGTGAGCTCATCCTCGATCTCGAAGAAGCCGAAGCCGGGCGTGTGGCCGGGCTCGAACTCGACGAGCACGTCGAGGTCGCTGTCCGGCCGGAGCTCGCCGCGGAGCACGGAGCCGAAGAGGGCCAGCCGGCGGATGTGATGGCGGCGGCACAGTTGGGCGATCGCTCGCTCTGGAACATGGAGACCGCTTACTTTCATCTCCCAACCATCGTACCGCTTGCTGCCGCGTCCGTGCCCTACGCCGGATGCAGACCTATTGGGAGAGGATTTTAGCCGAGCAGCTTGGGCAGCGGTGCCTCGGCCTACGGCGTCGCCCCCACGACCACCGCCGTCCCCACCAGCGACCACGGGCTCGCGCGATCGATGCGGACGGTGGCGAGATCGCCCGGGCGGGCGTCGCCGGAGAAGTGGACGAGCTTGTTGCCGCGCGTCCGGCCGAAGAGCGCCACGGCGGTTCGCGGGTCGTGGGTCCCTTCGGCTGCGCTCAGGGCAGGCGCGAGTCGTGGGTCGTGGGAGAGGCTTTCTGCCGCGATCAGCGCGGGCTCTGGCGACGGCGCTGCTGCGACCGGCATCGGCTTGCGCCCTTCGACGAGCACCTCAACCTCTCGGCCGACGAGCCGGCTGTTGATCCGGCCGCTGATCCCCGCCTCGAGCTGCTCGACAGCGTGGAGGCGCGCCATCTTCACCTCTTGCGGCACGTCGTCTTCGAGCTTGCGGTAGGCGATCGTGCCCGGCCGCGGCGAGTAAGCGGCGACATGCACCTTGTCGAACGCCAGCTCAGCCAGCAGGTCGTAGCTGCGCTGGAACTCGGCGTCCGTCTCGCCGCAGAAGCCGACGATGAGGTCGGTGGTGATCGCGGCGCCGGGCATCGCGCGGCGGATCAGGTCGAACTTCTCGCGGTACTCGGCGATGGTGTAGCCACGGCGCATGCGGTCGAGCACGGTGTCGTCGCCGGACTGGACCGGGATGTTGAAGTACTCGCATACCTTGGGCAGCTCGGCGACAGCGTCGATGATGCGCTCCGTCATGTCCTTCGGGTACGAGGTGAGGAAGCGCATCCG
>JBQTIA010000078.1:0-3306 GCA_052388455.1 Hyphomicrobium sp.
GGGGGGGGCCTTTATTATTTTGCGGGTTTTTTGGGTGGGGCCTGGGTGTAACACCCGGGGGGTCTCACACAACAACAGTTTCGCGTTGGGTGTTGGGTGCCAGACCCGATGGGTCTGACACCGGTCGGCCCATGCGCAAACTCACGCCCGGCTCGAAGCTGGTCGTCGCCAGCCACAACAAGGGCAAGGTGTGGGAGATCAACCAGCTCCTGACGCCTTACGGACTCGCGGCCGTCTCAGCTGGTGATCTGAAGCTCGCCGAGCCCGAGGAAACCGAGACGACCTTCGAGGGCAACGCGCTGATCAAGGCCCGAGCTGCGGCTGAGGGCTCCGGCCTGCCGGCGCTGGCCGATGATTCGGGGCTCGAGATCGACGCGATCGACGGCGCACCGGGCGTGTACTCCGCCAACTGGGCCGGTCCTGGCAAGGATTTTTCGATTGCCATGCAGCGCGTCCACGACGAACTCGACGCCGCCGGTGCTTGGAAGAAAAAGAAGAAGCCGCCCCGCGCCAACTTCATCTCCGTGCTCTGCCTCGCCTGGCCCGATGGCCGGCACAAATTCTTCGAGGGCAAGGTGAAGGGCCATCTCGTCTGGCCTCCGCGCGGCGGCAACGGCTTCGGCTATGATCCGATTTTCGTCGCCAAGGGCGAGACGCTGACTTTCGGCGAAATGGAGCCGGCGCAGAAGTACGCCATTTCGCACCGCACACGCGCGTTCGAGAAGTTCGAGGAGAAGTGTCTGCGACGCGCCGCCGACGAAGCTCCGTCCCCGCCGCCCAATGCGGTTCGCGATGCGGCCGGTCTCGCTGCCGCCGCCGCGAATATCTCGACCCGTGAGGAACTCGTGACCCTGATCGCCAATCTGCGGATGGAGCTGGTCCGCGACGGCGAGGGTTCGGAGCCGTCGGAGTTCCTGCGGCTGCTGGCGGCCCTGCAATCCGAACTCACGGGATCGAACGCCGCACATCTGCCGCCATGGCGCGCGATGGCTCGGGCGCTTCTCGCCGCTCGGCCCTAGCCCGACCTAGAAATTGTGTTAGAGCCATCCCGTCCTGCTGCATGGAGACCGATGAATGCCGCCTCGCCCGACTGCCCATTTCGCCGCCAGACCCGCCTTCGCCCGCGTTCTCGCCGCAGCCTTGACCGGCGCCGTTGCCGTCTCAGCCCCCTTCGCAACCGCGGCCCTGGCCGCCGGAGAAATGATGACCATGGCTTCAGGCTTGCAGTTCACGGATACCAAGGTTGGCGACGGCGCCTTCCCGAAGCGCGGCCAGACCTGCGTCATGCACTACACCGGCTGGCTCTCCGAGAACGGCGCCAAGGGGCGCAAATTCGACAGCTCGATCGACCGCGGCGAGCCCTTCGCGTTCGCCATCGGCGAGGGACAGGTGATCAAAGGCTGGGACGAAGGCGTCGCCACCATGAAAGTCGGCGGCAAACGGACGCTGATCATCCCGTCCGACCTCGGCTATGGCGCCCGCGGGGCCGGCGGCGTCATCCCGCCGAACGCGACGCTGATCTTCGACGTGGAGCTGCTCGAGGTCCGATAGCGGAACGCGGCTGAAGCGATTGATTGACGATGGGTCGGCGTTCCGCGGTGACCCACTCGCGATTGTTCTGCTGCCACGGCCCGTCCGACTTGCTATGATACGGAAGGGCGGACGGAAGGGCGGACGGGCGGGGCGAAACGTTCAACGCAAACGAGGATGCATCATGGGTGACTTAGTCAGAGCCTTGCCGGCCATCATCGTCATTTTTCTCGGCCTGGCTTCGCTGGCCTTCAGCATTGCCAGCCTCATGATGGGCCTGCCGCCGATCGGTCCCTTCGGGCCGCTCGCCGGCATCCTCGCCTTCATCCTGGCCGCGCTGATCGCCATCAAGGCGTTCACGTATTAAGCCTGATGCGGGGCGCAGGCCGGGCGGCCCTGTCTCCGCCCCTCGTCAGTTGAGGTAGAAGCTGAAGCCGGCGAGAACCACGGTCTCGTCGAGGTCCACGCCGAACCGATGTCCGGCAAGATCGAATATCTCGCTGCTGAAATCGTAGTGCAGGACTTCGGAGTAGATCGAGACATTGGGCAGGATCATCATTTCGAACCCGCCGCCGAAAACGATGCCGGTCAGGGTCCGGTCGTCCGAGCCGTCAAGGCTCGTTGTCACCGGATCGGGGGGCGGAGGTGTGGTCGTCACCAATGTGACCTCTGAGAAGCGAACACCCAGCCGCGCGAAGGCCGCGCCGGTGGTCGCGAATACGAGGAGGTTCGGTGCGGGCAGGAACCCGAGTTTGCCGCGAACGGTGGCCTTCCAGTCCAGATCGATGTCGAGCCGGGATGAAATCGACGTGGCTATGGTCGTCAGGCAGCCTTCACCGCACGTGTCGATCGTCTCGCTGGAGACGTGCAGCGTGGAAGCGCTGGTGCTCCCATCGACCCAATTGATGTCCGCGATTGCGCCGAGAACGAACGCACCCTGCTGCAGAACGTTTCCGCCAAGATGCGCGCCGCCTAGACTGCCGCTGAAGTCGTCGATGCGGCCGGAGAAGCGAGTGACGTCGATCTCGTCCCAGGCGTAGCCGAGCTGACCGCCGAAATAGAACCCGGTCCAATCGTAGTTCTGGGCCGCGGCCGGCCGGGAGACGGCGAGCGTCAAAGCGGTCCAAAGACAGCAAACCCACGCTATGCGGCGACCGCGTTGCATTCCCTGTTCCAGCCTCGACGGCAAACGCAGCACGGCGAAACACATGTATCCGCTAATTGATTCGCGCGGATGATCCGGAAGCAACACGTATCGTCAGAAATGACGCTTTGGCCGGCAAAGAACAGTTTGTAGTCTTCGCTGTCTGAGACGTGGATGAATACTCGAGCGAACCGGTCGGCTCATGCTGTATTCGGGATCATGCCACTGCGGCGCGGTGCGCTTCGAAGTCGAGGCACCCGCAACGATCCTCGCGCAGGACTGCAACTGCTCGATCTGCAGCAAGGCCGGCTACCTGCACCTGATCGTACCGAAATCGAAATTCAGGCTCATCGCGGGTGGTGAGATGCTGACGGCCTATACCTTCGGCACGGGCGTCGCTCAGCACACGTTCTGCAGGGTCTGCGGGATCAAGCCGTTCTACGTCCCGCGGTCCAATCCCGACGGCATTGATGTCAATGTCCGCTGCCTCGATCCCGAGCCGACGAACCTCGTCATCGAGCCTTTTGACGGGCAAAACTGGGAGCAGCACGCGCGCGATCTGGCGCACCTCAGCCGGGACGGCGGCTGAGCCACGATCGACCACCGATGGCCTGGCTGGAAGCCGCAGCGCA
>JBQTIA010000079.1:0-3299 GCA_052388455.1 Hyphomicrobium sp.
TCCGCAACGCCGCGGGTGACAATCTCGTCCTCGCCGCCGGCTTCGTCGGCGGGGGAAGCTCCGGCATCATCTCCGGCGACGGCAATGGCAACACGCTCGAAGGCCGTGGCGGCGACGACCTGCTCTATGGCAACGGCGGCCAGGACACGCTGATCGGCGGTATCGGCAACGACACGCTCGGCGGCGGGGACGGCGATGACACCCTGCGCGGCGGCACCGGCAACGACCTCATCGACGGCGGGGACGGCAACGACCTGCTCCTCGGCGGCCTGGGAGAGGACACCTTCGTCTTCAGCGAGGATTTCGACCGGGTTCGCGACTTCGACAATGGCGTCGACAGGATCGGTCTCGCGGATGGACTGACGTTCCTCGACATCATCATCGAGGACGATGCGGCCGGCGCCGTCGTCACCGCCGGAGACATGAGCATGCAGCTCCTCGGCATCGACGCGGCCCTCATCACCGCGGCGGACTTCCTGCTGCTCTGATCCCCAGCGCGCTGCCGGAGCCGGTCGACCGGCTCTGGTGAACCGACACCCCACCCCGAAATTCTGTCTCGATAACAACTCCGGAACTGGATGCGAACATGGCCACCATCAACGGCAACGGCTTCGGCAATACGCTCAACGGAACGGCAAATGCAGACACCATCGACGGCAAGGGCGGCGACGACACCATCAACGGCGCCGGCGGCAACGACACGCTGTTCGGCGAGGACGGCGACGACATCGTTTCGGGCGGTGGTGGCAACGACTTTCTGTTCGGCGGAAAGCCCGGCAATAGCGACGGCTTGGGCAAGGATCAGCTCTTCGGCGGTCTCGGCAACGACACGCTCGACGGCGGCGAGAACGACGATCTGCTCGACGGTGGGGAGAACATCGACACCGTGTTCTTCGGCGACCGCGACGTGGCGTTCATCGTCAATCTGAGCTCCGGCCTGGCATTCAGGATCGTCGGGCCCGAGTTCGATACGCTCGTCTCGATCGAGAACATCATCGGCACCGCTTTCAACGATTCCCTGACCGGCGACGATCAGAACAACCGCATCGACGGCAACAGCGGCGGCAACACCATCGACGGTCTCGGCGGAAACGACGTCCTGATCGGCGGCAATTTGGCGGTCACCGCCGGCAATCTTCAGCAGGACACCATCGACGGCGGCACCGGCAACGACTTCATCGATGGCGGCACCGGCAACGACACGCTCGACGGCGAAGGCGGCAACGACACGATCTTCGGCGGCAGCGGCGACGACAATATCGACGGCAGCTCGGGCAACGATCAGCTCAACGGAGACGACGGCAACGATTTCCTCGACGCCAGCACCGGCAACGACACGCTGAACGGCGGCAACGGCAACGACGAGATGATCGCAGGCACCGGCAACGACACGATGGATGGCGGGGCCGGTCTCGATGTCCTCAACGCCGGCGCCGGCAACGACATCATGAACGGCGGTTCCGGCAACGATCAGCTGTTCGGCGGCACGGGCAACGACCTGATGTTCGGCGACGGCGATGACGATTTCCTGACCGGCGACCAGGGCGACGACCGGCTGCTCGGGGGACTTGGCAACGATCGGCTGCTCGGCGGCACCGGCAACGACATTCTCGCCGGCAACACCGGCAACGACAGACTCGACGGAGGCGAAGGCAATGATGTCATGACCGGAGGCTTCGGCAACGACGTCTTCGTCGCTGCCAACGGTACGGTAGCGCAGGGAGTTGACAGCTTCGACGGCGAAGCCGGCCTTCGAGACGCGGTCGACTACAGTGCGTTCGACTCCACCGCTCCTGCGCAGGTCGGCATCATCGTCGACCTCAATCCCGGCGTCGCGGGTCAAGGCGCTGCGCAAGGCGATCTCTTCGCCGGCATCGAGGAGGTCCGCGGCACGAAATTCGCCGACACGATCATAGGCGGCGCCGAAGCGAATTTCCTGTTCGGCTTCGAAGGTAACGATCAATTGGATGGTGGCGGCGGCAATGACGAGCTTAGGGGTGATGTCGGCGACGATGTGCTCGAAGGCGGTGCGGGCCGTGACGTGCTGATCGGCGGGAGCGGCAACGACACCGCAAGCTACGCTTTGGCCGCCTCTGTCATTTTCGCCGATCTCGTCGACCCGACCGAGAATGAGGGTGACGCGGCTGGTGACACCTACGACAGCATCGAGAACCTGATCGGTTCGTCATTCGGCGATATCCTGTTCGGCAACGGCGAAGCGAACGTCATCGAAGGTGGTGAAGGCAGCGATACCCTGCGCGGACGCGGCGGAGCCGACGTGCTGGATGGAGGCGACGGCATCGACACAGCGTCCTACGAGGACTCGGCGGCACTCGTGAACGTCAACCTCTTCACAGGGGCGGGGCTCAGCGGCGATGCCCAGGGCGACACGCTCATCAGCATCGAAAATGTAGACGGCTCGGCGTTCGGCGACACCCTCATCGGCGATACGCTCGACAATCGGCTCGAGGGTCTGGCGGGAGCCGACTTCATCCAGGGCGGCAACGGCAATGATCTTCTGATCGGCGGGGCCGACAACGATACGCTGGACGGCGGCGACGGCGTCGATACCGCCGACTACACGCGCTCTACGGTGGCGATCAACGTCTCTCTCCTTGCGGCCACCCAGTCGGGCGGAGACGCGCAGGGCGACGTTCTGATCGCCATCGAGAACATCGTGGGCTCGAACCTCGCGGACACGATCACCGGAAACAACGGCGACAATATTCTGAGTGGGCAATCGGGCATCGACACGCTGTCGGGCGGTTTCGGCAACGACATCCTGATCGGCGGCGGCGCCGCCGACGTGCTCGACGGCGGTGACGGCATCGATACGGCCAGCTACGAAACGGTGATTGGCCTCTCAGGTGTCAGCATCGATCTCACGCTCGGTGTGGGCGGAACCTCGGATGCCGATGGTGACACCTTTGCCAGCATCGAGAACGTCATCGGCTCCAGGAACGGAGACACAATTGCAGGTTCCGCGGTCGCCAACGTGCTCTCTGGACGCGCCGGAGACGACAGGATTGCGGGGCTCGACGGCAACGACGTCCTGTTCGGAGATGAAGGAGAGGACGAACTCGTCGGCGGCAACGACAACGACACGCTGTTCGGCGGAGAAGGCAACGATCTGCTTCAGGGCGGCGCCGGGTTCGACGATCTGGATGGCGGCCAGGGCGACGATCGCCTGGAAGGCGGCGGCAACGCCGACGTCTACAGAATCGCGCTCGGAAACGGCAACGACACCATCCGCGATACCGGCGGCAACGCCGACCGCATCGAGATCGCGAGCTTCGACG
>JBQTIA010000080.1:0-3861 GCA_052388455.1 Hyphomicrobium sp.
GGGGCCGGGGGGGGGCGGGGGGCGCGTTTGGTGGTGTCCCGCCGGGGCGTTGTTTGGGTGGTGCGTCCCATGCCTGCGGCCCTGCTTTTGCGGCGCGAGGCCCACCCAACGCCACAGCCACACAGGCCGTGTTGGGTCTCCTCGCCTCCGCGAAAAGCGGAGGCTCGATCGACCCAACCTACATCGCGATGCCCGAAGCAACACGCGCGCCCAAAAGAAAAAAGGGCGCGAGGCGCCCCTTTGAGTTTGGAGGAGGAAGCGGTGGAAGTCCGTCACTGGCCGCCGTCGGCGAAGCGCACGACCGGAGAGGCGCTGACGGACTGGGCGTCGGCTGCGCAGGCGAAGTCGATGGCCTTGCCGGTGTCCGATGCGTAGCGAACCGACTTGCCGGCACCGATCGAAGCCTCGAACCGGCTGGCCGCAAAGACCGAGGCGTTGTCCCAATTGGGCTCGCCGGCCAGCGTCAGCACGAGCTTGCAGGCGCCGTCGGCGCTCTGGAAGTAGCCGACCGCGCGCTCGGAGCCGAGGTCGAGGCTGATTCCGGCGAGCGGCTTCATCGTGAGCGAGGGGGCTGCATCCTGGGCCTGAGCAGACGAGGCGGCGATCGAGGCTGCGAGGGCGATGAGCTTGGTCGAGGTCATGGTCGTTCTCCGTTTGATCAGGTGTTCATCTGTCTCGGCATCGCGTCCGGCTCGTTCCGTCTCGATGCGATGGGTGGATCATGCCCCCGCCGCGCTGTCTGCGATGTGGGATTTGTCACAATCGAAATTTTCTCCGATGAACCGGCCCCACGCCGGTCCAGCGAGGGGTTCTAAGGGCATGTGGGCGTGTGTCTGGCGCGGCACAGTCCAGGGTCATTCACGGCGCCGGTGCCCTCGAGAAAAGGGAAAGCCGTTGTGACCGCCTCCAGCCTCCCGCTAAGCTTGAGAACAAGTGTCGATATATCTTACGGCGCACCGGCTTTGAGTTTTCCGCATATTTGGAGACCGGTATGTATTGGCCAGCGTCAATTTCAGCGCGCAAGACAATCGCCGCGGTTTCTCTTTCCTCGGCCATCTTCGAGGCGCCGATGGCCCATGCAGGCGGGTTCTTCGTCGATACTCAATCCACCTATTTCCAGGGAACGTCGTTCGCCGGCGCTGCCGCTGGAGGGGACCTGTCGTCGATGTTCTGGAACTCGGCTGCCACGGCCGAGCTCGGCGGAATGAACACGAGTTCCAATTTCACCTATATTGTCGGCGACGTGAGGGCTAAGGTCGAGAGCGCCCAGTCAACCGGCGCCGCGGCACCGTTGTTCGCACCGATCTATGACCAGGTTGATCCGGAGAGCGGCGATATCTTCCCCGACGCGATAGTCTCGGCGAGCTATGCAAATTACCAGCTGACCGACCGCCTGTTCGTCGGCATGGCCCTCAATGCGCCCTTCGGGCTTAAGACCGAGCCGGCCGCGCACTACATGGGCTCGGCACTCGGACGCAAGGCGAGCCTCTTCACGAGCAACGCCAATCCCACGATCGCCTACAAGCTGGCGTCGGGCATCACCATCGGTGCGGGTGCCCAGATCGAGTATGCGGATGGCATCTTCAAATTTGCTTCCGGCTTTCCGCTGGCCGATACGACAGTGTTCTCCGCCGACGACTGGGCCTTCGGCGCAACTGCGGGAATCCTGCTGCGGCCTGCTTCCGGCACCACCATCGGGCTGGGCTGGCGTTCCCAGCTCACTCATACATTCGAGAGCCGTCTCAGCCGCCATGCGACCGCCAGTCTGCCGGTTCCCGGGCTGCCTGTCGCGACTCCCGAGATCCCGGCCCTCTCGATTAACGCCAAGGCGGATTTGCACCTGCCGGACATCGTGACGCTCAGCGTGCGTCAGGAGGTGACCTCCAACATGCGACTGATGGGCTCCGTGATGTGGACCAATTGGAGCCGCTTCGAGAAGCTCGAGCTGAAGGCGACTGAGACCGGCATCAATCCCATCACGAACCTTCCCGTTGCCTCGGGCGACGTCGTTGCGACGATCGAGGCGAATTGGGACGATGGGTGGCGCATCGCGGCGGGCGGCGAGTACGATTACAGCCCGCTCGTGACGCTGCGCGCAGGCATTGCCTACGATCACTCTCCCATCCAGGACCCCACACAAAGGCTGACGACAAACCCGGATGCGAACAAGGTGTGGCTGGCGCTCGGCGCATCCTACAAGTACAGCGAGGCGACGACGTTTGACGTCGCCTATTCACACGGGTTCGTTCAGGAAGGCGATTTCCAGCGCACGACGCTCGGCGATCCCGCCGTGCTCTCGACCGAGCTTACGGGCAACGTCGACGCCAAGTTCGACAGCCTCTCGGTCGGCATGCGCAGCAAGTGGTGAGCGCGGCCGTCAATAATCGGCACATCGATGCTCAGCCGGCACGATCCCAATCATTGGCAAGATCAGCCCGCTCAAGTGGGCTCTTGCTCCTGCTTGCGGATGGGTTGACGGCCCGTGACGTCAATTTTCCTGGCTCCGTTCGGCCTCGATGTCGATGCCTCCTGTTTGCGGTGGTTCGCGAGCAGGAGTCGGCGATGAAGGAAGCGGAATTTCATGGGCTCGTGGCGCAGCTTGGCGGATCGAGCGAGGTCCAGCGCAAGGCGCTGATCGAGGCGCTCGGCACGAAGCGGCCGCAAGCCGAGGCCACAGATCAAGATATGGCGGATGGGGAGGGATTGGAAGATGGCGATATTATGAAATAAAAACAATGATATATGTTTATGAGCATAACCAGTCCCCCAATTTATCCCCCAAGTGAATCGCGATTTGTTCCAATTTTTTAACGCAGCGCGACGCGTTCTCGTTGTCGAGCGCCATGATGAATCTGAGCATGCCGAGCGAGTGGAGGCCGGGCATCCGGAACGGCGACGAGCCGGTATTCAAATCAGAGTAGAAGACGTTCTCCGGCGCCTCGTCCGACACCAGCCAGCGGTCGAGGAACGCCAGGTCCGCGTCTGTCACCTCACCCTGCAATTATTTCTCTCCTCGCGAGACGCCATGAGACCAAAATCGGCTTTTTGGCAATCTTCTGTTAACCACTCGGCCCCGATTCTCGGATATATTCAGACATCCCGCATAAGCCTGCGAAGGACCTCATGATCCGCGCCGCCAACAGCCATGCGCATGTTGAGAGCCAGAGCCTCGCGCTCCTGGCCAGCGGATCGGATATCGTGAAGCTGATTACTATTATGTGGCCCGTGACTGTCCCGCTGCGATGGGGCTGGTCTCGGGCAAGCACACCGCCGGGTGAGCTTCGTTAGCCCCCGGTCTTCCCCCGATCCAGGCCAGCCCCCAAACCAGCTTCATGTCCCCCCGACTCGCCGCTCAAGCGTTGAGCCGCTGAGCGCACGCGTCACCTCAATCCGAGCACCTGTCCCCGCCGCCACATCGTCCATGTGGTGACCTGCCGGCTGTTGCCTCGAGCTTGAACCCCATCCCCCTCACGGAGATTTCCGATGCCGACAATCTTCAACAGCCGTAGGCTCAACGTGCCCAAGACTGCCACTGCTCTCCCTCAGCCGCCGTTGCCTCCAACGCCAACTCTGGCCGCCGCAGGCCCTCCGCAGCCGCCTCGCAAGCCGAAGCGACTGCTGGGTTTGCGAGAGGTGACACAGAAGGTGAGCCTCGCCCGAGCAACCATCTATCGCCTGATCAAGAAGGGGCGCCTGACCGGTCAGAAGCTTTTTCCTGATGCCGTGATGATCACCGAGCGGCGCATCGGCTGGCGCGACGATGAGATCGATGACTGGATTATGAACCGGCCGCGGGCTCACATCGATGCCATCCTCAATGAACCCGACAGTGAGGCTGGCGACAGGTGATCCGGCCGGAGC
>JBQTIA010000081.1:0-4751 GCA_052388455.1 Hyphomicrobium sp.
GGAACTCGTGATGCTCGCCGAGATCGCCGGCCGCCACCACGACGGCGCGGCGCGTCTCGACGCGGCCGTGGTCATCGTCCTCGGTCTTCGCGGTCGAAGGCTTCTTGGCGGCTCCGATTTTCGCGCGTGCGTCGGACAGCAGCGAGTCCTGGTTGCCCTTGATCGGCAGCACGTAGTCGGCGCCGCGATCGATGATCGTCTTCGCCATCCGGCGATTGCAGTGCAACGCATCCCCGGTGATGATCGCGCCTTTGATATCGAGGTTGGCGAGCATCAGGATGGCGGCAGTGGTCTCGTCGCCTTTGACGACGGGGCGGGCGGCGAGCGACATGCGCGCCTCTGCGCCCCATGCGGTGACCATCATCCGAGGCGCGGATTGACGGCCCTTCTCGTAGGCCCGCTTCATCGCCTTGCCGTCGACCGCGACGACGTCGTCCTTGCCGATCGCCGTCCCGAAGGCCGTCGTGAACTTGCCGAAGATCTCGGCGAAGGCGGCCGGCTCGAGCGTGCGGAAGACGGTCGAGAACGTGTCGTGCGACGGGATGCCGTGCGGCAGCTCCAATACGCGTCGCAGCAGCCTCTCCTTCGCCTCGCCGAACTCGGCCATCTCGACGCAGGTCTTGGCGCCGGAGAGCGTCGCCGCGATGGCGATGAACAGGATCTCTGCCAGCTCGTGGCGCGCGTTGGCGGAACGCGGATCGCTGAGTAAGGAGAAGTGGGCGAGAACCTTGAGCATCGGCGCCTCCCTGGCAGATGGGAGTCCTCTCAAGAACCCACGATTCGCACTCTCGCAACCGAAATCAGCTCATCTCAAACGCGATTCCCCTGCTGGGACCCCCTCGGCGACTTGCGCGACCCCGGACGCATTTTGCGAAATGCCGAAAGAGAGGCCCGTGCAGCCATGGACGCTGCAGCACGCGCGGCACGAGAGGCCGCCGTGCAGGCGGGTACGCCAGTTTTTGAGACTTGGCTCAACCAATCACGGAACACCGCGCGGGCCCAATCCAAGACCATGCCAAACTATGTGCGGCAGTCGCTTGCAAGTTTGTATCCTGACTTGGTCCCTCTCATCGACCGCACACGGTACAAGGTGGGTGATCGGGGCGTATTCAATTTGGGCAGTCTTTCAATTCAATACGGCGGCGCGTCAGCAGTCAGTAAGCGGTGCCCTGCCCCCACCTTCCTTGGTTTGCCTGTAGGGCGGATGATTCCTTCCCATGAGGCGGGATCGATTTGACCGTAAGGTTGACCATACGGTTGACACCAAAGCCGACGCTTTCGAGCGGGTCGAGGTGATCACGGGCGTCGGCCGGCGCCGCAGCTGGCCTGCCGAGGCGAAGGCGCGGATCGTGATGGAGACGCTGGAGGAGGGCGCCGTTGTCTCGGACGTGGCGCGCCGTCACGGGGTGAAGCCGCAGCAGCTGTTCGCTTGGCGCAAAGGGATGCGCACGCAGCTCCCGGCAGCACCGTCGCCCGTGTTGGCCTTCGCGCCGGTCGTGGTCACGGACACTGCGCCACCGGTCGCACGCCGGGCGGGCCGGCGCAAACGCGAGGGGACCGCGGACGGCGCTCTGATCGAGATCGTCGTTGGCGGCACGCTGATCCGGGTCCGGCCCTGCGTCGATGGCGAGACCCTGATGACGGTGCTGCGGGCCGTGAAGGCACTTCACTTGCCCGCCTCCGGCAGGACGCCATGATCGTTCCGCCGAATCCTTCCTGGCCCTTCGGTTGCCCACCCGCAACCGGGTCCGTCCGCGTTCTCGTGGCGACCAAGCCTGTGGACTTCCGCAAAGGCATGGACGGGCTTGCTGCGATCGTCCAGTCCGAGCTCAAGTGCGAGCCGTTCTCCGGGGTCATCTACGTGTTCCGCGCCAAGCGCGCCGACCGCGTGAAGTTGCTGTTCTGGGACGGCACCGGCGTCGTACTCGTCGCCAAGCGTCTCGAAGGATCGAAGTTCCGCTGGCCTTCTCTACAGGACGGCGTCATGCGGCTGTCGCCGGCACAGCTCTCGGCACTACTCGAAGGGCTCGACTGGAGCCGCGTGCACGCGCGCCGTGTCGCCGCGCCCACAGCGACGCAATGATCCACAGTCTCCGTCGATTACGAGGTGGCGCGAGCGCGGGCAAATCAGCGATTCTCCGGTCATGGCGCTGACGCTCGAAAATCTTCCCGATGATGTCGAGGCCCTCAAGGCTCTGCTCCTGTCGGCGCATGCCGACAACGCCAGGGTCGCTGTCGAGCGCGACCGGCTCGAGCACGAGCACAATGTCCTCGCCGCCGAGGTTGATCGGCTGACCGCCCGCAACGAGCGTCTCGACCACATCATTGCGGTGCTGCGCCGGGCTCAGTTCGGGCGTTCTTCGGAGCGCATCAGCGACGACCAGATGAACCTTGCCCTGGAGGACGTCGAGACGGCCTTTGGCGCCGAAGATGCGGCGGCCGAAAAGAAGCACGAGATCGTCAAGGACCATGGCGTTGCCGCCCGCCGCGCCAATCGCGGCCATCTGCCCGCTCACCTTCCGCGCGAGGACGTCGTCATAGAGCCGGAGGCCAAGGCCTGTCCGTGCTGCGGTGGCGCGCTTCATGTCATCGGCGAGGACCGCTCCGAGCGCCTCGACAAGATCCCGGCCAGGCTCAAGGTGATCGTGACGCGGCGGCCGAAGTACGCCTGCCGCGGCTGCACCGACGGCGTCGTGCAGGCGCCAGCGCCCAACCGGCTGATCGAGGGCGGTCTGCCGACCGAAGCGCTTGTGGCCGACGTTCTGGTATCGAAATATGCCGATCACTTGCCGCTCTATCGCCAAGCCCAGATCCTGGCGCGCGAGGGCGTCCATCTCGACCGCTCGACGCTGGCGCACTGGGTCGGCTTCGCGGCGCATGAACTCGAGCCGCTGCACGCGCGCCTCGTCGAGATCCTGAAGACCTCGGGGAAGCTGTTCGCCGACGAGACGCGCTGCCCGGTGCTCGACCCCGGGCGCGGAAAAACCAAAACCGGTTATCTCTGGGCCATCGCGCGAGACGACCGGCCATGGGGCGGCGCCGAGCATGCCGTCAAGCACCTCGCGGGCTTCAGCAGTTGAAGCGCAAGGGCGTGACGCTGCAGCTGGTGTGGGAGGAGCATCGCAGCCAGCACCCGGAGGGCTACGGCTACAGCCGGTTCTGCGAGCTTTACCGATCCTGGGCGAAGCGCCTGTCACCGACGATGCGGCAGACGCACGTGGCCGGCGAGCGGATGTTCGTCGACTATGCTGGCACCACAATCGACGTGGTCGATGCGGCGACCGGCGAGGTGCACGCCTTCCAGCTGTTCGTCGCCACCCTCGGAGCGTCGAGCATGACGTTCGCCGAGGCGACACGCACGCAAGGGCTCTCCGATTGGCTCGGCTCGCACACCCGCGCCTTCGCTTTCTTCGGTGGCGTGCCGGCGACGACAATGTCGGACAACCTGAGGTCCGGCATCACCAAGGCCTGCTTCTACGAGCCGGCGGTGAACCGTGCTTACGCCGAGATGGCGGCGCACTTCGGCACGGCGATCGTGCCGGCGAGGCCCTACAAGCCACGCGACAAGGCGAAGGTCGAGGTCGGCGTGCAGGTCGCCACGCGCTGGATCATCGCCAAGCTGAGGAAGCGCACCTTCTTCTCGCTCGCCGAGCTGAACGCGGCAATAGCTGAGCAGGTCGCGGCGCTGAACGCGCGCGTCACGCGCCATCTCGGCGCCAGCCGCAAGGCGCTGTTCGACGACATCGAGAAGCCGGCGCTCGAGGCCCTGCCGGCCGAGCCCTACGTCTACGCCGAATGGAAGGAATGCAAGCTCGGGCTCGACTATCACGTCGAGGTCGACAAGCACTACTACTCGGCGCCGCACGAGCTGCTGCGCGAGAGGGTGTGGGCGCGCATCACGGCGCGCACCGTCGAGGTGATCCACAAGAGCAAGCGCGTGGCGAGCCACGTGCGCTCGTCGTCCAACCGCAAGCACACGACGGTCCGCGAGCACATGCCGTCGAGCCACCGGCGCCATGCCGACTGGACGCCGGAGAGCCTCAAGCGCCGGGCCGGCGAGATCGGCCCCAAGACGTCGGTGCTGGTCGATATCGTCCTGCGCTCGCGGACGCACCCCGAGCAGGGCTTCCGCTCGTCGATCGGCATCCTGCGCTTCGCCAAAACGCACGGGAGTGATCGCCTCGAAGCCGCCTGTGCCCGTGCGCTGGAGATCGGCGCGCACTCCTACACCTCGGTCAAATCCATTCTGAAGAACGACCTCGATCGCCGACGGCCCGCACCGGCCACGGACGGGCCGGCGATAGCGCACAGCAACATCCGTGGCCCAAACTACTTCCATTGAGGAGACCATCGACGATGCTCACACATCCAACCATCAATCAGTTGCGGGCGCTGAAGCTCGACGGCATGGCCGACGCCTTCGCCGACCTCGAGCAGCAGGATCGGGCCAAGGATCTCGGCCACGCCGAATGGCTGGGCCTGCTCATCGACCGGGAGCTGGCGAGCCGCAACACCAAGCGGTTCCAGAGCCGCCTCAAGGCGGCACGTCTGCGCCACGGCCAGGCGTCGATCGAGGACGTCGACTACCGGACGCCGCGCAAGCTCGACAAGGCCCTGTTCCAGCAACTCTCAACGTGCCGCTGGATCGTGGAGCATCGCAATCTGCTCGTCACGGGACCATGCGGGATCGGCAAGTCCTGGCTCGCCTGTGCACTCGCGCAGAAAGCCTGCCGCGACGGCTACTCCGTGCA
>JBQTIA010000082.1:0-6293 GCA_052388455.1 Hyphomicrobium sp.
GAGGCCGGCAAGACCCGTAACCGCAATCGGTACCGCCTTGATCAGGCCGGCGAGCGCCGCAGGATCGCCGGGCAGTGCGTTGCCGGTCGCCTCCCGCATCAGCGCCACGGCTTCCGGACCGAGACCCGCCGCCTTGCGGAGGTGGTTGGCCGTCGACGCGCCGCCGCGCGGCCTGGCGAGCCGGCGCATCAGGACGATCGCGTCGACACCGGGTTTGAGGTCGATCGTCATCATCGGGACCTCGCCGCGTGCGAGCGCCTCGCGCACCTCCCGCGAAAAGGCATAGATGACGCCTCCTTCGAGGCCGCTTCGGGTGATGACGGCCTCGCCGGGCCGCTCGATGCCGCCGAAGCGCACCGCGATCCGTTTAACGGGCGTGCCGGCAAAGCGGCTCGCCATCGGGGCCGTCCAGGCGACGCGAACGCCGGCGTTGGCAGGCGCCAAGTCTGTCAGCAGCACGCCTGCGGACTGGAGAATGTCCATCCAGCGGCCGTCGGATCCGAGCCGTGGCCAGCTCGCGCCGCCGAGGGCCAGCAGCGTCGCATCGGCGTGGATCGTGATCGTGCCGCCCGGCTCGGTCATGAAGCGGAGAGCGCCGTCGTCGGTCCATCCGGTCCAGCGGTGGCGCATGCGCAATTCGACACCGAGACGCACCAGCCGCGCCAGCCAAGCGCGCAGCAGCGGTGACGCCTTGAGGCACTTCGGAAACACGCGGCCGCTGGAGCCGACGAACGTCGGCTGTCCGAGGTCGTTGGCCCAGTCCACCAGCGCCGCGGGCGGGTAGGCTTCGATGGCCGCCGCAAGCTGGGGCGCCGCTCCGCCATATCGCATGAGAAACGGTTCGAGCGGCTCGGAGTGTGTGAGGTTCAGCCCGCCCCGGCCGGCCATCAGCAGCTTGCGGCCGGGCGAGGGCATGGCATCGAACACGATGACCTTATGCCCGGCCGCAGCTAGCTTCTCCGCCGCCATCAGACCGGCCGGGCCGGCGCCGATGACGGCAACCGTGGCCGTTCGGGTGCCTGTCACCATGTGCCCGTGTTGGCCATCGAGGCCCAGGGCTCCGCTTTAGCCAGCGAGCCGCCCTTCTGCAGCAGCTCGACCGATATGCCGTCCGGCGAGCGGACGAAGGCCATGCGGCCGTCGCGCGGCGGCCGGAGGATGGTGACGCCGCCTTTCATCAGGCGATCGCAGGCGGCATAGATGTCGTCGACCTCGAACGCGAGGTGGCCGAAGTTGCGCGCCGAGCTGTAGTCCTCAGGATCATAATTGTAGGTCAGCTCCAGCATCGGCGCCTTCAACTCGCCTTGCTTGCCCGCCTCCGGCAGTACGACGGCGCGCTCACGGTCTCCGGGTGCGGCGAGAAAGATGAGCGTGAAGCGCCCGAGCGGATTGTCGATGCGGCGCACTTCTTCCAGCCCGAGGAGACTGCAGTAGAAGTGCAGGCTCCGCTCGATGTTGCCGATGCGCACCATGGTATGGAGATAACGCACGTCGCTGCCCTCCGCTGTTCGACACGGCGCTCTGGTGGTCGAGGCCGCTCCGCGCCGCAACGGGAGCCGCCAACTCACGCAGGTGACTTGGTTTCTTCCGGCACCGCGTCGACGAGGTGTGATCGCCGGCGCGAACGCAACCGATTCGTCGTCGCAGGCGGTGTGGACATCTGGTGGACTGCGATGCTCCGTCCAATGCCTCAGGTGCGCTGCAACATCGATTCCCTCGGGCGAATCACTAGGCTGACTTTTTGATTCGTTCGGCATGATTGCGACCTATTCACCCTGGGCATAAGTCGATGCCAACAGCTTTTTGAAGTGTGTGCGACCGAGGCGAAAATAGGCCAGTAAAATCAAGTGTTTTTCGATTCCTGGTTCGATCTCCGACGGTCCATGTCGCGACTCTCCGAAGAGCACCCGAGCAATTTCTGATGGCCAATCGGAGCGTCGATGGTATCTTCCGCTCGCCGCAATTGGACGGGTTCGTCGCAGAGGGCAACTGCGAGCGTGGACCGGGACGATCGGGGCATAAGTTTGCAACGTGAGGTCATGTAAAAGCGGGGTAATCATGGGGGATTCTAAACACCCTCCGGAGTTTCCGGGCGCAGCGTATTCGATCGAGGGCGATATCGTCCCGCTCGACGAGAGCACTCTCGAGGTGTTCGAGATTGCCGGTTCCATCAAGTGGTTCGATGTCTCCAAGGGCTATGGATTCATCGTGCCCGACAACGGGCTTCCTGACGTTCTGCTGCATGTGACCTGCCTGCGGGCGGGTGGCTATCAGACAGCCTACGAAGGCTCACGCGTTCACTGTCAGGTGATGCGCCGACCCAAGGGCATGCAGGCGTTTCGCGTGCTCTCGATGGACGAGAGCACCGCGATCCATCCCTCTCTGCTTCCTCAGCGCACGCATGTGCACGTGCAACCGGAAAGCGACTGGGAGCGTGCCATCGTCAAGTGGTTCAACCGCGTCCGCGGTTTCGGCTTCCTGACGCGCGGCGAAGGCACTCCCGACGTCTTCGTGCACATGGAGACCCTGCGCCGCTTCGGCTTCACCGAGCTGCGCCCCGGCCAGTACGTGCAGGTTCGATGGGGCATGGGCTCCAAGGGCTGCATGGCCGCCGAACTGCGCCCGGACGGCGCGTCCGGAATGCTGCCGCCGCACTAAAACAGCGCCGTATTGAAAACCGGCGCGCCACCGGGGTATTCTCGGCCCCATGGCTGGTTCAACGACATCCCGCAGGGCTGCCCTCTTGGCGGCCCTGCTCGTTTGTGGCGGGGCTTATGTCGTCTCGAAACGCCCGCCTGCGAGAGAGCAAGCCGCGGCGGGGCTGTTTCGCAAGGAGACGCTCGATCTCGTCACGGCCGGCGGCCGGCGCACGCTGACGGTCGAAATGGCGGTCTCGACGCGCGAGCAGGCCCAGGGTCTGATGTTCCGAACCTCGCTGGCGGATACGGAGGGGATGCTGTTTGTCCATCCGGCACCAACCGAACTGCGCATGTGGATGCGCAACACCTACATTCCGCTCGACATGGTTTTCATCCGCCCCGACGGCACGGTGCACCGGATCGCCGCCCGGACCGAGCCGCTGTCCGACGACGTCATCGTCTCCAACGGCGAGGTGATCGCCGTATTGGAACTCGCCGGCGGCGCCGCCGGTCGTCTCGGACTTGCCGTCGGTGACCGTGTGGAGCACGCGCACTTTCGCGGTTCCCAGGGTGCGGGCACGCGAAAATGAATCCACTCTCCAGTTGCCGACGACTGCGATAGGCTGTGGGGCATGACCGCTGACATCGTCAATCTGCGCAAGGCCCGCAAGGCGAAGGAGCGCGCCGCGAAAGAGCAGCGGTCGCAGGAGAACCGCGTCAGGTTCGGGCGATCGAAGGCCGAGCGAGAGAGCAGCGCGAAACGGATCGGGATCGAGCGGTCGCGATTGGAAGGCACCCGTTTGGCCACTCCTGCCGAGGACGACGACCTCGATCCCGGCAGCGTCTCGTGAGCCGTCCCGTCAAGCGGTCGTTCTCTCTGCGCGGACATCGAACGTCGATTTCGCTTGAGCCGCCGTTCTGGGATGCGCTGAAGTCGGCGGCGGCCCGCGATGGCGTTTCGCTCGCGTCCCTCGTCGCCCGCATCGATGCCGAGCGCGGCGCGGCCGGGCTGTCGAGTGCGGTGCGCGTGTGGGTGCTCGACGACACCCGCAAAGTCTCGGCCGGCAACCGGATCGATGGCGGCGATCGCGATTGAGGGAATGACCGCGGTCCGATCCGCTGCGGATTTTCTCGGACGGCTCAAAGGTCAGAAGGGCGTAATCTGAAACGGCTTCCAGCCCGGCGGCGGACGCTTGTTGATCGCAGGCGGGGGCGGACGCGGACGACGCGGCGCTGTCGGCTTCGCAGTGGCGGGCTCGGCCTCGCCGCTTTCGGTCGCCTCCGTCGTCGTTGCGGAAACGCCGCTATCGGTGGTGGCTCCGCCGGCACCTGCGGCTTCGACAGGTGAGCCGTCGCCCTGATCGGCCGGAGTGGCGTTCTCACTCTGAGCCCCGCCCGACGATACCGGAGGTGCTGGTGCATCGGATCGTTCGGCTGCGGCCTTCAAGCGTTCCGCTTCGAGCGCCTTCTGGCGCTCCTGCTCCTCGCGAGCCTTCGACTGATCCAGCTTGCGCAGACGTTCGAGCTCCTCGACGTCGCGCTCCATCTTGCGAACCGTCAGCTCGCGCTCCAGCGCGCCGGTTTCGACAGCCGGCTCGAGGGTTGCGAAGTCCTTGAGCTTGCCGGAATAGACCACGCTCACCGGCGGCAGCAGCACGGTGCCGGTAGCCGCATCGCCGCCCTTGCCCTTGATCCGCGCCTCGATCTTCCATTCGCTGTCGACTTTCATCGAGGCCAGTTCGACCGCGGTGTCGAATGCCGAGCGCCCTTCGGTCGTTTCCAGACTGACCCGATCGAACTTCATGGCGCCGTCGATGATGGTGACGGGGATTTCGAGTGCGCCGAGACGCATCTGGCCCTGCTTGAGCGCCGCTTTCAGCGCCTCGGCCAAGGGCTCGCCCGCCGCCGGTCCCTTGCCCTGCAAGGCCAATTCCGCCGTCGAGGCGACCGGCGCCGGCCCCATGCCCGTCAGTGTGACATCGCCAAGGGCCAGCTTGCCCTTGCCCGAGAGGCTGGTGACGAGGGCCGCCGGACTGAGCGCGCGACCGGCGAAGTCCAGCGTCAGCGACGAGGCAATGGTGGGCTCGGTCTGGGCAGCGCCCGCGCCGGACGCGGCGGCGACCGGCTCTCCGGGGCCGATTTGCAGCCGGCCGGTCAGGCCGACGCCCGCTGCGGCGCGCTCGAATGTCAGGTCGCTGGCGAGCCGTCCACCGAGCGCCGTGCCTTCGAGGCTGGTCACGCGGATCGCCTGCGGCTCCAAAGTCGCGGCAAGCACGGCGTCGGCAATCGTCAGTCCCTCGTCGAGCACCAGCGATTTGAAGCGCAGGCGGACGGTGCCGGTCAGCCGGTCGAGAGCGGAGAGATCGAAAACCTGCTCCGGCCAGATGCCGGGTGTCAGCACGGCACTGGCGGCGGGAGGTTGCTCTGCGGGTGCCGGCTGGCGGCGCCGTGATTGTTGCGGTGGCGGCAGCGGTGTCGGTGCGACGGGTGCCGGCTCGATGGCCGACTGAGGCGGCGCCGCGGCGACCATCGGTGCCAGCAGGCGTGGAAGTGTGGCCCGGTCCACCTCCAGCTCGGCGGCGAGAGCGACGGTTCGCTCGCCTTCGCTGCGGGTGGTCAGCTTGCCGGTGACCGCGCTGTCGCCGATCATCAGCCGTCGCGGTACGAGCGTGAAGGTCGGACCTGCCAGCGTGATCTCTCCATCGCCGGCAATCGAAACGCCCGACATCCCGGCGCCGAGTGGCAGGCCGATCAGGGCGAGCGCCTCGCGTGCATCGCCTCCAGTGATACTCAGAGTGCCGGCGGCCGTGGTCTCACCCGTCGCCGGAATGGTGACGCGACCCGAGTAATCGAGGCTCGCGCCGTTCCCGCCGAACGACAGGACGGAGACGAGCCCCTTCGAAGGCGTGCCCGATGCCTTCAGCGACAAGCGCCGCGGCGAGGCCGCAGGGTCGGTGGACAGAGCTGCCTGCCGCGCGGCGGTCTGCGCACCCCGGTGTCCATGCACCAGACCGGCGGCGAAGGCGGCGGCCGAAGCGCCGTCGATAGAGGTCGTCAGTTCGACCGGCGCATCGGTCCATTGTTTCCGCGCGGCATCTATATGCAGGCGGGAAACCAGTCGCGCGCCGTCTGCAATTCCGTCCGCGTCGATGTCGATGGCCGCTGGCAGGCGCTGGCCGAAACTGACGGTTCCGGCGAGCCGGAAGGGCGTCAGCCCGGACAGTCGTTCGGCCATGGCCGGCGGGATGTCGGCAACATCCATGAGCTTGAAGAGCGTCGCCACGGCAGAGCGGCTGCCCGACGCGATGACGCCGCGCAGCGCGCCCTTCGGCTGGATTCGCACGTTGTCGGCATCGCCTGAAACGTCGACAGCCAGACCGTCGGCCGTCGAGAAAGTGAGCATGTCGATGGTGAGGCGCTCTCCGTCGACCGTTGCCGCGATGTCGACATCCTTGAGCACCCGGTCGCCGTCGCTCAGCTCGCCGGCCGTGAGGCGAAGGCGGATATCCGAGCGGGCGGGATCGAACAGCGCATCGGCCGCGGCCGGGGCGGTGGTCGGAGTGGTGACCGCATTGGCCGGCGATTTCGGATCGGCAGGCGAAGCCGGCTCCTTCGCCGTCTCGGTGCCGGGTGCCGATGACGATGCGGGAGCGG
>JBQTIA010000083.1:0-11434 GCA_052388455.1 Hyphomicrobium sp.
CGGCAAGGGCGCGCTGTCGGTCTCTACCCGGGATTGGCGTGCAATCGACGACGCTGGCCGCGAAGCAGCGCGGACTGTGCTAGGCTTGGTGCCGGCAATCGTTTGGAAGGACTCTCGCGAGGAGATAGGGTTCGAAAGGGCCGCAAGCGCCGGCCGGCCGGCGAGCAGGCCGAAATGATCGTGACGGCGCTCCGCGATGCCGGGCGGCCGGTCAGTGCCTACGAGATCATCGACCGCCTGCGCGACAAGGCGAGTCTCGCCCCGCAGACCGTCTATCGCTCGCTCGACCGGCTGATCGCCTCGGGCTCGGCCCACCGGCTGGAAAGCATCAATGCGTTTGTCGCGTGCAGTCACGTCACGCACCAGGGCGCCGCGCTCTTCGCCATCTGCGAGGAGTGCGGCGGCGTCACGGAATTCGACAGCTCGGCGGCCATCGATGCCCTGAAGGGCTGGGCGCGCACCAAAAGGTTCGCCGTCGCGACCATGACGCTGGAGCTGCGCGGACGGTGCAGTGCGTGCACACGTCCTGCGAGCCCTTCGCGCCCGCGGTGATGGCCTGCAGCGGCGGATCGGTTGTTAGTGGCGGGCGCCGCGCATCAGCGCCGACATGATGTCGGAGAAGTCGTCGGTCCAGGCCTCGACGCCGGCGGCCTCGAGCGGCCCCGCACCCGGCCATGATCTCGCGGCGGCGATCACACTCTCATCCCGTGAGACCAGTACGGCGATCGAGGGGGCTGTATCGATGCCCGGATTGGCCGGCATGTCGCGCACGACGAGTCCGTGGACGCCTGACAGCGTCGCCATTCCGGCCGCGAACACCGGCACCAGATCGAGGTGGCGGTTGGTGAGGTTCATCGCCAGCACGCCTTTGTCGGAGAGCTTGCTCATGAACATGGAGAGCGCTTCCACAGTCAGCAGGTGCGTCGGAATGGCGTCCGAGGCGAAGGCGTCGATCAGCAGGTAATCGAAGCGGCCGTCCGGCTCCTTCGCCAGCGTCAGACGCGCATCGCCCAGGATCATCGGCGCCCGCGGCTGGCATTTGGAGATGAAGCCGAAGTGCCGCGGATCGCCGGCGATGGCGATGACGCTGGGGTCGATCTCGTAGAAGCGCCAGGCGTCGCCAGGCTCGGCGTGGCAAGCCATCGATCCGGCGCCGAGGCCGACGACGCCGGCTTCCAGGTTGCGGCCCGCCGGAACCGTGGCGCGCGCCAAGCCGACCGCTTTCGCCATCGGACCTGCGGCGTGATAGTAGGTCGCCGGCACCAGTCCGGACGTTGGCCGTCCCGCCGTATCGACGTGGCGCTCGGCCCCGTGAATGGTGGTTCCGTGCATCAGCACGCGGATGGCGCCTTCCTGCATGTCGAGCACCCGGTGCACGCCGAAGAAGCTGCGCTCCGCGTAAGTGGCGCTGCGGCCGTCCGGGAGCAGGGCGATAGCCGCCAGCGCGGACGCCGCAGCCGCGAGGCGAAGGTGAGGCGCCCGGCCGAGGGCGGCGAAAGCCGCGATCAGCAGCACGACGACGAGCAGCTTGATGTGGTCGATCGGCGCGACGAGGCCGGTTGCAACAGATCGTTCCAGCGCGAGGAAGGCAATTGTTCCGAGGCCGACGGCACCGGCGGCCTGCTTCCACTGGGTCTCCTTGTCAGAGGTCCAGATGGTCGGGGCGAAGAGCAGCCCGGCGACCACCAGCAGCGGGAATTCGAACACGGTGGAGAACAGCTTCGGCGAAATGAGTGCGGCGAAGATGCCGCCGAGCACGCCGCCGAACGACATCCACAGGTAGAAGCCGGTGAGCCACTCCTTGGCCGGACGGCGCAGATAGAGTTCGCGATGGGCGATCAGGATGGTGACCATGAACGCCAGCGACGAGGCGATGAGGCCGATGCCGTATTTCAGGCTGCCGAGAATGGCCGCGGAGAACAGCACCAGCGCCACGGCCAGCGGCTGGATTTTGAACAGCAGGCCATTCGAGATGAGCGGGGGGTCGCGGAAGACCAGGATGAAGGTCAGCAGATAGGCGGCAAGCGGCAGCACCCAGAGGAACGGCGCTGAGGCGATGTCGGTCGTCATGTGGGTGGTGAATGCCACCAGCAGTGCCGAGGGAACGAAGCTGTAGGCGATCCAAAGTCCCCGCGTGTGCCAGCCGGGTGCGGCGGTGCGGTCGCTCCGCGCGGCGACGTTCGTCCGTGCCGGCGTGGTCTCGGCGGCGGTCTTGCTCAGCATGGCCAGTCCGCTGAACGCGATCAGGAGTGCGAGCAGCGAGAATCCCGCCGACCAAACCGCGCTCTGCGTGCTGAGCTTGAGGCTCGGCTCCAGCAGGATCGGATAGGCGAGCAGGGCGAGAAGGCTGCCGGCGTTGCTGGCGGCGTAGAGAAAATACGGATCGCCGGCGCTCGCGTGATCCGTGCGTCCGAACCAGGACTGAAGCAGGGGCGCGTTGGCGGAGACGGCGAAGAACGGCAGGCCGACACCGGCGGCGAGCACGCCGATCAGCCAGAGATAGGCGTCTCCGGCCGGCGGGTCTCCAGCGAGCAGCGGCAGTCCGATGGGGAGCGCGAGGGCGGCGAGCGCCAGCACCGCGAGGTGGGTGACGACGGCCGTGCGCGGGGCGAGGAAGGTGTTGAGCGCGTGCGCGTAGCAGTATCCGGCGAGCAGCACGGCCTGGAAGAAGCACATCGACACCGCCCACACCGAGGGCGCGCCGCCGAGCTTGGGCAGCACCATCTTGGCGAACATCGGCTGCACGGCGAAGAGCAGCAGGGCCGAGACGAAGATCGTCGCCGTGTAGAGGGGCAGCAGGGCCGCATCCAGACGCCGCGCATGTTCCCCGTGCCAGGTGGCGATGCGGCTGATCAGTGCGGTCATGGGGCCCTCGACGACGCTTCGAACGACGCCGCGAGAGTAGGGGCCAATGCTTTAGGTGTAGCTAATGCAAAGACTTGAATCGAATCCATTAACCGTTCGTTTGCGAACTTCCTCCGCCGCACGTCTCAATACGCTACGAGCGTTTGAACACTCACAAGGCTTCGTCATCCCCGCCTTGCTCGGCTTCAATAGGCCGCGCGCGGAGAGGATGACGTGAGGTGACGTGGTGCAGGCGCTA
This sequence comes from Hyphomicrobium sp., assembly GCA_052388455.1. Taxonomy (GTDB): domain Bacteria; phylum Pseudomonadota; class Alphaproteobacteria; order Rhizobiales; family Hyphomicrobiaceae; genus CAZSNH01. The sequence continues at coordinate 3,104 of JBQTIA010000083.1, forward strand.
TGGGGGAGCGTCGGGGGCTTGCTGTCTCGATGGTCCGCTAATGCGCGCCATTAGCGCAGTACGCGACGGCGGTCTGGCAGTAGCCGAAGCTGCGTTCGCAGTCCCATTTGGCGTTGGAGCGTGCCGCCTCCAGCGTGGCCCCCGTCGCCCCTTTCCAGCGGAATTTCTGCGTTGAGTTGGCCGGTGCCACGGCGTTCGCCCAGCATTCGTCCTTCGAGAGGACGGCGATGACCGAGCACCCGTCGCGGCCGGCGCGGTCAGCGCAGTTCTGCAAGGCTGCGCTCTCGGCATCGCTGCGGCTCGCCGCCTCGACGCGCACGAAGATCTTGCCTTCTTTCTCGGCCACCGCTCCCCAGCACGTCGCGCCGGTGAAGAAGCCGGCACAGGGAGAGCCACGGCCGGTAATGGCATTCATGGCGCCGGTGGCCTTGACGCGCAGCGAGCCGAGCGGCCCTTCCGTTTGCCCGGGGAGGGCAAGGGCCGCGATCAGCCCGCCGGCCGCGACGAGACACAGGGCGGCGAGCGCGCGCAGCGCCGAACGCGGCCATACCGCCCTCTGCGTGTCGCTGCGCGACGAGCCGGTCGGGGTCCCGGCCTGCCAGCTGCCGGCCCCCGTCGCACCCGAAAGGCCCGATTGCAGCCCCCCTGGATCGACCGCGCGGGACTGTGTCTGCACCATCAGCGTCGTGCGGTTGGCGCGGGAATTGACCTGCCCCATGGGAGCGACGGTGCTGCCGTCGAGCAGCGCCCGACGCCACACCGCAATGGATTGCGGACGCTCGGCCGGCGGCAGTCGCATCGCGTGATCGATCGCCTTCAGGAACTTGTCCCGGTAGCGACCGCGGGCGGCGCGGGCGACGGGCACGAGGTCCTCCGACAACTGTCGCGAGGTCGCTTCTGTCGGCCTAGTGCCCGACACCGCCCGATAGAGGGTCGCGCCGAACGCATAGATGTCGGTCCAGGCGCCGTAGCGGTCGGCATTCGAGGTGTACTGCTCGGGTGCCGAATAGCCACTCTTGAAGACCAGTGCGGAGACGAGTTGCGACCGCTGCTTGATCTCCAGCCGCGAGGCCCCGAAATCGAGCAGGATCGGTATTCCGTCTGTGGAACGGATCATGACGTTCTCGGGCGAGAAATCGAGATGCCACGTGCGGTTGGTGTGAACGAATTCCAGCGCGTTGAGCAGCGGCGCGGTGATCAGGTCGAGTTCATCCTGGGTCGGCGGCGTGTCGAGGCCCTGCAGCCAGCGTTCCAGAGTCAGGCCCTTGATCAGGTCGAGCACCATGTAGGCGGTGTCGTTGGCCTCGAACACGCGGCGCACGTTGATGATGCTGGGATGCGCGAACTGGGCCAGCATGCGCGCCTCGTCGAAGAATTTCTTCAGCCCCCAGCGGTAGTCGGCCTCGCTGTTGGGCTTGGCGGAGAAGCGGACGCTCTGCCCCTCGCGGCGGACGAGCTCTTCGGGGAAGTATTCCTTGAGCGCGAAGTCCTTTTGCAGGAGTTCGTCGTGGGCGAGATAGGTGATGCCGAAGCCGCCCTGGCCCAGCTGCCCGGTGATGACATAGTGGTCGATGCGGGTTCCGTTCGGCAGGGCGGGACTGTCTTGTCTCTGCATGGAACCGACAACCTCGCGCAAACAGAACGTACAGTTTCTCGGGCCGCTCAAGAGGCCCTTGCGGGGGCAACATGCCTGAAGGGGCCGCCGACCGGAAGAGTATAGCAGAGGCCCAGATCGGCCCAGTCCGGCCTCGGGTGACACCCTGAAATGGTGATCGGAACCGGCCCCCGCAACGGGCTGAGGGAACACCGTTCGGGCGAGTTGAACCCGGCAGGGCCTCAGCGTAGGATACCACCGACGCTTCGCGGAAGCCGGGAGTCGGTCGCATGCGGTCCTGGTCTTTGCAAACCTGGGTTCGGCAACGCAGTCTCTTTTTCGTCCCGGCAGCGGTTCTGGCGGGGCTCGCGAGCGTGGCTGCCGCACGTGAGGCCCTGGCCGTCGACGTCGTGTTGGAGGCTCGCTGCGGCCCCCCCGATTATGGCACGGCGGACGCGGCCAAGACCCCGAAAAAGCTGGCGGCCGAAATCCGGCTGAAACCGGTCGATGAGGCGCCGTTCGACGTGGCGGCGATCGACGGCGTGAAAGACCCCAAGCCGGCCGTGCCGCCCAAGACGGACCCGAAGGGCGAGCCGGCGAAGCCACCGGCGGCCGACAAGCCGGGCTCCGAAAAGGCATCCGACAGGCCGGCGGCGACGGCTCCGGAGAAGTCGCGGGCGGGTCAGGTCGCGGCCACTCTCTCCTGCGATCTCAGGGCCAACGACTTCGTGGTGTTCAAGGCCGCCAAGGCGACGCTCAAGGGCGAGAGCCAGCCACTCGAGACGACCTTCGAGGCATTCGATCCGCGCACGCAGTCCATCGCCAGCATCTTTCTCATTCAGATTCTCGAAACCAACCGCCGGTCCTTGCAGGGCAAAATGACCGATGCGGTGATCGAGATGACCGCGGCGCGCGAAGGCCAGCGGCGCTACGCGGCCTATTCGTTCGGCAACGATCTCAATCTCGCGGCCGGTTTCGGCGCCTCCAAGAGCGAGTTCGACCGGCAGGTGCGCGCCATCCGCCCGCTGGAAGCCAAGGTGCAGCTCTACCGCGCCGTGCTCGATGCGATCGCCAAGCTCGCCCGCGAGACGGCCGACCGCAAGGCGCTCGTCATCCTCGGCGACGGCACGGCGGACGACACGGCCTACGCGCACGACGAGGTCGTCAAAGCAGCGAAGGACGCCGGGGTGGTGATCAGCACGCTCGGCTTCTATGACGATGCGGACGAGCGCCCCAACTTCCAGAAGCTCAGCCGCTTGGCGCGCGAGACGAAAGGGTTCAGCACGGAGGTCGTTCAGCCCGGCCGCGACAGCTTCGAGCGCGTCGTCTCCAGCCGCTTCGCCGGCGAGCTACTCGAAAATGGCGGACGGCTCACGATCAAGCTGAAGGCGCCGCCCGGCACCGCGGCAATGGAGATCGCGGCCGACTTCACCGATGGCCGCCTCGCCAATCTCGAGCAGAGCGTGCTCATCGACCCGCCGGCCGGCAGCCGCACCGGGTCACAGAAGCCCGCCACCGACGACGCCACCGGCCGCGGCGAGGGCGACGGCGTCTCGATCTCCGCCCGTTCGCCCCGCCACGAGCCCGGCTGGACGGACGGGTTCTTCGATTGGGCCGAGGACAATTCGGCCGTGGCTCTGGTGATTGGAGCGGGGCTCGGACTGGGGCTGATCGGCCTCATGCTGTTCGTCTACCGGGGCGGCCTGTTCGCGGGGGGCAGCGGAATGCCTCTGCTCGACCGCAACGGCAAGCCGGTCGCCTACGGCTGGCTCGAAATGCTCGACGGCAATGCGTCGCGCTATCCACTGCAGACGACCAATGTGCGCATCGGGCGGCACCGCGACAACGACATCTGCCTGCGCAATGATTCGATCTCGCGGCGTCACGCGGTGCTGCACTTCAATTCCGATACGCGGCGCTTCGTCATAACCGACCTCGGCGGCGGCAACGGTGTCGTCGTCAATAAGTCGAAATTCACGACCCGCGAGCTCAGCGACGGCGATCTGGTGGAACTGGGCGAGGTTCGACTTCGGTTCCAGGCGGACCGGGAACTCATGGGTTGAGCGGGAAGTGCGATGAGGATGCTGCGGGGTCGCCCGGAAGTGACCGGTCCCCGAACCGGCTGGAGGATGAATCCGATGCCCAATGGACAAAACGACGACGCGGAAGAGAAGCGGACGCGGATCGTGATGCGGCCCGATCTGGTGACCTCGCCGCCGACCGCACCCGACCACCGGCTGGCGACGGAGGGCGGCGGTGGTTTCCACGCTCCCCATTCACCTCCGCCCGAGGGCGCCGTTATCGGCCGCACGAGGCTGATGGGCGATCAGGGCCAGCCACACGCATCCGGCGCGCCCGCTGCCGGCTCTCCGCAACCTCCAGCTCCGACGGTCAAGATGTCCCAGCAGGCCAAGACCCGGTTCATCCGCGAAGGCGAAGTCGACACCGATCCGGTCGCCGGCTGGATCGTCATCGTCAAGGGTCCGGGACGCGGAGGCTTTCGCCCGGTGTTCGTCGGGATGAACGCCGTCGGCCGCGGTGAGGATCAGCGGGTGTGCCTCGATTTCGGCGATGAATCGATCTCGCGCCAGGAGCACGCCTTCATCACCTACGACGACGAGGCGCGGACCTTCTATCTGCAGCACGGCGGCAAATCCAATCTCGTCAGGCTCGGCAGCAAGCCGGTGCTCAGTCCGACGGAGCTGAAGCCCAACGACATCTTCCGCATCGGCAATACGACCTTGCGGTTCGTCGCCTGCTGCGGTCCGGACTTCTCCTGGACGAACGACGTAGGCGACGCATGACTCTGCTTGTGGCCGGCGGATCGCGAGCCACGGCTGGCGCCCGGGCCTACCAGGAGGATGCGTCGATCCTCTGGCCGGCCGGCGCCCGCGCCGCGCTCGCGCAAGAGGAGGGCCTCCTCGCCGTCGTCGCAGACGGGATGGGAGGCCACGCGGGCGGCAAGATCGCCGGGCAGGCCGCGTGCGAAGCCTTTGCCGAAAGATTCGCCAAGCTCAACGGACCGGGTGGCGCGCGGCTCAATCCCGCATTGCAGGCCGGCAATACGGCCATTGCAGATCAGGTCGCGATCGATCCCGCGCTGAAAGGCATGGGCTGCACGCTGGTGGCGGCATGGCTCGACCGTCAGGGGCTGAAGTGGGTCAGCGTGGGGGACTCGCTGCTATTGCTCTACCGCTATCCCAATGTCGTGCGGCTCAATGCCGATCACTCGCTCGGCTACCTCCTCGACGAGCAGGCCCGCCGCAACCAGATTTCGCGCGCCGAAGCCCGCCAGAACCGCAATCGCCATGCGCTGCGCTCGGCGCTGACTGGAAAGCCGATCGACCTGATCGATCTCCGCGAGGAGCCTTACGAGGTGAAGGCGGACGACTGGCTGTTCCTTGCCAGCGACGGTCTCGCCTCGCTGTCGGGCGACGAGATCGGTGACATCGCCTTCCGCAACCGCTTCGCCGCTCCGGACGAGATGGCGGCCCGACTCATTCAGGCGGTCGAAGCCAAGAAGGTCGAGGATCAGGACAACGCGACTGTGATCGCACTCCGCATCGCTGTGTCGGAGGACATCGCAATCGAGGTGGTGAAGTCCGAGTTCCTTCGTCCTGCGGGCGGTGCGCAAGCTGACGGCTCTGCTCCGATGGCGGTGGCCGATGATGCCCCGATGTCGGCGGGATCGCGGATTCTTGCGCTGACGGGCGGCGGCTGGCACGGCTTGCAGTCGAGCATGGCTCGGCATGGGAAGCTGTGGCTTGTGGCGGCGACGGTGGTGGCGTTCGCCCTCGGGGCCCTGCTCCGCCTCACGACAGATGGCGGCGGCTCAGGTGCGTCGAGCGTCGAGCGGCCGATCATCGCCCCGGCGCCGAAGCCCGCGGTTCCTCCCCCGAAACGGCCGTGACGATGCTGTTGCGGGCCTTGTCCTCGGCTGTCGGTACAGATGCCGTGGCCTCTGCATTCAAGAGAGCCCGTGGTAACCTCCATGGCGGGCCGAAACATCTTCCAGTTGCGGCCGCGCTGATGCTGGCGAGGGATATGGCGATGGCGGGGACGATATGGCGGCCAGCCTTCTGAAAATCAGCCGTGGCGTGCCGGACCTGCGCAAGACCGTGGCGCGGTGGCGGGCGGCGGGTGAGAGCGTGGCGCTGGTGCCGACCATGGGCGCGCTGCACGCCGGGCATCTGGCGCTCGTCAGGCTGGCGGAGAAGAAGGCCGACCGCGTGGTCGTCTCGATCTTCGTCAACCCGACGCAGTTCGCACCGACGGAGGATCTGGCGCGATATCCGCGTGACGAGACGGGGGACGTGGACAAGCTGGCCGGCGTCGGCGCCGATCTCGTGTGGAGTCCCTCCGTCGAGGTGATGTATCCGCCGGGATCGGCGACGCGCATCGTGCCGGAGGGTGCCGCCCTCGGTCTCGAAGGCGAGTTCCGGCCGCATCATTTCGGCGGCGTGGCGACGGTGTGCTGCAAGCTCTTCTCGCAGGTGACGCCCGACGTCGCAGTGTTCGGCGAGAAGGACTACCAGCAGCTCGCGGTGATCCGCCAGATGGTGCGCGATCTCAATCTGCCGCTGAAGATCGCGAGCCTGCCGACGGTGCGCGAGAAGGACGGCCTCGCGCTGTCCTCGCGCAACGCCTACCTGATGCCGGCTGAAAGGAAGATCGCGCCATCGCTCAATGTGGCCATACGAAAGGTCGCGGACGAGGTGTCGGGTGGGGGATCCGTCATGGCCGCGGTCGCCGCCGCGCGCGCAGATTTGAAACGCGCAGGTTTTGCCAAGCTCGATTACCTGGAGGTGCGTGACGCCGAGACCTTGGCGCCTTTCGTCGACGGCTCGGAACGGCCGGGGCGCGTGCTGACCGCCGCCTGGCTCGGCAAAACCCGTCTGATCGACAACGTGGCGGTGTGAGGACGTTGCGGGGAAACACCTTTGGTCGATTGCCGAAGTATTCCGTCGGATTGCACCAGAGCGGGGCGTCAGCGGACGGAAATGCGCGTATTGCCGGCGCCGTGGCTGCGGACGAGGCCGTAAAGCTCGCGGGCGTGGCTCGGGTGAAGGCGCACGCAGCCGTGCGACGCCGGGCGGCCGAGGTTGGCGACCTCGGTGGTGGCGTGGATGGCGTAGCCGCGATTGAAAAAGATGGCGTTGTGCATCGGCGCGTTGTTGTAGCGCGACGAGTAGTGGCGGGGGCGCATGGCTGTCGGCCGGTAGCTGCCTCCGGGCGTCGCGTAGCGTCCGCGCCCGGTCGAGACCGGCCAGGAGTGCGTATGCTGGCCATCGACCCAGACGTGCATGGTCTGCGTGCGCTTGTCGATGCGCACCTGCACGTCGGCGAGGGCGCCATCGGCGAAGATGAGCAGTAAGAGGCAGGCAGCAACGGCTCCGAGACGCATGTCATACCTCCATGGGGGCTCGCCAATTCGTCGGGGCGAAAAGCGGTCTCTGGGCAGCATACCGCTGACGCCCAGCGCGGCAAACTGAGGCCAAGCAATGGGGTGAACGATCGCCGGATTATTCGGCAGCGGCCGCAACATTTGCGGTTGCCAGCCAGCCTGCGAGATCGGCCAGCGCGCGGCGGGACTGCGCGCGCTTCTTGGCGAGGCCGCGCTCGGGACCTTTGAGGCGCTTGCCATCGGCCGAGCGCTCGGGGGCGTCGTCGAGCGGCGGCAGGAGTCCGTAGTTGATGTTCATCGGCTGGAACGCGCGGGGGGGTTTCGGTGTCAGACCCTCTGGGTCTGAAACCACCATCGACATTGGCTGCAGACATGCACCCCGTGTCAGACCCCGAGGGTCTGACACCTCCACGACCAGATGCCCCCCCGTGATGTGCCCGAGGAGCGCGCCCAGCGCGGTTGTCGGCGGCGGAGGAACAATCGTCCGGCCCTGTCGCTCGGCGGCTGCGAAGCGTCCGGCGAGCAGTCCGATGGCCGCGCTCTCGACGTAGCCCTCGCAACCGGTGATCTGGCCGGCGAAGCGCAGGCGCGGCATGGCCTTCAGGCGCAGCGTGCCGTCGAGCAGCTTCGGCGAGTTGAGGTAGGTGTTGCGGTGCAGGCCGCCGAGCCGCGCGAACTCGGCATTGGCGAGGCCGGGGATCATGCGAAGCACGCGCACCTGCTCGGCGTGCTTCATCTTCGTTTGGAAGCCGACCATATTCCACAGCGTGCCGAGCGCGTTGTCCTGGCGGAGCTGCACGACGGCGTGGGGCCAGCGGCCGGTGCGCGGATCGTCGAGGCCCACCGGCTTCATCGGGCCATAGCGCAGCGTGTCGCGGCCCCGCTCGGCCATAACTTCGACCGGCAGGCAGCCGTCGAAATAAGGTGTATCGGCTTCCCACTCCTTGAAGCTGGTCTTCTCGGCGGCAAGCAGCGCGTCGATGAACGCCTCGTATTCGGCACGGTTCATCGGGCAGTTGAAATAATCGGCGCCGGTGCCCGCCGGTCCGGCTTTGTTGTAGCGAGACTGCTTCCAGGCGATGGACTGATCGATGCTTTCGAGGTGGATGACCGGCGCGATGGCGTCGAAGAAGGCCAGCTCGCCTTCACCCGTCAGACCCGCCACCGCGGCGCTGAGCGCCGGAGAGGTGAGCGGCCTTACGCCGTGGCGCAGCTCAGGCAGGACAATGCGCTCGGCACGCTGTGGAACATGGTGGGCTTCCAAACCAAGCTCAAGCATGGTGAGCAGGCGCGCATCTTCCGCATGATCCCGGGTCTGGCCAACGCCGAGTTC
>JBQTIA010000084.1:0-27157 GCA_052388455.1 Hyphomicrobium sp.
CAAGCGTCAGCCCGGAACCTAGCCAGAGTCTTTGTTTGTGTTCTGGATTCACGAACGCTTGCCGACCTTCGCCCGGAATCAAGCGTTCGATCCAGAACACTAGCTGCGCGCGATTCGCAGCGTGGCCCCGGGCCATGGGCCCGGGGAGTTCGTTGCGAACGGCCGTCGCTGGTGTTACCGGCTGAACACGCCGGCCGGATCGATTCGCGTGACCTTGAGGATCGCCGCGATGGCCGAGACGGTGCACATCACCAGCGTCAGCGCGAAGAGGATGCCGGTGAGCTGCGGCGTGATGACGATGGTCAGCGTCGTCTTCTTTGTCAGCGCCACGATTCCGAGCGTCATGGCATAGCCGATGACGAAACCGAGCACGGCGGAGAGCAGCGCCTGGGTCAGAATGACGGCGTGGATGTAGCTGGCGGACGCACCCAGAGCGCGCAGTGTCGCGAACTCGTTCAGATGGTCTTTGGTGTTGGCGTAGAGCGTCTGCGCGACGATGACGATGCCGACGATGACGCCGAGGCCAAGACCGCCGAGCAGCGCGCCGCCGGCACCCGTGTTGAACAGCCAGTAGCGGATCGAGCGCTTGCGGAATTCGGCGTGGTTCAGCACCTCGGTGTCGGGCAGCCGCTTGAGGATTCTTGCCCGCACGGTCTCGATGTCGGTGCCGGGAACGATCTTGACGAGCTGATAGGTCGCCTGCTCGACCGAGGCACCGGTCAATGAGCGGGCGCGCTCGATGCTGGTGAACACATACGGCATTGTGGTGAACGAGCGGATGCCCTGGGTCACCGCCGCCACCTGCACGGTCTGTCCGTTGATTTCCGCGCGGACGTTCATTCCGTCTTGAGCCGGCGCGCGTTTGGCGGCGACGCCGAGATCCTCGAAATAGTTGGCGTCGATGGCAACCGAATTCGGCGTGGTCAGCTCGTCGACGCTGCCGGCCGCCAGATTCCAGGGCCGCAGGCCGTCGTTGGCCCAGTCGGTGCCGACCAGGATGAACGACTTCTTGCCGCCGTTCGGCTTGCGCCACTGGGCGAAGCTGACGACCATTTCTTCTACCGAGGCGACGCCCGGCGTGGAGAGGAGCGCAAATTTTTCCCGGCCCGTCAGCAGCGAGGGATCGTCGAAGCTCTTGGTGCCGAAGGGGACGACCCACAGGTCGGTTTTGTCGACGCGGTCGATCACGGCGGCGATCTTGCCACGGGCGCCGAGGAAGAGGCCGGACTGCACGGAGACGAGGATCACGGCGAACACGATGCCGATGAGCGTGACGAACAGGCTGACCTTGTCGTGAATGAGGTTCCGATACGCGATCTTGGGCGCCATCCTGATGGCCTTGCCGGTGCCCCCGGCGAGCGGCGCGCCTTCGTTCGTGGACTGCATGATCGGGATCCTGTCGTCTCAAAAAGAAAGTGCCGAACCCTTCTATATCAGGTTCGGCACTTTCGACCAATTTCAGGCTTGGGCTTGGTTGAGCGTGCTCGGTACGTTACGACCCGATCTCGATTTACTTGCAGCCGACCGAGATCGTCACGCCGATCGAGGGGATGTATTTCTTGCATTCCTCCTTCTCAGACTTCTTGGAAACCTTGGTGGGCTCTGCCGTGTCGGTGGCCGAGGTCTTGACCTCTTCGACGACGACCGGCTCAGTGTGGCTGGTCTCGGTCACGGCCGGGAGTTCGGCGGGCGTTTCCTCGGCGGTGTTGGCGGCGACCGTTTCAGTGGCGATCGTTTCGGTTTCCTCGGCGGCTGTCTCGGCGGCCTTCTGGTCGCCCTGAAGCAGCGCGGTGCTGCCGCTGGAGGTCACTTCCGTCTCTTCGCTCGTCTCGGTGCCCGTCACCTCTTCGGTCTCGGCCCGTTCGACGGTACGCGGCTTCTTCGGCTTGCTCGCCGTGTAGGCGGCGACCTTCGTCTCCTTGCTGGGGCGGCTGGCGACGCGCGGCTCGTGGCGCGGGGCCTTGCGGGCGACGTGGGTGCGGGGCTTCTTCTTGCACTGGGCGGAGCCACCGCCGTATCCGCCGCGGGTGGGCGAGGCGACGAAGCTGCCGAGCGGGAAGCCGAAACCGACACGGACACCGCCGGCCTCGGCGCTGGTGGTGAAGCTGGTGGCGGCGCCGAGCACGGTCGCGGCGGCGGCGACGGCGGCGATGAGGATGTTGCGGGTCATGGCAGTCTCCCAAAAGTCTGGTTCGTTGGAGCGTCTCGGCGTCTTGAGTGAGCCGTTCGTTGCTTGAGGGGATACTGCCTGTTCAGAGGGGGCCGCGCTGTTCCAGCAGGAACATGGTCGAAAGCGGCGCAAGTCTTTATCAAAGCATTGAAATTTAATGGAGAAACCAAAGTTTTTTGTTCAGGCTTCCCGCCGGTCTATGAAAAAGGGAGGCTGACAGCGTGGCTGTCCGCCTCCCAAGTTGCTCCTTCGATGAACTCAAGTGGACTGCAGGGTCGTGGACTCGTGGTGTCCGGGGCCGATCAGCAGCCGACCGAGATGGTCACGCCGATGGCCGGGATGTAGCGCTTGCAAGCCTTGCCGTCGGTCGGCTCGGAGGCCGGTGCTTCGGTGGCGGCGGGCGTCTCTTCGGTTGAGCCTTCGGCCGGGAGAGTGGCCGACTGAACTTCGACTTCCGATTCGACGGCCGAGACCTGCTCGACTTCCGCTTCCGGCATCACCGTCTCGCTGTCGGCGCTCGCAACTTCCTGATTATGCTTGGCATCGAACCGGTTGAGGGCAGCCGAGGAGGACGGCGCGGCGACGTAGGTGCTTTCCGTCTTCACCGGCTCGACCGAGCTCGTGGTGGTCTCTTCGACCGGGGTCTCGGCCTTTTTGGAGGGGCGGCGGTTGGAGGCAGCGACCTCCTGGCGGCGGGCGGCAGCTGCGTCGGCCTTGGCCTCGGCGCGGGCGCTGGCACGGGCCTTGGCTTCGGCGCTGGCCTTGGCCGAGGCGCGGGCTTCGGCTTTGGCCTGGGCGCGGGCGCGTGCTTCGGCCTGGGCCTGGGCCTTGCCGCGGGCGCGGGCTTCGGCCTGAGCCTGGGCCTTGGCCCGGGCCTGAGCGTTAGAGCGGGCCTGTGCGCGGACGGCGCGGCCGCGGCTCGCCTGCTGGGACTTCTTGGAGGCGTGGGCCATGGCGCCGACGGCGAGGATGCCGATGCCGATGCCGACCGCGAGGCCGAGACCGCCGCGGGCTTCGGCCTGCGAATTGAGGGTCATGCTGGTTGCCAGAAGGGCGGTGGCAATGGCGATGGGGAGCTTGCGGGTCATGGCGGTCTCCGTGGGTTCGGCTTCGAAGGAGGATCGGCGCTTGTTGGTGTCGCCGTTTGCATCCCCAATGTGCCTGAGACCCGGGAAGGACCCCTGTCTCGCCCGCGACAGGTCAGAAAATAGTTGGAGCCGTGATTTCCGTCGGATCGGAAGCTCGTTCAGGCGTGCAGTTGCAGGCCGGAATGGACCCGGCTGGTCGTCACCGCGGGACCGATCAGCCCCGCCGCCATGGCGGCGAGCTTGCAATCGCGGCAGCGCTTGCCGCAGGAACCGATCTTTTCAGGAGGCGGAAGCGACGCCATCTCGTTTGTAAAATCAGAGCCGAAGTCTTTGAGCGGCTTGCACATTTTAATTCTCCATCAGGCAATCGCAGTGTTCAGGGCAACGGAATAGTCGGGCTGGGCCGTATGCGTCCGGCGCTGAGCGGGGGCGAGGCCGGTGACCAGGCGGGCCAGAAAACGGCCGGTGGCATCGACCACGGTCTGGCGCTGCCGGTCGACGGTGATCAGATGGTAGCTGTCCTCGAGCACGAGCAACTCGGCCGATCCGGTCAGCTTCTTCTGCAAATAGAATGCGTTGTTGAGATCGGCGAGGCAGTCTTCGCGAGGGTGGATGATCAGCGAGGGCTGGTGGATGCGATCCAGGAGGCCGATCACCACCTTGGCCAACCGGCGACGCTCGAGGGCGGCGAGACCGGGGGTCGATGAGGCGACCGGGGCGGCGCCGGGCGCCGACATGGATTTGCGGATGAACTCGCGCAGACGCGCGTCCTTGATGCCGTAGTCCTGCGGCGCCGGCAGGTCGAAGTGACGGGCGGCGGCGGGGAAGGCGAGGAAGCGGCGGGCGAGCTTGATCGTCCACGGCACTTTCGAGCCGTTGAGCCACAGCGTCGGAGAGTAGAGAGCGAGGCCGGAGACCTTGTCGGGGTGGCGGGCGGCGAGCATCAGCGCCAGCAGGGCGCCGGTCGAAAGTCCGCCGACGATGACCTGATCGCAGCGGCCGGCGAGATCATCGAGTGCGGCTTCAGCGCTGGCCAGCCAGTCCTGCCAGGTGGTGGCCTTGAGGTCGTCCGCGGTGCCGCAATGGCCGGCGAGCGTCGGGCAGAGTACCGTGTAGCCCTCGCGGGCGAGGCCGTTGGCGACGTAGCGCATTTCGGTCGGCGTGCCGCACAGGCCGTGGATCAGCAGAACTCCCGTCCGGCCGCCCTCGACGCTGTAGCTGTGATTCTTTGCCGACATGCCGCTCGGGCTCCTTTGATCGATGAATGGACGTTAAGGCCGCCGACCCCAGGAGCGCTGTTCCGCCGGGCACAAAGGGGTGAAGGATGTCGTCGACGCGTTAAAAATCCGGGCGCGGACCCGGCTGGTTGCAAGGGCGGGAAGCGGCGCACCACCTGTCCGACCGGCAGAGGTGTCCTCCGGTCGGCGTCAGACGCGGCGGGCGACGATGCGCACCGGACGCCTCGGTGGCCGCGATCGCGAGACGGGGCGCACGAGCCGGGCGGCGCGGCGGGCCGGCGGGATGACGATGGTCTGGCGGAGCAGCAGCGGCCGGCGGTCGGCGAGGATGCGGGGCGAGCGCACGATACGCCGGTCACCGGCCATCAGGCCCCACACGACGCCGACAAGCAGGTAGAAATGGCGCCAGTGGTCGGTGTCGATCAGCGCGCCTTCGACGAGCGTTGCGAGCAGCGCGGCATAGACGACGATGAACAGCGGCTGCGAGGCGGTGCGTCGGAAGGCGTGCCGGAGGCCGGCGAGCGCCGTCGCCGCCGCCATGAGGAGGTACAGCATGCCGCCGAGCCAGCCGGCATTGAGGAACATGGACAGGTAGACGTGGTGCGGCTGCTCGTGATGGTGCCGGTTGGAGAACTCCATGGCGCCGATGCCGAACGGAGAGTCGAGGATCAGGTCGCGCGCTTTCTCCTGGCCGCCGAAGCGACCATCGGGACCTTCGTCGTAGGTCTGTGTCAGGCTGGCACGATGTTCCAGCAGGGTCGCAATCGTATCGACTTGCAGAGCGGCCGCCACGATCAGCCCGGCCGAGAGCGTGCCGGCGAGTGCGAGGCCGACGAGCTTGACGCGGTCGATGTCGCGTCTGGCTGTCACCAGCGCGAGATAGCCGTAGACGACGACGGCGATGCCGGCCGCCGCCCAGGCGCCGCGCGACAGGCTGAGCAGAACGGCGAACATCAGCACGCCGAGCGCGGCAAAGCTGGTGAGGCTGGCGAACCCGCGCCGGGTCATGGCCAGATGCAACTCGTACACCAGCGCTACGACGAGGAACGCGCCGAACACGTTGGGATCCTTGAACGGTCCGCAGGCGCGGCCGAACTTCGTGAACAACTCCTGCGATCCCGGGACGAGATCGAAGTAGCCGACGGTGCCGGCGATCGCGGCCAGCAGGGCCGCCACCTGATAGGCATTGAGAATCAGCTTCGTGTGCGCCGCCGGAGACTTGGCGACGAAGGCCGCGAAAGTGAAGGCCGAGAGATAGAGGTAGAGAGAGACGGCCGAATGGGTGGTCGCTTCGCCGACGTCGGTCGCGAAGCTTGCGGCGAAGAACGCGCAGGCGGCGATCACCAGCCACACCGAGAGGAATCCGACGAGCGCCGGCCGGATGGCGACGAGGCCGACGACGGGCAGCAGCACGATCAGCGCCATGGTCATCGCGTCGACCGGGGCCGGCTCGCTGAACACCACCGCGCCCGAGCCGACCGTGAATGCGACGAGCGCCAGCACGAGGCGATGCGCCGTGCTCTTCTGCGCGTCGAGGGGCGGGAGGGCGGCCGGGTGCCGGGGAGGGAAGGTGGCGGAATGGCTCATGAGGTCTGCGGCTCGGGCTGAGCCCCGGGGGTCCGGAGCGGGTTCAGTCCTTGTCGCAAGTTTCAGGCCGATTGCGCGCCGCGCCGACGAGGGCGCGAAAACCAGCGACGCGCCGAAGCCGGCGCGTCGCAGTTTTGATCTGGATCAGTAGGCGTTCTTGTTGCCGATCAGCGACATCGGCGTCTTCAGCAGGATGTAGAGATCGAAGAACACCGACCAGTTCTCGATATAGAAGAGATCGTGCTCGACACGCTTCTTGATTTTCTCCGGCGTGTCGGTCTCTCCGCGCCAGCCGTTGATCTGCGCCCAGCCGGTGATGCCGGGCTTGACCTTGTGACGTGCGAAGTAGCCTTCGACGACCTCGTCGTAGAGCTGGCCGGCGGCCTTCGCGGAAAGAGCGTGCGGGCGCGGTCCGACGAGCGAGAGGCTACCGGTCAGCACGTTGAAGAGTTGCGGCAGCTCGTCGAGGCTCGACTTGCGGATGAAGCGGCCGACGGGGGTCACGCGCGGATCGTCCCTGGTGACCAGCCTGGCGGCCTGCGCGTCGCACCTGTCGGTATACATCGAGCGGAATTTGTAAACCTCGATCAGCTCGTTGTTGAAGCCATAGCGCTTCTGGCGGAAGAGAACGGGGCCGCGCGAGTCGAGCTTGATGGCGGCCGCGACGACGAGCATCACCGGCGCAAGCAGCACGAGCGCGAGCACCGCGATCGTCCGGTCGAAAACCAGCTTCGAGACCCGGCCCCAGTCGGTGATCGGCTTGTCGTGCAGATCGATCATGGCGACCGAGCCGACATGCGAGTAGGTGCGCGGCGAGAAGCGGATGCGGGTCGCCTTGGCGGGAACCTTGATGTCGGCGGGGAGCACGGAGAGGCGCTTGACCACGTCGGCGAAGCGGTCCTCGCAGGCGACCGGCAGCGCGACGATGACCAGATCGGCCTGCTCTTCGCGGCTGAAGCCGATCAGATCCTCGATGCCGCCCATGCGCGAGAGGCCGGCGATCGGCAGCGGCTGGCGCTCGCCGTCGCGGTCGTCGAAGAGGCCGATGATGCGGATGTCGTTGTCTCCGCTGGTCTTGAGCGAGGTGACGAGGTCGGCCGCCACGTCGTTCGCCCCGTAGATCACCGTGCGGCGATAGAGGCGGCCTTCGCGGGCCCAGTGGCGGGTGGCGCCGGCGAGCGCGATGCGGCCGGTGGCGAGCGTGACGGCGCCGGAGACGTACCAGAGCGCGATCCAGCCGCGCGAGAATTCGATGCCGAGCTTGCTGAAGAATACCGCGGCGACGACGAGGGCCAGCGCGATGGTCCATCCGAGCACGACCATGGGCACCTGCCGGGGGACGGACGAAAAAACCCGCGGGGCGTAGAGGCCGAAGAGCTGGAACACGGTGACGGCGATCATACCGGTCAGCCCGATGGTCGCCAGATAGTAGGCGCCGAGCACGTCCTCGTGGTCGACGACGTAGAGCGCCGCGACGACAAAGCCGAGCAGAGTGATCATGCCATACTCGGCCGCCCGGAGGCTGCCGCTCAGAACCACCGGCGAGATCAGATCGCCGCGCCGCTGGGGCACGGGCATCGAAACCGAGCCGGCTGCGCTGGCGGAGATGACGCTGGAGGTAAGCTTGGACATGCTGTCGGTCCCGAGGTGAACCTGGTGAAGGTGTTCACACCCGGGAAAGCACAGGTCGTGCCACGCCGCGCCAGCGGCATAGTCAGGGTTAGGATTGCGTTAATGCGTCATCCGCCAGCCTGTCGGTCGAGGCAGGCGTGGTCTGGAAAGCGAGAATGCCGCTCGTCATCGCCTCGACGGTGAACCGCCGTGCGACCAAAGCCTCGAGGTCGCGGGCCCTGGCACGAGCGCCTTCGGCGTCGTCGAGGTACCCGATCATGGCGGCCGCGAGCGCGCTTGCATCGCCCGGCGCCACGAGCCGGTTGTCGGTGCCGGCCACCATTTCCGGAATGCCGCCGACATCGGTCGCCAGCAGAGGCAGTCCGGCCGCCGCCGCCTCCAGCACGATGTAGGGAAAGCTCTCGGCGCGAGACGGGACGACGAGGCAGCGTCCCAAACTGAACGCCTGGCGCGCCGGCAAGGCTCCGGTGAAGCGGACGGCGTGCTGCAGGTCGAGCCGCTCGCAATCCGCCTTGAACGTCGCGGCGTCCGGGCCGTCGCCGACGATGACGGCACGCGCGGGGTACGTGCGGTTGACAAGAGCCAGTGCGTGGAGAAGCACATCGACGCCCTTCAAGTGGCGTAACTCGCCGACGAACAGGAACTCGGCGGCGTCCTCGTCGGGAACCGCTGCGAAGAAGTCGCCGGGAGCAAGCCCGTTGGGAATGATCCGCCACGCCATGCGGCCGAGCCCGATGCGCTGCTCGTAGGTTCGTCTCGCGAAATCGCTTTCGAAGACGATGCCGTCGGTGACGCGACCGAGCACCTTTTCCAATCCGAGGTAAAGGCGCCCTTCGGCGGATCGGGGATCGAAATGCAGCGAACCGCCGTGCGGAGTGTAGAAGCAGCGCGGCCGGTTGGAGGAGAGCGCGAGAGCCGCGGCGGCCAGCCGGGCGAAGGCGCCGCCCTTCGCACCATGACCGTGCAACACGTCTGCCGGGAGTCGCCGCGCGATGCGGCTGGTCGTGTACGCCGCGGCCAGGTCCCCGAGGCCCGGCTGTCGGCGCATGGGGATGAGATGCAACCCGAGAGCGAGGTGCGGTTCGATCGCCGCGAAGCGCGGGGCGGTCAGGCGGTCGCCGGTCGAACTGTCGGCGACGATGCCGACCGCGTGACCGCGGCGGCTCTCCTCGCCGGCGAGGTCGAGCACGTGGCGGAAGAGGCCGCCGACCGGTGCCCTGAGACAGTGGAGAATACGAAGCGGGCGACGGTCCATAGGGCTCCAGCGGGCGCGGGATGCGCGCTCCGATAGGATCAGAAGAACCGTTCGAAAACGTAAACCGTGTCGCCGGGAAAGACGACATAGTCGGACGGCGCCTCGATCTGCTCGACGAAGCCGTTGATCCGCCGTGAGATGCGGAACTTGCGGCTGCTGGCGCGCTCCGAGTAGCCGCCGGCGATGGCGATGGCCGTTTCAACCGTCATGCCAGAGACGTAGGGGTACTGGCCGGCGTTCTTGACCTCGCCGAGGATGAAGAACGGACGGTTCTGCTGCATGTCGACCGTCACCTGCGGATCGCGCACGTACTCGGCGGCGAGTTCGCGCCGGATGACGTGTTCGAGGTCCTGCGTGGTGCGTCCGCGGGCGTGCACGTTGCCGATCAGCGGCACGGTGATGTTGCCGTCGTGGTCGACGGTGTAGCCGCGCGAGAGGTTCGGCTGGCCGTAGACGAAGACGCGGAGCCGGTCGCCGGAATCGAGCAGATAAGGCCCGTCCGTGTCGGCGACGGCCTGCGGACCGTTGAAGGCGGCCGGCACCACCGGGGGCAAGCCGAAGCTTTCCTGGCTGGCCGTATGCACCGGATTATCAGGACCAGCCTCGACGGGTCCGGCGTCGGCCGGCATCGAGATCGCCTGGACGATCGATCCGGCGGCGGCCTCGACCGCGACGAACGGGTCGCTGGCACAGCCCTGAAGCGACAGCAGGGCCGCGCCACAGAGGGGGGCCAGCTTGAGCAATGAACGGCGGAGTGACATGGGACTGCAAATCCTGACTGACAGTGACGCCTGTCCCAAGTTCTATCCGTCGAAGATTAAGAAAAACTGAGTGCCTGTCTTTTTTCGGCACAGTTAAGGAATTGCTTACCGGCCATCGCTCTAATTCGAATCACGGATTGATGAACTCTCAGAGACCGGATCATGCGCGCCAGCTCCCACGCCTCGCCGGACGATATCGACATCACATCGGTCTGGTCAGCCCTCAAGCGGAGCCTGCCGCGGCTCCTGCTGCTCAGCCTGCTTGCAGGCGCTCTGACCTGGGGCGTGCTGTCGATGATGGCGGCCCGCTACGTCTCGGAAGCCCAGCTCGCGATCATCGCCAAGGGTGCCTCGGTCGATCCGTTCCGCGATCCGCGCCGCGAGGGGTCGGGACCGGATTCGGTGGCGGTTCGCATGGACAAGGAAGCGGTGAACACGCACGTGCGCGCGCTGCTCTCTGCCGATCTCGGGCAGAAGATCATCGCCGAGCTGCAACTCGACGCCCGGCCGGAGTTCAACAGCGCCGCCGGCAGTCCCGACATGCTGTCCGCGATGCTGCGCATGGCCGGCATGGACGGTCCTAAGCCCGGCGAGACCGACCAGGACCGGACGCTCGCCAGCTATTTCCGCCAGCTCGAGGTATTCTCCCCGAAGGAAAGCCGCTCGATCGTCGTGCGCTTCACGTCGAGTGATCCGGAACTCGCCAAAACCGTCGCCAATCGCGTGGCGGAAATATACCGGGAGTCGCTCGCCACCCAGAGTGTCACCGAATCCAATCAGGCGCAGAACGACCTGGAGCCGAAAATCGCCAAGCTCCGCGACGAGGTGGCGGCGGCCGAAGCCGAGGCCGAGCGCTTCCGCGGCGAAGCCAACATCTTCAAGGGCGGCAACCAGTCGACGGGCCTCAACGAGCAGCAGCTCGGCGAGTTGACCGCCGAGCTGACCCGCGCGAAGGCGGCCCGCAGCGAAGCCGAATCCCGCGCTCGGCAGGCGCGCGAAATGATGACGGCGGGGACGGCCGACGTGCTGCCGGACGTGCAGAAATCGCCGTTGATGCAGAACCTGGTGCAGCAGCGCGTTCGCCTGGAGCGCGAGGTGGCGGAGGTCTCTGCCGCTCTGCTGCCGGGTCATCCGCGCATGCGCCAGATCACATCGGAGCTGACCGGCCTCAAGAAGCAGATCAGCGCCGAGGTGGCCAAGGTCGTCGACAGTCTCGAAAAAGAGGCCAAGGTCGCGGCCCTGCGCGAGGCGTCGATCGACAAGAGCCTGAGCGAGATCAAGTCGCGCGTCGTCGCCGTCGCTCCCGACGAAGTCAAGTTGCGAAGCCTGGAGGCTGGCGCCAAATCCAAACGCGAGGAGCTGGAAAGCCTGCTCGCCAAATATGAATCGGCCCGCGCTCTGGCCACCAGCCAGGCGGTTCCCGTCGAAGCCCGCATCATCACCCAGGCGCGCGCGTCGAGCGTGCCGGTCTGGCCGAAGAAGACGCAGCTTTCGCTGCTGACCTCCTTCGCAACCCTGCTGATCGGCATGGCACTCTCCGTTACCGGCGCCCTGCTGCGCGGTGCCCGCCGTCAGGACCCATCGCAGACCCTCAAGGAGCCGGTCGCGGCTCGCGGCAGGCCGTCGCGCGCCGAGCCGAGCCTCGCGGCCGTGTCGACCGCGCCCGCTGCGAAGGTGAGCGACATCGGCGGAGACCGGATGCTCCGCATGTCGTCGGTCGGCCCCATCGCGGCCCACCTCGAAACGCATGGGCCTTCGAGCGGCGGTTGCCGGGCGCTCGTGGTCGGCGAAAGCGGCGCCATCGATGCCGGCGGCGAAGCCATCGCGCTGGTCAAGGCGCTGGCCGAGCGCGGTCATGCCACCATACTCATCGACTGGAGTCCGGATGGCTCCGGCCTGGCCCAGAAGCTCGGCATCAATCGCACGCCGGGTTTCACCGAGATGCTCGACGGCACCGCCAAGTTCGAGGACGTCGTGCAGCGGCTCGCAGACAGCGAAGCGCACGTGATCGCCTCCGGCGTGGCGCAGCCCTACGCGACCGACGGCCCCGATCCCGATCAGATCAACCTCGTGCTCGACGCGCTGGATGAAGCCTATCGGTTCATCGTGGTGGTTGGCCCGCACGAAGCCGCGCGCAGCCTGTTCGAGTCCATCGAAGGCCGCTTCGACGCCGGCATCACGGTCAGCGACGGCAAGCGGCGGGTGACTGTCATCCAGGATCCGCCGGGGACGTTCCTCGGCTACGAGGTGGCCGACATCGAGTTGATCCGCTTCGAGCGCAAGGACGGCGGTCCAGCGGGCGTGCAGCGCATCGTGCGCGGCAAGCCTGTCGCATCCGCCATCGAAGTTCGACCCATCTGATCGCCAATTCGGCGTCGAATGGGCCGGCATTGCGTGAGACATACCAGCGAGCCCTAATGTGAGCCGCAGCACCACCCGATTGCTCAAGGCCGCACTGGCGGCGCTGCATTACAGCGGCGCCGACAGCCTCGCCGCGCCGTTGTCCGGCGGGGCCGGCGTCATTTTCATGCTGCATCAGGTGACGCCCGATCCGGTCAAGGATTTCGAGCCGAACCGTATTCTGAGGATCACGCCCGCTTTCCTCGAGACGGTGGTGCGGCACATCCTCGACGCCGGGTTCGAGCCGATCGCGATGGACCGGCTTCCGGAGCGTCTTGCCGGCGGGGAAGCGCAGCGCCCCTTCGCCTGCTTCACTTTCGACGACGGCTATCGCGACAACCGCGACCATGCACTGCCGATCTTCCAGCGCTACGGCGTGCCTTTCACCATCTATGTGCCGAGCGCCTTTGCCGACGGCGAGGGCGACCTCTGGTGGTTGACGCTCGAAGCAGCCATCGCCCGGCTCGATGCGGTTGCCATCGACATGCAGGGGGCGACGCGGGAATTCGCGACCGGAACCGCCACTGCCAAGGCCAAGGCCTTCCATGCGATCTACTGGTGGCTGCGCGGCGAGCCCGAGCGTCGCGCGCGATCCGCCGTTGCCGGGCTGGCGCACAAGGCCGGATATTCGCCGAACACGCTCTGCCGCTCACTGGTGATGGACTGGAGCGAGCTTCGGACCCTGGCCAGGGAGCCGCTCGTTACGATCGGCGCGCATACCTGCACGCACTATGCGCTGGCGAAGCTCGATGCCGTCGAGGCGCGGCAGGAAATGTCGGACAGTATCACGCGCATCGAACATGAGATCGGCCGGCCCTGTCGACATTTCAGCTATCCCTATGGCGACGAGGGAAGCGCGGGCGAGCGCGAATTCCAGATCGCACGCGAGCTTGGCGTGGCGACCGCAGTGACCACCCGAAAGGGATTGATCACCGCCGCGCACGCCACCCGATTGACGGCCCTGCCCCGCCTGTCGCTCAACGGCGACTTCCAGGACGAGCGGTATCTCAAGGTGCTGCTGTCGGGTGTGCCGTTCGCGCTCCGCGATGGCGTGCGCCGCGCCCTGGGGCGCGCGGCATGACACGGCGTCCCCTGATGGCTATGGCCGGTCTGGCCTCTGCATCCAGCTCACGATGGCGCCGGCGGGTATGACCCAGGCCAGCCCGGCGACGATGTAATACAAGAGTTCAGCGGCCTTCGAACCGTTGACTTGCAGCACCATGGCCGCCGCCATGGCCAGCAGGGCATAAAGAGAGAGAAAGACCAGCAGGACGACGGCTCCGGTCAGCTTGCGCGCGCGTTGAGACATTTCGATGTTTCCGCAGTGTGACGCTGGCGCCGTGCGGCTTTATCTGTCAGCCGCATTGAATGCTATGGCCACACTGACTATCACACTCGGCAGCAGGTTCGGCGGGGCCAACGGTCACGGCACGGGGAAAGGCATGGCAAGCGTCAGTCGTATTCCGCAGGATTCAGTGGGTTCGGATCGGGCGGTGGCGCGCTGGCTCTGGTTCGTCGCTGCGCTCGTGTTCGCCATGGTCGTCGTCGGGGGGGCGACCCGGCTGACCGACAGCGGGCTCTCGATCACCGAATGGAAACCGATCCTCGGGGCCGTGCCGCCGCTCTCGCACGCGGACTGGGAGACCGCCTTCCAGAAGTACCGGCAGATTCCCGAGTACCACCATGTCAACAAGGGTATGAGTCTTGATGAGTTCAAGTTCATCTTCTGGTGGGAATGGGCGCACCGCTTTCTCGGCCGTCTCGTCGGTTTCGCCTTTGCCATCCCGCTGGCGGTCTTCTGGTTACGCGGCGCGCTGCGGCCGGGGGGCGGTACGAAATATCTCGGCTTGCTCGGCCTCGGCGCGCTGCAGGGCGGCATCGGCTGGTACATGGTCAGCTCCGGCCTCGTCGAGCGCGTGGATGTCAGCCAATACCGGCTGGCGCTGCATCTCGGCGTCGCCTTCCTGATCCTCGGCTGCCTCGTCTGGCTGGCGCTCGACCTCGCACCGTCCGATCCCGACTTGGCGCGGTCGCAGGTGACGACGGCGCAGAAGACATTGGCGGCCGTGCTGGTCGCCGCCGTGTTCCTGCAAGTGCTGCTCGGGGCGCTGGTGGCCGGGTTGAAGGCCGGACTCGCATTCAACACCTGGCCGGACATGAACGGCGAACTCATTCCATCCGGGATCGCCGAGCTGTCGCCTTGGTATCTCAATCTGTTTGAGAACGTGGCTGCGGTGCAGTTCAACCATCGGGTCATGGCCTATGTCGTGACCGGGCTGGCGCTGGCCAACCTGTGGCTCATGTGGGGCCACGTCTCGTCGCGGTTACGCCGTTCTGCCGTCATTGTCACTGCGACCGTGCTGCTCCAGGCCGTGCTCGGCATCGCCACGCTTCTGATGGCCGTGCCGCTGTGGCTCGGCCTCGTACATCAGGCCGGTGCCGCGGTTCTGCTCGCACTAGCGGTCCGACATTGGCATCTGGTGCGTCGCGCAGAAAGCCGCTCTCTCCAGCCGTTGGCAAGCACCCTATGAAAATCAACGGTCAACCCTATCGGACGATCTGGGCCGAGCGCGACGGGCACACGGTCGGCGTCATCGATCAGACTCGGCTGCCACACCGTTTCGAGACCCTGCGGCTCACCACCGTCGAAGATGCCGCTCACGCCATTCTTTCCATGCAGGTGCGCGGCGCACCGCTGATCGGCGCGACGGCGGCCTATGGCGTGGCGCTAGCAATGACTGCGGACGCCTCGGATGCTTCCCTCGAAGCCGCGACTGCGCTGCTCGCCAAGCAGCGGCCCACCGCCATCAATCTGCGCTGGGCGCTGAACGAAATGCGCGGGAGCCTTGCGTCCCTTGCGCCCGCTCAACGCGCTGCGGCCGCCTATCGTCGCGCCGGAGAAATCTGCGACGAGGACGTGGAGATGTGCCGTCGTATCGGAGTGCATGGGCTGGACATCATCAAAGCGAAGGCGGCGGCGAAGCGGCCCGGGGAGCCCGTCAACATTCTCACCCACTGCAACGCCGGATGGCTCGCTTGCGTGGATTGGGGCACCGCCACCTCGCCGATCTATCACGCGCACGATGCTCGCATTCCCGTTCATGTCTGGGTCGACGAGACGCGGCCGCGCAATCAGGGCGCCGCGCTGACGGCCTTCGAGCTGAACAGCCACGGTGTACCGCACACCATCGTCGCCGACAACGCGGGCGGGCATCTGATGCAGAAGGGGCTCGTCGATCTCTGTATCGTCGGCACCGATCGCGTGACGGCCGAAGGAGACGTCGCCAACAAGATCGGCACCTATCTCCAGGCGCTCGCGGCGCACGACAACGGCGTGCCCTTCTACGTCGCGCTGCCGCACTCGACCATCGACTGGACGCTGAGTGACAGCGCTACCATCCCCATAGAGGAGCGCTCGGCCGAGGAAGTGCTGAAGATGCAGGGGCGTCTCGCGAGCGGCGAGGTGGTGACCGTCGACATCGCCTCGCCGGGCTCGCCCGCCGCCAACCCGGCCTTTGACGTGACGCCCGCTCGCCTCGTCACCGGCCTCATCACCGAGCGCGGCGTTACATCCGCCACGCGCGAGGGCCTTTTCAGACTCTATCCGGAGCGGCGGGGGGCGTAAAATTGAGAGCCGGAGATGCAATGCAAGTGCAATGCAAGTGAGTTTGCCGCGCTCATAACATCATGATATGCTTCGTCTCATGTCGACCTGCGATCAGATCCGTCTTGAAGCGGCACGGCTCTCCGATGAGAAACAAGCCGCCACACTCGCGTTCATGCGCGCCTTGACGCGCCGATCGTTCTTCGAGACGGCGCCGCCCGAGGCCCTCGTAGCACTGGAGCGCGGTCTGGCGGAGATTGAAAACGGGCAGACGATCGGCGGCGATGAGCTTTTCAAGTCGGTCGACCAGCAGCTGAAGCAGCTCGGTGTATGAGGCGAAGCCG
Source organism: Hyphomicrobium sp. (assembly GCA_052388455.1). Lineage (GTDB taxonomy): Bacteria > Pseudomonadota > Alphaproteobacteria > Rhizobiales > Hyphomicrobiaceae > CAZSNH01. Next base: position 16,080 of record JBQTIA010000084.1, read on the forward strand.
ATTTTCCCTGTCGGCCGGTGCAGCTCTCCAACGACACATCGACGATTTGATCGCAGCCCATGCCCCATGGCGGCGTGCGCCCTCGAGCAGCGAGTGCGCCTTTTCATCGATGGCACGCTTTGCCAATTCCCGTTCATCGGCAAGCGGCTGCCTGGGCGCGATGTGTATGAGTGCTGGATACCGCGAACGCGCATCGTCGTTTGGTATAAAGTAGGGGACGACGTCATCGAAATCGCGATGCTTTGGCATACGTCGCAGGATCGCTTTGCCGGCGAGTAGGTGCAGCTCGGAATTGTTCATGTCTGACATTCGCAAACCTGAGCAAACTGCCCGCCGCGCCGTCATCGCCACCGCGCTCGCTATGAGCCGGTCGGGATTGTCGCCCGGCCGCTCGGGCAACGTCTCGTGCCGGTTCGGCGACGGGATGCTGATCACGCCGACTGGCATGGCCTATGAGGACCTCGAACCCAAAGACATCGTCGCCGTTGCTGCCGACGGCTCGGTCGGCGCGAAGCAGCGCAAGCCGTCGAGCGAGTGGCGGTTTCATCTCGCCGCCTACGCCGCGCGGCCGGACATGCAGGCGCTCGTGCACACGCACTCCCTGCACGCGACCGTGCTCGCCTGCGCGCACCGGAGCATACCGGCGTTCCACTACATGGTCGCGGTAGCCGGCGGGAAGGACATTCCACTTGTGCCCTACGCGACGTTCGGCACCGAGAAGCTGTCGCGTCTTGTGGCGGATGGCTTGCGGCATCGCCGGGCGATCCTGATGGCCAACCACGGGCAGCTTGCACTGGGCGAAACGCTCGCCGCCGCGCTGGAGCTGGCGCACGAGGTGGAGGTGCTCGCCGAGCAGTACTGCAAAGTGCTGATGCTCGGTCCGCCGCACACTCTGCCGGACAGTGAAATGGCCACGATCATCGAGAAGTTCAAATCCTACGGGCAGAAGGGGCAGGGGTAGGGGCAAGATGTATGCGGGTGAACCGGTACGTCCGGTCTCGGGTTAGAAGCGGTGGTCGTGACGTCGGGGGATGTGGTGCGAGATAACCCGGAGCGGACTTGGCGCGGATGCGAACTCGGGTAGACTTGATAAATCATGCCGAGCAAACTGATCATCTGGACTTTGGACTGGGTCCCTGAGGGCCCGCGCGGGTTCGTGCGAGACCTGCGGCTGCGGTGGGCGGCGGAGGAAGCTGGCTTGTCGTATGAAGTGCGCACCGTGCCCTTCAACGGTCGGGAGACCAATCATCTCGACCGCCAGCCGTTTGGACAGGTGCCATTCCTGACCGATGGCGAAGTCACGATGTTCGAGAGCGGTGCCGGCTTGCTGCATTTGGCTCGTCGCAGCGAGGCATTGATGCCGCGCAATCCCGTGGGTGAAGCGGAAACGCTGCAGTGGACGGTGGCCGCACTCAACTCAATTGAGATGATCACTGTGCCGTGGTGGTTCCTGACAATTTCAGGTCGGGCTGACAACGGCCTGGTCGGCTGGATGAACCAACGGCTTGCCCACATTGAGCGGGTGCTGAGCGGGCGACAATGGTTCGCGGCAAATCGCTTTACTGTCGCGGACCTGCTGATGGCCGATGTGCTGCGCGTCTCCCTTGTTCGCGCTCATGGCGATCGTCCAGCAACCGAGGCCTACATCACACGCCTTACTGAGCGCCCGGCCTTCCGCAAGGCCCATGCCGACCAGATGGCGCATTTTTCGGCTGCTGACAAAGCGCGGACGAAGCTCAAATAGCGGACCGCGCAACCGGCAAAGCCTCGCTTGCTTAGTAGGTCTTAGGTCGGACTGAGCGACGCTTGTCACGAAGTCCGACGGCGGAGCCGAAAACAAGCTGTCGGACTTCGCCTCGATCGATTGCGCTTGCGTCGCTCAGTCCGACCTATGATGCTTTGTCCTGCAGAAACGGCTCGACCTTGCCTTTGAGTTTCAAGGTCATCTGCTTGCCCTGGCGGTCGCGGGTGTTGCCGGCGGCGACGCGGACCCAGCCTTCGCTGACGCAATATTCCTCGATGTTGGTTTTCTCGACACCGTTGAAGCGGATGCCGACACCGCGCGTCAGCAGCGCTTCGTCGTAATACGGGCTCGCCGGATCGACGGAAAGGCGATCGGGAAGCACTGTCTCGTCGGTAATTTTTTCGGTCATCGCAGCGAACTCCCTGCACTCAATTCGCAAAGCGGAAATGCATGACGTCGCCGTCTTTGACGACGTACTCCTTGCCTTCGAGCCGCATCTTGCCGGCATCCTTGGCGCCGACTTCGCCGCCGAGTGCCATATAGTCTCCATAGGCGATGGTTTCGGCGCGGATGAAGCCCTTTTCGAAGTCGGTGTGAATGACGCCGGCTGCCTGCGGCGCCTTGGAGCCCTTGGCGACCGTCCAGGCCCGCGCTTCCTTTGGGCCGACCGTGAAATAGGTAATGAGGCCGAGCAGCTTGTAGCCTTCACGGATGAGGCGGTTGAGTCCCGGCTCGTCGAGGCCCATGTCGGAGAGGAAGGCGGTGCGATCCTCGGCCGCGAGGCCGGCGAACTCGCTCTCGATCTTGGCCGATATGACGACGCAGCCGGCGCCTTCCGCTTTCGCGCGCTCCATCACCTTGGCGGCGTAGGCGTTGCCGTTGGCGGCCGAGCCTTCGTCGACGTTGCAGACGTAGAGCACCGGCTTGGCGGTCAGCAGTTGCAGTGCGCGGTAAGCCGGCTCCTCCTCCGGCGTCAGCTTGGCGAGGCGGGCGGGCTTGCCTTCGCGCAGCAGATTGAGCGCCTTCTCGTAGAGCGCGAATTGCGCCTTCGCCTCCTTGTCGCCGGCCCGCGCCTTTTTCTCGATGGCGCCGGCGCGCTTTTCCACGCTGTCGAGGTCGGCGAGCATCAGTTCGGTCTCGACGGTCTCGGCGTCGGCAACCGGATCGATGCGGTTCTCGACATGGGTAATGTCGTCGTCCTCGAAGCAGCGGACGACGTAAGCGACCGCGTCGACCTCGCGGATGTGAGAGAGGAACTGATTGCCGAGGCCCTCGCCCTTGGAGGCGCCGCGCACGAGGCCGGCGATGTCGACGAAGGTCAGCCGCGTCGGGATGATCTGTGCCGATTTGCCGATGCGCGCGAGGTTGTCGAGCCGTTCGTCCGGCACGCCCACTTCGCCGACGTTGGGCTCGATGGTGCAGAAGGGATAGTTGGCCGCCTCCGCCGCGGCCGTCTGCGTCAGCGCATTGAAGAGCGTGGATTTGCCGACGTTCGGCAGCCCCACGATGCCGCATTTGAAGCCCATCGATCTAGTCCTTGCTCTTTTGCCGGCCCGCGAGCCACTTTTTCAAATTCTCGGCGATGGCCGACTGGCTTTTGCTTTGGCGTTCGCCGGCGGGGTGTTTCGATGAGCGTTGTTCGGAGTTGGTCCCAGCGGCTCTCTCCGTCGACTCGGCCGAGGACTTCCGTGCGAGTGTCAGACCCTCCGGGTCTGACACCGTCGAGCCGAGTTCGCGCGCCACGTCCGTCAGAAACCGCGCCTGATCGCTCTTGGCGAGGCGCGGCGCCGACTTGGCAATCGCGTCGAGCAGCGGATCGAGCCATGCGGCGTCGGCCTTGGCGAAATCGTTCAGCACCCAGCGGGCAACAAGCTCCTTCTGTCCCGGGTGGCCGACACCGATGCGCACGCGCACATAGTCGTTGCCGAGATGGGCCGAGATGGAGCGCAGACCATTGTGGCCGGCGTTGCCGCCGCCGGTTTTTACCTTGAGCTTGCCGGGCGCCAGATCGATCTCATCATAAAAGACGACGATGTCGCTCTCCGGAATTTTCAGGAAATGCGCTGCCTCGCCGACCGCGCGACCGCTCTCGTTCATGTACGTCTGCGGCTTCAACAGTGTGATGCGCTCGCCCGCGATCTCGCCTTCGCAGGCCAGCGCCTGAAACTTCTTTTTCCACGGCGCGCAGCCGTGCGCGCTCGCGATCCGGTCGACGCAGAGGAAGCCGACGTTGTGCCGGTTGCGCGCGTACTCGCTGCCGGGATTTCCCAGACCGACGAACAGTTTCATCCGAGACCGTCATCCTCGGGCTCGGCCCGAGGACCCAACGTGCCACAAAGGGGATAGCGAGATCAGTGCGTCGGCGCTTGCGTCCGTGCAGGATTGGCGAAGCGGAACTCGCCGGACCATGGATCCTCGGGACAAGCCCGAGGATGACTGCGCAAGGAGGCCGGAGACCCGGCCTCCTCTGCTCGTCACTTCTTCTTCGCGGCCGGTGCGGCGGCCGGAGCCTTGCCACCGGCGGCCGGAGCTTTGCCACCTGCGGCAGGAGCGCCAGCCTTGCCACCTGCGGCAGGAGCGGCGGCCTTGCCACCGGCTGCGGGAGCCGCGGCCTTGGCGTCGCCGGCAGCCGGTGCGGCACCCGGCGCTGCGGCGCCGTCGGTCGCTGCGGCTGTCGCTTCTGCTTCCTCTTCCTTCTTGGCACCGGCGATCGTTGCCACCGTGAAGTCGCGGCCCTGGATGACCGTCTTGATACCGTTCGGCATGGCGATGGAGGAGATGTGGATCGAGCGGCCGATGTCGAGGCCTTCGAGGTTGATCTCGAAGAACTGCGGAATGCGGTCGTAGGGGCAGTAGATCTCGATCTCGTGGCGCACGACGTTCAAGACGCCGCCGCGCTTCAGGCCCGGTGAGAGGCCCTCGTTGACGAAGCGGACCGGAACGGCGACCTTGATGATACCGTCCTTGCCGATGCGCAGGAAATCGACATGCAGCGGCAGATCCTTGACCGGATCGACCTGCACCTCGCGCGGGATGACGCGGGTTTTCTTGCCTTCGACATCGAGATCGATGACCGTAGCGGTGAAGTGGCCCTTCAGGACCTGCCGCCACAGATCGTGGTAATCGAGGTTGATGGTCTCGGCGGGGCGGGCGTCGCCGTAGATGACGGCGGGAACTTTCTGATCGCGGCGGCTCTGGCGTGCGGCCCCCTTGCCGGCACGTGGGCGCACCGTGGCTTTGATCTGGACGATCTCGCTAGCCATGGTTTTCTCCAATGAAAATAGGGCCTTGATGAGGCCCATGTCTCCGCTCCCGGCCTCCAAGGGTGCCGTGCGGTCTCTCTTGCGTCATGCTTGAGATGCGGCCTTATAGAGGGGCCGATGGTGAAACGCAATGCGGCCCAACTGGATAGGCCGCCGCGTGGCGGTTGGCTCCGCGAGCCGCGCGGGCGGGTGGCGATCGGCTCGGTATAGGGTGCGAACGGCCATGTCGGTGATGCGAATGTCGATGCGAGTTTCCCGATCAGTCGCAGCTGCCTGTGCAGCAGCAACTTTGGCGGGGGCTTCGGCCGAGGCGATGGACGTGAACGTCGTCGGCGATCAGGTGATCCTCTCCGGTCCGGTCGTAGACGGGGATCTGCCGAAAATCCGGCGCGCCATCGAAGGCGGCTCGGGGATTACGACGGTCATCCTGCGCAACTCACCCGGCGGGCATCCCTGGACAGGGTTTCGTGTCGGGGAACTGATCCGCAAGCGAAAGCTCACCACGGCGGTGTCGGGCTACTGCTACTCTTCCTGCTCGCGGATGTATCTCGGCGGAACGCGGCGCATCTTCACCGACGACTTCCCTGCGGAGGCGACCGACATCGGGTTTCACGGCCACTACAAGCGCGATGGCAGCCTCGACACCGAGCTGATGAAAAAGACCGGCTTGCGCGACTGGATCGTCAAGTTCCTCGACGGCAAGGCCGACGAGGCGCTGGTCGACCGCTGGGTCAACATCCCGACGAACGGAGGCCTCATTCATTTCTACAATCCGGCGCTGGTCCGGCGGGGCGGGGCGTCGACATTCTTCTGCTCGGGGAAGGAACCGAGGTCGCAGCGACCCTTCGGCTGTGAGGCGATAGCCAAATCGGCGCTCGATCTCGGCGTCTCGACGGCGACCGACATAATTCGCAGCCGCGACAGGGCAGAGACCACGGCACCCGCGCCGTGATCTCCCGCTGCCGAAGCGCGCGTCACCGCTTCGAATTGCCGAGCATCTGAACGAGCGGCTTGCGCTCAAGTTTCTTTATTTCGGCCTTGCCGCCAGAGGGCTTGGGGTCTTTCTTTTCCGTCGCGCGTTTCTTCGGTTCATTCTGGCGCTCGATTTTCGGCGGATCGACTTTCTTGATCAACGTCTTGCCGGGATCGACCTTCAGCGGCTCGGCGCGCTTGGCCGGATGTTTCGTGTCGGGCTTTTTCACGTCAGGCATTTTCGCGTCAGGCAGCTTGATGTCGAGCTTCTTGCAGCGCGGGAACACGCCGGTCGTACCCTCGGGGCACTTCGGCTTGTCGATCGGCTTGCAGTTGGGAAACTTGCCGATCGTTCCGCGTGGGCAATGCTGGTCCTCGACCTTTTTGCAGATCGGGAACACGCCAGTCGTGCCTTCGGGGCATCTCGGCTTATCGATCGACTTGCAGTCGGGGAACTTGCCGACCGTGCCGCGCGGACAGTGCTGCTCCTCGATCTTTTTGCAGTGGGGGAAACGGCCGGTTGTGCCTTCCGGACATTTGGGCGCAACGATCGGCACGCACACGGGATACTTGCCCACCGTGCCCGGCGGGCAGTGCTTCTCGGGCGCGACGCAGGCGCCGTGACGGTTGCGGTCATAGCCTTCGGCGCACACGCATTGGCCTTTGGAGTTGCGGACCTCTTGCGCTTTCAGAATGCACAAGGGCTTTGGCTTCACGGGATCGACGACGCGGATTGGAACGCAGCTCCCATGGTGGCGCCACGTTCCCGGGCGGCAGACGCAAGCGCCGGCTGCCGAGCGCACCTCGTACACGCCAGGACGACACGCGCGCGATTTCGGTGCCGCCGGCTTGTGGACGACCGGCATGATATTCGACGCTTTCACGTCGGCATCGACGCACGCGGCAACGCCAGGAGTGGCGAGCGCGCCGCCCGCGAACGGGTCGGCCGGATCGGCCGGCACCAGAGAGGGAGACGTCACCGCAAAGCAGTTCGTCGCCAGATAGCCCGCCGGATCGGCCGGCAGATCGACCGTCACCTTGTGTGTGATGGACGCGCCGGCCGCGAGCAAGAGCGGTGCCGTGCACGAGAACGGCAGGGCCGCCGGATCGGGCGCACAGCCGAGCGACGGGCTGATCGACGTGATGGGCATCGGTGTGGCGTTGCCGGCGATGCTCATGCCATCCGTCCACAGGACATCGCCCGCGAAAGGCGCCTTGCCGGTGTTGGTTATGGTCAACGCGAACGTGCAGGGCTGGCCCTGGACGCACGGCCCCTCGACGACCTTCTCAAGTTCCAGCTCGGCGCCGGCTTCATCGCAGGCGATGCCGGACCACGGCCCGGCAAGGCTGGCGCAGTTGCGGAACATCAGGCCGCCGGCCGCCACGAGCGGGCCTGTTTCCACGAACACATCGACGTGGCGGGTCGCGCCGGGCTTCAGACCAGCGGGTCCGAGCGTGCAGGCCAGCTTATCGGCGGGCGTCGGCGAGCAGACCCAGCCGGGCGCGTCGGGTGTAGCCGAGGCGATGGTGAGCTGGCCGCCGGCGCCCGGACCGCCGAGCACGGTCGTCACGTCGGTGAAGACGACAGGGGCCGCGAGTTTGGCGAGACCGATGTTCTGCACCGTGATCCGGCAATGCACGATGCCGCCGATGACGCCGGGGAAGCAGGTCTTGTAGATGTAGACGCCCGGAGTCGCCGGCTTCGGGATCACCGGCGTGGCAATGGTCGGGCGGTTGCGCGTCGCCGGTACCGGCGCGGCCTTCTCGCTTGCGGCCGGATCGCACGGGCTGACGATGGCCACGGCACCGATGTGGCCATTGGCATCCGCGTCGGCATAGCGGCCATCGGCATCGACGAACCAGACGGCGTCGGGACGCTCGTTTCCGGTTTCGAGCTGTTCCGCGAAGTCGGCCTGAAGCAGCGCCAGCGAAGCCCGCGAGGCCGCGAAGTTCGACTGCGGCTTCGCGAGGGACTTGTCCTGACCCTGCAACCCATGGACATGGCGTGCGCCGCGCGCGTCGGCATCGTTGCGCAGATGCTCGCCCGTCGCCCAGAGCGTGGCGCGGCACTGGCCATAATCGATGCGCCCGTTGCGATCGTAGCCATAGCCTAGCGCCAGACCTCCGAGGCCCGAACGATGCGGCTGTTGGAGACCGATGGCGTATTCGTCGGGAACGATCGCCCAGGTGTCGTCCTGTTTGCTGAACGCAAAGCGCAGGGTCTGCGTCGCACCGGGCTCGGCGAACGTTGTGAAGTCGTAGCTGCCGGCAATGGCGCCGCGCTCGGCAATCAGCATCCGGTCGGGACCATCGAACGCGATGGCGGTGATCAGGCTGCGGCCACTGCCGCCGCCGACTTCCAGCTCGCGGCGGGCATCGTTGGCGAAGTCGCCGTCCTTCTCGATGCCGACGGACCAGACCTGCCGACCCTCGGCGACGGAATAGTAAAGCCGCCCGCCCTGCACCGTCACCGCGACCACCATGCGGCGCTTGTCGGCGTAACTCCACGTCGCGGGGTCCTCGACAGAGAACGCGGCGCTGTCGATACCGACGCGGCGCACGCGGACGTAGGCGACCGGCGACTGTCCGGCGGCCGGGCGGCCGTCGACGCCGTGATCGAAGGTTCCGCTGTCGCGGCCGTTGACGTCGAGGCGATGAATAAGCCCGGTTTCGAGGTCGGTGGCGAAGAATTGCAGGCTGGCGGGATCGAACGCGAGACCGCCGAGGCCCGGTCCAGCGTTGTCCTCTCCGCCGTAGCGGATGTCGGCGAACAGAGAAGGTTTTCCTGTGCGGCCGTCGATCTTCCAGATCGAGCCGGGGCCGCCGTCGGGGCCGAACTGGCCATCCATCCAGCGTGCACCGGGCTGGCCGCGCGCGAGCCGCGTCGCTGAACCCTCGCCGGTGACGATCTGCAGGCCATAGAACGAAGTTGCGGCAGCATAGAGGTCGGGCGGACCGGACGTATCCATGGCGGCCGTGGTCACGGCGAACACCTGTCCGATGTCGCGCGCGGCCACCGAGAATTTCAGCGGCGCGTCGGCCAACTGCGCAGCGGGCTTGCCGCCGAGCCTGGCGAGGTCGAACACCCGCAGCGACGGCGAGCCGACATCGATGCCGGTGATGTCCGCCTGAGTCGTGTCATCGGAAGGCTGGGCGATCCGGGTTGTGCCGGAAAATCCCGTCAGCGCGGCATCGCCGCGTTCGAGCATACCTTCGGCGGCAAAGGCGGGGGTGATGCTCAAAGCCGTTGCGAGGAACGGTGCCGCGCAAAGCGCACGGCGAAAGGATTTGGCGACTAAACGTGCATTCGTAACGGTCATAAAAAGCTCCATGCGAGGGAGGCGCGCGCGAGCGCGGACGGTGCTAAAGACCGCCTGATCCACCCACCATGGAACCACGAGCTGGAATTTTGTGCAGTTACGCCCGAGACAGCCGCGCAAGGGCGGTGCGCACATGAGCAATCGCGCTTAGCAAATCGTGAACAGGCTCACAGCATGTTGTGCGTGCCGTCGCAGAACGGCATATCGTCGGACGCCTTGCAGCCGCAGAGATTGTAAGTGCCGGCCGCATCGACCGTGAACCGCTGCGGCTCCAGACCCGTGCCCTTGTGGGAGCCGTCGCAGAACGGCTGCTTCTGCGATCGGCCGCAGCGACAGAAGAAATAAGGCTGTCCGTCCTTCAGGTCGACCTGATAGGGGCCCTTCTGTGCGATGAGAGGTTCTTCGGCCATGGGGGCTCCGCGGATGCCTTGATCTCGGCTTCCACGGGTATCGGCTTCGCGGGCGGGTGACAAGAGGCGGCGGACGCTGACGAGGTACGTTCGGCCAAGCGGTTACTGTACCGATGCCGGCTGTACCTCGATCCGCGTTTTCTCGGTCGTCGAGGTGCCGCTATCGTCGATCCAGGTCAGCGCCAGCTCGCCGGACGCCGGCACGGTCAGAAAGAATGCGATGAACGGATTGGCGGCAATGCCCGACCCGAAGTCGGCGGCGAAGACCTGCTGGCCCTCGAAGGTGGCGCGGAAGGTGTTGATGATGTTGCGCGGGATCGGCTTGCCCTCGGCGTCCTTGCGATTTCCCGTTTCCATCACATGCTGAACGAGCGCCTTGATCTCGATCGTCTCTCCGGCCCTGATCGTCTCGGGTAGCTTGATGCGCGGCTTCACGGGGCGAGGCTCCTCGTCGGTCGGTTGGGCGTCAGTTGGTGCAGCCGCCGAGAGCGACCTCGACGCGGACGGTTGCGGTCAGCAGCTTGCCCGTGCTCGTCTCGGCGAGGGCTACGACGTCCTGGGTCTTGGCCAGCCGCATCCGCCCGGTCACCTCGGCCTTGCCCGATTGCGGCGTGAAGTGGAAGGTCGCTACGCGGGGTTGCGGATTGGCAGTCGACAGCAGATGCAGCTTGCGGATGTGATCGTCGGGCGTCATCGGGCTTTCGACCGACAGCTTGTAGGGCACGATGTTGCCGTTCTCGGCCTGCTCGGGCAGCTCCATGCTGATCAGCGCCGCTTCAGGCTGGGCGTCGCCAACGAGCTGCTTATAGGCAGCTTCGTATGCAGGGGAAGGGCTGGCCGGCGCCTCGGCTGCGGTCGCCATCGGCAGGGCCGATCCGAGGACGGCCGCAGCGGTGCCGAGCAGAACTTCGCGGCGGTGAAAGAGACCTGTGGGGCGCGTCTTCGGCATCGTCCGGGCTCGTTTCCGGGTGCGGCTCCGACGCCCGCTCGTACGTGCGGTGCGCAGCCTTCGGCTTCGGTTACTTTCGAGTGCGCCTAGCATAGTCTGTCGTCGAGGGGAATTTGATGACCTTGCGGCAATTTAATGCGGGAGGCGTTGCTTGGAGGAAACGGTGCGCGTGGATAGAAAGTGACAGTTCAAAGCTGACAGGGTTCAGATGCGCTCGCCCCTGGAACCTGTCCCCTGTAACCTAGCCCGACCTATGCACCAGAACAAGGTCTCGACGGAGGTGAATTTGACGACACGCTAGGAGAAGCGCGCGGGTCGATGCCGTCGCATCGGACAAGCGTTGCGACGCCGCGTGGCGTCAAATTCACCCCACCCGTCTTGGCGAAGTCAAGCTTCGCTTGGACAGGGTCGCACGCCCGT
>JBQTIA010000085.1:0-2675 GCA_052388455.1 Hyphomicrobium sp.
ATTCCGTCGATGGCCTGCGAGAGCGCCTCGTCTCCGGCGCGGTCGAGATTGGAATTCGGCTCGTCGAGGACGACGAGGGCGGGATGTCCGTAGAGCGCGCGGGCGAGCGCGATGCGCTGGCGCTGGCCCGACGACAGGTAGGTGGCGAAGGCGCCGAGCTGGGTTTCGTAACCCTGCGGCAGCGCCAGGATCAGCTCGTGGGCGTGCGCCTGCTTGGCGGCGGCCACGATCCCCTCGTCACTCGCTTCGGGTGTGAAGCGGGCGATGTTCTCTTTCACCGTTCCGGCGAACAGCTCGACGTTCTGAGGCAGGTAGCCGATGTGCCGGCCGAGCGCTTCGGTGTCCCACTGGTCGAGCCGCGCGTCGTCGAGCTTGACCGCGCCGGCGAACGGCGGCCACAGGCCGACCAGCGTGCGGGCGAGCGTCGATTTGCCGGAGGCGCTCGGACCGATCACGGCCAGCATCTGCCCGGGCTCGACCGCGAAGGCGACGTTGGAAAGGATGAGCTGGCGGGTGTCGGGCGCAGACACCCGCAAGCCGACGACCTCCAGACGGCCCTTGGGGGCCGGCAGTGCGGTGCGCGGCTTCGGCTCGGGCTCGCGCCGCAGCAGGTCGTCGAGCTTGGCGTAGCACTCGCGTGCCTTGAGGAACCCCCGCCAGTGGCCGATGGCCTGCTCGACCGGCGCCAGCGCGCGGCCAAAGATGATGGTCGCCGCGATGATCGATCCGGCGCTGATCAAACCGGCCAGCGCCAGCGCGGCGCCGAGCGCCAGCATCAGTGACTGCAGCAGCAGGCGAAGCATTTTCGACAGCGCCGAGTAGCTGCCGATCTTGTCGGCGGCGCGGATCTGCCAGGCCAGCGCCTCGCCGTTGGCGCCCTGCCAGCGGGCCCGGTAGGTTCCGACCATGCCCATCGCGGTCAGTGCTTCGGCGTTGCGCTGTCCCGTCTCGGCCAGCTCCAGGCTGCGGCCGGCCGCCTTTCCGGCTTCCGTCAGCGGCTCGCGGCTCTGGCGCTCGCTGGCCCAGGCCAGCGCCAGCAGCACCGCGGCGCCGAGCGTCGCCGCCAGACCGAGCGTCCAATGCACCGCGAAGATCACGAGCAGATAGACGGGCGTCCACGGCGCATCGAAAAAGGTCAGCGGTCCCGGCCCGGCGAGGAACTGGCGCATTCCGTCCAGCTCCCGGAGCGCCGAGGTCGAAGCCCCCTGCGAGGTGAGGCTGCGCCGCAGCGAGGCTCTGAAGATGCGGTCGCCGATGCGCTGGTCGATCTCGGTGCCGACGCGCACGATGACCCGCGTGCGCACCAGCTCCAGCAGTCCCGTGATCACGTAGAGCACGGCCGTCATGATGGTGAGCGTGACGAGCGTCGGCAGGCTTCCCGAGGTCATGACCCGGTCGTAGACCTGCAGCATGAACAGCGGACCGGCCAGCATCAGGATGTTGATCACGAAGCTGAAGGCGCCGGTGGCGATGAACTGGCGGCGGCTGGCGTTGATGGCGTCGAAGAGCTCGCCGCGCCCCGAGGCCGGCAGCGGCTTGTTTACCGGAGCAGCGGCCGCGACGGGCAGCGGGCGCTCGACGGCAGGCTTCCTTTGGATCGCTGGCGTCGCGGTGCTGCTTCGTTTCTCGGATCGCAGGCGGGCGGCGGCCGGCGGAGTGGGTGTCTTTGTCTTCGCCGTCGGCGGCGCGGTGGTTGGCGCCTTTGCTTCGGGCGAGGCGACTGACTTTTCAGCGGCCGGCTTGGCGACATCGCTCGCCGCCGAGGGTGCGCGGCCCGGCGTGGCGATGGTCAGCGGCTCGACGCCGGGCACCTCGGCAAGCTCGGCAACGGCGGGTACGACGGGCTCTGCGGGCTCGGACTTCGCTGTACGGTCGATGATCGGCGTCACGATGATGTTGGGGCCGGCGTCCTTCAGCAGCGCTTCGAGCCGCCGCGCCGCCGCGCGCATCCGCGCCTTGTCGTCTGCGTCATCGCCGCCTGGGCTGGATTTGGGACGTGCCACGATGGAAACCTGTACGCTCGACGACATGCGAAGCCGGCGGTGGCGCAAGGCAACCGCATCTCAAAGGGATTTGAGCCCAATCGGGTGAGGAATTGATTAAGCACGTTCAAAATGTGGTAAGGCTGAATAAGACTGAAATCTCGCGGCTTAACGGGACTTTCTTTAAGTGGATATTAGGCAAAGCACGGGATTTTCGAAATGGACCCGCTCGCGTACTGTGTCGAGGCGTCATCCGAGGAGTGAAGTCATGCGTCAGTGTAATCTCGTCAAGGCCGCCGTCGCGGTCATCGGCTTCGTCATTGCGGTCGTGTCACCCGCCGAAGCCTGGAGCCGCAAGCCGGCCGGCTACGGCGAAGTGCAGACCGTCCGCCACTACGGCTATTATCCCCGCTACAATCACGTCTACAAGGTGCACTACCGCACCGATCCCTACGCCTACCGCTGGGAGCAGCCGCGCTACTATCCCTACTACAATTCCGGCTACTGGCGTCCGGCCTACGAGGTTCGCCGCCGCCAGTACTACGCCCTGCCGCCCTATTATCAGGCCTGGGGCTATCCCAATCGGCACTATCAGCCGCGCCGCGGTTTCTTTCGCCACTGAGACGGGCGAGACTGGAACGCCTCGCCCGGTGATTCGCAGGGCAATCGCATATGGCGCGAAATGTAGGTTGG
>JBQTIA010000086.1:0-4398 GCA_052388455.1 Hyphomicrobium sp.
TGTACTGGGGCCCGACGCCGCCGAGATCGTTCAGATGGCGGCCATCGCGCTGTCCATGGGCGCGACGAAGACCCAGTTCGACGCCACCCTCGCCCTGCATCCGAGCGCGGCCGAGGAACTCGTCACAATGCGCGACAAGTGGCAGCCGCCGGCGGGGTGAGGGAAGCAGCGACCAGCGGATCACGCAGCAATTGCGCCCAATTCCCGTTGCCACTGGGCGCGCGCGAACAAGCGGAGAAGCGACGCTTTCGCGCCTCCGTCCGCTCACCGGTCTGCCGGGAGGCCGAATTACTTCGCCTCGGCGTCCTTGGCGGCCTCAGTCGCCTTGGCCGCCGCGGCGGGCAGTGCAACTGCGGGAACCGAGGTCAGCGCGGCCTTCACCGCGGCGACGGCCTTTTCAGCGTTGGTCAGTCTCGCCTGAGCATCGGCAAGGGCCCGTTCGGCCGTCACCTTGGCCTGGGTCATGGCGTTGAGTTCAGCCCGCGTGGACTCGAGGCTCGTGTAGCTCCAGCCGGCCACGAGCACCGACAGCGCGGCAGCGCCGGCCAGCAACGGCGTGCTGAGAAGGCCCGTCGGAGCCGGTGCCGCGGACGTCGTCCTCTCATACGGAATTTCGCGGGAGTCGAGCGTCACCAGGGAGGATGGTGCATCAGAGGGCTCCGTCACGCCGAGCGTCTCTGAGGTCTCAGGCTCGCCTGCTGTCTCGGGTGCGTCCGACGTATCGGCCGCGACCGATGTTTCGGCTGTGTCTGCAGTGTCATCCGGCTCCGGCGTGTCCACCAGGTCCGTCGTTTCCGCCGTCTCGGCCGGTTCGTGTACGTCCGGCTCCTGCCACTCTCGATCGGTGATCTTCAGTGCGTCGTACAGCCTTGGAGAGTCGGAATATTTCAGGGTTTCCTGCATCTCGTTTACTCCCAACAACGGTCTTTGTTGTTTACGCGAGCGGTTCCAACGTGAGGGCGCTCACTTGTACGAGGACTTCGTCGATGCCTCTGTCGCGACAGCCGGCACAGCGATCCAGCGAGGATTGTGTGTCCTCGTGGCGGCACGAGGGCGGCTGACGCAGAAAGATTATAGGCAATCAGCGAGCCGTGTACAGTTCGATCGGCATCGGGCGCGGGGGTGCGAGGGGCGCGAGTGAGCCAGCGATCAGCGATGCAATCCGTCGATTGCCTGACGCTGAGTCCAAGCGACCCGCCGTTGTTCACATCATGGTTCCACCCGCTGGGGTTGTCAGGCGATCGATTTCCAGACCTTGCTAATCTCCGACGCGCTTCTGAAATGCCGTCGCCGCGGCGGGTGCCCGCACTTTACCCTCGTGGATGAAATAGACGAACACGTCCCGTGGGCGCTTCGCGGCTGCGTTCGCGGGATCGATGGCTGTGAGATCGTCCGGCAGCCCTCCCGCGGCCCAGGACTTCGCGCGCCGCGCCCAGGCGTCGAGCGCCTTTGGAGTGTAGGCGGTGGCGATGGCGTCGTCGCCCGTTTGCAGGCGTGCATAGACGAAATCGCCGGTGACGTCGGGAATGGCGGGGTAGGTGGCGTGGTCCGCGAAGACGACGGGAATGGCGAAGTCGCGCATGAGCGCGATGCAATCGGGCGTGCAGAACGAGGTATGCCGAACCTCCACCGCATGTCGAAGCGGGCGATCGCCGTGCTTGTCCGGCAGCAACTCGAGGAACGCGCCGAAGTCGGCCGCGTCGAATTTTTTCGTCGACGCGAACTGCCAGAGGAGCGGGCCGAGCCGGTCGCCGAGCTCGGTCACCCCGGAATCGAAAAAGCGCGCGATCGAGTCCCCGGCCTCGGCGAGCACACGGCGGTTCACGGCGAAGCGCGGACCCTTGACCGAGAAGACGAAGCCATCCGGAGTCTCCCGCGCCCACTTGGCGAAGGTCGCCGGCGTCTGGCTGCGGTAGAAGGTGCCGTTGATCTCTATCGTCGGCAGCGCCCGGCTGGCGAAGTGCAGCTCCTGCGCGTGCGGGAGCTTGTCGGGATAGAACACGCCGCGCCGGCTCGAACGTCCACCCGCCGATGCCGGCGCGGATGACGCCGGCCTTCGTGCTGGCTCGTCCTGGACTGGCCGAGCGTGGAGTCATGACCAACTGTAGCGCGTGCGTGCCCCGTTTCGAAAGGCGTACTTGTTGTCTCTGACGCAAGCCGGAAACGCGGCATTCGGCATCCGGCCTGCGGCGGCTGGCGATGGGTCTGGCCGCCGGCTATTGTCTCGTCTCCGCCATCGACAGCGATGGCAACGTCGGCCGGGGATGACACGAGGAGGCCATTCATGCTCGCACATTGCAGGTTCGCGCTCGCGCTTGCGGCCGCATCCGCGATCATCATGTCCACCTCGCCGGCGGCCGCCGGCCGCTTCGACGGACGCTGGACCATGGTCGCGACGACCGCACGCGGGCACTGTGGGACGATACCCATCGGACTTGGCATCAAGGGCGGCCGGGTCTATGCGACGGGCGGGTCCTACGCCTTCTACCCGATCAAGCTCTCCGGCCGCGTTGCCGACTCGGGCCACGCCCGCATCACGGCAGTGACCGGCCCGCGGATCGCCCGCGGCACCGGACGCTTCGCGGGAGCCAAGGGCAGCGGAACGTGGAAGGGCAAGGGTCCTTCAGGGCTCTGCTCCGGCGTGTGGCGTGCGGTGCGAGGATAGGGAGCGCGAAGCAGGTCAGGCATTCGGCGATCCCGCGGCCGTCTTCTTCCCGGCTCGTCGGGGACATAACGGAGCGGCCCGCGTAGGGGACGCAAAGACTGCCGTTCGCACCAGCAAACGGCGCCGCCGCCTATTCCAGCGCGCCATTCTCGACAGCGTTGAACTTGGCTCGCGCTTTCTCGAACTTCGGTGTGAACAGCCACATCGCGTCCATGATCTCGCGGTAGGTGGCGGACGTTCGCGCGCGATCTGCGTCCCCAAAGGTGAAAATGGAGTTGTTGCGCAGGAAGCCCATGACCCGCGCGTCAGAAACTTTGTAGCCGGCAATGTTGCCCGACCGGATCGCAGCCCGTGTCGGCGTCGGGACGATCTGGATCAGCTCGAACAGCCTCATCTGGTCGATCTCGTCGGGCAGCAACTTGATGATCGAGGCAAGATCGCCGAACAGCTCGGCATGCGCGTTCATCAGTCCGTTGCGCACGGCCGTCCAGTGGTTGTAGCGCTGGTCGATCTTGGCCGAGCGCGCCTCCTCCGCGTCGTCACGGGCCGACAGCGCCGGGTCGAGCGCGGCAACCTTCGCCTTGATCGCCGCCCACTTCCGCCGTCCATTGCGGTCCTCGGCCGGCCCCGTCTGCAGACTGCCCTTGTAGGTCGTGGAGCGGGCGTTGCCCATGTTCTGGTTGCCGCCCGTTTCGGCGAAGAACAGCGCCAGGCCGATGCGCCCGGCGGCTGTAGCCGCTTGCGTATCGGCACCCTTGGCGCGCGCGATCGCACGGCCGAGGTCGATGACGTCGCGCAGCGGCGTCGCGGAGGCTTGCGCGAACGTGGGTGGCGCCTGCATGACGCGGAACAGCGCGGCGTACTCCTCGATCAGCGGCTCGATGTCGGCGTCGAAGTAGGCCGGAGGCACGCCGTACTTGTTGGGTCGGCCGATGCGGGCGGGAAGGATGTCGGTCATCTCTTTGTAGGTGCTCATGACCTTGAGCCGCGCCAAGTAGATCGCCTGACCCGGCCGTCGCGGCAGCTTTTTCCCGCCGTCGATCTGCGCGCGGCGCTCGGCCAGAACCTTCTTGAAGGCGGCAAGCGCCTTGTCGTGCGTGGCGACGGCGGCAGCCTGCTTCTTCTTGAGCGCCGCCTCAGGCTTTTCTTTCGTACGTGATGCAGGCTTGGCGGCCGGCTTGGCGATTGCGGGTGTGACGAGCGCGAAACCGTGATCGAGACTGTCGGCGCGCACGTTCGTCGCGACGAAGTGGGCGAGAAGGACGGCTGCGGTCAGCGCTATGGTTGAGGCGCTTTGGATCATCTCGAGCAGGTGCGGTTGCGAATCCTCGATGATTTGTCGGAGGCGGTCGTGGCGGCGGTAAGGCGGGTGCTACCTCGCCGCGATCGGCTTCAGCTCGTTGACGCGGCCCAATCTCGCCGCGGCGTTGACCGGAGGCGTCTAAGGGGCACTCGTCTGATCTCCGCCCACCAATCGCAGCCGCAATACTTGATCTTTATGATCTTTGCACAACTCGTACGGAGCGTCTTGTCGTCGCTTTCGAACTCCAGTGGCGCATTGTATGCAGGGGAATCGCATTTGGACGTATGTTGGGTCGAGGCACGAGACCCAACCTACGTCCAAATGCGATTCCCCTGCTCGCGGCCGGGGGGCTTTCCACTTTCATCCTGCACACACCTTGGCGGCGGCGACCAGCCGGTCGAGCGCCTTCTTCGTGCGGGCCAGTGCCGAG
>JBQTIA010000087.1:0-6980 GCA_052388455.1 Hyphomicrobium sp.
ATCGTCGCGAGTGATTTTGGCTGGATGGCAGGAGCAGGTCGGCAGAAAACCTCTTTGGTTTGCAACGCACTGCGACAAACCAGCCGGCCAAAAGCACCGAGCCCCTGCGGGGGTGAGCCAAGAGCTCCCGAAACGCGTCGTCGAAGCGCTCGTCCGCTGCGGAGGCATCGGCCGTCGCACTTCTCCTGGCCCTCGGACGGTCTTGGCTCATCGATGGCTATCCGAATTAGGACCACGGCCTGATCGCGCGGCCATCAGACAAACGAACCGGGGTGCCCATGAGCTTCTTTTCCGTACCCGCGAGCTATGCGCGGGCCATCGCTGCCGCGGCGGACGATCCCCGCTCGCGCTGGAGCCCCGGCCGGAGCGAGGCTTGGTGGTGGCTCGCCGTGCCGGTGCTGGCAGTCATCGGCATCATCGCGGTCTTTCGCATCGACGAGCCGTTCTATCGGGCCTGGATCCTGCCCGAGGGCTACGGCGTGCTGGAGCTGTCGCAGTTCCTGCTGGCCCTCGGCGGATGTCTGATCGCGCTCCGGCTGCTGACAACTTCGACGGTGAAGGGCTGGCGGCTGCTGCTGGTCGCCGTCGCGATCTTCGCCGGCGCCTGCTTCTTCATCGCCGGGGAGGAACACAGCTGGGGGCAGCACTTCTTCCAATGGCAGACACCGGAATACTGGTCGGAGATCAATCGCCAGCAGGAGACCAATCTGCACAACTCGTTTCGCGTACTGAACCACCTGCCGCAACTCATTCTCGAAATCGGCATCGCGACCGGCGGCCTGCTGATGCCGCTGTACCAGTGGGTGGCCGGCCCGTTCCGCGATCCGCTGCTCCGCCTGTTCGCGCCGGCCAACGCGCTTGTGCCGGCGGCGCTCGCCGCACTTCTGTTCAAGGCCGCCAAGCGGATCGGCGACAGCGACCCGGCCCGCGATCTCGTCACCCGCCCGAGCGAGGCGATGGAGCTGTTCTTCTACCTTTTCATTTTTTTCTACATGGTCGTCCTCGCCCGGCGCGTCAGGGCACTCGGGCGTCATCTGTCGTCTGAGGAATGAAATGCGGCTGTGAAAAGGCCCGCGGGCAAGAATTCGCCATGAACCGCGAACACAGTTATGATGTTTCGCAGCTCATATGCTCAATCATGAATTAACGGCGGACCTTCCGCCCGACTCGACGGGGCCCGATCGATGGCGAGATCTGCACGACTTTCGGCTTGTGCGGCGGTAGTTGCACTGGCGACCCTGATGGCCGTCGCGGCTCCTATCGGGTTGGCAGAGGCCCAGTACTGGGACGAGCCGATCCAACCGAAGAAGAAGCCGCGAGCCAAGGCCAAGCCGGCCGCCGCCAAGCCCGTCACGCCCTCGATCCGGGACGCCGCCGACACAGCTTCCAAAGATGCCGCCAAGGAGAAAGCGCCGGCCACGGCTCCGGCTTCAGTGCCGCATACGCCGACACCGCTGGTCGGTAACGAGCCGGCCAAAACCGAGCCGGCCAAAGACGTGACCAAGGCCGACCCTGCCCCCGCCCCAGCCGCACCGAGCGCGCCGGCCACCGCAGCGCCGCCCTCCGCAGCTCCCGCGACGGCCAGCACGGCACCGGCCGGCGATGCGCCCGTCACTCCGGTCACTCCCGCGCCCGCAACCGAAGCAGCGGCCAGTTCGTCGAACACCGCAACGCCGGCTGCGCCTGTCGCGTCGTCGAGTGAAGCCTCGTCCGCCACCGCAACGCCGGCCGCCGTCGCACCCGCCGCCGCCATCGTTCCGGCAGTCGTGGCACCGGTCGCCATCTCACCGCCCGCAGCCACACCACCGGCCGCCGCTGCGACGCCCCCCCCGCCGGCAGCCGCTTCAAGCGACTCCAGCGACAGCGCTGCCGAGGATGCGCGCGCCGCCGCCCGCGAGGCCAAGTCGGCTGCCGAGGAAGCCGAGGATGCCGCCGCCCTCGCCAAAGCGACCACGCCCGCCAAGCCGGTGGAACTCGTCATTCCGACCACCGCACGTCCCGATGCCGATCCGGTCGTCGCGGTAACGTTCGCACGTCTCGGCGACAAGCAGTTCACGGGCAATGCCCACAAGGACGACGTGGCTGCGGCCCTCGCCTTCTATGGCAATCGCAGCGGCACCGGCCTCTGGACGGCCGCCGATGGTCTCAATGCCAAGGCGAAGGCCGTCGTCGCCGAGTTCGGCAAGGCCGGCGACTGGGGACTGGCCTCCAAAGACTTCGACATCCCGCAACTCACTGCCGGCCAGACGACGCCCGATGGCCTCGGCGACGCCGAGGCACGGCTCACCTTGTCGGCCTTGAAGTACGCGCGGTTCGCCAAAGGTGGGCGTATCGATCCGCAGTCGCTGAGCCGCATCTGGGATCAGGTTGCGCCCATCAAGGACCCGTCAGCCGTGCTGGACGCCATGGCGACGCGTGAGGAAGCGGATTCCTATCTCCGTCACCTGCACCCCCAGCATGAGCAGTTCAATCGGCTGCGCAAGGCGCTGCTCGACATCCGCGGACCCGCTGAGCCCGAGGCGCCGATCGACCCGGTGCTGCTGGTCAAGCTGCCGAAAGGCTCGAGCCTCAAGCCGGGCGCCGACCATGCCGACGTCGTTCTGCTTCGACAGCGCCTGAAAGTGCCGGCCGAGGCCGGCGCCAAGGACACCCTCTACGATCCGAAGCTCGTCGACGCCGTGAAATCCTATCAAAAGGACAAAGGACTCGAAGCTGGCGGCTGGCTCAATCAGGCGACGCGCAATGCGCTCAATACCGAGGGCGAGGCGAAGAAGCCGAACGCCGGCCGCGACGAGCAGCGCATCGTGCTGAACATGGAGCGCTGGCGCTGGATGCCTGAGAACATGGGCGCCTTCCACGTCTGGGACAACATCCCGGAATACATGGTGCGCGTGATCCGCGACGGTCGCGAGATCCATCGCGACAAGATCATCGTCGGACAAACCTCGTGGCCGACGCCCGTATTCTCCGCCGACATGCTCTACGTGATCTTCAACCCCGAATGGGGCATGCCGAACGGAATCAAGATGAAGGAGCTGAAGCCTCGGCTGCAGGCGAGCGGCGGCGGCTTCTTCGACACCCTGTTCGGCGGCGGCGGCGGCTCGGTGATCCGCGCCTACGGATTGCGCGTCAGCTACAACGGCCGCGTGATCGACCCCGACAGCGTCGACTGGTCGAACGCCAACCTCGCCAACTACAGCTTCGTGCAGCCGGCCGGGGCCAAGAACCCGCTCGGCGTCGTGAAGTTCCGCTTCCCCAACAAGCACGACGTCTACATGCACGACACGCCGGAGCGGGAGCTGTTCGGCCGCTCGACGCGGGCGCTGTCGCACGGATGCATCCGGGTCAACAATCCGCTGCGGTTCGCAGAACTGCTGCTCGAGCACGACGGCAGCAGCGGCCGGGGTCACGTGAATCTGAAAACGCCGATCCCCGTGCACATTTCCTATTTCACGGCCATCGTCGAAGATGACGGCAAGATCTCGACCTTCGGCGACATCTACGGCCATGACACGAGGCTGTCCGCCGCGCTCGGCGGCAAGCCGATCTACTTCGAGCCACCCGCGGACGTCGAAACGTCTTCCACGGTCGCGACCAGCGAAGACGGCGCGGCTGCCCCTCGCCCGGGCGCCGCCAAGAAGAAAAAGAAAAATGAGACGTTCGAAGACATTATTCAGAACGTCTTCCTGAACTGAGTGGTTTCGGGCGCGATGCAAAGGCTTGGCAGCCGCTTTTCACGCGCAGTTGGGGACCTGCCCAAGGTTCGGTTCGTCCGGATTCTCTGACGATGGACAGGGCCGCGCCGACCGCGCCCAGCCTAGCTACTCCGCCGCGCGCGGATGACGAGGCTTGGGTTGGTGTTGCAGTGCAGGACCCTGCCGGGCTGACACCCTTCTTGCTCCGAAGACGGAAGTTGCCGTGCTGCGGTCTCAGACCCTTGCTGCTCGCA
Organism: Hyphomicrobium sp.; assembly: GCA_052388455.1. Lineage (GTDB taxonomy): Bacteria > Pseudomonadota > Alphaproteobacteria > Rhizobiales > Hyphomicrobiaceae > CAZSNH01. The sequence continues at coordinate 3,950 of JBQTIA010000087.1, forward strand.
TGTCCGCGACATACCGAGTCTGCGATCTCAGGCCGAGCCACGCCGCTCCGCCGCCGGCACTCGCCGGACGTTAACGGATCGTGAAGACGGGCCGCCGCGGCGCGCTCGCCCTCTTCTTCACATCTCATCACCGCTCACGCGACCGAGCCGCTGAACCGAACCGATTTTTTAGCTGTCATGCTTAATGATGTTCCGCGCGTGACAGCCCCCGTCACCCGGGCGTGAAATACAAACTGGCCGAACACTGAAAGCCTTCGCCGGTGCGCGCCTGCGCGTCGCCGCACCGCTCGAGATCCGCATCCGTATCCCCCAGACTTATCCGGAGCCCCCATGGCCACCATCAACGGCAACAACAATCCCAACACGCTCACCGGCGGAGCCTTGAGCGACACGATCTCAGGGTTCGGAGGAAACGACGTCCTTTCAGGGCGTGGCGGCGACGACACTCTGCTCGGCGGCGCCAACAACGACACGCTCAACGGCGAGGGCGGTGACGATGTGCTCTTCGGCGGCGACGACAACGACATCCTCTTCGGCGGGACAGGGGCCAATGGAGACTCGCTCGGCAAGGACCAGCTCTTCGGCGAGGGGGGCGACGACATCCTCGACGGCGGATTCAATGACGACCTGATCGACGGCGGCGAGGGCAACGACACGGTCAACTACGGCCAAGCCTATCGCGGAACAAATAACGCGGTGATCGTCGATCTGGTCAACGGCACGGCGACATCCGGAAACTTCGAGGTCGATACGCTGGTCAGCATCGAGAATGCGACCGGCACGGGCGGCGCGGACCAGCTCATCGGCAACGACGAGGCGAACCGTCTGCAGGGCCTCGGCGGCTCGGACAGCATCCGCGGCGGCGGCGGCAACGACGTTCTGGCCGGCGATCAGTTCGGCAGCGCCAATTCGACGGCCGGCGACATTCTCGATGGTGGCAGCGGGGACGATATCCTCCTCGGTTCCGGCGGCGCCGATGATCTCAGAGGCGGCAGCGGAAACGACACAATCACCGGCAACGCCGGCAACGACGTGATTGATGCGGGCACCGGCAACGACACGGCCGATGGCGGCCTCGGCGACGACGAGATGCTCGGCGGCAACGGCAATGACACCCTGCGCGGGGCCGATGGAATCGACACGCTGGAGGGCGGTAACGGCAACGACAATCTTTTCGGCGGAGACAACAACGATCAGCTGTTCGGCGACAGCGGCAACGACGATCTCAGAGGCGACAGCGGCAACGATTTTCTCGACGGTGGCGACGGGATCGATCAGCTCCAGGGCGGGACCGGAAACGACCAGCTCTCTGGCGGCAACGACAACGACGAACTCGACGGCGGCAGCGGAAACGACCGGCTCGACGGCGGCAACGGCAACGACGAGCTCAAGGGTGGCCTGGGCAACGACGTTTTCACCGGCGCGAGGGGTTCCAACCTGCTCGGCACCGACCACTTCGACGGCGGCGCGGGGCGCGATCTTGTCGATTTCAACGGCATTTTCGGCTTCGGTGCCCTCGAGGTCGGCGTCGGCATCGATCTCTCGAACATCGCGCTCAGCGCTGCCGGCACCGGCTCGGCGGCGGGTGACACGTTCTCCTTCATCGAGGACATCAACGCCACCAACCTCGACGACCAGATCATCGGCTCCGACGCGGCAAACACGTTCAATGGGTTCGCCGGCAACGACACGCTTTCGGGCGCCGCCGGCAACGACAGCATCGACGGCGGCGAAGGCAACGACCTGATCGACGGCGGCTCGGGCGCCGATTTCATCAACGGCGGTTTGCAAACCGACACCGTGACTTACGCCAACTCCGCCGCAGGCATCCAGATCAATCTCGGCACCAACAGCGGTCCCTCCGGCAACGGCGGCGACGCGGCCGGTGACATCCTGCGCAACGTCGAGATCGTCATCGGCTCGGCCTTCGACGACATCATGATCGGGGCGAGCATCGGTCTCGGCATCGGCAATCCCACCGGCAAGGACCGCCTGGAGGGCGGCGCAGGCAACGACCTGCTTCGTGGCGAGGACCAGGCCGACGTTCTGATCGGCGGCGAGGGCATCGACACCGCGGACTACTCCACCAGCGACGGCGCAGTGACCGTCAATCTCATCCTCGGAACCGGCGTTGGAGCCGATGCGGAAGGCGACACGCTGAGCGAGTTCGAGAACCTGACAGGCGGCAGCTTCAGCGACACGCTCACCGGCAACGACCTCGACAACCGCTTGTTCGGCGGTAACGGCAACGACACGCTCGCCGGCGGCCTCGGTAACGACCTTCTCATCGGCGGACTCGGCAACGACGTCCTCTCGGGTGGCGACGGCATCGACACCATCGACTACGCCGCCTCCTCGCTGGCCGTCATCATCGACCTGCAGGCCGAGACCGCGTCCGGCGGAGACGCCGAGGGAGACATCATCTCGGCCATCGAGAACGTCACAGGCTCGAATAGCGACGACACACTGACCGGCAGCAACGGCGACAACCGGCTGGTCGGTCTCGCCGGGCTCGACATCATTTCCGGTGGCAACGGCAACGATTTCATCGTCGGCGGCGCGGGGGATCTCTTCGGGGCTGGCGATACGATCGACGGCGGTACCGGCATCGACACCCTGAGCTACGAGGCGGACGATGAAGACTTCGTCGCGGGAGTGACGGTCAATCTCAAGGCCGGTACGGCGAGTGGAGGTGATGCGGCCGGAGACGTCATCACGAATATCGAGAACCTGATCGGCTCACGCGAAGGTGACACGCTGACCGGCGACGATCTTGCCAATGTTCTGGATGGCGCGGAAGGCGACGATACACTCAGCGGCGGGATCGGAAACGACACGCTGTTCGGCGGAGAAGGCAACGATCTGCTTCAGGGCGGCGCCGGGTTCGACGATCTGGATGGCGGTCAGGGCGACGATCGCCTGGAAGGCGGCGGCAACGCCGACGTCTACAGAATCGCGCTCGGAAACGGCAACGACACCATCCGCGATACCGGCGGCAACGCCGACCGCATCGAGATCGCGAGCTTCGACG
>JBQTIA010000088.1:0-15638 GCA_052388455.1 Hyphomicrobium sp.
CTCCGGCAGCAGCGCCCCCTGTCGACGCGGCCGTCGTACCAGCGGCGGCGACCGAACAGCCGCTTCCCGCGGCGCCTGCCGCTCCGGCGACGGCTGCCGTCGTTCCTGCCGATCCCCCTGCAGCACCGGCGGCGACCATTGAAACTGGCACTGTGTCTCCGGGCGTGATCCCGGCCGCGACGCCGGCACAGCCCGCTGCGACGCCTGTCGCCGCGAAACCGCCGGCCGCCGCCGTGGACGGGCCGCCCGTGCCGCTGACCGGCGCCATCACACCGACGCTTCCTGCTGCCGCGCCGGGCGCCACCGCCAGTACCGCGGCCGAGAAGGCCGCTGCTGCCGCCGCCGCTGCCGAGCGGGCTGCCGCCGCCGCGGAACGGGCAGCCGAGGCTGCCGAGCGAGCGGCGGCTGCCGCCGTTGACCGCGCCGAGAAAGCCGCGGCCAGCACCGCACCGGCCGTCGTCGCGCCGATCGTGCCGGATGCGCCCAAGAAGCCGTAATCGATTTTCGCAGCACAACCACTTCGACGGCCGCGCCGGTTCGCTTATACCGGGCGGCCGTTTTGCTGTGTGCCGCGCAGACGTTCCAGCCGCAGTCGGTGGCGCTCGTCGGTCAGTGCCACGATGGCACCGAGCCCTGCGCCGACGACAGCCAGCCCCGTCGCGCCGGCGATCAGGAACAGGATCATGATCTGATACTTCGCCGCCTCCAGCGGCTCGGCGCCGGCGAGAATCTGCCCGGTCATCATGCCGGGCAGCGCGATGAGACCCGAAGCCGTCATCGTGGTCAGGATCGGCACCATGCCGGTCTTGAGGCCGCGACGCAGCACATCGCCGGTCGCCTCGAAGCGCGTGGCGCCGAGCGCAAGCCGCGCTTCCACCGCCGCCCGCTCACGCGTCAACCCCTCGCCGACCGCATCCAGCACGAGGCAGACCCCGGAAAGCGCGTTGCCGAGCACCATGCCGAGGACCGGCAGCAGGAACCGCGGCGCATACCAGGGATCGGCGCCGATGATCGCCGCGACACCGAGAAACGTGGCCAGAAGTCCGGCGACGAATGGCGGCCCGGCGCCGAGCGCGTATCCCATCCAGCCGGCGAGCGGCCGCTCCTGACGACTGACGGATTCATAGGCTGCGGCAGCCAGCATCACGACGGCGACGAGCCCCGTCCACGCGACCGAGGACTGTGCGAAGACGAACTTCAGCACCAGCCCGACGAGCGCGAGCTGCACCACCATGCGAAGGGCGGCGATGGCGAGGCTCTTTTCGAGGCCGAGCCGAAAGCCGACGGAAATCGCGCCGTTGACCGCCATCAGCAGCGCAGCCAGACCGAGGTCGGCGAGCGAGAGGGGGACGTAGGTCATGCCACCTCCCACGGCGGAACCAGATCGCGCGATGCGCCGGCCGGCCGCGGGCGTTCCAGGATCAGCCGCTCGTGCGCGAGGCGCTGGATGAGCGCGCCGTCGTGGCTGGCGAGCAGCACGATTCGCCCGGCGAGGAGCTGATAGCGGATCAGCTCCTCCGCCAAGGCCGCCGCGCGGACATCGAGCGCCGAGGTCGGCTCATCGAGCAGCAGCACCTTCGGCTCGTCGGCGAGGGCTCGCGCCAGCGCGAGGCGCGGGCGCTCGCCGGTCGAGAGCGTGGCGACGGTCTGATCGAGCGCCGTCTCATCGAGGCCGAGCGAGGCGAGCACGCGCGCGGATCGCTCCGAAGCGTCGGGCTGAGAAGGAAAAGCGGCGCGCGGCGTGTCGCTCCACCACGCCGGCTCGGCGGCGGCGTAGCGCACCATGCGCCGCCACTGCGGCGCCGGCAGCTCCCACCGCTCATGCCCGTCGAGGAAAATCTGTCCCGCCGCGTCGTCGAGATCGGCGATCGCCCTGAGCAGCCGCGACTTGCCCGATCCCGACGGCCCCTCGACCGCCAGGCACCGCCCCTCCGCCACCTCGAAGGAGAGCGGCGGCAGCGAACCGATCTTCAAGTGTTCGACACGAAGCAAGGCCAATCCCGCAGATGATGATCCTCAAAAGCCAGCGTTAGGCGCAGGCGGCGCGCGGCGCAAGCCAAGGACAGACGACAAATTACTCGAACGGCGTATTGATCGGGGAAGCGGTTGAGGTGCAGCCAAGACTGACGCGCACTGTTGCTTCAACGGCCGTCGCCACGATTGCTTCGAAGCAGCGCTAGAAACCGAGTTCATCATGGTTCCTTCATGCACCATGCGCGCCGTCTTCATGACTGGTCAGGCCAGCGGACCTCGACGACCTGTCCGGCCGACTGAGGCCAGCCGCAAAGTATGAAGCGGACTTCGAAATCATCAAACTAGCGTGTAATCTACTCTCCCGCTCCGCTCACACATCGGTGGCAACATGGCGTCTATTCTGAAGTGTGCGGCCTGGTCGTTCTGCGTGACGATCGCTGTAGGCCAGGCGATGGCGCAGACCCCGACGCCCGCACCTCTTCCAACTCCCATCCCGCCGATGCTGTCGCCGGCCCCGATGCCGATGCCATCCCCGTCGCTGAGCGTGATGCCACAGTTGCCGCCAGGTGAGGACCAGGCCGAGTTGAACGAACTCTACCGGCAGATCGTCAAACTTTACGAGGCCGGCCGATACGACGAGGCCATTCCACTGTCCGACCGATATATCGGCGCGGTCGAGGAAAGCGGCGGCGCCGACTCGCTCTCCTATGCCGCAGCGATCAGCTTGCTCGCGCGGCTGCACCAAGCAAAAGGGCAATTCGACAAGGCTGAAACGCTGGTCAAACAAGCGCTCGTCATTCACGAGCGCGATCACGGCAGGGATCATACGGACGTCGCCAACGACCTCGACGCGCTGGCTCAGATCTACCAGAGCCAGTCCCGGCTGGACGAGGCAGAGCCACTGTTCAGGCGCGCGCTCGCGATCAATGAAAAGTCACAAGGGTCCGACCCGGCCAACGTCGGCCGATCACTGAACAACCTTGCCTGGCTTTATCAGGAGCAGGGCCGGTACGAGGAGGCCGAACCGCTCGCCGTCAAGGCCCTTGCAACGATCAAGGCCTCCGTCGGGGCGACACATGCCGACTACGGTCGTGCCCTGGACACGCTGGCCAAGCTGAACGAGGGTCTCGGTCGCTTCAGCGAAGCCGAGGCCCTCTACCGAGAGGCCCTGACAGTGCTCGAATCGGCGCTCGAAACGGATCACGAGAGCGTCGCCGCGACGCGAGAAAATCTTGCCGGACTGCTCAAATCCCAGGGGCGTCTCGACGAGGTAGAAGCCCCCCTCAAGCAAGCGCTCGACACGCACATGCGCGTGTACGGTCCTGAACATGCCGTCGTCGCCAAAACTCTGACCCAACTCGGCGAACTGTACCGCTTGCAGGGTCGATCCGACGAGGCCGAGCCGCTGTTCGAGAGGGCGCTTGCCATCCGAAAGTCGGCCATCCGTCAGATCCCCGTGTACTTCGCGACGGACCGCAAGAAGGTAGCGACGGACAAGGTCGTTACGTTCGGCGGTGACCGCGGACACACGCTCACGCTCGGCGAGGCCAAGGTCATCGTCGCCAAGCCGCAACCGGTTGCCGAGCGCTCGTCGCTGGCGTTGGTTGCTTCGCTTTCCCTTCAACCGCACCGGATCGCCATCAACGAGACGACTGACGTGACGCGCCTTGCAATCCAGAGCATCGAAATCACGGCGGACGAAAAGTCTATCTTTCAGACGGCCAGACAGCGGCTCGAATCGGCAACGCGGTTCCCGAAGCATGCTTTCGTGTTCGTGCATGGGTTCAACGTGTCGTTCGAGAACGCGGTCCGCCGGGCCGCGCAGATCTCCTACGATCTCAATTTCGATGGCGCCCCATTCCTGTTCAGCTGGCCCTCGCGCGGCAGCCTGTGGAGCTACACGTCAGATCGCGAAAGTGCGGAAATCGCCGTCAACCACCTCAAGAGTTTTCTCGAACTCATCGTGGTCCAGACACAGGCGACGCACTTGCACCTTATCGCGCACAGCATGGGAAATGTCGTGCTGCTCAATGCGCTTGAAAAGATCAAACTCGGTCAACCATCACAGTCGACTGCGCGGTTTGCAGAGATCGTTCTGCATTCGCCAGACGTGGATCGTGATCGCTTCGGGCAGCTCATGGGCGCCATTCAGGGAGTCGCGTCCAACATCACGCTCTATTCGTCCACCAGCGACCGGGCGCTCGGCGTGTCGTCGTGGATCTGGGGTGCCGTCGGCCGCGCCGGTGCCGAACTCGCGGTTGTTCCAGGTGTCGAGACCATCGATGTCACGGCCGCAGGATCGAGCCTCTTGGGCCTCAACCACGATATCTACGCGACCAATCCGGCCATTTTCAACGACATGAGGACCGTACTGCAGTCGGGCAAGCATCCGCCCGACAAGCGGTCCCCTGCTTTCGAGCCCGCGAATACCGACCGCGGCACCTACTGGCTCTATCGCCGCCCGGGCGAAACCGACGCGCCATGAGTTGTGCAGCCCCCTCACACGCTCAGCAGCAGATGCTCCCGCTCCCACGGCGAGATGACCCGCATGAACTCCTCGAACTCGGAGCGCTTCAAGGCGAGGTAGACGTGTGAGAAACGATTCCCCAGCATGTTCTGCAGATCCTTGCTGTCCTCGAAATCGGTCAGAGCTTCCAGCAGCCCGCGAGGAAGCTGATGGTCGTTGCGATAGGCGTTGCCGGTGACGGCGGCGCGCGGCTCCAGCTTCTTCTTGATGCCGAGATAGCCGCAGGCGAGGCTGGCCGCCAGCGCGAGATAAGGATTGCTGTCGGAGCCCGGCAGCCGGTTCTCCACGCGCCGCGCGCTATCGGGCGAGATCGGCACGCGCAATCCCGCCGAGCGGTTGTCGTGGCCCCACTCGACGTTGATCGGCGCCGCACCGCCCGGCACCAGCCGGCGATAAGAGTTGACATACGGCGCAAGCAAACACGTCGCGGCCGGCAAGTAGCGCTGCTGGCCGGCGAGGTAGTGATAGAAGAGCTTGCTCGGCTCACCATTGTCCTTGGTGAAGATGTTGCGGCCCGTCTTGGCATCGGTGATGCTCTGATGGATGTGCATGGCGCTGCCCGGCTCGTGTGCCAGTGGCTTGGCCATGAACGTCGCGTAGCAGTTGTGCGTGAAGGCCGCCTCGCGGATGGTGCACTTGAACAGGAAAACCTGATCGGCAAGGTGCACGGGATCGCCGTGCAACAGATTGATCTCGAGCTGTGCTGCGCCGCCTTCCTGGATGATGGTGTCGATCTTCAGATACTGGCGCTCGGCGAATTCATAAATGTCGTCGACGATCTTGTCGTATTCGTCGACGGCGCCGAGGCTGTAGGCCTGCCGACCGGCGCCGGGACGTCCCGAGCGGCCCGTCGGCGGCTCCAGCGGATAATCCGGATCGGGATTGGTCTTGGTCAGGTAGAATTCGAGCTCGGGGGCGACGACCGGCGTCCAGCCCTCCTTGGCGAAGAGCTGCACGACGCGCTTCAAGACGTTGCGCGGCGCGATCTCGACTGGATCGCCGTTCTGCCACATGGCGTCATGGATGACCTGCGCCGTCGGGCTCGACGCCCAGGGCGCGGGCCGGATGGTCGAGAGATCCGGCACCATCATCAGGTCGCTCTCGGCGTAGAGCACCTGACCGTCCTCCTCGAACCCGACATAGTCGCCGGTGATCGTCTGGTGAAAGATCGAGATCGGCAGGTGAACGGCGTCGAGCTTGACGAATTTCTCGATCGGCATCGTCTTGCCACGCGCCACGCCGGCGATGTCGGGAACCGCGCAATCGATTTCCTGAATGCCGTGATGGGAGAGCCAGTGGCGCAGCATGTCCGGCGTGGTGCCGACCGTGTAGCCCTCGGTTTCGGGGGCGGGCGCTCCGTCTTCGGGAGTCATGACATCACCTGGAAATCATTCGGGGGCTCGACCCGAGCGCCGATGACGTTCGGGGGTTTCATCGACAGTGACATGCCACTCTTCCCGCCGCTTGTCACATTCGCTCGACCCGAAGGCGGCGCGCGGAAGTAGGCCGCAAGATGATTAAATTTTGCGCCGCAGTCGCTGCTTTCGGCGGCCTTGCCGGGCCGCACTATCCGAAATCGGCAAAATGCGGTCCTGTGCTTGTCGCGCGTACGGTTTCTGATCACAATGCTCTCGGCCGGCAGTCCCAGCGGCTCGCTCGACGGGCACGCACCCACTAACTGCCTCAAGCAATGGAGCGCAATCGCATGTCCTTGGTCCCGATGATCCCGAAGCGAACGGCTGGACTTTTCGGCGGCCTCGCCGCTGCGGCTCTGACCCTGGCGACGACGCTCGCGGCCGGGGCATCGGAAGTTCGAGTTTACAACTGGTCGGACTACATCGACGAAACGATCCTCGAAGATTTCACCAAGGAAACTGGCATCAAGGTCGTCTACGACGTTTTCGACAGCAACGAGGTGCTCGAGACCAAGCTGCTCGCCGGCAAGACCGGATATGACGTGGTGGTTCCGACGGGGCCGTTCCTGTCCCGCCAGATCGAAGCCAAAGTGTTCCAGAAGCTCGACAAGGCGAAGCTGCCGAACCTCTCGCGCATGTGGGATGAGATCTCGAAGCGGACGGCGATCTACGATCCGGGCAACGAGTACTCGATCAATTACATGTGGGGTACGACCGCCATCGGTTACAACGAAGCCAAGGTGAAGGAGCGGATGGGAGACGCGCCGCTCAATTCCTGGGATCTCGTGTTCAAGCCGGAGAACATCTCGAAGTTCAAGGACTGCGGCATCCACTTCCTCGACGCGCCGGACGACGTGCTGCCGGCCGTGCTGAACTATCTTGGGCTCGATCCCAACAGCAAGGAGCAGGCGGATATCGACAAGGCCACCGCGCTGATGTCGAGCATCCGGCCCAATGTCCGCAAGTTCCATTCCTCCGAATACATCAACGCCCTGGCCAACGGCGACATCTGCATCGCGGTCGGCTACTCGGGCGACATCCTGCAGGCCCGCGACCGGGCCGAGGAAGCCAAGAAGGGGCAGGTCATCGCGTATTCCGTGCCGAAGGAAGGCGCGCAGATGTGGTTCGACCAGATGGCCATTCCCGCCGACGCGCCGCACGTCGAGGACGCGCATAAATTCCTCGATTACCTGATGCGGCCCGAGGTGATCGCCAAGGCGTCGAACCACACCAACTATGCCAACGGCAATCTCGATTCTCAGAAGTCGATCGACCAGGAAGTGCTCGGCGATCCCGCCATCTATCCGGATGCCGAGACGATGAAGCGCCTGTTCGTGAAGACAGCCTACGACGCCAAGACCCAGCGCATCGTCACTCGCGCCTGGACCAAGGTGAAGACGGGGAAGTGAAGGACGCATGGACTGCGCAATCACCCCGCACCGTCGTCATCCTCGCATGAGCACGGCCGCTGGCCATGTCGAAATGCGGGGATCCAGCGTGGAAGTCGGCGAAGCCAAGATGTCTCGTGTCCTGCGGAAAACTCTTGCGCTGGATCCCCGATCTTCGCACGCCTGAATTGGCGTGCTCGATCGAGGATGACGAGCTCTTTAATTGGCGGCAGGCTGCGATTGATTTCGGATGAGGTAGCAACATGGCCGCGGTAGCGAGTGAGACGAAGCCATCAGCGGCGGGTCCCATGCGGCGCACGGCGGCGCCGCAATCCGGCTTCGCACCGTGGAAAGACCCGAGCAAGAAGCCGATCGTCCGCTTCGAGAACGTGACCAAGCGGTTCGGCGATTTCATCGCCGTCGACAACATCTCGCTCGACATCTACGAGCGAGAGTTTTTCGCCCTGCTTGGTCCGTCGGGCTGCGGCAAGACCACGCTGCTGAGGATGCTGGCCGGCTTCGAGAAGCCGACCTCGGGCCGGATCATCGTCGAGGGGGAGGACATCACCGCCCTCGCCCCCTACGAGCGCACCAAGATCAACATGATGTTTCAGTCGTATGCGCTCTTCCCGCACATGACGGTCGAAAAAAACGTCGGCTTCGGCTTGCGCCAGGAGGGCATGGACGCGACCAAGATCGACGAGCGCGTCGCCGAGGCCATGCGCATGGTCGAGCTGACCAAGTTCGCCGCCCGCAAGCCGAGCCAACTGTCCGGTGGCCAGCAGCAGCGCGTGGCACTCGCCCGCGCCATCGCCAAGAAACCCCGCATCATGCTGCTGGACGAGCCGCTCGGCGCGCTCGACAAGCGGCTCAGAGGACAGGCCCAGTTCGAGCTGATGCGCATCCAGGAAAGCACGGGCACGACCTTCATCATCGTCACCCATGACCAGGAAGAGGCGATGACGGTTTCGAGCCGCATCGCCGTCATGGATCACGGCAAGCTGATGCAGGTCTCGACGCCCGGCGACATCTACGAGGCGCCGCAGTCGCGCTACGTCGCCAACTTCATCGGCGACGTTAATGTCTTCGAGGGAAAGGTCATCGGCCTCGACGGCGCCTTCGCCGACATCAAATGGGCGAACGGCGACGCGATGTTCCGCGCGCCGGCCGGTGCGGGTCTGCAGAAGGATCAGCAGGTCTGGCTGGCGCTGCGTCCGGAAAAGCTGAAGATCGGCCTCGATCCGCCGGCGAGCGGCGTCAATGCGCTCCCCGGCCGCGTCGACGACGTCGGCTATCTCGGCTCGATCTCGCATTACCATGTGCATCTCGCCTCGGGTCAGCGCGTTACGGCCTTGCGTGCCAATGCCGCCCATACGGTCGAGCGCACGATCAATTGGGAAGACAAGGTGTGGCTCGAATGGCCGGCGGAAGCCGGCGTCGTTCTGACGAGCTGAGCCGGACACGCGGGACAGGAACCAAACGTCATGCGCCGCTGGTACGTCATCGCCATCCCCTACGTCTGGCTGCTGCTGTTCTTCCTCGTCCCGTTCTTCATCGTATTCAAAATCTCGCTTTCGGATGTCGCGACCGCGATCCCGCCCTACGTGCCGCTCCTCGACCTCTCGGCCGGATGGGAGGGGGTCAAGACCTTCTTCTCAGAGCTCGACCTCGAGAACTACCGCACGATCTTTTCCGACGAGCTCTACTACAGCGCCTACTGGTCGAGCCTGAAGATCGCCGGTGTCGCGACATTCCTGACGCTGCTCATCGCCTACCCCCTCGCCTACGGCATGGCGCGGGCGCCGAAGAGCTGGCAGCCGACACTGGTGATGCTGGTCATCCTGCCGTTCTGGACGTCCTTCCTGATACGTGTTTACGCCTGGATCGGCATCCTGAAGAACGAGGGGCTGCTGAACATGCTGCTGCTCAGTCTCGGACTGATCAGCGAGCCTCTGACCATCATGAACACGAATACAGCGGTCTACATCGGCATCATCTATTCGTATCTGCCGTTCATGGTGCTGCCGCTCTATGCGAGCCTCGAAAAGATCCCCGTCTCGCTGATCGAAGCCGCGGAAGACCTCGGCTGTCCGCCGTGGAAAGCCTTCTGGCAGGTAACGTTCCCGCTGTCGCTTCCGGGCGTGATGGCGGGTTCGCTGCTGGTCTTCATTCCGGCCGTCGGCGAGTTCGTCATCCCCGACCTGCTCGGCGGCTCCGAGACGCTGATGATCGGCAAGACGCTGTGGGACGAGTTCTTCAGCAACCGCGACTGGCCGGTATCCTCGGCGGTGGCGGTGATCCTGCTCTTCCTGCTCGTGATCCCGATCGTGCTGTACCAGCGCAGCCAGCAGAAGCAGCGGGAGGCCGGGACATGAACAACCGCTTCTCCTGGTTCAACGTCACCTCTATCGTGCTCGGGTTCGCGTTTCTCTACATCCCGATCCTGCTGCTGGTGATCTACAGTTTCAACGATTCGAAGCTCGTCACGGTGTGGGGCGGATGGTCGACGAAATGGTACGCGGGGTTGCTCGACAATACCGATCTCATGGACGCGGCCTGGGTGACGATCCGCGTCGCGCTGCTGTCGGCGACGATCGCGACGGTCCTCGGCACGCTCGCGGCCATCGCGCTCGTGCGTCTGGGTCGCTTTCCCGGCCGCACGCTGTTCTCGGGGCTCATCTTCGCGCCCCTCGTCATGCCGGAGGTGATCACCGGGCTGTCGCTGCTACTCCTGTTCGTCGCCAACCCGGGGTTCACGCTGCTCGGCTACGAATTTTCGATGTTTCCCGATCGCGGCTTTTGGACCGTCACCATCGCGCACGCGACCTTCACCATGTGCTTCGCCGCCGTCGTCGTACAGGCGCGTCTGTTCGACTTCGACAAATCCGTCGAGGAGGCGGCGATGGACCTGGGCGCCACACCAATCAACACCTTCTTCCAGGTGACGCTGCCGATCATCGCGCCGTCCGTCATCTCTGCGTGGCTGCTCGCCTTCACGCTCTCGCTCGACGACCTGGTGATTGCCAGCTTCGCGACGGGACCTGGCGCGACCACGCTCCCGATGAAAATCTACAGCCAGGTGCGGCTCGGCGTAACGCCCGAGATCAACGCCATATCGACCATCATGATCGCCTTCGTGACCGTCGGCGTGCTGGCCGCCTCGATCCTCACCAAGCGCTCGGCCCAGCGCGAGGAGACCGCGCGGCGTCAGGCGGTAAAGGGTTGAGCGAACACTTGCCCTTGACGGGCGGGCTCGTTTCGCGACCCTGAATGCATGTCCGAACCGCCGATCACCTCCTATTACACGGCCACCGCCCACGACCTTCCGGCGTTCCCCCGCCTCGAAGGTCCGGCACGGGCCGACGTCTGTATCGTCGGTGGCGGATACTCCGGAATCGTAACGGCGCTGTTTCTCGCCGAGCGGGGATATTCGGTCGTCGTGCTCGAAGCCAACCGCGTTGGATGGGGAGCCTCGGGGCGTAACGGCGGGCAGATGATCGCCGGCATCAGCGGGGAAGCCTCGATGCGGCGCCAGCTTGGCCCCAGCGCCGCCAAACTGATTGCCGACATCCGCTACCGCGGCCACGACATCATCGAGGGGTTGATCGAAAAGCACTCCATCGACTGCGACCTCCGCCGTGGCTGGATGGAGGTGGCCGCCCGGCCCCGCCACATGGCGGATATGCGGGCTTGGGCCGACGAGATTCGCGCCGCGGGCGGCGGCGAGCATTGGGACATCGTCGAGCCAGAGCAGCTCCGCGGTGTTCTCGACACCAATGCCTATTACGGCGGCATCATCGACAAGCGCAGTGGCCATCTGCATCCCCTCAATCTCCTTCTCGGCGAGGCGCGAGCGGCCGCAAAGCTCGGAGTCCGCATTTTCGAGGACTCGCGCGTCGTCGATCTCGGCGGCGGCGCGAGACCGTTTGCGCTCACCTCGCACGGCCGCGTCGAGGCGGCCTCGGTCGTGCTGGCCGGGGACGCCCTGCATCAGTTCCGCCAGGGCAGGCTCGATGGGCTGATGTTCCCGACAGGCAGCTACATCATCGCTACCGAGCCGCTGGACGAAGCACTCGGGCAGCGGCTGAACCCGCGAAATCTCGCCGTGGCCGACAGCAACACCGTCCTCGACTATTTCCGCTTCTCGGCCGATCGCCGCCTGCTGTTCGGCGGCCGCTGCAATTATTCCAACCGCGATCCCAAAGACCTCGCCGCCGCGCTCCGCCCGCGTCTCGCGGAAATCTTCCCCGATCTCGCGGACGTGCGGATCGACTACGCCTGGGGCGGGCGAATCGGCATCGTGATCACCCGCATTCCCGCCATCGGCCGCCTGGAGCCGAATGTCTATTATCTGCAGGGCTATTGCGGGCACGGCCTCAACGCTTCGCACATCGCCGCCGAGATCGTGGCCGACGCGATCAGCGGCACAAGTGAGCGTTTCGACATGTTCGACCGCATCCGCCACATCCGGCTGCCGCTCGGCCCCTGGGCCGGCAACCAGATGCTCGCGTTGGGGATGCTGTATTACCGGGTCAAAGACATGTTGTGACGCGGACTACTTGCACGTCTGCCCAAGGCCGTCGCTGCCGCGGCGGGCGAGGTCCATGTGGAAATGGTCGTGGTGCGCGCGGTCGTAATTGGGGCCGAGCACGGTCGTGAACTCGCGGCAGGCGCCGTCGTGTACCTCTCGCAGGAACGAGGCTTCCCGGCCGTCGCTCCGCCACCCGCCCTTGACCGTGATCTTGCGGCCGTCGGCCAGCGTGAAAGACGAAACGTCGAGCGCGTTGGCATAACCATGCTCGGAGAGGCGGGCGCCCGAAACATGATTGATCGGCCGGCAACCATAGGAAGCAGCGACGCCGAGTTCCGTCAGAGGGACGCCGAAGTGCCGCCGGGCAGCGGGATCGACGGTGCCGCTCACCCAGCGCTCGACCTGGGGAATCATGGGGCAGCGCAGCAGGGCCGCCGGTTTCAATGTCACCCGGCCGCCGGCCGCGGCCGACATCTCGAAGGGGCGTGCCGTGCCGCAGACGCTGGGGCCGCCCAGCGCCGATCGCGTCTGCAGGAAGGGGCTGGTGCGAACGACGCCGGCCGCGAGGCAGGCGGTCTCCTCCTCTTCGCGCCACGGCTCGTGCTTGGCGACGAAATTGGGTCCGCCCGTGCTGCATCCGAGAACGGCGAGCACGGCGAAAAGAGGCGGCAGGAGGAGTACGCGACGCAAGCACATGATCTCGGGACAGTACGGCGACTATGGCTAACGCCCGGTGAATGCCCCATCTTCCCCGACACACTCTTTGCCCTGGATTTCCGGCCGATTTGGGCCGCCGGAATGTCGGCCCCACGTCGGGAGCGTGTCGTTTCGCCGACGATTGCGGCGCACAATTCCAGACCACGATCGCTTCGGACCCTTTCAGTCCGAAGCGTGAATCGTCGGTCTCGTCAAAAATCCTGGCCAGCGATGCGGCTTTGCCTCAGTGCGGGTTTTTCCACAGAATCCCGGATCGTATACCGGGACTCCCCCGGACACGACCGTAGCTCGGTGCTATGGTTGTATCGCGAAGAAAGTGGTGCGTTGCCGGCACTCCCTCCGCCTCTCCCCCAGAGGCGCTACGGACCCCCGGCATTTCGCGATAACGTAGTGTGAGTGTTGCGTAGCGTACCTGAGCGTCAAGGCCCCATGCAGTTCACCGCTCGCTGATTGCCGACATCGACACCCCCGCGATCGTCCTTGCAATCAGCTCAGCCGGTCTTGCTGGGGCCTCATCTTTTGGGGCAGCCTCATCTATCCCTCGCATCAGGTCTGGCGAGCCAGAAACTCCAGCACCGCCGACTTGAACGTCCGGTCGCCAACGGCCTTCATGTGCTCGCGGCCTGCTATGACGAACGTCTCGCCGCCCGGGATCAGCGCCGCCAGATCGACCGGCGAACCGCCGATGACGTCCTCGCTGCCCACGGCCACGAGCACCGGGCAGGTGAGAGTGGCCAGCGCCGCAGCGGTGATCGGATCCCGGGCAGACCGGATGCAGGCCGCCAGGGCCCTCAAATCGCTTTTCGTCTCCTCGGCGAACGCGCGGAAGGTGCGGGCCGTCGGATTCTTCACGTCCTCGATGCGGGCGGCTTCCAGCGCATGGGCGATGGGCCCGGTTCCGGCCATGCCTCGCACCATGTTGATGCCGAGCCCTCCGAACACCACCGAGGCAACGCGAGTCGGATGGGCGAGCGCGAGGAACGCCGCGATTCTCGCGCCCATCGAGTAGCCTATGACGTGAGCCCTGCCGACACCGAGGTGGTCCATCAGACGGCGGGCATCCTCCGCCATCAACGGAGCGCCGTAGTCGGAAAGCTCGTACAATTTCTGGCTTCGGCCGTGCCCCCGGTTATCGAATGCGATCACCCGATAGCCGGCACCGGTCAGCACCTCGACCCAGCGCGTCGAAATCCAGTTCATATCGACGTTGGATGCAAAACCGTGAATGAGCAGCACGGGCAGCCCGCCGGCCGTCGCGGCACCCGTAGCCTCGTCGATGTAGGCGATCTCCACGCCGTCGGATCGGAAAGTCGGCATGTCGCACCATTCGGTTTCGCCGCCCTGAATCCGGACGGACCCCGGCGCTCCCCTATCATTCCACCGGCCGGGCCGCTATGGTCCCGCCACCGCCAACGACAGCAGGAATTGGCCGATGGCCGCCGCCACCGTCCCGCATCTCGCCAACGACACCGGGGCCGAGAAGATTTTCATCGGCGTCAAGGAATTCAACTGCATGGGCGCACGGCCGCCCTTCGACCATCCGCACGTTTACCTCAACATGGGAGAGGACGGTCAGATTCTCTGTCCGTACTGTTCGACACTCTATGTGCACGACCCGCGTTTGCCGGCCGGCGAGAGCGATCCCTTGGGCTCCGTCGTTGCCTCGCGCGAACTCACCGTCTGATGTCGACCCCCAGGCAATGACCGGCGTCGCCGCCCATGTCCCGCACCTCGCGGCCGTGCCGCAGACGGGCCTTGCGCGAAGCTCCTCCGACCAAAACGTGCTGATCGCCGGCGGCGGGATCGCGGGTCTCAGCTGTGCCGTCGCACTGGCCCGCCAGGGCATCGCGAGCCACGTTCTCGAGCGCCGGCCCGCTTTCGCCGAAGAGGGCGCCGGAATCCAGATCGGACCCAACGGCACGCGCCTCCTCGCAGACCTCGGCATCGCGGAGGTACTGGCCCCCCGCGCCGCGCGGCCTGCGCACCTCGATATCATGGACGCGACGACAGGCCAGCGTCTGTCGCGACTGCCGCTTGGAACCTGGATCGCCACGCGTCACGGCGCGCCCTACTGGACCGCGCATCGCGCCGACCTGCATTCGGCCATCGCGGGTCGTGCGCTGGCCGATACGCTGGTACGCGTGACGATGGCCGCGGAGGTCGACAGTATCGTCGAGCGGACGGACGGCGTGACCGTGACGACGCGGCAGGGCGGTACTTTTCACGGGGCCGCCCTGGTCGCGGCGGACGGACTGTGGTCCACCTGCCGGCGCTTGATCTTTCCACACCAGAAGCAGCCGGCATTCGCTCGCCGGCAGGCCATGCGGGCCGTGATTCCGGCCGCCACGCTGCCGGCCCCGCTGGATCGCGACGCGACGACCCTCTGGTTCAGCCCGGGCTGTCACGTGGTCCACTATCCGGTCCGCGGCGGAGATGAGGTAGCGATCGTCGTCGTCTTCGCCGAAAGCCGCCCGCACGACGGCTGGAGTAGCGAGGTGCTGCCCGCGCACGTCCGGAGCCACGCGGCTGGTCTCGCCGCGCCGCTCGCCCGCCTCCTCGCGCAGCCGGAGAGCTGGCGGGCGTGGTCGCTCTTCACCATGCCGGAGGGCATCGTGCGCCGCTGGACGGAAGGCCGTGTCGCGCTGATCGGCGATGCGGCGCACCCCGTCCTTCCTTTCCTCGCTCAAGGCGGCGTTCTGGCCATCGAGGATGCCGTGGTGCTGGCACGTGTTTTGGATGCGCGCCGCGCGGACATCACAGCAGCACTGCGCACCTTCGAGCTGCAGCGGCGGCGACGCACGGCCCGCGTCGCCCGCGCCTCGCTCCGCAACGGCTGGATCTACCATCTCGACGGTCTGCCGGCAGCGGCGCGCAACGCGGCGATCCGAACAATCACCCCGCATCGGCTCATGCAGGGATTCGACTGGCTTTACGGCTGGCGGCCTTAGACCACGTTTCCCTTCGGAGCCTATCAGGCCGAAGCGTGAATCGTCGGTCTCATCAAAGATCTAGCCCGACCTATGCACCAGAACGCGACCGCGATCGCACGAACGTGAGTCGATCCACGGCGACGAATGGCGAACAGC
>JBQTIA010000089.1:0-5876 GCA_052388455.1 Hyphomicrobium sp.
TTTTATGATCGTCCTCGCTCATCTTGCCATCCTTCACCAGTTTTTTGAGAAGGTCCATGCCCTCGCGGCGCACGTTGCGCACCGTCACCCGATGATTTTCGGCGTACTTGTGAGCCTGCTTGGCGAGCTCGACGCGGCGCTCCGCCGTCGGCGCCGGGATCGGCAGCCGGATCATGGTGCCGTCGACCACGGGATTGACGCCGAGATTGGCCTCCCGGATGGCCTTGTCGACCGACTGTATGTTGCCGCGGTCCCAGACCTGCACCGCGATCATGCGCGGCTCGGGAACGGTCACCGTCGCCACCTGGTTGATCGGCATCCGCGACCCGTAGACCATCACCTGCACGGTATCGAGCAGATGCGCATTCGCGCGCCCGGTCCTGAGGCCCTGGAGCTCGCGCTTCAAAGCCTCCAGGCTGTCGCGCATGCGCTTTTCGATTTCCTTGGGGTCGAACGATGTGAGCGATGACATGCAATCTCCTCGGCGCGGACAGGCTCTGAGCGAACTCAGAGCGAACGAGCGAGGGGCTCCCGATCCTTCCTCCGTCCTCGGTCGGACGAAGGCGGCGGACCGTCAAGCCCCGCTCTCGATGACCGTCGCGCGCGCCTCTCCTCTGAGCAGCTTGAGGAGGTTGCCCCCCTCCTCGATCGAAAACACAATTACCGGAAGTCGATTGTCGCGAGCAAGAGCGATCGCGGCGCCATCCATCACCCTGAGATCGCGCGACAGCACCTCGCCGTAGCTCAGCCGGTCGTAGCGCTTCGCGGCGGGATCCTTCTTCGGGTCGGCCGAATAGACGCCGTCGACCCCGGTCGCCTTGGCCATCGCATCACACCCCATCTCGATGGCGCGCAAGGTGGCGGCGGTGTCGGTGGTGAAAAAGGGATTGCCGGTCCCGGCGGCGAAGATCACCACCCGGCCTTTGTCGAGGTGATAGCGCGCCTTGGGTCCGACGAACGGCTCGCACACGGTCGGCATGGGGATGGCCGAGAGCACGCGGGCATCCGCGCCCGCATGTTGCAGCGCATTCTGGAACGCGAGGGCGTTCATCACCGTGGCCAGCATCCCCATGTAATCGGCGGTCGCCCGGTCCATGCCGCGGGCGGCGCCGGCGACGCCGCGGAAGATGTTGCCGCCGCCGACGACGATGGCCATCTGGCAGCCGGCGCGGGTTGCCTCCACGACATCGGCGGCCAGTCGTTCGACGACGGCCATGTCGATGCCGCCGGGGCCACGCCCCATCAGCGCCTCGCCGGAGAGTTTCAGCAGCAGGCGCTTGTAAGCGAGCCCTTCACCGGCGGCCGGCATCGCGTGCTCTCCCGATTGCTGCGCTACGTTCACCCCCTCTCCGCCGGCCTGTCGACCGTGGCGAGGGCAATCAGTGCCGACGAAGCTGTCGCGCGCCCTACTTCTTCTTGCCCGACGGCTTGGCCGGAGCCTTCGCGGCCGGGGCCGCAGACTTGGCGGCAGCCTTCACCTCCTGCGGCTTGCCTGGGGCCGGCTTGGCGGACGCAGCCGCGGCCGCCGGCTTCGCGGCGGAGACCTTGGCGGCTTCGGCCTTCGGCGCTTCCGCGGGCCTGGCTTCGGCCGGCTTGGCGGCAGGGGCCGCCGCGCCGACGGTCTTGGCGACCTCGGCGGCGAAATCCTCCTGCTTTTTCTCGATGCCTTCGCCGAGCGCATATCGCAGGAAGCCGGTCACCTTGATCGGAGCGCCGATCGCCTTTTCCGCCGTCTTGACAGCCTCCGCAACCGACGCCTTGCCGTCGAGAACGTAGACCTGATTCATCAGCGCGACCTGGCCGAAGTATTCCTTCTGCAGACGGCCTTCGACCATTTTTTTGACGATCTCGGCCGGCTTGCCGGAGGCCAGCGCCTGCTCGGTGTAGATTGCCCGCTCCTTATCGATGATCGTCTTGTCGAGCTGCTCCGGCGTCAGCGCCAGCGGGCTTGCAGCGGCGACGTGCATGGCGAGCTGCTTGCCGAACTCCATCAGCTTGGCCTTGTCGCCCGTGCTTTCGAGCGCGACGAGCACACCGATCTTGCCGAGGCCGTCGGCGGCCTTGTTGTGCATGTAGTCGGCGACGACTCCGCTGGCGACCGAGAGGGCGGCCGTGCGGCGCACGCCCATGTTCTCGCCGATGGTGGCGACCGCATCCTTCACGTGCGTCTCGACGCTGGCCGAGGTGCCGGGAAACTTCGTCGTCAGAAGCGCGGCGAGGTCGCCCTTGGCTTTCGGCGCCAGCGAGGCGATCTTGCGGACCATGTCCTGGAACTGGTCATTTCGGGCGACGAAATCGGTTTCTGAGTTGACCTCGACCACGGCGCCCGTCTTCCCGTCGGACACGATGCCGATCAGGCCCTGGGCCGCCACGCGGTCCGACTTCTTGGCCGCCTTGGTGATACCCTTCTTGCGCAGCCATTCGATGGCCGCTTCCATGTCGCCGTTGGTTTCGGTCAGCGCCTGCTTGCAATCCATCATGCCGGCGCCGGACTTTTCGCGCAGGTCCTTGACCATGGCGGCTGTGATCGTGGTCATGCTTGCTCCTTTCGCCCTACAGGCGAATTGGTGAGTCGTGAGTGGTAAGTCGTGAGTGGTGTTTCGCGAGGGGAAAGTCGCGTAAGCGGAAATCTCTAAGGGTCGAGGACAAACCACTCACCACTCACCACTCACGTCCCTCAGGCCGCTTTGACTTCCGCCAGCTTCTTGGCGAGCGCCACCCAGCCGTCACGCTCGACCTGACCCTTGAGTTTCAACTGGCGATCGAGGGCTCCCACCTGCTCGGCATCGAGATCGGCGATCTGCCAGAAGTGGAACACGCCGGCGTCGTTCAGCTTCAGCTCGAGCTTCGGCGTAATTCCGGCGATGCGCTTGAGGTCGTCGGCCTCGCCGCGCGCCGCATCGATGCCCTTGGTGAAGACGACCTTCACGGCCTCTTCGACCGGCGGCGCTTCCGACGCGCCGACGTCGACACCCGCCGCCGACTGGCCGCGCTCCAGCCCGTCGAGGGCGGCCCGCGCCACCAGATCGCAATAAAGCGTGATCGCGCGTCCGGCGTCGTCGTTGCCCGGAACGGGGAAGTCGATGCCGTCGGGATCGCAGTTCGTATCGACGATGGCGACGATCGGGATGCCGAGCTTGCGGGCTTCCAGAATGGCGATGCTTTCCTTGTTCGTATCGATGACGAACAGCAGATCGGGCACGCCACCCATGTCCTTGATGCCGCCGAGCGCCTTCTCGAGCTTGTCGCGCTCACGCTGGAGGTTGAGGATTTCCTTTTTCGTGCGGCCCTGCGGATCGGCGAGGATGTCGTCGAGCTGGCGCAGGTGGCGGATCGACTGGGAGATGGTCTTCCAGTTGGTCAGCGTGCCGCCGAGCCAGCGGTGATTGATGAAATACTGGGCCGAGCGCTTGGCGGCGTCCGCGATCGAATCGGACGCTGCGCGCTTCGTCGCGACGAACAGCACGCGGCCGCCGCCGGCGACCGTGTCCGAGACCTTGACGAGCGCCTGATGCAGCAGCGGCGTCGTCTGGGTCAGGTCGACGATGTGGATGTTGTTGCGGGCGCCATAGATGAACGGCGCCATCTTGGGGTTCCAGCGATGCGACTGGTGGCCGAAGTGAACGCCAGCTTCCAAGAGCTGACGCATGTTGAACGCGGGAAGCGTCATGCGATCCAAGTCCTTTTCCGGTTGTTCCACCACGGACCAGAGAAGGAATACCTTTGCTTTTTGAAGAGCTTAGCTATTCCCACCGGAGCGCCGTGACGGGGCTTTCAATCCGTCGCGAGCGCAGGGTCCGTGTGCGAGATGCGCGGGTTATGGGGGAAGTCGGGGGGAAAGGCAAGGGAGTGCGTACAAGGGGAACGTGATAGCGAGGTTGTAGCATCCAAAGCACTTTTGTTCTTTAAATGTTCCAGGTCTTGAGTTAGTCTGAAAGCGTGCAGAAAAGCGAAATCGGATCCGATGACTTCGAACACCGGTCTGCCTGCGGAACTCCTGCGCAAGTTCGAAATCTTTGATTGGCGAAACGCAATGTCCATCCTTCGCTCAGTCCATGATGAGCAGTTTACGGACATTGTTGGTGCATTGACCGGCTTTGAACTGCGTTGGTCCCAGCTGGCAGCGAAGCAGGGGAATCGCATTTGGACGTAGGTTGGGTCGAGGCACGAGACCCAACAACTTTGGTCGCTCGAGTTTGTTGGGTCTCCTTCGTCGACCCAACCTACATTTCGCGCCATATGCGATTGCCCTGGGCAGCGAAGGGCAAGAACAAGACTGAGACCGCCAAACTTTTGGATGGTGCGCTCTACGCGCGAGGCTGGTGCGAAAAATCGTTTGAGACAGCCATTCTCGTGGACAAGGTAGAGACGCCGTCGCCGACACACAGCATCGATTGCTACAAGGGCCGAGTTGCCCTGGAGGTCGAGTGGAACAACAAGGATCCTTGTCTACGACAGGGATTTGAACAATTTCCGGCTGCTCTACGATCTGCGCGTGATCGATGTTGGCGTCATAATCACCCGTACAACTGCACTTCAACAGTGGTTGCACGCGAATAACAAAATGCTCGAACGCGATGACGGAACTTATGGTGCCTCGACCACGCACTTCGAGAAGCTAAGGCCGAAAATCGAAGGTGGCGGAGTTGGCGGCTGTCCGGTTCTCGTTTTTAGCATCAGAAAAGAGGCATATCGGGATGACCGCTGATCAGACCCAATCGATCGACGACCTCCTGTCTTGCTTGCGCAGAAAGCGCTTCGCTACCATCCTCGCCGACCCACCTTGGCAGTTCATCAACCGCACCGGCAAGGTCGCGCCGGAGCATCGCCGCCTCGCGCGCTACCGCACCATGACGACCAATGAGATCTGCGAGCTTCCCGTCGCCGGGTTGGTGAGCGACCCCGCGCACCTCTACATGTGGGTGCCGAACGCATTGCTGCCGGATGGCCTTCGCGTCATGGCGGCCTGGGGCTTTCATTACAAGAGCAACATCGTCTGGCACAAAGTGCGAAAGGACGGCGGCTCGGATGGGCGCGGCGTCGGCTTCTACTTCCGCAACGTCACGGAATTGCTTCTCTTCGGCGTGCGCGGCAAGAATGCGCGCACTCTGGCGCCCGGTCGCCGGCAGGTGAACTACATGGCGACCCGCAAGCGAGAGCACTCCCGCAAGCCTGACGAGCAGTACGACCTGATCGAAGCCTGCAGCCGGGGACCGTTCCTCGAACTGTTCGCCCGCGGCACCCGCCGCGGCTGGACCTACTGGGGCGATCAGGCGGACGAGGGCTACGAGCCGACGTGGGAGACGTACGCCCACAACTCGAGAAGCGAGAAGGCCGCCACCAAGCCTCGCAGCAAGGGCAAGGCAGGCCAGCAAGCCCCGCTGGAACTGCTGTTCGATTGACGCGCCCGCGATGGACTTCACCCACTCGGCCCGTCGCCGAGGCGGAACTTTCCGGAAAATTCGTCTTGCCGACAAGTATCCTCGGCGCTTGCTGCAACTCTCCAGAACAACTCCCTGCTTTCATTTGAAAACGGCGGAAACCTCTCCAAATCCATGAGCATCAGACGATGGGGTCTGACGCCGGAACCGGCGAGAACCTGGACAAGTGGAGAGATACAATGACTGCCCGCAACATCATCACTGCTTCTGTTCTTTCGCTCGGTGCCACTATGCTTCCGATGATCTCTGCCACGACGGCTTCAGCCGGGCCTTGCTTCATCAATACCAAGGGTGTCGAAGTCTGCGTCAGGGAGAAGGGCGATCTTGGCAACACGAACGTGGACCGCAAGAAGTGCATCGCCCCCTTCTGCGTACCCGACGGCACCTTCGAGAAATCCAACACGATCAAGCCGGTCGATCTGGCGAAGGGCGACA
>JBQTIA010000090.1:0-4746 GCA_052388455.1 Hyphomicrobium sp.
CCGATGCGATGGCGACGTACTGCCGTCCGTCGACCTGGTAGGTCATCGGACCGGCCGCCATCTGTCCGCCGAGATTCGACCGCCAGAGCGGCTCGCCGGTGCGCGCGTCGAGCGCCTGGAAGTACCCCTCCCGGCCGCCGGTGAACAGCAGGTCCGACGCGGTCGTCAGAATTCCGCTGTCGGTGACGTCGGTCATGTAGTACGTCCACTTCCGGTCGCCGGTCTGCGGATCGAGGGCAATGACGGCGCCGTGCCCGACCGCTTCGGTCCAGTTGTTGATCGCGCCGCGGCGCAGCGTCGGCGTGGCCGGCGCGCCGGGCACCGGCACGTAGGGCCGTGGGAAACCGCCGCCGAAGATCTGCCCCGGCTTGTACGTCGCTTCCTGGGGAGAGTAGATCGAACCGTAGTTGTCCCAGATCGGCAGATAGAGGAGGCCTGTTCGGGGACTGTACGACGGCGAGTCCCAGTTCGTGCCGCCCTGATTCCCTGGGAAGGTCGGCATCCCGGCCGGCTGCGGCGTCTGAATCGGCCGGCCGCTCGGCGTGAAGCCGCTCATCCAGTTCACCTTCACGAACGGCTTGCCGAGCAGGAATCGTCCATCCGTGCGGTCGAGGACGTAGAAGTTTCCGTTGCGGTTCCCCCACAGCATCAGTTTCCTGGGGTTCCCCCGCCAGTTCATGTCGACCAGCACCGGGATCTGCACCGAATCGTAGTCGTAGCCGTCGTTCGGCGTGAACTGGTAGTGCCAGCGCAGCCGTCCCGTGTCGGCGTCGAGCGCGATGACCGACGACGAGTACAGGTTGTCGCCTTCCCGCTGCTTCGGATTCCAATCGGGTCCCGGGTTGCCGACGCCCCAGTAGGTCAGGTTCAGATCGGGATCGTACGACCCGGTCAGCCACACCGGGCCGCCGCCGTGCTCCCACGAATTGCCCTGCCAGCTTTCATGGCCCGGTTCACCCGGTCCCGGTACCGTGTTGAACCGCCACGCCTGCTTGCCGGTCGCCGCTTCAAAGGCGGCCACCCATCCACGGATGCCGAACTCTCCACCGGCGACGCCGACGACCACCCTGTCCTTGATGATGAGCGGCGCCATCGTCAACGAGTAGCCGTCCGCATAGTTCGGCACGAGATGGTTGGTCCAGACCGGCCGCCCGGTCTTCGCGTCGAGCGCGATCAGCTGACCATCGAGCGTGCCGTAGAAGACGCGATCGCCCAGCACGGCGACGCCGCGGTTGACCGATCCGCAGCACGGCTTGATGTCGGCGGGCAGGTTGTGTCTGAAGATCCAGTACACGCGGCCGGTCTTCGCATCGAGCGCCACCACGTCGTTGATCGGCTGCGTGAAATACATGACGCCGTCGACGACGAGAGGCGTGGCCTCGAAATTCTGGAGCGACGAGTCGACCTGGAAGACCCAGGCCTGCTGGAGCCGCTTCACGTTGCTCGCGTCAATCTGCTTGAGCAGGCTGTGGCGGTGGCTCTGATAGCCGCCCGAGTAGGTCAGCCAGTTCTGAGGTTCCTGGGCCGCGCGCAGGATCCGATCGGAGGTGAGCTGCGCCCGGAGTGCCAGTGGAACCAGCGCGACCGTCAACAGGACGCAGAGCAAGCGTTTCGTCATGACCGTTTTCCTTCAATGAAACCGCGATATGCGCGCTGGCTGTGAGGCCGGCCCTCCCACCAACTGCCCCTGCCCACCCCGGTTAGCCGGGAGACTGGCCTTGTCGACCACCACCTTGTGGCGCTCCACCGCCGGGGGGCGGTCCGCCCTGGCGACCGCCCGGCGCCGCACTCCCTCCCGGTCCTTTGAGCGACGAGAGATAGGCGACGACATCGGAGAGCTGCTGCGGATTCAGCTTGTCCTTGTACGAGGGCATCGACGAGGTCGTGAGGATCCGGAACTCTTGCAGGTCGGATTTCTGGACCGTCAGGAGCTGCTCCTGATCGGTGAGGAGCTGAATCGTGAATGTGTCTTCGTTCAACCGGCGGCCATTGATGGCACGCCCGTCCCTGGTCACGATGCGGATGGGCCGGTTGATCGGCATCATCATGCTGCTCGGATCCAGCAGCGACTGCTGGATAGCTGCCGGACTCCGGGAGATGCCGATGTCACTCAGGTCGGAGGCGACACGCGACCCGGTTGCGCCGATCCGATGACAGCCCGTGCAGCCGCTTCCTTCGACGAGCGCGCGGCCCCGTCCCGTGTCGCCGAGGGCCACGACCGTCGAACCAAAATCGCGCATGTTACGGATGTAGGCGACGACCGAGGTCAGCTGTGCCGGCTCGAGCTTGCGGCCGGGCATCGACGTACCGCGAATGCCGTTGGTGATGATGCGGCGCAGGTCCTCGTCGCTCGTCACATTGCGGAACCGGCCGCTCCGCAGATCGACGCCGCCGACCAGGTCGCCGGTCGGACCGTGGCACTGCGAGCACTGCAGGGCGTACACCACCGACCCGGACTGGATGTCGGTCTGGCTGTACTCGCCGGCGTGTTGCGCCGCCTGCTGCTGCTGGGCTGTCGCGAGAGCGACCGGCAGACAACACATCAGGCCTGCGGCCGCAAGCCTGGCACCCTGATAGCGCGCACGCCCTGGCATCGCTCCCTCCCGTCTCTCCACCAGAAGCCGGGGACAACATAGCACGTCCCCGACCTGCCCCACACTGCGATGGGCCTCTACTGTGCCTTACCCGGCGACGGGCGCCGGAACATCGGCTGGTCGTTCATGAAGGCAACCTTCTCGGCGACATGACAGGCCTCGCAGGCGGCCTTGGCACGGTCGAAGGCGGGGCCGATCGTCGCCGTGTCGGCGTTCTTCAACGCCGCCGACAGCTGCTCCCACGGCGCCCCGAGAAAGATCTTCTCGGCGCTCGCCCGGCGGGCCGGCCGTTTCATCAGCCCGTTGTCGATGGTCGTCTTGACCTTGTCCCAGTGGTAGCCGGCCAGCGCCCAGTTGCGGTCGCGAATGGCCTGCTCCACGTGGTCGTACCGCATCCCGACTTCCCACATCGGCTGGTCGAAGCCGCGCAGGTAGGTTTCCAGCCGCTCGAGTCGCGTCTTCTCGTCCGGCGCATCGACCAGCCAGCGGTTCCCTTGCGCCGACGGCGAGCCTGCCAGAGCGGCCAGGGCGACGATCGCGGCGGCCAGCGTCAGATTTCGAGTCCCGATCATCGATCGCCTCCAGTCTTTGCAGGTATTCTACTTTTGAGGAGACACGTATGGCCATTACCTGTCCTGTGGACCTCGACACGCTGAAGCTCAGTGCCGAGATCCGGTCGATCTACGCACGCGTGGCGACGGACCCTTCCGAGGCGTTTCACTTCCATCGCGGTGCTGCCTACGCCGCCGAGATGCTCGGCTACGACGCCACGGCCCTGGCGTCGCTTCCCCCCGCCACGACGGCGTCGTTTGCTGGCGTCGCCAACCCGCATCGGCTCGCCGCCATCCCGTTCGGCGCGACGGTGGTCGACATCGGCTGCGGAGCCGGGATGGATCTCCTGCTCGAGGCGCGTGCCGTCGGCCCCCGTGGACGCGCAATCGGAATCGACATGACGGAATCGATGGCCGCGCGCGCCCGCGCCGGCGCGCGAACGAGTGGAATCGAGAACGTCGACGTGCGTCTGGGCGATGCGTTGTCGCTGCCCGTGGAATCCGGGAGCGCCGACGTGGTCATCTCGAACGGAGTCCTGAATCTCACGCCTGACAAGGAAGTGGCGTTCGGCGAAGTGTTCCGCGTGCTCAAGCCCGGCGGCCAGTTCCTCTACGGCGACATCGTCGTCGCCACCGAGCTCTCGGAATCGATCCGGCGAAACATCGACTTGTGGACGGGTTGAATCGCCGGCGCTCTGCCGGAGGCAGAGCTCACTCGCGTTCTCGAGCAGATTGGCTTCGACGAGGTGGCGATCCGTGAGCGTTTCGATTGCTTCCGCGGAACTTCGAAGGAAGGCGTCGCGCGAAAATACGGCGTGATGGGGGTGAACACGTACGCGCGACGGCCTGGAGTGTGACCTCGGACACCGCGACGGTCACCGCTTCATCGTTTTTCCGCCACCCATCATCATCGGCATCATATGCCCGCTCATCATCCCCATGTGATCGTGCATCGCCTTGTGCTGGCGCGCGAGCTCGTTGACAACCTGTTCGATTGCCGCGATCTTGGCCTCGCCGCTGGCGGCGTTCATCTCCCTGACGAGCCGGTCGAGCTTCTCGTTTGCCCCCTTCATGTCCGCCATCATCTGC
Source organism: Hyphomicrobium sp. (assembly GCA_052388455.1). GTDB lineage: Bacteria > Pseudomonadota > Alphaproteobacteria > Rhizobiales > Hyphomicrobiaceae > CAZSNH01. The sequence goes on from JBQTIA010000090.1 coordinate 4,235, forward strand.
TGGTGCCGCTTCATCATGTCCGCCGTCGGTGGCGACGGTTGAGCAGCTTGCGCTGGCGTCGATTGCGCTTGCGGCGCCGCCGCGAGCGATCGTGCATTCGCGCGATCACCGATGAGCGCGCCAATCGAGAAGGCCGCGACGCCTCCAAGAGCAATTGCAAACTGGAGAGGTCTCAATGGCATGGGTTCCACCCCTCTCTGCCCCTAGCCGCCTTCGAGCGGTGAGACGGGGCTCACTTCCGAGTTCCCGCACCAAGCGCCGCGTTTCCGGCACGCCCCCGGCCATCGCATGCCGAGTAACGATCGAGAATCACTTGTGGCTATCCGATACGCAAAAGCCGTGCTGCCGAGGAAGACCAGCTGGGTCGCGCCTCAAGACCTCGACGAAACATTCGGCGCGTTTCGACCTGCGCGCGGTCGCCGCCTCAGTTCGGCCAGCAGCTCCCTCATGTCGTCCGGCAGCGGCGCCTCGAACCGCATGGGTCGCCGGTCGCCCGGATGAGGAAAGCTCAG
>JBQTIA010000091.1:0-2157 GCA_052388455.1 Hyphomicrobium sp.
GTTTTCTCCTTGACACCCGGCGAGCCGGTCGCCGCCGGTGCCCTTCTGGCCCGGCTCGACGTACCGGAAATCGCCAGCGAGGAGGCGATCGCACGGGCGCGGCTTAAGGCAATCATGCTGCGCCTCGGCCGCACATCGGCCGACACGCGCGACCGCGACGATGCGCTGGTGCTCGGGCAGGAGCGGGCCGCCCTGCAGTCGAGGCTCGCCGGATTGGCCGCCGAGCGCCGACAGCTCGAGCTGCGCGCGCCGCAGGCCGGGCGCGTGGTCGAGGTGATGAGCGACCTCCATCCCGGCCGATGGCTCGCCGCCAAGCAGCAGATCGCGCTGGTCGATGGTTCCCGCCTCGCCATCCTCAATGGCTATATCGCAGCGGCCGACCTTTCGCGAGTGGCCCCGGGGGCAGCAGGCCGCTTCGTGCCGGACGACGCCCTCGAACCGGCCTTCGACGTGGCGTTGAGGACCATCGCGGCAACGGGGATCGCGGAGGTCGACATCCCGGAGCTGGCCTCGGCGCATGGCGGAGCTGTCGCGGCCGAGCCGGATGCCCGGCAGAAACTGGTGCCGACCGAGGCGCAGTATCGTGTGACGCTCGACATCGAAGGCCCCCATGCCGTGCCGGTCAAGGCCATCCGGGGCACGGCACACCTTTCGGGAGTGCCCGAAAGCTTTCTGGCCCGCGCCTGGCGCCGGGTTCTGACCGTGCTCGTTCGCGAAAGTGGCGCATGAGCGCGGCGCGGAGGCCGCGCTTTCGGCGGCAGCCGCCGTTTGCGAACAACTGATCTTCCTCGAAGCGGCATGATCGGCCGCCACCGTGGCCCCATGTCAGCGGCGGATCGCGTCAGCTCGTACCTTCGGATCGTTTCATCGAGAGAGGAAGATTAGAACATGGATACCTTCGTCATGCTGTTTCTTGGGCTCGTCGGCCTGGGGCTGGCCGCCAGCTCGATCGTGCTCACACGCGACTACGGACGCCGGGGACTGCTCGCGCTGATGAGCGGCGCCGGCATCCTGGCCGCGATGTTCTTCTGGCTGCAGCCGATTTTGAGCGGCCGCGGTGACGACGGCGAGGTGCGCCGTCTCGTCGGCGAGCTGGCCAGATCGACCAAGCGCGCCGAAGTGGCGGAACAGGCGACGGCCTCCGTCACCGAGCGTCTCGACCAGACGGCCAAGGCGCTCGAAGCGGCCAGGAAGGCCAAGACGGATTCCGACGTGGCCCTCGACGAATCCCTGGTCGTCATCCGCCAGGAGATCGGCGAGCTTCAGCAGCATTATGCCGGCGCAGGCAGCGAGATTTATCTCGATGAGCCGACAGCCACCGGCGCCGCCGACGAGGTGCATGTCGAGAAGACCCCGGCCGAGCGGCTGGATCGCATCCGCCGCGACCTGGCAGCCATGCGCAAGTTGAAATCGCGCACGCCCGCTGCTTCCGGCACGGGCGATCAGGTGGCGCGTGTCGAAGAAACCCGCGAGCTGATGCGTCTCAAGGACAAGATGAGCACCAAGCTGGAAACGCCGCACTACGACGTCGAGGTCTATCCGCAGAAGGAGCTCGTCGGCGGGCGCCAGGGCCGCTACTACGTCGTCGACTTCAAGGACGCGAGCAGCGGCATCCGCTACTATTTCGAAGGCGGCAAATACTCGATCTCGCGCGCCAACGCCGAGTTCCGCTCCTCGCTCAACGCTTTCATCGGCGACGTTCTGAAAAAGATCGACGGCAAGGTGCGCTACGACCTCTTCGTGCGCGGCAGCGCCGACGCCAAAGCCTACCAGGGTCGCTTCGAGCCGGGCCTCGAATACCGGGAAATCCCGGTTCTGAAGAATGCCGGCGACGACAAGTATGTCGCCCAGCCGGTCGCGCATCGCCTCGACGGCACCGTGCGTAATGGCGACCTGCCGAACCTCCGCGCCGCCTTCATGCGTGATGTCGTGGCCGAGAACTATCCCGTGAAGCCGCCGGTCATTCTGGAAGGCGCCGTCAGCCCGAAGGCCAATGACCGCGACCGCAACGTCGAGCTGATCCTGTTCATCGACTGGTAAGCGCGTCGACCCGCGCGGCGGGCCGGGCCCACAAGTTTGTTGGGGCGCGGCCAGCGGGGGTTGCACCCAGCGGTATTTGTTGGGGGCGCCCGGGCGAATGGGGGACCACGCCCTGGG
>JBQTIA010000092.1:0-75557 GCA_052388455.1 Hyphomicrobium sp.
CTTGCTGTTCGGCTAGCGGTTCCCATCACCAGGGTCCGCAGAGGACTTTCACCTCCAAGTCATCGGCCGGATACCACCCCGGCCAAACAGTGCCTTGCGGCACCACGCGCCATGCCTGGCGCACCAACAAAACGCCCGGCATCGCTGCCGGGCGTTCGAAGATTCTCTCTCGTGCCAAGTGCCTCAGGCGGCCTCGGCCTCTTCGGCGACGCGACGGCCCTTGGCGCTCTTGGACAGCACCTCGGTGATCCGCTGAACGGCGCCACGCTCGTCGAGCTTCTCCACCGCCGCGAGCTCGCGCGACATGCGGTCGAGTGCGTCCTCATAGAGCTGTCGCTCCGAATACGACTGCTCGGGCTGCGCCTCGGAGCGATAGAGGTCACGGACCACCTCGGCGATCGCGATCAGATCGCCCGAGTTGATTTTCGCGACGTACTCCTGCGCCCGCCGGCTCCACATCGTACGCTTGATGCGTGCTCGGCCCTTCAAGGTTTCCATCGCCCGCTTGACCAGCGCCTCGTCCGCCAGCTTTCGCATGCCGACGCTGGCCAGCTTGCCGGTCGGCACGCGGAGCGTCAGCTTCTCCTTTTCGAAGGTGATGACGAACAGCTCCAGCGCCATGCCGGCGATTTCCTGCTCTTCGATGCCGACGATCCGACCGACGCCGTGCGCCGGATAGACCACGAACTCGTTGGTCTTGAACCCGTGACGCTGGCTGACCGGTTTCTTCGGCACGGCAGCAGCGGCCGCTGGCGCCGGGGCAACCGGAGCCTTGGGAGCCATAGCCTTGGCCGGCACCTGTGTCGGCACCGGAGCGGTGATGCGCGGCATGCCCGACTTGGCCAGAGCCGCCGCCTGCTGAGGACGCGGCGGCACAGCGATGGCCTGACCCGCCTTGGGGGGGGCCGTCATCTTCTTGACCGAGTGGGACTGCACCGGTCCTGCCTGAGCGGCCGGCCGAGCCGGCGCCGCAACCGTATGCGGCTTCGTGCCGATCGTGACCGGCTTGATTGCTGCGACCGGCTTGGCTGCGGCCTTGGCAACCGGAACCGTCGACTTGGATTTGCCGGCGACGACGGGCGTCGCCCGCACCGGGGCAGCGGCAGCGGGTCGCGACTTGGCCGTCACCTTGGACGCGGGCGCCTTCGGCACCGCCTTTTTGGCGGGCTGGGGCTTCGCGTGCACGGGCTTCGGCGCGTTTTTTGACTTCTGGGCCATCGTCGTCTCACTCTCTTCTCACACATGTGCGGGCCTCCGGGGGGTGGCCCGCACCAAGACCACCGCGAGGTGGCCTCAAATCCATCGGCGACTCTCAATCGCCGCAGAACAACCCCGGTTCGCCGCGCGTCCGAGGGTCACAAGTCCAATGAAGTAAAGCCGGGTCCGGTTGAGCCGGGTCATTTGCCGCGTTCGTAATTTCCGGCTCTCCAGTGTCATACGATCCGGATCGAGCCGCTCTAGATCCAGGGATCCCGAGCAGTCGAAGGCGCGCAGTCAAAGGGCGTCGGGCTTCGGCAGGTGACCATATGGGGCGTGATGCGACACACCAAGCTTATGCTGCTCCAGGCATGCTCTGGAACAGATCTCCACCTCCCAATCCGATCCCCGCCAAAGGGTCGATCATGACGTTACGAGAGGTTGTAACACATTTTTCATTCAAAATGAAGGGGGCGCGACGTTAACAATGTCCACCCGCTTAAGCAACAGAGTAAAGTTCGCAGATTGCAAATCTCGTCGGAACCGCGCCCGCCTGCGTCTGGCATGACTACGAAGAACTCAAATGTTCAGTCTCCAGCTCCTGGCTCGGCGGTAAAATACTTATTATACTTGTCTTGTTCATCCTTGAATTTGTCTGCATCCGGAGGTGCCGGCTTCTTCGAAGTGATGTTCGGCCACTTGTCCGAATACTCGCGATTGAGCGACAGCCACTTGTCGAGATTGGACTCCGTATCAGGCTTGATGGCTTCGACCGGGCATTCCGGCTCGCACACGCCGCAGTCGATGCACTCGTCAGGATGAATGACGAGCATGTTCTCGCCTTCGTAGAAACAGTCGACCGGGCAGACTTCAACGCAGTCGGTGTACTTACACTTGATGCAGTTTTCATTGACAATGTAAGTCATTCGGAAGTCCTGGACTGCGAAGCATTGGGATCAGCAAACAGCCTATAGCAGTGTCCGCCGTCGAGGCCAATCTCCGCGAGGAACAACTCTTCACGTCCGGTCCGCCGCGCCGATAGCGGACCCGTTGTCGATCCCGGCTATCGCCCCTGCAGCCGGTCGATGACACGCCGGTCGCGCTTGGTCGGACGGCCGCTGCCGGCATCCCGGAGTCCCGCCTTGGCCTCGGTAGCGCTGCCCGACGCGGACAGCCCGGCCTCGGGTGGCGGGGTGAGGTCCTCGTACAGCCGGACGGCCTCACTGGCCGGGCCGCGCCGCTCGCCGGGTGCCACGACCTTCAGCACTCGAACGGCCTTGGCGATGTTCGACGTGATCACATCCCCTGACCGCACCAGCTGGCTCGGCTTCTCAGCCCGCACCCGATTGACCCGGATACGGCCGGCAGTGATGTGGGTGGCGGCCAGGGTCCGTGATTTGACGACCCGCGCGAACCAAAGCCACTTGTCGAGCCGCTGCGCGGTGCCGGGAGCACCGCCAGCCGGATCGGCAATGCGGGCATCCGCCGTCACGACGAGCTTTTTTCCTTGATCTGCTGCTCGAGCTTTTCACGCAGGGCGCCGAGCGAGGCGAAGGGCGAATCCGGGTCGGCGACCTTGCGGGGCGGCGCCGCGTAACGAACGTCGGACGGCCGGTCGTCGCGACGCCGGTCACGATCGCGGTCGCGATTGCCGTCGCGCCGGCCTTTGAACGGACCGCCGTCGCGGGGCCTCTCGCCACCCTCCCGGGGACGGTTTCGGCCGCCCTCCCGACGCTCTCCATCCTCGCGGCGGCCCCAGCGCTTCTCTCCGCCCCGGCCACCACCGGCAGCGCGAGACTCGGCGCCATCCGCCGCGATCGCCGGCGTCGGCGTCTCTGGAATGGCCCCGGCTGTCGGCTGGGATGCGACGACGATCGGAGCCGGCGACGGCGTCGGACCGTTCGGCTTCGGCTCGCCTGGGCGATGTCCGTGCCGGGACCTGCGACCCCGGTTCTTGCCGGCGTGCCGACCGCCACCATGGGGATCGTCCCTTTGATGCCGGCGCGGACGCCAGATCTCCTCGAACTTCGGCTCCTCTCCGTCCGCCGGCGCGGCGTCGGCAGCGACTCCGGCGGCCGATGCGCTGGCCTCTTCTGCGGACGCCGGCGCGACCTCCGGAGGTTCTGTCGCGGCGGCGGATTCGACACCATCCGCCGCATCAGCCGGAGACCCGGATGCAGAGGCCCCAACGGCGGCCGACGGCGCCGTGGCGGCGGCTGGCGCGAGGCTGCGCTTCTCGGAGCGGAAGCCCAGGGCACGCAGCACGGCGCCGAGTTCGTCCGGCGAGCAGCCGAGCAGCGACATCATCTCCGGAGTGACCGTGAAGGCGCCCTCACCGGTGGCACCACGCGGCGGCTTACCATCCGAGCCCTCAACCTTCTTCCAGGCCAGCAGCGGCCGGATGACATCGGCGAGGCGCTCGAGAATGTCGATGCGAATGGCGCGGGGACCGGACACATGGAAGCCGCATGCCCGGTAGAAGGCTTCCGGAATATCTGCGTTGGCGCCGGTCGACGTCAGACCGGCCCGCGGAGGCTCGGGCAAAGTCTCGGGCGTCAGACCATGGGCGCCGGCGTTCTTCAGGCCCCACAAGGTCAGCGCCAGCTCGGCGGCGGCCGGCTTCAGCAGCACGGGGAAGAACACGTTGAACGCGCCGAACCGGACGCCGTATTTGCGAAGCTGCGCGCGCGCCGTCTGATCAAGGCTGGCGATCTCGTCGGCCACCTGATCGCGCTTCAGGATACCGAAGCTCTCGCCGAGGCGAAACGCGATGCCGCGCGCCAGACCGGTCACGTCGGTGGCCTGGCCGACCTCGACCAGCGGTTTCAACTTGTCGGAGATGAGCGCGGTGATCCAGGTATCGAGCCGCGCCTGCACCTTCTCCTTGTCCGCGACCGACAGATGCTCGTCGGCGAGCAGGATCACGGACGGTTTAAGCACGTTTTCACCCGGCTCCAGCCGCGCGATGTCTTCCTCGTGCCAGATGACGCGTCCGGAGCGGGTGAGCTTGAACGCCTCCGCCTTCGCAGCGACAACGCGGCGCGCCCGCATCCCGAGCTCACGCGAGAGGACCTGGGCCGCGGCATGGCGCGTCGCTTTGCCGTGCACGTCGCCGGCCCGCGTATCGGGCACGAAGCGGAAACCCTTCAGCCAGCCGACGAAGTGATTTTCGACATTGATGGCGCCATCGCTGGCGATCTCGGCATTCAGCTCCTCCTTGTCGCGCATCCCCTTCATCAAGGCGCTGGTGCGCCGGTCGACGAAGCGTTGCGTGAGACATTCGTGCAGGGCGTCGGAGAGGTTGTCCTCGATCTGCCGGGTGCGCTGCTGCCAGTGCTCCGGATCCTTAAGCCAGTCGGCCCGGTTGGAGACGAACGTCCATGTGCGGATGTGAGCGATTCGGTTGGCGAGCGTATCGATGTCGCCGTCGGTGCGGTCGGCGAACGCCACCTGCTTGGCGAACCAGTCCTCCGGCACCACGCCGTCGGGGCCTTGCAGGAACTTGTAGAGGGTGGAGACCAGCTCGGAATGATTCTGCGACGAGATCTTGCGATAGTCGGGAACTTGGCACACGTCCCAGAGCCGCATCACGCTGGCCGGACTCGAGGCCATGTCCGCGATCTCTCGATCCCCGGATACGGTCTCGAGCGCCAGCACGTCATCGGCCATACGCGCCCGCGTCAGCCGTGGTTCGCGGGGCAATTCGCGCAGGCTTTCGCGCAGTCGCTCGAGCGTCTGGAATTCGAGATTGCGGCTGCGCCACTGCAGCGTGCGGACGCTGTCGAAGGTATGGTTCTCCAGCCGCTCGATGGTATCGCTATCGAAGGGCTCGGCCGAGCCGGTCACGCCGAAGCTGCCGTCGTTCATGTGCCGGCCCGCGCGGCCGGCGATCTGCGCCAGCTCGCCGGGCGTGAGATTGCGGTGGTTCTGACCGTCGAATTTGCGCGACGCGGTAAACGCCACGTGATCGACATCGAGGTTGAGGCCCATGCCGATGGCGTCCGTCGCCACCAGGAACTCGACATCTCCCGACTGGTAGAGCGCCACCTGAGCATTCCGGGTGCGCGGAGAAAGAGCGCCGAGCACCACCGCCGTACCGCCGCGCTGCCGCCGGATCAGCTCGGCGATCGCGTACACTTCGCTGGCCGAGAAAGCGATGACCGCGGTGCGCGCCGGCAATCGCGTAATCTTCTTTTCACCCGCATAGGTGAGCTTCGACAGCCGCGGTCGCGAGATGAAGTTGGCGCCGGGAATGAGGTCCGAGATGGCATCCCGCATGGTCTGTGCGCCGAGCAGGAACGTCTCCGAACGGCCGCGCGAATGCAGCAGGCGGTCTGTGAAGACGTGCCCGCGCTCGGGATCGGCCGCGAGCTGGATCTCGTCGATGGCGAGAAAGTCGACGTCGACATTGCGCGGCATCGCCTCGACGGTCGCGACCCAGTAGCGCGCACGCTCGGGCTTGATCTTCTCTTCCCCGGTGATCAGCGCGACCTTGTCGGCGCCGATCCGGTTCGCGATCTTGTCATAGACTTCCCGCGCGAGAAGCCGCAGCGGCAAGCCGATCATGCCGCTCTCGTGGCCGAGCATGCGCTCGATGGCGAGATAGGTTTTGCCGGTGTTGGTCGGCCCGAGCACGGCCGTGACGTTGCGAATGCGCGATTCGAAGTCGCTGGCCATGGCCTAGGACCTCCCTCTCAAGGTTGCCCTGGCATTGCATCGCGCGGCAGCGAGATCAAGTCATTCTTGCAGGTTCACCCAAGGCTTCCAGCGCCGGCGCACGGTGCAGGTCTGTCACGCGGCAGACATCGGCGGACGCAAGATTGGAATGCTTCCGAAGAGGCGCTCGATCTGCGTCAATCGACCAGAGCCAGCGCACCATCTGTCTGGGTTTCGACATCGACCTTCGCGGCCTCGATCACGGCGTCGCCGGCCATGGTCGGAATGACGACGCGGTGCGGCACCATCAGTCCGGCGGATGCGACATGGCGAAATGCGATCTCGATGCCGTTGCTCTCAGCCAGCGAGCGCGTCTCGCTGGTATCGCGATAGCCCGAGATTGGCGTGTATTTGATCCGGCACACGATCAGAGCTGGCTGTTCTCCGCCTTTAGTTGCGCCGCGAAGCGCCTCCCGTCGCCGCTCGATCAGCGTCAGATCGAAGCGCTGCTTGCCGTCGAAGATGGCGAGCCGGCGGCCGCAGGGATTTTCTCCTTCAGGACGTGCCAGAGTGAGGATGGCGCTCAGCGGGTCGAGGGCGTTTTTGAGGTGCTGGCGTTCCAGAGGGACCGTGTCGGGTCCGCTCACCGTGGCCGGCTCGGACGTGAGCGTGGTGATCTCGTTGCCCGTGAAGGCCATGCGGACCGCTCCGCTGCGCAAGGTGCCGTCGAAGGTGAAGCTATAGCCCTGGGGCTGGGTCGCGCGTCCGGCGAGAACCCCGGACACGCGGGTCACGCCGTGCCATTTGAAGGCGCCGAGCAGTGCGGAAAGGCTCACATCGCTGTCGGCGGTGTAGGTGCCAGCGGCCATCCGGGCGCGAAACGACAGCGATCCCAGGTCGAAGCCGTTGAGAGAGATGGAGTAGGTGGCCGCAATTTCGACCGGCGGAAGCGGGCCGGTGCCCTTCATGATCTTCGGATCGGCTCCGCAAGGCTGCCCGAGGACGGCGGCGAAGGCCGGGACGGCCAACAGACGCAACCACAACGACGGCTTCATGTTCTTTCGCTCCCTTCCGGTGCGGATCGACTGCCGCGGGCCGGGACATAAGGATGTGGGTCAGGTACGCTGGATGACATCATGCGCGGCAAGGGTAAATAGTTCACTCAACAGCGCCCCGATTTAGGTCGGCCCCTGGCTGTCCGAGGTTCGCCTTGTGGCACGACGACCCGCCCGCTTGGCGGCGTTCTTGACGCCAAACGGCGCGGCGTATAGGAAACCCCTGCTATTCGCTGGCGAACCTGCCGTGCGAAGCATCACTCATGAGCAAGCGACTGCCCCGCGCCCCATTCCGGGCCGCCGGGCCATTCCCACTGGAGAGACGACCCCATGACGAGGCGCTGCGAACTGACAGGCAAGCTGCCGCTCTCCGGCAACATCGTGAGCCATGCCGAGAACAAGACCCGGCGCAAGTTCCGGCCCAATCTGGTCAACGTTACGCTGATCAGCGAGGCGCTGGACAAGCAGGTGAAGCTCCGCATCTCGGCCAGCGCGCTGAAAACCGTCGAGCATCGCGGGGGCCTTGACGCTTTCCTCGCCAAGGCGTCCGACGACGATCTGTCGCCGTCCTGCCTGAAGCTGAAGCGCGAGATCAAAAAGAAGGCCAAGGCGGCCTGACCTTCGGGTCGTACCCTTCGCGCGACATTTTGCAGAGCAGAGATCCGGCCTTCACCTGGCCGCGATGACGCCTGCCGGCAGAATGAACTGCAACAGCACCGATCGCTGCAGCAAGGCATTGAAATTGTCGTCCGACATGACGGTCAGAACGGTTTCGCCATTGCGGCCGGCGTGAACCGCCAGCGCTTCCATATTGTCGATTTCCTGATTGAGATCAGCCTCGAGCAAGACCTCGCCGCCGATGACGGCGCCGGATTTCAGCTCGGTCGCCCGCAGCAGCCTCAACCGCATCTTCACGCCCTCTGTCCAGCGGAACCGGCGCTCCAGCACGATCAGACTGCCGTCGGGCAGCCCGGCCGCGTCCGTAATGTTGAACCCACCGATGTCGGTCAGCGAGAATCGCTTCGCGTCGCCCGATCCCGTCCAGATCCAGCCAGCCAGATCCTTCTGCCCCGGCAGGACGTTTTCGGCGAAGGCAAGGACGTGGCCCTTCAGCGGACCCCCGCGCAGCACGGCGACGGCCTCGAAGCCGTCGTTGGACCTGAGCTTTTTCATTTCGGGCGGCAGAGCGAGGTAGCTGCTCGGCGCCTGCGGACCGCTCGAGTCGATGGCAAAACGACCGATCCGGTCGTTACCCTCGAAGGAGATCAGCAGATTGCCCTTCTCGACAGAGCCGTCGACCAGGGCCAGGGCTTCGGCATCGCGGTCGCGCGGCTTGGACAGCACCTTGCGGTCGAGCGCGGTCAACGGTCCGATGCGAACGCTCGAAAGGCCGGTCGGGCGGCGGCCGCTGTAGGCGATCTCGCCAGTCATCCACGTGCCGGCATCCGAAACGGCAATCATGCGCCGGCCAGCGGCATCCAGTGCCAGGCCCGACCAGCCGCCGAAATGCGGCGAGGCCGAGGTGAGCACGAGGCCGCCGACCCACTCCAGCTTGCCGAACCGGCGCTGCTCCGGCTTCTCCTTGTCGAAGCCGGCAAGTGCGCGGGCCTCGATGGTGATCGACTGCGGCTTCAGGCTGCGCGGATCGGGCTTGCCTTCCGCGAGCGCGATGCCGCCGGCCACGGCGACCGCCGTCACACCGACGCCGAGGCGTCGTTTCCAGCCGCCGGTTGGGCCGGCGAAACGGGCAATCCACGATCGGTCGAGGTTAACGGAGCGCAAACCGCTTTATCCCTTGGTCAATGCAGCCGACGCGGATTGCCGCCTCTGCGTGGCGGCGGCATCACCGGAAGCGCTCCCACCTTTTCTTCGAAAAGCTCCACCAGCTTGTCGGTCATGGCGCCGGCCAGCTCGCTCGGATCGGTGATCGTAACAGCTCTTCGGTAATATCTCGTCACGTCGTGACCGATGCCGATGGCGATCAGCTCCACCGGCGAACGCGTCTCGATTTCCTCGATCACCTGCCGCAGGTGCTGCTCCAGGTATGTGCCGGAGTTGACCGACAGCGTCGAATCGTCGACCGGCGCTCCGTCGGAGATCATCATCAGAATGCGGCGCTGCTCGGGCCGGACGATCAGGCGGGCGTGGGCCCAGGCCAGCGCTTCGCCATCGATGTTCTCCTTGAGCAGGCCCTCTCGCATCATCAGAGCGAGGCTGCGCTTGGCGCGACGCCAGGGTGAGTCGGCCTTCTTGTAGACGATGTGCCGGAGATCGTTGAGCCGCCCCGGACTGCCGGGCTTGCCGGCGGCCAGCCAGTGCTCGCGCGCCTGCCCGCCCTTCCAGGCCCGCGTGGTGAAGCCGAGGATTTCGACCTTCACGCCGCAGCGCTCCAATGTGCGTGCCAGGATATCGGCGCAGCAGGCCGCGACCATGATCGGTCGGCCGCGCATGGAACCGGAGTTGTCGAGCAGAAGCGTGACGACGGTATCTCGGAAATCTGTATCGCGCTCGCGCTTGAACGACAGCGGGTGCATGGGATCGATGACCACGCGCGTCAGCCGCGCGACGTCGAGCGTGCCTTCCTCGAGGTCGAAATCCCAGGCCCGGTTCTGCTGCGCGAGGAGGCGGCGCTGCAGGCGGTTGGCGAGGCGCGCGACGGCACTCGACAGCGCCTTCAGCTCCTTGTCGAGGAACGTGCGGAGCCGTTCCAGCTCCTCGGGTGAGGAAAGTGCCTCGGCCTCCACCTCCTCGTCGTTGGCGCGGGTAAACACCTTGTAGCCGAACGGCTCGGGGTCATCGAGCACCGACACGTTGGGACGCCACGGCTCGGCCGTTTCCGGCTCGTCGGGACCGTCCATGTCCTGGTCAAGCTCACGGGCGTCCGGCGACTGCTGGCCTTCGGCGCTTTCGCCAGCGTCGCCGTCGCTGGTAGATTCTTCGCCGGCTTTGTCCTGACCTTCTTCGCCCTGCTCTTCCGACTCGCTTTCGCTGTCGCCGCCCTCGGGCTCCTGCTCCGCCTCCTGCTCGCTGTCCTCGGGCTCGGAGGGACCGAGGTCCTCGGCCATCTCCAGCGCTTTCAGCAGATCTCGGATGAGGCGGCCGAAGCTCTCCTGATCCTCGGCGAGACCGTCGAGCTTCTTCAGGACCTTGCCGGCCCGCTTTTCGAGGCTCGGACGCCACACGTCGACGAGAGCCTTGGCCGACGGCGGCGGCGGGCGGCCGGTCAGCCGCTCGCGCACCAGCAGGGCGAGCGCATCCTCAAGCGGGGCCTGCGCCTTGTCGGAAACCCGCGCGAAGCGGCCGTGCGCGTAGGTATCCTCGCATTTGGCCGCCAGGTTGTCGCCCATGCCCGACATGCGGATGGCGCCGAGCGCCTCGACGCGGGCCCGCTCGGCCGCTTCGAACACGGCGCGGGCGTCGCCCGAGGCGGGTGCCAGCTTGCGGTGCAGCTTCTCGTCGTGGCACGCGGCGGTCAGCGCAAGACTGTCGGCCCAGCCGCGGATGACAGCGATCTCGCGCGGGGAGGGCGCGCGCGAGGGCTCGGGAAGCTGCACGCTCTTGCCGTCCAGCTCCGGGCGGCCTGGACCAAACCCGACCTGCACCTCGTCGTCCCCGGCGATGGCGCGCACCGCTATGCCGAGCGCCCGCTTGAACGGCTCTGTCGGCATCTCGCGGCGTTTGGGAGAAGTCGTCACCGGGCCACGATCTCGCGTGTCATGAGGTCGTCGAAGGAGTAGGGCCAGGTTTCGGGGAAGGTCTCATAGGGCAAATTCGTTTCGGCTACGGCGCGATCACGACCGTCGGCGTAGCCTATCGTGATGGCCTCTTGGACCAGCGACTTCAGGCCGGGATTTTTCATCATAACTCGCGCAATACCTCGTCGCTGTTCCGCGACGGTGGCTTGCCAACTTCGCGACCTGCGTTCGCGCTGATGATCCCATTTGAGGAGGTGCATGGTCAGAACGGCAATGGCGTTCTCCAGCTTGTCGAGCTGTTCATTTCCCACGTCCGACAGCTCCTCGGCCACATTTGCAGCGTCGATGCCATCGACCCGGCCCGCGCGCAGCAGGGCGACCTGCTCCTGCATCCAGGTGTAGAGGTCGTCCTCGTATCGGGTTCCGGTCGAGGCTTGCGTCGGGGGCTTGGTTGCGTGACGGCCCATGGACAACTCGCTTTTTGATACGGTCGAGCCGGAGCAGCTCAGCTCAGCGCGACGTTGGCCGCGCTTTCGGGCAGCTCTTCTCCGAAGCAGCGCTGATAGAACTCGGCGACCAGCGGTCGCTCCAGCTCGTCGCACTTGTTCAGGAACGTGACACGGAAGGCGAAGCCGATGTCGTCGAAGATGACGGCGTTCTCGGCCCAGGTCATCACCGTGCGCGGGCTCATGACAGTCGAGAGGTCGCCGTTGACGAACGCGGATCGCGTCAGGTCGGCCACGCGCACCATGTTCGAGACGAGCTTGCGGCCGGCCTCGCTCTTGGCGAACGTCTTGACCTTCGACAGTACGATCTTCGCCTCGTCGTCGTGCGGCAGATAGTTGAGGGTCGTCACGATCGACCAGCGGTCCATCTGGCCCTGATTGATCTGCTGCGTGCCGTGATAGAGGCCAGACGTGTCGCCGAGGCCGATGGTGTTGGTGGTGGCGAACAAGCGGAACGCCGGATGCGGCCGGATCACCTTCGACTGGTCGAGCAGCGTCAGCTTGCCCGAGACTTCGAGCACTCGCTGGATGACGAACATCACGTCCGGCCGGCCGGCGTCGTACTCGTCGAACACAAGCGCGGTGTTGGATTGCAGCGCGTAGGGAAGGATTCCCTCGCGGAACTCGGTGATCTGCTTGCCGTCCTTCAGAACGATCGCATCCTTGCCGACGAGGTCGATGCGCGAGATGTGGCTATCGAGATTGATGCGGATGCACGGCCAATTGAGCCGCGCCGCCACCTGCTCGATGTGGGTCGATTTGCCGGTGCCGTGGTAGCCCTGCACCATTACGCGGCGGTTGTGCTTGAAGCCGGCCAGGATGGCGAGCGTCACCTCGCGGTTGAACAGATAGTCCGAGTCCAGATCGGGCACGTGCTCATCGGACTTCGAATACGCCGGGACTTCGAGATCGCTGTCGATACCGAACACCTGGCGCACCGACACCTTCATGTCGGGCAGGGCAGGCGAACCAGCCTGAGCTTGGGCGTTCATGTCGTGGCGTTCCAAAGCTGGTCCGCGGCCCGAGGAGGCCGGCGAAAGGTTGTCCCCTCGCTGCTCGACGTCTGTCGACGCCGTCGAGGATCATCGGTGAAGCCGGAAAATTAGACCAGGCCCGCCTGCTTCAGATGGTTATAGGCGTGGATGATGTCGCGCAACCGCTCCTCGGAGCGGTTGTCCCCGCCGTTGGCATCCGGATGATGCAGCTTGACCAGTTCCTTGAAGCGCGACTTGATTTCTTCCCGCGCGGCTGTCTCATCCAGATTGAGGGCTTCCAGCGCTTTCCTCTCCATCGGACGCAGCTGGCGGCGGCTCTCGGCCGGCTCTTCGCGCGCCTTCTTCGCCCGCCAGGCGAAAAACCCGTGCGGATCGCTGCCGACGCCGGCCGTCTGCTTGGCATTGGCAGCGTTGGTCGCCCCGGTGCTGGTGCCGTGCGCCCAGGAATTGGCACCCATCTTCCAGGTCGGACGGTGGCCGGTGAGGGCGTCCTTCTGGAAGTCCAGAACCTCGCTGTCGGACATGCCGTCGAAATAGTTATAGGAGTGATTGTACTGGCGGATGTGATCCACACAGAACATGAAAAACTCCCCGTCGTGCCCGCGGCCGCGCGGGGCGCGATGCGGCGCCGGCTTCCCACACCCTTTCCACTGGCAGGGTGGATGGCGCTGGTCGGATTCCCCCGCCGTCGCGGCCCGTTTGGTGCCGGCGCGGATGGAATCGAAGTATTTCGAGTTCAGTTTCATGGTGGCGTGAGTATGATCCCTGCCGAACCGACCGACAACCCTCGACATGACGGCAAAGGGCCTCAGTCGCGGCGTCCGTCACCCCCTGGCCACAGACGCACACCACTATGTCCCGGCGATCATTAGGAGTTGCTGAATGACGGCCGACGAGCGCATCCGCAGCAAGCTCATGCTGGCGCTGGAGCCGACCCGCCTCGATATCGTGAACGAGAGTGAATTGCATGCCGGTCATCGCAATTCTCCCGGCACCGGGGAGAGCCATTACCGCGTGCTGGTCGTGTCGCCGCTGTTCGCCGGCCTCTCGCGCGTGGCCCGCCACCGCCTGGTCAACGAAACCCTCGCGGAGGAACTGGCCGGCAAAGTCCACGCCCTTGCGCTGGCCACCTACGCGCCTGGAGAAACCATTCGATAGCGAGCGACGTGCGCCGCGCTGGTGCGAACCAGTCGCGGCGCGTTGCGGCGCAGGTTACCAGCGAGGTCCATAGCAGCGCCGCACGAGATCACAGTGGCGATAGCCCCAGCGGTCCCACCAGCAGTAACGCTCGAAGTGGCAACGGCGCGGATACCATGGCCCGCGCCAGTGACGGCCGCGATGCCAGCGTCTGTTGTGGACCAGTTCCACCGATCCGGCCTGCGCAGTTTTCAGATATTCGCCGGTCAGCTGGCCGGCGGCCGGCGCGGCCGGCGCCGAGGTCGCAGCGAAGGCAAGAGCCGCTGTCACGCTGAGCAGAGCAAGCGGCACAGTGCGTGTCATGACCGTTTCTCCCTGTGTCCAGTGCAACGCGGCCCACCTTCTGTCGGGCGGGCGCGGCGTGCAAATTGTTCGAGGCGTGATTGCGGCAGAGTTGCAGCACGCCGATGAACCGGCGATGAATGACGGACGGTGCGATTCCGTCGCCATTGCGAGACATCGATCGGTGATACGTCTGTGAACACTCCGCTTCGACGGTCGCGACGCTCAGGCCGCCGAACGCCGATTGAGCAATCGCCGAGCCCAGTCGCGAAACGCGACGTCGGAGACGACCGCTCCTGTGCAATCCCGGGTGACCAGAGGTGCGGTGGAGGGTGCAGGCGCGCGTGAGGCGATAGACCCCGTAGCGATCTCGAAACCGACCAGGATGATCACCGCGCACCCCAGGATGGCGTTAAACATGCTGGCCGCAGCAAGCTCGCCCCGGGCCAACAATCGCGCGTGGTTTTCGGCAGCGGTCGCGGCATCGGCGTCGAAGGTTCCCTGTGACTTGCAATGAGCGTAGCGGTCATGGGTGGATTTCCCTCGTGTGGGACCGCCTCCCACATCTCTCCATCCACAAAATCTCAAAGTCGGATGGGCCCCGCCATGGGCAGTAACGGGCGGGTTTTTCACAGCCCGGCACGCCTCGCCTTGCCGCAGCCGCAGCAATGCGGGATTGTGAGGTCTTGTACGGTTGGCGCGTTTCGGCCGGCACTCCGCAAAAGGACATGACGGGCGTGTCAGAACGCAAGAGCAGCAGCGACGACGGCGGCAGCATAGCGACGCTGGTGCGTGAGGCACTCGCGCG
Source organism: Hyphomicrobium sp. (assembly GCA_052388455.1). Taxonomy (GTDB): domain Bacteria; phylum Pseudomonadota; class Alphaproteobacteria; order Rhizobiales; family Hyphomicrobiaceae; genus CAZSNH01. Next base: position 14,392 of record JBQTIA010000092.1, read on the forward strand.
ACGGCGCATGTCGCGCCAGCGGCTGGCCGACGAGGCCCGCATCTCGATATCCACGCTGGAAAAAGCGCTTTCGGGCCGGCGCCCGTTCACGCTCGCGACCCTGGTCAGGATCGAGGAGGCGCTCGGCGTCGCTCTGCGGCCCGCCGCTGCACGGAGCGACAAGAGCCCGACGACCGCCAACGGCGTCGCACCGGACCACCTCGGAAACTACGCGCGCGCTGCGGTCCAGTGGATCGAGGGCGACTACCTTACGCTGCGCCCCTCGTTCGGCGAAAAGTCCGCGGTTTATGCTTATCGAACGGAAATCTACTGGGACGCCGCGGCCTCGACACTGGCTTTTCGCGAGTCGGAGCGCATCGATCGGGATTTCACCCAGTTCGGCGCGGTGTCGGTGCCGCACCAGTCGGGACACATCTACCTCGTCACCAACCGGCACGGGCAGTACCGCCTCGTCATCGTCGCGCGGCCGACGATCACCGGAGAGATGCACGGCATCCTGACCACGCTGCAGGTTGGCCGCGGCGCGCAGCTGACACCGGTGGCGGCTCCGATCGTGCTCGTGCCGATGGAGGCCGACACGCCGCTCGCGTTCGGCCGCATCGCTGCGGGCCACACCGCCTTTGCGAAATACCGCGCCCTTCTGCGGCGCACGCTCGACGACAGCTTCGCCAGCCTCGTCTATTGACCCCAAGCTCAGCCGCGGCCGATGTAGGGCATCCTGGTCGCCATCAGCGTCATGAACTGCACGTTGGCGTCGAGCGGCAGATTGGCCATGTAGAGCACAGCGCGTGCCACATGCTCGACCTCGAAACGCGGCTCGACGAGGCGGGTCCCGTTCGGCTGCAGAGAGCCAGGCCCGGTCACCATCGGCAGCGTCAGGTCAGTCTCTGCGTTGCCGATGTCGATCTGCGAGCAGGCGATGTCGTGGGCGCGGCCGTCGAGCGCGATGGATTTGGTCAGCCCGGTCATGGCGTGCTTGGAGGCCGTGTAGGCGACCGCGTTCGGCCGCGGGGCATGGGCGGAGATCGAGCCGTTGTTGATGATGCGTCCGCCGCGCGGCGTCTGCGACTTCATCAGTCGGATGGCGCCCTGTGCGCAGAGAAAGGCTCCCGTCACGTTGACGTCAATCACCTGCTGCCACTGCTCCAGCGCCAGATCCTCGATCGGCACCGGTGGCGTGAAGGTGCCCGCGTTGTTGAACAGCACGTCGAGGCGGCCGAAGGCGTCCTTGGTGCGGGCGAACAGCGTGTTGACGGCGACGGGATCGGCGACGTTGCCCGCGACGGCGAGCATCCTGCCGCGATCGGGCACACCCGCAACCGCCGTCTTTTCGAGCTCGGGCTTGCGTCTCCCCGTCAGCACGCAGTCGTAGCCGTCCGCTTGCAGGGCCAGTGCAACCGCCCTCCCGATGCCGCTGCCAGCACCTGTGATCAGGGCGACGCGTGAAGGGGTGCTCATGGCAACGGACTCGCTGTATGGGAGGGATGTATCGTAGCATCGCCCTCCGCCACCAGCCATCCGGAATAGCGGACCAGCAGCCCGGCCCGCAGCGGCAGGTGGGCTTCGACGTCGAAATGATAGCGGCCGTCGCGCTCGCTTTCGAGGGTGCGGATGTCGGGATGCAGGACGCGAGGCACTGGCAATCCGAAAACCGAAAGACGTTCCAGGACGAGCCGCTGGCCGCCGGCATGGGCCTCGACGCGAAAGACGAAGCGCATCCCCTTCGTCGTTTCGATCAGCCGGCCGCCCTTGATGAACTGCCGGGTGCGAAACATGCTCGGGGCCGGTTCTCCACCAGCAAACCCGCGAACCCAGACCTCTCCATCGCCCTCGGGACGAACGGCGTAGACGAAGCCCGGCTGTGGGCCTGCCGTTTCGCGCGGAAACGGCATCAGCCACGTCGCCAGCCGGGCCGCCGGCGAGCGCCCGTGCTCGACGCTCGCCTCCCCTCGCCAAAGCTCCGGACGCAGCGTCTCGTGCAGGCGGCGGACCGCAGCCGGCAAATGGTCGAAGTCCGATCCGAGCAGGCGGCGGTAGAGAGGCAGCGGACCAGTCGAAATCCTGAGATCGGTCACCTCGCTGAGCACCTCTTCCAGCGAGACCATCTCGAAGCACGGCGCCGCTCCGCGAAGGCTGCCGTCGCCGCGCGCGAGCCTTCGCGCCAGTATCACGCACGCGAGCGTCGGCACGAAGAGCCCGTCGCCCGCGTCGGCGGCGAGCGACCACAGCACCGAATGCGGCCGGCCGTCCCGGCCCCGTCCGGCGATGGCGATCCGCATCCCACCGCGATTGGAGCCCATGCCGGAGAACCGGCTTTTCAATCGGGTCAGGAAGGAAGCCATGCGCGACGGCTGGGCGATCAGCCCGATCCGTGCCGGCCAGGAGAGCAGCCACAAACCGATCTGGAACAGCCCAACCTCCAGCCCGGCGCGAAAATCGATGCGTTGAAGTGTGGGGTAGCGGGCCTGAAAGAGATCGAGATCCGGCACGTCGCAGTGGGCGGTCCAGCGGCGGCCAAGACCCGGGAAATGCAGACGGCTGAGACCCTGCCAGCCGTAGACCACGCGCGGCGCGGGACGGCCCGGCACGGAGATCGGCTGTCCGAGGTAGCTCAGCCCGGCCGCCGCCGTGGCGACGCCCGGCTCGAAACCGCTGCCGGGCGAAATGGCAATCTCGATCTCTTCCACGTCGCGGAACTCGGGCGCGAAGTGAGCGACAACCGCCGACGAAACGCCGGGCACCGAGCTGGCCCCGGAGATGATAGCCACGCCGGCGTCCTTCGCGTCGGCGTCGAGCGCCGCGATACCTGTGACGAAGCCGCGCGCGTCGGCGAGATCGACGTAATGGCAGCCGGCCGCGATGCAGGAGCGGGCGAGGCGATAGTCCTGACCCTGGAAAGGTCCCGAGGCGTTGACGACGACAGTGGGTGCGAGGGCGGCGAGGGCGGCGTCACCCACGCGTTCCGCATCGATGACCGCGCTGTCGATCGTCGCCTTGGCGCCGAGCCGGAGCGAGGCCGAGTGGCGCGCGGCGCGCTCGCCGTCGCGTCCCGCGATGACGACCTCGACGTCACTTTCCCGAGCCAAACGCTCGGCGACGCGCGACCCGAACGCCCCGTATCCGCCGACGATCACGATCCGAGGCACGTCGCATCTCCGCTGTTCGTCCCGCGGGGCGCCGGCCTACTTGTGGCCTTTCTTGCCGGCCGTCGACGACTTGGCAGGCGGCGCGCTGGCCGCCGCCGGGGTCGACGGCATCGCCTCGGCGGATGCGATCAGGATTTCCTGGGCTGGCACATCCCGGGGTACAGGAGCTGCCGGCTTCTTCGGTTCAGATCTGCCATGGCTGGCATCATGCTTTTCGCCGGGTGCGCCGCCCCCGTGACCACCGTTGCCGTTGGCAGGACTGTCATGACTCGAGGACTCGTGCCCGGCGATGCGGTCGGCCAGCGCCAGCAGCACGCTCGACACGACGAAAACGACATGTATCAGCACCAGGAAATAGAGATCCCGGTCGGAGACCTTGTTCAGGGCCATGAACTGCTTGAGGAGCTGAATCGCCGAAATGGCGACGATCGAGGAGAGCAGTTTCAGCTTGAGTGCGCTGAAGTCGATCGTTCCCATCCATGCCGGCCAGTCTCGATGGCCGGCGTGATCGATGCGGGAGACGAAATTCTCGTAGCCCGAAAAGATGACGATGATCAGAAGGGAGCCGGTCAGCGCCATGTCGACCAGCGACAGCACGCCGACGATCACCTCCGGCTCGGTCATCGTGAAGGCGCCGACCACCAGATGCAGAAGTTCGACCATGAACTTGATCAGCAGGACGACGATCGAAATGGCCAACCCGAGATAGAAGGGCGCCAGCAGCCAGCGGCTGCCGAAGAGAACGGTCTCGATGAGCGTCTCCGTCGAGCGCGAGTATTTCAGCCAAAGCGAATCCTGCTGCATGGATGGGTCCGATCTCCGATCGATGAGAAACGTCGTCTATGACACGCGTGAGAAAGGCGGGGCAAGCCGCGGCTCGGGATTTGGTTGTCCCGGTCGGCTGTGAGCAGGGCGCGGCGGATTACGGTTAGTTCCGGGAGGCGGTTTTCAGGCGCTTGCGACCGGATTGCGAGGCCGTGGCGACCCTGCGAGTGAGGGCTCGATCCTGGAGCGCCAGGAACCTCCGGCAGCTCGCCAGACCCGGCGAGCAGCGGTAGCTGCGACCCTGCGACGACGACAGGCGCGGCTTGTTGAAGTTCTTGATGGCACTGACGTGGGCGCTGACGTGGCGGGCGACCGCCCCCAGGCTCGACACGGCGAGGTCGGCCGAAAGCCCGGACCCCGAGCGCGCGCCGATCAGCAGCCGCCGCATGATGTGTGCCGGCAGCGCGTCGTCCAGCCGGTCGAGCTGTGCGAGGACCGCCGCCGTCTCACGGCACACGCCGACCGGCCCCGTACGACCGCGCCCGTCGGCCGGCGCCGGGGCGATCTCATAGGCGTCGTTGCACACGCTGACCACTGGCGGCGTGCGGGTGCGCTCGAAGAGGTCGTAACCCTTCTGGAGGTTGCGCCAGAAGGGCACCCATTCGCTGTCCTTGTAGGCGGCGAAATTGTCCTCCGTCATGCGGAACGGAAACACATGCACGGGGATGTGCTCCTGCCCCCCGGCCATCGCGGCAAGTGTCAGCAGCCAGATTTCCGAGATCAGCGGACTGGTCATCGCAAAGCAGCCGATGGAGTTGCAGCCGCCGTGGATGAGGATGGCCGACCCCGTCCGCCCGAGCACCCGGTCGAGGGCGTTGGGATAGCCGAGATTCAGCGACCCGGGCCAGCGGCCGACGCGATGAAGTCGCTCCTCGTTGACCGTGTAGAAGCCCTCCGGCGCCTGCTTGTCGCCGCGCAGCAGCTTCGGCCCGAGCCCGCCCGACCAGTGGCAGATCGAGTAGGTTTCGAAGAGCGAGAACGTGCCATCCTTCAGGGCCCAGATTTCGAGCTCCGAGGACGCTTTGAAAATGCGGATGAAAATCGGCGTCCCGGGAACCATTTCCTTGAGTGAAAGCCGGTTGACCAGGTCGTCGACGTTCTCGGCCGGGGGAACAGGCACGCGGTCCACCGGTTCATTGGCGGCCGCGGGGAGCCGAGCGGCCGGCTGCGCGGTTGTGGCCTCCGCGGCGGCTACCGGCTGCGCGAGTGGAACGAGTGCACACGCCATTGCTGCCGCGCAAAGCGCCGCACGACCCATCGGCAAACGTGCTCGCCACCCAACGATGACCATTCAGCTCCTGATCTCAAACCGAGATTCGCCAGCCTCGCTGGCCGATGGGAGGAGAGCACACCTCCCTGGGCATTGAAACACCTATCTGCCGCACTGCGGCATCGGGTGTCGCAGCAACCCGGCGAATCGAGCCGGAATTTTCCTCCCGCCTCCCGAATTGAACTCAAGAAGATCAAATCGTTGCAATCGTTATATTTTATTACTTGGAACGTCCGCAGCGGGCGACGATGGGGGCGCTGCCGTCGGCACCGGGGGCCGCCGCCTCGAAGGTGTACTGCCGTCCACAGACCGCGACCTTGGGCGGCCGGCGGTCGGCTTCGAACAGATCGTGGCCCTGCTTGAGCTCCTGCCAGAATGCCGCCTGCGGACTGCCGACCCGCTCTGCCAGATTTTGCTCCGTCATGCGGAAGGGGTAGACCTGAACCTGGAACCGCTGCTGTCCGCCGGCCAGCGCCTTGGTCACCAGCAGCCAGATCTCGTCGATCACGGGGTTGGTCATGGCATAGCAACCGATCGACGAGCAGCCGCCGTGCACCATGAGGAAGTCGCCGGTGCGGGCGTGGGCGCGGTCGAAGGGGTTGGGAAAGCCGAGATTGAAGGAGCGATGCCACCGGCTGTTCGGGTTGAGCGCCGCGGCATCCACCGTGTAAAATCCCTCGGGCGACTGCCGGTCACCCTGTCTCAGCTTCGGTCCGAGCCGTCCCGACCAGCGGCAGATGGGATAGGTGGCGAACAGCTCGAAGCGGCCATCCCGCTGCATCCACACTTCCAGCTCGAACTCGCGCTTGAAGATGCGCATGAAAATCGGCGCGCCGAGGGAATGACCGGCGGCGGTCAGACGCTCTTTGAAGCGGTCGAGGTCTGGCGTACCGGGAAGCGAATAGCCGGCGGCAAAGGCCGTCACTCTCTTCCAGCGCTCGAATGAGATGTGGCGTTCGTCGGCGTCCGTGCCGAGCCGGATCCAGTACTGGCCGATGGCCACCACCGCGGCGAGGACCAGCAGCAGAAGGGCAATGCGGCCTCCGCGACGCCTGCGCTGGCGTTCAGCCATGACGTGCCGTCACTGACCGAACCCGAGTGCCGAGGCTCCGGCCGGAATGGGCTCCGAACCCGAGGTGAGTGCGGGCGCCTTCGAGGCCATGGCTGCAGCCGGCCAGGGAGAACCGTTTGCTGCGACGGCGGGCTCGTCGAGCGGCGGCGGAGGAGCGATACTGGCCAAGTCCCGCACTTTCGGACCCGGCACCACGATTCGTTCTATCGCGATTTGCTGTTCCTCGGCCCGCGGTGCGAACGGCTCCAGCATCGGGCGCTGGAAGCGCGGGCAGCGGCCTTCGGGCTGAATGCGCATGACCGCCGGCATGATGACGTTGACCACATACCGCCGCTCGCAGACGGCGACGGTCGGCGGCACGCGATTGACCTCGAAGTAGTCGTAGCCCTGCTTGAGGGTCGTCCAGAACGCATGCCACTTGTGCTTGCGGTAGCGCGCCAGTTTTTCGTCGGTCATGCGGAACGGATAGGCGTGCACCTGGAAATTCGGCTGGCCGCCCCTGAACGCCTCGCGGGCGAGCGCGTAGATTTCCTCGACCAGCGCATCCGTCATCGCGTAGCAGCCCGCCGACTTGCACTTGCCGTGCACCATCAGCGCCTGCCCCGTGCGGCCGTGCGAGCGGTCGTAGGCGTTCGGATAGCCCATGTTGAACGCGAGATGGAACTGCGAGTCCGGCTTCATCTGCTGTGGGCTGATCGAATAGAAGCCCTCCGGCGCCTGCTTGTCGCCCAGCTGGAGCTTCGGCCCGAGATCGCCCGACCAGTTGCAGATCGGATAGGTCTTGAAGTGATAGAAGCGGCCGTCGGAGCGGGCTTTCCAGACCTCCAGCTCCGATTCTTCCTTGAAGATGCGGACGAAGATCGGTGCGCCGGCGTCCATACCCTTGCGCCCGAGCAGCATCACGCTCTCTTTGGTGAGCGGCTGTTCGGAAGCAGGAATCTCGGGAGCACTGGAACAGGCGGCTGCGAAGACCGCGAGCAGACAGGCGGGCACGATCGGCCGAAGCCGCGACGCGATGATCCCGCCGAGGATTTTCATACGCATGACACAACCCCTCAGGCCGAGGGTCACAGCATCGGTGTGCGTGGTTAACATGTCGTTAACGATATGATTTCCCTGCCAAGCCTGTTTAAGGGCCGCTCCGTCCCTGTCAAGACGAGTAGGCTGGGATTGGGGCATTCGCAGGGCGCCGCCATCCTACTCCGAGCATAGGCTGAGTTGACTTGTTGAACCGCGCCCACCGGCGGACCGAGCGGACCAGAGCCGCTTCTGCACTAAAGGGTGCGCCCAATCTGAAGGAAGCGGTCGTGGCGCTGCTTCTTGATCTCGGCCGGCGTCTTGCCGTCGAACTCGGCCAGAGCCTTGGCGATCGCATCCCCTGCCACCTCGGCCGCCAGCGCCTTGTCGCGATGGGCTCCACCGACCGGCTCGCGGATGATGACGTCGATGACGCCCAGGCTTTCGAGATCCTGCGCAGTGATCTTCATGTTCGTCGCGGCGTCGATGGCCTTCGCCGAATCGCGCCACAGGATCGAAGCCGCCGCCTCCGGCGAGGCCACCGTGTAGATCGCGTGCTCCAGCATCAGGATGCGGTTGGCGGAGGCGATCGCGACGGCGCCGCCCGATCCTCCCTCGCCGATGACGACCGCTATGATCGGCACGCCGAGCGCGAGACAGCAGTCGGTCGAGCGGGCGATGGCCTCGGCCTGTCCGCGCTCTTCGGCGCCGATGCCGGGGTAGGCCCCGGCGGTGTCGATCAGGGTGATGACGGGGACACCGAACTTGTCGGCCATTTCGAGCAGCCGGACGGCCTTGCGATAGCCCTCGGGCTTGGCCATTCCGAAGTTGTGACGGATGCGGCTCTCCGTGTCGGAGCCCTTCTCGTGGCCGATGAGCATGATCGGCCGACCACGGAACGTGCCGAGCCCGCCCATGATGGCTTCGTCCTCGGCGAAATAGCGGTCGCCGGCCAGCGGCGTGAACTCGTCGATCAGCGCCGTCACGTAGTCGAGGCAGTGCGGGCGCTCCGGGTGCCGGGCGACCTGGGTCTTCTGCCATGGCGTCAGCTTGTTGTAGGTATCGGTCAGCGCGCCACGGGCCTTCTGCTCCAGCCGCTGGATTTCATCGAGCAGCGACTGCGATTCGTCGGTGGCCAGCGCCTTGAGTTCCGACGCCTTGCTTTCAAGCTCGGCGATCGGCTTCTCGAAATCGAGATAGGTGCGGGCAGACGGCGTACGATCCAAGCGGGGCCTCGAGGGGTGGGTTGAAGGTCGGCATCATCGACACGTCCGGCGACGGGTCCGGCGGCGACGGCAACACGATGCCGGCGGCTAGTGTGATGATTTCGAAGTCCGCTTCATACTTTGCGGCTGGCTCTGCAGCGGACTTCGAAATCTGAATCACACTAGAACCATTGTTTAGCCTGTGTCCTTTCGATCGCGACGTCCGTCATTGTCTTCCACACGCCCCGACCGGACTTCGATATCGAAAGGACACTCGCGCATCGACATGCCGCCCGAACTTACGCGAAGGAGCGGCGGGCCTGTCAAGCTGTCGTTGCTGGTTTGGCTTGCGGGACAGGGGTGCGAAAGGTCTAACGAACCCCGGTGACGGCGCACGGGGAACGCCGACTATTGGGCTCAGCTTATGCGTGCGACGTAGGAATTCGGGCCCAGATGGCAGTGCGCAAGGCGCCACTCGGCCGGCCGGTTGTCGATCGCGTAGATCACCCGATCCAGCATCAAGACCGGGGTTCCCGCGCCAATACCAAGCTCTGCGGCATCCTCGGACGGACAGTTTGCGAGGCCGACCCGCTCCAGCGCGTCCTTCAGAATGATGTTGTTGGCCTGAGCCAGGACGTTGATGGCGCAGGACCCCGGCACCGGCGCGAGCCGGTGATACATGCCAGCGGGAACGACGCTGGTTTCGGCCATGTACGGTGTGCCGCCTGAGCGATGGGTGCGGCGGATCTGCCATACGTCCTGCCCCTGACGCAGGCCGAGCCGGGCGATGGCCTGCTCAGAAGCCACCACCCGTTCGACGCCCCGGAAGTCGACTTGACCGGACACCGGCGCACCCTGCGGATCGACGATATTCGTGAAGCGGATCGCGAATTCACTGCTCGAATGATCGCTGACGAAGGTTCCGCGGCCCTGCCGGCGGCTGATCACGCGCTCTTCTTCCAGCAGCTCCAATGCCTTGCGGACTGTGCCCGTGCTGACGCGCAGCTCTTCCGCCAGTTGGAACTCGTTGGGCAGCGCCGAGCCGGGGGGCCACTCCCGGAGCGTGATGCGCTGCACGAGCAGGTCGCGCACCTGCAGATAGAGGGGGCGCGTGGCGAAGCGGGACGCCGCTGTCATCGACATTGCATGACTCCCGATGGGCCGCGTTGGCGGCTCGTGAAATGACGCCGCGAGGCACGCAAACCGCGCCGGTGAGAAGGACCGAGCGCCAAAGAGCAAATCAACTTAAGATTGTTTTTACTGTCTCTTTGGTTGCGAAGCAACCATCGATCGCTTGTGATCGTCAGCCGAAGACCCGGTGCCTATCAGGCTGATAAAAGATATTTGATAGACGATATAAGAATACGTGCGTCACCTAGCTGAATAAAAACATCAAAGAAACAAGCAAATTACAGTAAAAATAGAATATTCTGAAAAAATACTCTAATTAAAATCCATATTTATCGGCCACCGGCATCGTGATGACATCCAATTATTATTGAGGATCGTCACATGGATCAATGCACCACTTCACCTGACCTCGCCTGCTCCACCTGCTTGTTCTTGAAACGACTTTGGGGCGACCGCTCCGGTGCTTCGGCCGTTGAATTCGCCGTCGTCCTGCCGGTGTTTCTGATGCTGATGCTGGGAATCCTCGCCCACGGCATCTATTACGGCGCCGCGCACTGCACCGCTCAGCTGGCGGCGGATGCCGCCCGCGCATCGGTGGCCGGCCTCGACGACGCCGAGCGCACTTCGATCGCCAAAGGGGTGATCGCCAAGACGGCATCCATGTATCCGCTGCTGATCGCCGACAAAATCGCCGTCGAGGCCGCAGCCTCCGCGTCCGATCCGACCGAGTTCATGGTGGCGGTCCGCTACGACTCCGCTCACCTGCCGATCTGGTCGTTCTCGAAACTCATTCCCCTGCCTTCGAAAATCATCCAGCGCACCGCCGTCATCAAGCGCGGCGGCTACTGATCATCAAACCAACGGAGCCCGTCATGCGTCATCCCATTCCGCATTTTTCGCCGCTCGAAATCACCTCCCGCCTTGCCCGCGACGAGCGGGGCACGATCGCCCTGCTGACAGCGGCCTTCCTCACCGTCGCCATCGCCGTCTCCGCGCTGGCCATCGATGTCGGAGCCCTCTATCTCCAGCGCCGCTCCGCACAAGGCTATGCCGACCTGGCGGCCATCGCCGCCTCCGCCGACCTCGGCCGCCCCGAGGCCGCAGCCCGTGCGACGCTCCACGCCAATGGCCTGTCGGACATCAAGTCTCTGTCGGTCGTCCTCGGCCGCTACCAGCCCGACCCCGCGGTCGCGGCGGACCAGCGGTTCGTCGCCGGGCTGATGCCTTACAATGCCGCCCACGTCGATCTCATCACACCGGGCCGGCTTTACTTCGCCAAGTATTTCTTCAGGAGCGATGTCGATGTCGGCGTTACTGCCATGGCCTCCAGCGCAGAGGAGGCGGCCTTCTCGGTCGGCAGCCGGTTGCTCTCGCTCGACGGCGGCATCTCCAACGCCGTCCTCGGCGCGCTGCTCGGCGGCTCGGTGTCCCTGACGGCCATGGACTACGAGGCGCTGCTCGACGCCGATGTGAAGCTCCTGTCGTTCATGGGTGCGCTGGCGACGGAGGCCGGGATCACCGCCGGCACCTATCGCAACGTGCTCGAAGCCGAGGCGACGCTCGGCCAATGGCTGACCGCGCTCGCCAGCGTCTGCGAGGAGGACGGAAACGCTTCTGCGGCGGCCAGCCTGCGCCGGCTGGCCGGCTCGGCCATCTCCTCGCAGCTCACCGTTCCACTCACCTCGCTGATCGACCTCGGCTCCCTCGCGTCGCTCGCCATCGGCGAGCCGGCGCCCGGCCTCGATGTCACTATGCAGGCCATGGAGCTGGTATCGGGAGCAGCCGTGCTGAGCAATGGAGCGCGTCAAGTCGCCATCGACCTCGGCGCGACCGTCCCCGGGATCGTTGATCTCGATCTGAAAATCGCGATCGGGGAGCCGATGCAGCACTCCGCATGGGTCGCGGTCGGTGGCGCCGGCTCGATGGTGCGGACGGCTCAGACGCGATTGACACTGGTCGCGTACGTCGCCGGCTCCGGGCTTCTCTCCGATGCGCGCATCCGCCTTCCGATCTACCTGGAAGTGGCCAGCGCGGAGGCACGCCTCGCCGCCGTCTCCTGCCCGGCCAGCGGATACGGCCGAGTCGAGGTGGCAGTACTGCCCGGCATTGCCGAAGCGTGGATCGGCGAACCGACACAGGACTGGAGCGACACGCCGAAGAAACCCGCGGTCAATAGCGCCCGCATCGTCACTCTCCCGCTGCTCACGATCAACGGCCGCGCGCATGTAAGACTCGGCAACCAAAGCGAGACGATGCTGGATTTCACGCAATCCGACATCGATGCCGGCGTCATCCGGCAGACCGATACTCATGCGTTCACCGCTTCGCTAGCCAGCACACTGCTCGGAGACCTCGAGCTCGAGGTGAACGCGGTAGGACTGCGATTGTCGTCGCCGGCGGCAGTCCAAGCCGCTCTGGCCGCCACTCTGTCGACGGCGGCGCCGCCGCTGGACAAAGTGGTGCACGCGCTGCTGACGACGCTCGGCCTGCATCTCGGTCAAGCCGACGTGCGCGTCAACGCCGTGCGCTGCCGTGGCGGCGTCCTGACCGGGTGACGACGCCATGTGAAGCCATCACGGCCTGCAGACTCTTCCGTAATCCTCAACGCATGAGGCAGCTTAAGACCGTAAGCGGCGGAGATGAGCAAGTGGTGCGACGTCCGACATCGCAGCCGAAATCCTTGATCCCATCGCTCTTTGTACCCTATCGCGCTTCCCGGACGCCGCGTCCTTCACACGGCGATCCGGACCTTTCCCGGCCCACTGTCGGAGTATGACTGCCTCCGAAAAAGTTGCCTGATCGCTTCGCTGCGCTTCGCGCCGCGTCCGGGAAACAGCGTGGAGAGTGGCGCGCACGATTGAGGAAAATGATTGGCTTGGTAGACTGCGATTTTCGACATCGATACGGTCTGACGTCCTGTCGGCCGGCGTCGCCTTGATGACGCCGACGCGGATGACGAAGTCGCCGAAGCGTTCGCCCGGAATGCGCTCCTTGTCGCAGCGCTTCAGCAGCGGGCCGAGCAGCCTGATGATCTTGTCCCGGCCCACATTCTGCGCGTAGAGCTTCGAGAGCCGCGGGCCGTCGAAGGCGATGCCACTTGACGCAGCCGCCTGTCATGCGATCTTGAAGTGTCGCTGGATTGCTACCGTCGGTCCTCGCACGTTCGGTCACGAGTGGCGCGACGTTTTTGAATGGGCGTCAGCACCTGGATTTAGCCGCAGGTCCCAGAGTCATGCTCGCTACCGCGATCGAAAGTCTGGACGTCTCCGATTGGATCGCTCTCGCCTCTGCCGTCATCGCAGTGATCAGCGGCCTAGTCGCTTTCGCCTATGGACATGCCGCGAGACTGAGTGAACGCCGACTTCGGCTGGTTGAAAACCAAATCTCTAAAATCGACCGTGAGCTCGTCGTCTGGGGCAGTCACTGCATTGATGCAATGGCAACCGCACACACCCTTGCTGCAACGTTGGGATCGGGCCGAACTCCGAACGAAATGCGAATTCTTCGTGACGAGGTCCAAGCGAAGCTGTCCGCGCTCGTGGATGCTGGCCGGCTTTACTTCATCAATCGCAACCCTGACCTGGTAGGGACTGACCGAAACTACGCCAATCGAGGCTACCGTCCGGCCATCCTGGACGCGCTGATGATCGCCCATGAGGAGCTGCGTCTCGGCGATATCGCCAACGCCGATGACCTGCGCAGCGCGGCCCAGAATATCTTCGGGGCGAGACGGGTGTTCATCTCGGAGCTGAGGGAGGAGATCGATCTGCTGCGCGACCAGAAGGCCTTGGCCAAGATGCGCACGCAAGACGACGATTGGACGGAGATTGCCAAACTCGTTGATCAGTTCGAGGCCCGCAGGGGCCCGGGAACTTTCTGGCGCGACCGACCGCGACCGCGCGCGCAGATCCTAGTCGACATCAAACTCGGAAAAGCACAGTCGGCGACGTAGCCCGATTGAAGATCTGATGCTCGATCAATCGCCGCGTGACGTTTTCCGGCCAATACGTTCGGATCAACGCGATCAATAGCCGAGCCATCATCGTGGCCGTCTATGAAACCGTCGCCAGCTTCACGCCATCGTGGAATTTGTTGCCGGCCGGCGTCGCCTCGACGACGCCGACACGGATGACGAAGTCGCCGAAGCGTTCACCCGGCTTGCGCTCTTTGGCGTAGCGCTTCAGCAGCGGGTCGAGCAGCTTGATGATTTTGTCCCTGTCTACGTCCTGCGCGTAGAGCTTCGAGAGCCGCGTGCCGTCGAAGGCAGCGCCGAGATAGAGATTGTAAAGCCCCGGATTTCGTCCGACGAACCCGATCTCGGAGAGATAGGGCCGGGCGCAGCCGTTGGGGCAGCCGGTCATGCGCACCACGATGTCGTCCTCGCGCAGGCCGGCCGCGTCGAGACTGTCCTCGAGGCTGGTGATCAGTCCCGGCAGGAACCGCTCGCTTTCTGCGAGCGCCAGCCCGCAGGTCGGCAGCGCCACGCAGGCCATGGAGTAGCGCCGCAGCCCCGACGAGACGCCGACGGCAACGCCGGCCTCGGCCAGCAGTGCCTCGATCTTCGGCTTCGCCTTCGCGGAGACGTTGGCGAGGATCAGGTTCTGGTTCGAGGTGACGACGAAATCCAGGCCGCCCATTTCAGCGATCTTGCGGAGCGCACTCTTCAGTTTCGTGCCGGCCGAATCCTTGACGCGGCCATTCTCGACGAACAGCGTCAGGTGCCACTTCTTTTCACCCTTGCCCTCCGTCGACTGCCGCCAGCCGATCGGGTCTCCGGTCGATTCGAACTTGAAGGGCCGTGCCTTGCCGAGCTTGTACCCAAGCCGCTGCTCGACCTCGGCGCGGAATTTCTCGATGCCGAAGCGTTCGATCGTGTACTTGAGGCGCGCGTTCTTGCGCACCTCGCGATTGCCCCAATCGCGCTGCACGGTGACGACCTTCTCGGCCACATCGACGGCCTGGGCGGTGGTGCAGAAAGCCATGACATCGGCGAGCCGCGGAAAGGTGTCCGTCTCGCCGTGGTTCATGCCCATGCCGCCGCCGACGGTGACGTTCCAGCCGACGACCTCGCCCTTTTCGACAATGGCCATGAATCCGAGGCAGTGCGCGAAAATGTCGACATCGTTGTCTGGCGGCACGGCGATCACGGTCTTGAACTTCCGCGGCAGATAGTGCGTGCCGTAGATCGGCTCCACGTCGGGCGCCGCCTTGCCGCCCTTCTCCGCCACCTTCTCGCCGTCGAGCCAGATCTCGTGATAGGCGCCCGTCCTCGGCAGCAGGTGCTCGCTCACGCGCTTGGCAAGCTCATAGGCTTCGCCGTGCGCCTTCGTCAGGAATGGATTGGCCGCCGACATGATGTTGCGATTGACGTCGCCGCAGGCCGCGATGGTGTCGATGCAGGCCGCGTTGATCGCCTGCATGGTGCGCTTGAGGTTGGACTTGATGACACCGTGATACTGGAAGGTGGCCCGCGTGGTCAGCCGCAGCGTGCCGTTGGCGTAGGTCGATGCGATGTCGTCGAGCGCGATCCACTGCTTCGGCGTGACGACGCCGCCCGGTATGCGCAGCCGGATCATGAAGGAGAAAGCTTTTTCGAGCTTCTTTTTCGTCCGCTCGCCGCGCACGTCGCGGTCGTCCTGCATGTAGGAGCCATGAAACTTCAGAAGCTGCGTGTCGTCCTCGGCGATGGCCCCGGTTTCGGCGTGCGAGAGCCCGTCGCGAATCGTGCCGCGCAGATAGTGGCTTGCTTCCTTGATCAGTTCGTTGCGGGCGCGTTTGTCTTCGGACATTTCGATCTCTCGGGGGCTGACACCTAATTCAATGTTCCGACCTACGATCAATACACGTCCCTCTGATAGCGGCCGGCCTTGGTGAGTTCCTTCAAGCGCGCCCGGCCCGCCTCCGCGTCGCCCTTGAGCGGCTCGGCGAGGATTTTGACCAGCGCCGCATCGACGTCCTTGGCCATGCCCTTCTCGTCGCCGCAGACGTAGAGGTGCGCGCCGTCATCCAGCCAGCGGCGCAGCTCGTCCCGGTTCTCCCACAGGCGATGCTGCACGTAGATCTTCTCCGGCTGGTCGCGCGAGAAGGCGACATCGATGCGCGAGAGCACCCCGCTTGACAGGAAGTCCTGCCATTCGAGCTGATAGAGGAAGTCGTTGGTGAAGTTGCGCTCGCCGAAAATGAGCCAGCTCTTACCCTTCGCTCCGGTTTCAGCGCGCTCCTCGACGAAGCCGCGATAGGGCGCCACACCCGTTCCCGCACCGATCATGATGATCGGGCGCGAGGGGTCGTCCGGAAGGCCGAAGTGCCGGTTCGGTTTGACATAAATGCGGGCCTTGTCACCGACCTTGCGGCGATCCGCGAGATAGCTCGATGCGACGCCCTTGCGCGACTTGCCGTGACTCGACCAGCGCACCGCGCCGACGGTCAGGTGCGCCTCGCCCTGGTGCGCCTTCAGGCTCGACGCGACAGAGTAGAGCCGGCCCGGCAGCGGCCGCAGCAGCTTCGTGATCTGCTCGGCGGAAAGCTTTTCTGGGTAGGTGGTGAAGAGGTCCACCAGTTGACGGTCCTCGGCGAATTTCGCGTAGGCGTCGCCGTCGAGCAGCTTGGCCACGTCCTTGCGGCCGGTGAGCTTGGCGTAGGCATCGACCGCGGCGCGCGAGAGCGTCGTGATGTCGTGGCTGCGAGTCAGCTTGGCGACGAGGGCCGCGTCCGTACCGAGCCCGATCGCGTCGAGCAGTTCGGCGGCGAGTGCGGGATCGTTCTCCGGCAGCACGCCGATGGCGTCGCCCACCTCGTAGCTGAAATCCGGTGCTTCGCTGGTGAACTCGACATGCCACGTTTCGCGTGTCGAGCCGCTGCCATTGAGATTGACCAGAGCCGTGATCTCGGCCTCGAGCGGATTTTCCGCGGTGTAGACCGGCTCGTCGGGTTCGCCGCTCTGCGCCGCGCTCTTGAAATCGACATGCACGACGGTCGCGGAAGCGGCCGCATCGGCCGGCGCGAAGACACCGAGCGTCTTGTCGGTCCATTGGGCAGCGGACTTGGCGAAATCGAGATCGAGGTCGCTGCGGTCGGCGACGCGGGTGGCGCCAAGCGCTTCGAGCCGCGCGTCGACCAGCTTCCCCGTCTGGCAGAAGTTCACATAGGCCGTGTCGCCGAGCGCAAGCACCGCATAGCGCACGCCGTCGAGCCGCGGCGCCTTGTCGGACATCAGCGCCGCATAGAAGTCGACGGCGCGCTGCGGCGGGTCGCCCTCGCCCCAGGTCGAGATGTAGACGATCAGGTTCTTGTGCTTCGGCAGGCTGGCGACATCGGCGTCGGCCATGTCGAGGATCTTGGCGTCGAAGTTGAGCTTCGCCGCCGCCTTCTTGGCCTTCATGGCCAGCCCTTCGGCGTTGCCCGATTCGCTGCCGTAGAGGAGGGTGAGCGGTACGCGCGGGCGGGCCGCTGCGGCGGGAAGAGCCGCCGCCAACCCTTGCTGGCCCTGCGCCGCATCGAGCCCGGCCAGGAAGCCGGACAGCCAGCTCCGCTGCATCGGCGTCGAGCGCTGCACGAGCTGGTTAAGGAAATCGATGTCTTCCGCGGTGAATGGCGCGTTTTTGGGCAGGAATGGAACCGTCGTCACGCCTCTCTCCTCGACTGCGCTCATCGCACGTTCGTCGCTGACCCTATGCCACGCTGGATACCCGCCTGCCACGCGACTGGGCGAGTTTCCTATCGTGCATCGCCGTCTGGTGCCACCGTCACGGCGTCTCGCAGGGCGGCCAGCGGCGCCGAATGGCACGTCTTCATGTCACGGCAGGCCTCAGATTAGCCAATAGTAGAATATTTTCCTATAAATTTCATTCTACAGCTCAGAAAAAGGCATGAAATTCCTTATTCCATCAACGATTGGGCGACTCTTGCACGCCGCGATGCAGCCCTCTAGATGAAACTTCGCCGAACGGGACGTGGCTCGAACGACCGGTTCCGGCACCGCGTCCAGACCTAGCACTCGCCGTACGCAGCCCCTGGTCCGGCCCGGACTGACGTTCCCCCGGTGACCGCTCGACACACTTTTTCGTGAGCGACAATTTACTTGCGCACGATGGGGTCAGCGTGGTGATTGGCTTTCACGCAGCCGGGCTTTTCAAGCAATCCCGGCGCGGTTTTGGGGGGACCCTCGGCGGGGTGCTCCGTTTATAAAGCAGCTTGCCGAAACTGGAGGATTACCATGAAGATCTGGACCAAGCCCGCCGTCCGCGAGCAGGAAGTTGGCCTCGAGGTTACCTCGTACCTGCCGGCCGAGATCGACGTCATCTAACGATGTTGATCCTCGCTCACTGATCCATTCGGATCGGTCGAGATGGATTGGCGCGGCGGTCGGTAACACGGCCGCCGTCGTCGTTTGCGGCGCCGCTTTTCGGCGAAGTCGTGCCGCCCTGAGAACCAAGAAAAAGCATGTTTATCAGGGTGCTGGGGGCGGCTGCCGGTGGCGGCTTTCCCCAATGGAACTGTAATGGCCGAATGAGCGCGAGCGTCCGGGCCGGCAAGCCTGGTTTTGCCGCGCGCACCCAGTCGTCGCTGGCCGTCAGTGCCGACGGCTTCCGCTGGGTTCTGCTCAACTGCTCCCCCGACCTGCGCGAGCAGATTGCTGCCGCACCCGCGCTCTGGCCGGCGGCTGACGGGCCGCTTCGAAATTCTCCGATCCGGTCCGTCGTCGTCACCAATGCCGACGTCGACCACATTATCGGCCTCATTAATCTGCGCGAGGCGCAGCCCTTCTCGATCTACGGCTCGGCCCGCGTGCTGGCGACGATCGAGGCCAATTCCGTCTTCAACGTCTGCAACAAAGCCATCGTGCCCCGCCGTGAACTGCCGCTCGACGGCCGCATCGAGCTGGAGGGAGCCGGCGAGCCGCTCGGACTCTCGGTGGAGGCTTTCGCCGTGTCGGGCAAGATCGCGCTCTTCCTCGAGGATGCCGCGGCCGGCAAGAGCTTCGGCAGCCGCGACGGCGACACCATCGGTCTCGAAGTCACCGAGACGGCCACCGGCCGCCGTTTCTTCTATGTCCCCGGCTGCGCCGAGGTCGACGCCCCACTCGCGGCACGGCTGAAAGGCGCCGACCTGCTGTTCTTCGACGGCACACTCTACACCGACGACGAGATGATCCGGCAGGGCCTGCTCAACAAGACCGGCGCCCGCATGGGCCACATCTCGATCTCTGGTCCGGAAGGGTCGATCGCCGCGTTCAAAGACCTGGGTGTCAAGCGGCGGATCTACGTCCATATTAACAACTCGAACCCGGTGCTCGACGACAACTCGCCGGAGCGCAAGGCGACCGAGGCGGCCGGCTGGGAAGTCGGCTACGACGGAATGGAGGTGCGGCTATGAACGAGATCGCGAGAAACATCCGGCCGTCGGCGCCGCCCCAACCCGCGCCGCCCATGAGCCGCGACGAATTCGACGCCGCCATCCGCGCCGTCGGACCCGAGCGCTACCACGACCTGCATCCCTTTCATCACATGCTGCACGGCGGCAAGCTCAAGAAGGGCCAGGTCGCGGCCTGGGCGCTGAACCGCTACTGCTATCAGTCGGCCGTGCCGCGCAAGGACGCCGCCTTCGTCAGCCGCGTCTATGATCGCCAGCTCCGCCGCGACTGGATTCATCGGGTGCTCGAGCACGACGGTCACGGCGACGATCCCGGCGGCATCGAGCGCTGGCTGGTTTTGACCGACGGCCTCGGCCTCGACCGCGAGTATGTCCAGAGCATGCGAGGCGCGCTCCCCGCCACACGATTCGCCGTGGAGGCTTACGTCAATTTCGTGCGAGAACAGCCTCTCGTCGTCGCCGTCGCCTCCTCGCTGACCGAGCTGTTCGCTCCAAAAATCCACAAGGAGCGCATTTCGGGAATGCTGGAGAATTACGATTTCATCGACGACACGGTGATGGCCTACTTCAAGAAGCGCTTGGTTCAGGCCCCCTTCGACGCCGACTTCGCGCTCACCTACATCAAGGACCACTGCACCACCCGGGCCGAGCAGGAGGCCTGCGTCGACGCCGTCAAGTTCAAGTGCAACGTGCTCTGGGTGCAGCTCGACGCGCTCTATCACGCCTATATCAACGGCAACATTCCGCCGGGCGCCTACAGACCGGAGGGCATGTGAGTGGGTGAGAGCTTCAAACGCACGCGCGAGATCATCAACGCCGAGTCGCGGCCCGCGCTTCCGCGCCACATCAAGCTGCGTCACGACGCCGGCCGCGGCCGCTGGATCCTGCTGGCGCCCGAGCGCGTCTTCGAGCCGGACGAAATCGCCGCCAACATCCTGAAGCTGTGCGACGGCCAGCGCACTGTCACCGACATCGTGACTCAGCTCGCCGCCGACTATCAGGCAACGCCCGAGCAGATCCGTTCGGACGTCATCGACATACTCCAGGAGCTCGCCGACAAGGGCGCGCTCACCACAGCCCCCGTCGCGTGAGGAGGAGCCGCCCATGACCGATTCCATCGAGAGAGCGCCGATCGAGCACTGCACCACGCCGGCCGAGAACCCGGCCGAGGCGGCGTCGTGTGCCCGCGCACCCATCGGCATGCTGTGCGAGCTGACGCACCGCTGCCCGCTGCAGTGTCCCTACTGCTCGAACCCATTGGACCTGGAGCGAGTCAATACCGAGCTGACCACGGCGGAATGGCAGAACGTCATGCGGCAGGCGGCGGCACTCGGCGTGCTGCAGATTCACCTCTCGGGGGGCGAGCCGACGGCGCGCAAGGATCTGGAGGACATCGTCAAGACCGCGGCCGAGGTCGGTCTCTACACCAATCTCATCACCGCCGGCGTGACACTGACGCGCGACCGCCTCGCCAAGCTGCGCGACAACGGCCTCGATCACGTCCAGCTCTCGATCCAGGACGTCGATCCCGAAAACGCCGACCGCATCGCGGCCTACAAGGGCGGCAGCGCCAAGAAGCGCGAGGTCGCCCGCTGGGTGAAAGAGCTCGGCCTGCCGCTGACGCTCAACGCGCCGATGCACCGCCAGAACATTCACAACATCGAAAAATACATCGAATACGCGGTCGACCTCGGCGCCGGCCGGCGTGAGGTCGCGCACATCCAGTATTATGCCTGGGCCTTGAAAAACCGCGCGGCGCTGATGCCGACGCGCGAGTCCTTCATGCATACGGTCGATGTCGTCGACAAAGCGAAGGAGCGGCTGAAGGGCGTTCTCGTCATCGATTTCGTGGTGCCAGACTATTATGCGAAGTACCCGAAGCCCTGCATGGGCGGCTGGGGACGCGGCATCATCAACATCACGCCGTCGGGCAAGGTGCTGCCCTGCCACGCAGCGGAAAGCCTGCCGCATCTGTCGTTCCACAACGTCAAGGATACGCCGCTCGCCGACATCTGGCTGAAGAGCGACGCCTTCAACATCTACCGCGGCACGGAGTGGATGAAGGAGCCGTGCCGGACCTGCCCGCGCAAGGAGATCGACTTCGGCGGCTGCCGCTGCCAGGCCCTCGCCTTGACGGGCGACGCGCGCAATACCGACCCCGCCTGCTCGCTCTCACCGCTGCACGGCGACTGGCTGAAGGTCGCCGAGCGCGAGAGCCATGCGCCCGCGCCGGATCTCATCTACCGCCGCATGGGCGGCGCCGCGAAGGCCGCAGTGAAGGAAGAGGTTCCGGCGGAGTAAAATGTCTTGCGCTGGTGCCAGACCCTCCGGGTCTGACACCATTTCAAGACTCTCCCTACTTGGTCATGACCGCCCCGCGCAGCGGTTCTTGAATGGATAAGATTTGCACCAGCGGAGCCACACCCTCGCTGGTCATCGGAATCGTGTCCCCATCAAAAACAGGCGGCCACCCACGACAAACTTCGACGCGTGTCATGTGTGGACGGCACCCGGGATGCAAGGGCTTTTTGATGCGTGTCCGCGTTGACAAGATCCGCTCTGTCGTGCATATGTAAGACATGCGTGCGTTCCGGGATTCTCGTCATGCCCACCGTCACCATCCGTCTCGACGAAGAGACCGACGCCCGGCTGAAGCGCCGCTTGGCGCGCAGCGGCGAGACGCTGTCCGAGTTCATCCGTGAAGCCGTGACGAAGCATCTCGACGCCCATCCGCGCGTCGACTCGCGGCTTGCTTCCCTGAAGCGCACGCTGGAGAAGATGAGCGACGCGGGCGAGACCGATCTATCGGCAACCTACAAGTCGCGCCTTCGGGAGAAGCTCGGTGCGAAACATCGTCGTTGATGCAGGGCCGCTGATCGCGCTGTTCAAGAAATCTGACCGGCACCACAAGGCAGCCTTGGCTTTCATTGGTCGCAATGAGACCGCGACCCTCGTCACCAATCTGCTGGTCGTCGGAGAAGTTGCGGCCATGCTGCAGGACAAGCATTCAGACCTT
Organism: Hyphomicrobium sp.; assembly: GCA_052388455.1. GTDB lineage: Bacteria > Pseudomonadota > Alphaproteobacteria > Rhizobiales > Hyphomicrobiaceae > CAZSNH01. The sequence continues at coordinate 36,446 of JBQTIA010000092.1, forward strand.
ATTCAAGGCCTAGACTGGCTTTTGGCAAACATCGAAATCGATCAGAGGACGGTTCTGGATCTGCCGGCTGCGCTGGAGATTGTCGAGAAGTACAAGGATATGCCCGCCGATCTGGCCGACGCTTCGCTCGTTGCGCTCTGCGAACGTCGCGGCACGAACCTCGTCGCGTCCGTCGATCGGGATTTCGAGGTCTATCGTCTTCCCAGGTCCAAGACGTTCGAGAACGTGTTCTTTGCGTAGGTTCGGCGGTGAAAATCGCGTCGCAGTTGCCATGACTCGCGCTCCATGCCCGGTGTCAGACCCTCCGGCTCTGACGCCGGTCGAAATTGATCTGCCAACTGCCATAGCGAAGCCTGCCAGGGCTCACATCTCGCCAGCAACCGCGATAAGATCAGCGGTCGAAGCGAACTCCCGACCTGTTCGCACCGACGCCCTGCGCAGCCGAACTCCAACCGAGCCCCCATGCCGCATACTCCGACCAGCGACGGCCGACCGGCCTGGAAGGCCCACGTCCTCTCCCTCTTCCCCGAGATGTTTCCAGGGCCGCTCGGCGTGTCGCTGTCGGGCCAGGCGCTGGCTGCGGGGCTGTGGTCGATGTCGACGACACACATCCGCGACTTCGGCCTCGGCCGCCACCGCGCGGTCGATGACACGCCGGTGGGCGGCGGCGCCGGCATGGTGCTCCGCGCCGACGTCATCGGGCATGCCATCGACCACGCCCGCGGCGAACAGGCCGGCCTGCCGCTCGTCTATCTCTCGCCGCGCGGCCGCCCGCTTAAGCAAGCCGTCGTGCGCGACCTCGCCGATGGTCCGGGCGTGATGCTGCTCGCCGGCCGCTTCGAGGGGCTCGACGAGCGGGCGATCGAGGGCCGCGGAATGCAGGAAATTTCCATCGGAGATTACGTGCTCTCCGGCGGCGAGCTTGCCGCGATGGTACTGATCGATGCCTGCGTGCGGCTGCTGCCCGGCGTACTCGGCGCGGCCGAAAGCCTCGCGCATGAGAGCTTCGAGGCCGGGCTGCTCGAATATCCGCAATACACCAAGCCGCGGGAGTGGGAGGGCCGGGCAGTCCCCGATGTGCTGCTCAGCGGCGATCACGCGAAGATTGCCGCCTGGCGCCGCGAAGAGGCCGAGCGGATCACGGGCGAGCGGCGGCCTGACCTCTTGTCAAAGCGCGGAGCGAGCAAGCGCCCGGCGGAGTGATCGTCACCGACGCCCGTCGCGCAGCGCGACGAGAAGCCGCTCGGCCTCGGAGACGCTGGCGACGCCGAGCAGATGTTCTGACTGCTCGACGCGGTCGCCATCGGAATCCTTTGCGTATCCGGTGACGATCTTCAGCGAGCCGTGTCCGTCCGGCCGCTCGGTCCGCTCGAAGGTGCGTAGCTGATCCGGCGGCACGCTTTTGACGGTGATCGAGCGGCCCTGCGTGATGGTCAGCAGGCGCCTGTCGGTGATGATGTGCGCCGTGCGACGAGCCTTCCAGGCCGCCCAGAACGGAGCCAGCAGCATGCCGGCGCCGACCAGAACGAAGGCGCCGGCGAAGATCAGCACGGCGCCCATGGCGATGTATTCCCCGGTCGGTATCGTTCGTGTCGACGGTACGTCCGCCGTGACGGACAGAACGAGGACGCCGAAGATCGTGAACATCAGCGCCGACCAGGGCACGCCCATCAGCCAGATCGGCAGAGTCTGCAAAAATGCGGTTCTGGCTTTTGGGCGGCCAATCCAGCGGACGACCTCACCCCGGGTTTCCTGCTTGATGGCCGCAGCGAGCAATGGTGGCAGCGCACCCGACTGTTTCATGAGGCCAAAATAGGAGCGCCCCGTCACGGCGCCATGAACAGCCGGGCGCCGGCAGCGGCATTTCGAGCCCTCAGGTTAACAGAAAACGAAGACCCGGCCTGCTCTTGAACGGAAACGACGGCACGGCGGGATGCGGCGCCCGCCCCCTCGACACACGAGATGGATTCCGCTAATCACCGTCGCACATCCCGAACAGGGTCGCCCGCACTGGGCCGCACGAGCGGTACGCGCTGCGCTTTTTGGCCAGCGGTTCCGCTCCTCTGCATCGATGTCCAAATAAAAAAAGGAATCAACATGAACATCATTCAGCAGCTCGAGCGCGAGCAGATGGATGCCGTGCTTTCGAAGCGCGGCGTACCCGAGTTCGAACCCGGCGATACCGTCAAAGTCATGGTCAAGGTCGTCGAATCGGCGGAAATCGATCCCAAGGACAAAAACAAAAAAGCCGCCGCGCCGAAGGAACCCACCATCCGCTTCCAGGCCTACGAGGGCGTGGTGATCGCCCGGTCCGGCGCCGGCCTCAACGAGACCTTCACGGTCCGCAAGATTTCCTACGGCGAGGGCGTGGAGCGCGTGTTCCCGATCTACTCGCCCTACATCGCCGAGATCGAAGTCGTCCGTCGCGGCCGCGTCCGCCGCGCCAAGCTCTATTATCTGCGCGGCCGCCGCGGCAAGGCGGCCCGCATCTTCGAGCGTACGGACGCCCGCGCCCGCAAGCTCAACGCCGCCTGGAAGGGCTTCAAGAAGCCGAAGGGTGAGGCCGACGATCTGATGCGCATCAAAGGGATCGATGCCGAGCTTTTCGGCCGTCTCAAGCAGCTCAACTGCATCAAGTTCGAGCAGATCGCCAATTTCTCGGATGAGGACATCGCCAACGTCGACGATGCGCTCAATCTGAAAGGCCGCATCGAGAAGGACGATTGGATCGGTCAGGCCCGAACCCTGGTCGCCGAGGCTACCGCCGGCGAAGTTCCAGCCGAAGAAGCCAAGGGCTGATCAAGAAATATCGGGGCGGGATGCCAAAGGCGTCCCGCCCTTTTGTATGCCGCCCTGCCGGCCGGCCGCACTCGATCGAGTGCAGACCGAGCGACGGAAACTCCTGAACCGCGCCGTTAGCCTAACCGGGTCGGGTCGGGGGCAGGGCGATGAAGCGATACGGGACGATTTCGACGCTGGCCTTCGTCGGCATCGAGGCACGCGCCGTCGAAGTGCAGGCACGCATCACGCCCGGAAAAACCGCCTTCAACATCGTCGGACTGGCCGACAAGGCCGTCGCCGAAAGCCGCGAGCGGGTGCGCAACGCGCTGCACGCCATCGGCCTCGGTCTCCCTTATAAGCACCTGACCATCAATCTCGCGCCAGCCGATCTGCCCAAGGAAGGCAGCCACTACGACCTCGCCATCATCCTGGCCCTGCTGGTCGCCATGGACGCCCTGCCGCAGGATGCGATCTCGCGTTACGCAGCCATTGGCGAGCTGGCCTTGGACGGCTCCATCCGCAGCGTGCCCGGCGCGCTTCCCGCCGCCATCGGTGCCAATGCGGTCGGCAAGGGTTTGATATGCCCGTCCGAATGCGGTCCCGAGGCGGCCTGGGCCGGCGAAGACGTCGACGTGCTGGCGGCTTCACACCTGCTGTCGCTTCAGAACCACTTCAAGGGTTTCCAGACGCTGTCCCGCCCCAAACCCGGTCTCGACCGCGGGGAACGGACCCTGCTCGACCTCAAGGATGTCAGAGGCCAGGAAAGCGCCAAACGCGCGCTGGAAGTGGCCGCTGCCGGCGGCCACAACCTGCTGATGATCGGGCCGCCCGGATCGGGCAAGTCCATGCTGGCGTCGCGCCTTCCCTCGATCCTGCCGCCGCTCACGCCCGAGGAGATGCTCGACGTCTCGATGGTTCACAGCCTCGCCGGCGAACTGATGGGCGGCAAGCTCTGCACGGAGCGGCCGTTCCGCTCGCCGCACCACTCGGCCAGCATGCCGGCCCTGGTCGGTGGCGGCTCGCGGCCGAAGCCCGGAGAGGCGAGCCTCGCCCATCTCGGCGTGCTGTTCCTCGACGAGCTGCCGGAATTCCAGCCCAACGTGCTCGATGCGCTTCGCCAGCCGCTCGAAACCGGCGAGATCATCGTGGCGCGCGCCAATCACCGGATTCTGTATCCGGCCCGCATCCAGCTCGTCGCGGCCATGAACCCATGCAAGTGCGGCGGTGGTGGACCCGGCCAGTCCTGTCGGCGCGGACCCCGCTGTGCCGACGACTACCAGGCTCGAATCTCCGGCCCGCTGCTCGACCGCATCGATCTTCAGATCGAAGTGCCGGCGGTCTCGGCGGCGGATCTCTGCCTGCCGGCACCTCGCGAGGGCAGCACCGAGGTTCGCGCGCGCGTCACCCAAGCCCGCCAGCGCCAGCGCGATCGCCTCTCGGCGCTTGCGATCAAGGGTGTCCGCACGAATGCCGAGTGCTCCGGTCATGTGCTGGAGCAGATCGCCATGCCGGACGAGGCGGGCGTCGCACTGCTCCGGCAGGCGGCCGAGGCGATGAACCTGTCGGCGCGCGGGTTTCATCGGGTGATGAAGGTAGCGCGGACGCTTGCCGATCTCGATGGCGTCGAGCGCGTTGGGCGGATGCACATCGCGGAAGCGCTGAGCTATCGCGGTGAAGCCATGCGCCAGGGGCGCGCGGCGTAAGCGGCTCAACGAGAGCCGTCGCGCGCTACGAACTGTTGCCGCCTTCGTTGCTTGGGTGCCGTCCTGTCCGCGGATCAGAAGCGCTTCAACAGCCGTTCCAGGTAGTCCAGCTCCACCGGCGGCCGTGACGCTTCGCTCGACCGGCGGCGAAGCTCTTCGAGAATTTCCCGCGCCCGCTGCTGGTCGATCTGGTCCGGGACTTTCACCGACGTTCCGAGGTCTGGTCCTTGCGAGCGCTGCGGCCGTCCTAGCGGATCGCGAGGCGTCTTGCCGTCGCGCCCGTTGCGGCCCGGCATCTGAGCGGCCATCTGCTCACCCATCTGCTTGCCGCTTTCGCGCAGCTGCTCGAGCGCTTCTCCCTGCTGCTCGGTCGCCTCCGCGAAATCGCCCTCGCGCAGCGCCTGCTCGGCGCTCTGCATGGCGCTCTCGGCGGCGTCGAGCTGCTCCGGCGAGCCGAGGCCCTTTTCGCGCAGGTCGCGCTGCAGCTTCGCCAGCCGGTCCTTCAACTCGCGCTGACGCTGGCCGAGCTGGCCTTCGTTGCCTTCCTGGCCGGCGCCATCACCGTCCTCGCCATTGGGGTCCACGCCTCCCTGCTGCTGTCCCTGCTGACCGCGCTGGCCCGGCTGACCGCCACGGCCGGCTTTGCGCTGGCCGCTGGGTGCGGAATTCTCGCCCTTCCGGCCCTTCTCGCCGCCCGGCATGCCGCGCATGTTGGGTTTCTGCTGGCCCTCGCCCTTCGAGCCGCCGTCCTCCTTGCGCATTTCCTCGAAAGTTTCGTCCATCAGCTTCTGCTGGTCGCCGGCCATGTCGCCGATGTCTTCCATGGCTTTCTGCATGTCGCGGCTCTGCTGGCGCTCCTTCTCGGTCATCTTGCCGGCCTGCAAGCGTTCCATGAGGTCCTGCATCTCGGACAGGAGTTGCTGGGCCTCCTCGCGCGAGCCGTTTCTGGCCATGTCCTCGAGATTTTTCATCATCTCTTCCAGATCCTGCTGGCTCAGCGCCTCCTTGTTGGGATCGCGCCCTTCCTGCATGTCCTGGTCGCCGGCTTCCTTGGCGAGCTGCTGCATGTAGTCGTTGAGCGCCTGCTTTAATTCCTGCATCAGCTTGCGGATTTCTTCCTCGGAGGCGCCGCTTTCCAGTGCCTTGGCGAGCTTGTCCTGCGCCTCCTTCAGCCGACGCTCCGCTTCCGACAAATCGCCGTCCTCGATCCGGAGCGCGATGTGCCAGAGCTGCTTGATGCTGCTCGCCATGCCGGCGCGGGTGCGGTCGGCCTCCAGGCGATGATAGACCGTGCGCAGGCCGAGGTAGACGCGGGTGTCCTCGATGAAGCCCTCGGGCCGATAGGTCAGCGCGTCGAGCGCGGTCCGCACCTGACGACGGTAGCGATGGTCGTCCAGCAGCTTGCGACGCTGCTCGACCACCGCCAGCGCCAGCGGCTTGGTGAAGCGCTTTTCCGGCAAGACGATCTCGATCGGCTCCGACGTCCCGGTCTGCCCGGCCACGTCCTTGGCGACCAGCCGCATCGTCACCTTGAGCCCGGCCCAGGGATGCGACGCGGTCTCGACATACGTGTGCTGCTCGCCGTCCTTCGATGACGCCGTCGGCAGCCTCAGCGTGATCGGCGGCGGCTTGACGGCCGGCCAGCGCGGTCCCTTCAGAGGCTCGGCCTGCGCCCAGGCTTTCGCCGGATCTACCGCCTTCTTCTTCGACTTTTCGAGCCGGGCTTCCGCCGACGCGACGCCGTAATCGTCCTCGACCTTGTAGGTCAATTTCATCGAACCGCGCGGCGTGACCTCCGGCTTCTTGGTCAGCACGATGCGCGGTGCATGGTCGGGAATGACGTCGACGCGCCAGCGCGCCATCTCACGCCGGCCGTTCAGCACCCGCAGCACGACCGGGCGGCGCAGCTCGTAGCGGATTTCCGAAATGCCGCCGGCGGCCTTCTTTTCGTCGGCCATCAACGTCTGCGGCTCGGCCCCGTCGCCGCCGATCTCGATCGCCAACCGGTCGATGCCGGTTCCGCTGCCGCGCACGATGAGCATGCTGCGCTCGGGAACTTCAGGCGTCCCTTCGCCGAGCTTTACCTCGGCCGCGCTCGCCCCGCCGAGTGCGGCGGCGCCGTCCGCCAGCATCAGCGGCGGCTTGCCGGTGTAGGGCGGCGGCGACACCCAGGCATCGAGACGCGCGTCGATCCCGGCAGCCGTGCCGAACTTGAAGGCCGATTTCAAACGGTCGAGGGAGCCGGTGCCGATCAGGCCGCCGAGCGTGACGATGAACAGCAGCAGCAGGGCCCGCAGCGCATAGGGATCATATCGGTCGGTGCGCGGCCGCGGCGGGCCCGGACGCAGTCCGGCGAGCGCCTGGGCCATGCGGAGACGGTGCGCCTTCCAGAGCTGCATGGTGGCCGGATCGGACGCCACGCTCGACAGCGTGTCTTCGTAGGAAGAGGCCGGGCGGTGCGGTACGCCCGAGACGCGCTCGATGCGGCTGATGGCCTCCTCGCGCGTCGGCCAGTGGATGCGGCCGGCATAGATGATCGCCGCCAGAAGTGCGAGACCGAACAGGCCCGCGAAGACCGTGTGCATCGTGTCGCCGAGCATCGGCCACAGCCCGAGCAGCGAGGCCAGCACGAAAACGCCGGCGACAACGACGATGATCCACAGCCTGAGCCAGAGCTGCTCGAACACCATCGCGAGCCGCGCGCGGCGCACCTTGCGCTCGAAGCTGCGTGTCAGCGTCAGGCGACTGGCGGTGTCGTGGCTTTTCGAGGGGCGCATCGGCGGACTCTCGGTTGACTGCGTGACCGGACCTTAGCATTCCGGTCGCGTCTGTCAGATTACCAAGCGGCAATGTTGGCTTCTCTTTGCCGATGGTCCCTCCCCCGCGTCGTGTAGATACTCTTTCCACACGTCGTCCCTTCGAAGGCGGCCTACCATCACACCGCATACTTCTAATCACAATCGTGCGTCCGGCTTGGACAGGCCACTGCCACCGTCGCGGGGATGACGGGATTGGTCAGCCGAGCCAATCGGGGATGCGGTCGGCGGCGAGCATCTGGTCGTAGCTCGGACGGGGGCGGATAACGGCCGTTTGCGAGCCCCGGACCAGCACCTCCGGCACTAGGGGGCGGGTGTTGTACTCCGACGCCATGACCGCCCCGTAGGCGCCGGCCGTCATCACGGCCATCAGGTCTCCGGGCGCGAAAGCGGGCAGCGGCCGCCGGACCGCCAGATAGTCTCCGGTCTCGCAGACCGGGCCGACGATGTCCTGCACGACGGGCTCACGGCTGCGCAGCGCCTCCTCGACGGGCCAGATGTCGTGATGCGCCTCGTAGAGCGTCGGCCTCAGGAGGTCGTTCATGGCTGCGTCGACGATGGTGAAAAGGCTTTCGGCCCCGCGCTTGGCGTAGATGACGCGCGTGACCAGCACACCCGCGTTTCCGACGATCATGCGGCCGGGTTCGAGCACCAGTTTCAGACCGAGATCACCGAGCTCGGCCGCGGCGACCGCAGCATACTCGTCGGGATGCGGGGGCACGTCGTTTGAGCCGCGATAGGGCACGCCGAGGCCGCCTCCGATGTCGAGATGCTCCAGCTCATGTCCCTCGCGGCGCAGCTCTATGGCGAGGTCGCGCATCAGCCGGAACGCGGCGCGGAACGGTGCCAGCGTGGTGATCTGGCTGCCGATGTGCATATGGATGCCGGCCACCCGGATGCCGGGCAGCGCACGGGCATGGGCATAGAGCGCCAAGGCCCGATCGTAGGGAATACCGAACTTGTTCTCCGCCTTGCCCGTCGAGATCTTGGCGTGCGTCTGCGCATCCACGTCGGGGTTGACGCGGATGGCGACGCGCGCGGTCGCGCCCTTGCCGGCCGCCACCTCGCTCAAGGCGTCCAGCTCCGGCTCGCTCTCGACGTTGAAGCCGAGAATGCCCTCGTCCAAGGCATAGGCCATCTCGGCGCGGGTCTTGCCGACACCGGCGAAAATGATGCGATCCGGAAGTACTCCGGCCGCCCGGGCACGGCGCAATTCGCCTTCCGAGACGACATCCATGCCGGCGCCGAGGCGGGCCATGGTCTTGAGCACTGCAAGGTTGGAGCACGCTTTGACGGCGAAGCAGATCAGCGCGTTCTGACCCCTGAACGCCTGCGCCAGCACCATGAAATGCCGTTCGAGCGTCGCCGTCGAGTAGCAGTAGAAGGGCGTGCCGACCTCGTCCGCGAGGCGCGCGAGGGAGACCTCTTCGGCGTGCAGAACGCCGCCGCGGTAGTCGAAATGATGCATGGAGTGGCCCGGCTTGGTTCGGGCAGGAGCTATACGGGGCGCAGCCCGTCCCGCGCAATGGCCCCTCGCAATGATCTGCGCCGTGCCAGATTGTCTGGTTTAGGCTCTTCCGTTAACAAATTGATAAGTCTGAATTTTTGGCAGAATTCAACGACTTGGATGTAGGCTTAGAAAGATGTCCCGTTGCCATTTGCAGTTTCGGAATCGGCAGCATGATCGCAAACTCGAAAGTCAATCGCTGGTTTGACTCACTCACCGCCGGCACAGGGGGTGGCGTATCCATCCTCTTTGGTGTTTCGCTGATCGTGCTGGCTGGTGCGGTCGGTGTAGCGATGGACTCATCGAGGGCGCACCGTGCCAGCAATGCGTTGCAGGGTGCGCTCGACGCCGGTGTCCTGGCGGCCGCCAAGCTCGAACCGGGCTCGGAACTGGAACAGATTGTTTCGGTGGCCACTGCCAGCGCTCGATTCAACCTCGAAACAGAGCCTGAATTGCGGGCTGGAGCCAAACTCGAATTCAAGCAGGAAGGTGGAGTCGTCCGTGGCATCGCCCATTATGAGATGGAAACGACGCTGACCCGCGTCCTCGGAATCAATTCACTCAAGCTGACGTTGAACAGTGCGGCGACCAGTGCCAGCACCGGGGTGGAGCTGATGCTCGTGCTCGACGTGAGCGGCTCGATGGGCAGCCGCGGAAAAATCGACGCAGCGCGTCAGGCGTCGGTCGAACTGATTGATCTGATTTATGGAAATGCCGAAACGCGACCCGACACTTACGTCGGCATTACTCCATTTTCTGGCCGTGTGAACATCAACGGTTACGGGCGTGCCTGGATGACCGGTGCGGCACCGTCCAGTGCAGCCAGCAAGCTTTGCACCGATCTGCGCTCGACTGGCACCGAGGAAAACGACGAACTCCCCTCGATTGAACCATTCCCCTATTTCTCGGGCAGTACGAATGTCTGCCCAGACTTCGAGGCGGTTGGTCTCTCCACCCACAAGACCCCGGTCCGCGAGGCCGTAATGGCACTGGAGCCTGGCCATGGCACAAGTACCAACAAGGGCATGGTATGGGGCTGGCGCATGATTTCCCCTAAGTGGAAAGGCATGTGGGGGAACCCCGACCTGCCGCTCTCACGCGCTGAATCGCCCGGCAAGATCGTCGTCATGATGACCGATGGACAGAACCATCCAGGCCAGTCCGGCGATCCCTACACGACAGCCGAAGCCGACGCACAGCTCCTGCGCGAATGCACGGCCATGAAGGAAGAGGGCATTCGCATTTTCACCGTAGCCCTCGACATGGGGAGCGCGCTGACCAGTCTTTATCAGCAGTGCGCCACCTCACCCTCCAATCATTACGATGCTGCCGACGGTACAGAGCTGCAGCGCGTTTTCAATGAGATTGGCGGCATCATCTCGCGCGGACATGTCCGGCTCGTCGATTGATGTGTTCACGCGCATGAACTACGTCGCCGAAGCGATACGGCGGTCACTTCCGGGGCGCATAGCCCTTGGTTCCGGCTTTCAATGCAGAATTAGCGGATCAGCCCGTCGAGGATGAAGCCCTTGTGCGGCTTGGGGGCGGCGTCGGCCGGTTTGCCCTGGCCGCTCTCGGCGCTGGCGCTGGTATCGGTCGACGTCTCGGAGTTGGGAGGCGGCTCTAGCGCGCCACGAATGCCGCAGCCCGCCAGCGAAAGCGCCAGCAGGGAAAGGACGGCCAGGGTGCGAACGCTGCTCAATTCGTGTCCTCGACTTGCCTCGACCTGATGAGGCCCACTCCTGCGCATACTTTGGAGCGTCCTATTTCCTTGTGGCTGAGAGGCCCGCGTGCACGCGGCCGGCCGGCCGACCAGTGCGAACCCTCGTATGCACCACTACCCCGCTCGACACACCCTATGCAGCGGCGCCGGGGAAATTCCGGTGCTGCATCTCATACCTAGCCCGGCTTTGTGTCCTTTTCCAACCGCTTGATCCAGGTCCGCGCGCTTTTCAGGACATTCTGTGGCGCCGTTCCCCCAAAGCTCTTGCGGCTCCTGACCGAATTCTCGACACTGAGAACAGAGTAAACATCGTTCGAAATCCGCGACTCGACCGCCTGCATGACGTCCAGAGGCAGCTTTTCGAGCTCCAGTCCCCGCCGTTCGGCCTCCTTGACGATGGCACCCGTGACGTGATGGGCGTCGCGGAAGGGCAGCTTCAATTCGCGCACCAGCCAGTCGGCGAGGTCGGTGGCGGTCGAGTAGCCCCGCCCGGCCGCGGCCCGCATGGCGTCTGGCACCGGCTCCATGTCGGCCACCATCCCGGCCATGGCGGCGAGCGCCAGCCTGAGGCTCTTGAAGGCGTCGAGGGCCGGCTCCTTATCCTCCTGCATGTCCTTGGAATAGGCGAGCGGCAGCCCTTTCATGACCATGACGAGCGCCTGGAACGCCCCGGCGATGCGCCCGACCTTGGCCCGCGACAGCTCGGCCGCGTCCGGGTTCCGCTTCTGCGGCATGATCGACGATCCGGTCGTGAACTTGTCGGACAGCCGGACGAAGCCGAACTGCGGTGTCATCCAGATCACGATCTCCTCGGCGAGCCGCGAGAGATGTACGGCCGCGATCGTCGCCGCGGCCAGCACTTCCAACACGAAATCGCGGTCGGAAACGCCGTCGAGCGAATTGGCCATCGGGCGGTCGAAGTTCAGCGCTTCGGCTGTCGCCTTGCGGTCGATCGGAAACGAGGTGCCGGCCAGCGCCGCCGAGCCGAGCGGACACTCGTTCAGGCGGCGGCGGGCATCGGCCATGCGCCCGCGATCACGCCAGAACATCTCGACGTAGGCCAGGAGATGGTGGCCGAAGGTGACCGGCTGGGCGGGTTGCAGATGCGTGAAGCCCGGCATGATGGTGGCGGCGTGCCGCTCGGCCTTGGCGACCAGCACCCGCTGCAACTCCGCCAGCAGCGCGTCGAAGCCGTCGATCTCGTCGCGCACGTAGAGGCGGAAATCGGTCGCCACCTGATCGTTGCGCGAGCGGGCGGTGTGCAGCCGACCGGCCGGCGCGCTGATCAGATCCTTGAGCCGGCTCTCGATATTCATGTGAACGTCTTCGAGCGCACGCGAGAACTGAAACTTGCCGGCCTCGATCTCGTACCGAATCTGGTCGAGGCCGCGGGCGATCTCGTGCGCGTCGGCCTCCGAGATGATGCCCTGGTCGGCGAGCATGGCGGCGTGCGCCTTGGAGCCGCGGATGTCCTGCGGGGCCAGCGCCTTGTCGAACGAGACGGAGGCATTTATCTCCTCCATGATCTCGGCCGGAGACATCGAGAAGCGGCCTCCCCACATGGCGTTGGCGGACTTTTCGGTCACGGGGACTGGATCTCCTGAATGGCAACTGTGCGACACGATGGGACACGCCGATGAGTAACGACGCGAACAGGGCCGCCCCTCGGTTGCCTTTGGCCATGACGCTCGGGATCGCAGCGCTGTCGGCCGCGATCGGCTTTGCGGCGGTATACGTCACCCTGGGGCGGAATGACAACGCCGGGACGCCGGCGGCCAGCACTTCAAACAAGCCGGCGGGCACCGGCCTAGCCGGTTTCGTCCGCAAGGCCGCCCCGGAAGCGCTGACCGACGTGGCGTTTCTCGATCCTGACGGCAAAGAGCTGAAGCTCTCCGCCTTCAAGGGCCGCACGGTGCTGCTGAACTTGTGGGCCACCTGGTGCGCGCCCTGCCGCAAGGAAATGCCCTCCCTCGACCGTCTCCAGAAGGAACTCGGCTCGGACACCTTCGAGGTGGTGGCGCTGGCGGTCGACCGGACTGGACTGGAAGGCGCCGGCAAGTTTCTTGACGAGATCAAGGTCGGCAGCCTGAAGCTCTACGCCGATCCGACCGCCCGCTCGGGCGCCGGGCTGAAGGCGGTCGGAATGCCGACGACGATCCTGATCGACCGCGAGGGCCGCGAGATCGGGCGGCTCGCCGGACCTGCCGAATGGGACAGCGCGGAGGCCAAGGCGCTGATCGTAGAAGCCCTCAGATGATCGTCATCGCCGGCATCAGGTAAGTGGCGACTGCGAGGCCGACCGCCACCAGGGTGACACCGAACATGAGGGTGTTGCGGGCGACCTCGCGGCCGGCACGTGCGACACTGGCTTCCATCTGCGACAGCTCGTGCAGACGCTTGTTGACAGCTTCGAAGGTCGGATGCGGCAGGGCGGCATAAGCAGTCCTGTCGCCTTCGATGTGGTCCACACGGCCTTTCAGCTCGCGCGCCGTACGCACGAACTCATCGATCTTGTACTCGCGCGCATTGCGCAACGACTCTTCGAAAGTGCGCAGCCGCTTGGTCTGCTCGGCGTGATCGAGCAGCGAAAGCAGCGCCGCTCGCGCGTGCTCGCTGTCCTGGATCAGCCGTGCGACGCTCGCCTCCAGGTGGTCGATGCGAACGGCCGTATCCGCAATGAACCCGTCGCGGCCTCCGCGCGGAAGCGAGGTGACCGTTCTCGATGGATCTAAGATGGAGGACATGGGGAAACCCTGCAATCGTATGAGTTGCAATATCGGCGGGGCGCCGAGCCGAAAGCCCCACGAGCCGCACGCTATCGCGGCGGGTTTAAGCAGCGGTAAGCGCCAGACTAAAAAAGCCACGCTGACCGGTCGGCTGCTGGCGGGCGTTGACACGATGCCGAGCCAGGCGCCACAAGGCAGCCTCATCGAACGCACCAAGCGGGATAGAGCCATGTCGCACGCGGAACTTGCCGAGATCAAAGAAACGATCGAAACCGCCTGGGAGGCGCGAGACTCGATCGACAGCGATACCAAGGGCGCCGTACGCAAGGCGGTCGAGGAGGCGCTGCGGCTGCTCGACAAGGGCAAAGCGCGGGTGGCGGAAAAGTCCGACGGCACCTGGGTGGTGAACCAGTGGCTGAAGAAGGCGGTGCTGCTCTCCTTCCGGCTCAACGAGATGGAGCTGATCAAGGGCGGGCCGGCCGGCTCGTACTATTGGGACAAGGTGCCACCGAAGTTCGAAGGCTGGGACAAGGACGATTTCAAAAAGGGCGGATTCCGCGTGCTGCCCGGAGCCATCGTGCGCCGCTCGGCCTACATCGCGCCGGGCGTCGTGCTGCTGCCTTCGTTCGTCAACCTCGGTGCCTACGTCGACAGCGGCACCATGGTCGACACCTGGGCCACCGTCGGCTCGTGCGCTCAGATCGGCAAGAACTGCCACATCTCCGGCGGCGCCGGAATCGGCGGTGTGCTGGAGCCCTTGCAGGCCGGACCGGTGATCATCGAGGACAACTGCTTCATCGGAGCCCGCGCAGAGGTTGCCGAGGGTGTCCTCGTCGGTGAGGGCTCGGTGCTGTCGATGGGCGTCTACCTCGGCGCCTCGACAACCATCATCGACCGTGCGACGGGTGAAAAGCACTTCGGCAAGGTGCCGCCGTATTCAGTGATCGTGTCCGGCAGCATGCCCGGCAAGCCGCTGCCGAACGGCGAGCCGGGTCCCAATCTCTACTGCGCCGTCATCGTCAAGCGCGTCGACGAAAAGACCCGATCGAAGACCAGCATCAACGAGCTGTTGCGCGACTGACGCGCGGCGGCCGGCGAACAGTCGTTCACTCCGGCAAGTCCTAAAGGTTTCGTTAGGATTCGCTAGCTAGGCTCGTTGCTTCGGCTCGAGCACGCGGCGGACGGCGCAGGACATCCATGGGCTTCTTCAGCAAGCTGCTGGCGGGCGGCGATGGCGGTTCGATCGACGACGGCGACACGCCGGAAGAGCGCCAGCGGCGGGCCGCCGAGGCCGCCCTCGACCGCATGATCGCGGCCCGCGCCTCGCAGCCCGCTCACCCAGCGAGCCCCGAGACGCGCACTGGTGACCGCCGCTCCGGTCAGGAACGCCGCGTCGAACCCGGCCAGTCCGCCGAGGATTTCGTCGAGCGACGCTTGGGCGGCGACCGTCGCCGGACGGGCGGCGAGCCGGCGTCACCGGCATCGTTCGGACGTCGACCGGCACGACCTGGCCAAACCTGAGTTTTCCAGCCGCTAGACCACGATCGCTTCGGACCCTATCGGTCCGAAGCGTGAATCGTCGGTCTCATCTAGAGCGTGATTGCGATTCGAAGAAAAACAAACACGCTCTAGAGCCTTTCCGGCACTGCCCACAGCCGATTGAGCCGACGCGATTGACCGCGCGCCGCGCCCGTTCCAGGACTTGGCAATGTACCAGCGGCTGGATCCTGCCAAGATCGTCGCGACGCTCGAGCAGCTCGAGCGGCGGGTCAACGAGCGTTTTCCGGGCGCCGGGCTCGGGCGCGTCGGCGCCGAGCTGATCGTCGTCGCCCGCCAGACCCAGCAGAGGGCCGAGGAGATCGCGCGGCCCGACTGGCGGCTTCGCCTGCTGGTCGGCGTGCTGCTGGCGCTCGGCGCCGGGCTGCTGGTGGCGCTCAGCCTCAACATTCTCGAGGGCGCCAAGGCCGACAACGAGCTGTTCGGCACGCTGCAGGGAATCGACAGCGCTTTCAACATCATCGTGCTGATGGGCGCCGCGCTGTTCTTCATGGTCACCCTGGAAGAGCGCCTGAAGCGCAACCGCGCACTGAAGGCCCTGCACGAGTTGCGCTCGATCATCCACGTCGTGGACATGCACCAGCTCACCAAGGACCCGGGCATGAAGGCGCACGTCACGCCGCCGACGCCCTCGTCCCCACCGCGGCTGCTCGGCAAGCCGGAGCTGATCCGCTATCTCGACTACTGCTCGGAAATGCTGTCGCTGGCCGCCAAAGTCGCGGTGCTCTACGCTCAGAGCTTCCCCGATCCCGTCGTCACCGAGGCAGTCAACGATCTCGAACGTACAGCGACCAGCCTCAGCCAGAAGATCTGGCAGAAGATCAACATCCTGCACCGCCAGATCGAGTTCAACGGCGGCCATGCGGCGCCAACCCGGCCGCCTCCTTTGGTCTGAAACGCGCTTCAGGCGCGCCGATGCGGCGAAGCGCATTTGACAATTGCGTCCTCCGCCGTCATCCCATCGCGCCCATGACAACCGCGCTGCCGGCCTCCGCCCTTTCCCCGCTCGCCACCGATCCCGTGGCCCTGACACGGGCGCTCGTGCGCTGCCCATCCGTCACCCCGAGAGACGAGGGAGCTCTGGCCGTCATCGAGGACGTGCTGCGTCCCGCAGGCTTCGCCTGCCGCCGACTGCCGTTCTCCGAGCCCGGCACACCGGATGTCGACAATCTCTATGCCCGGCTCGGAAGCGAAGGTCCGCACCTCTGCTTCGCCGGCCACACCGATGTGGTTCCGCCCGGCGACCTCACCGCCTGGTCCGTTCCGCCGTTCGCCGCAGAAATCCGCGACGGCGTGCTCTACGGCCGCGGGGCCGTCGACATGAAGGGCGGCATCGCCTGCTTCCTCGCCGCCGTAATGCGCACGCTGGCCGCGCGCGGCGGATCGTTGCCGGGGTCGCTTTCCTTCCTGATCACCGGGGACGAGGAAGGCCCCTCGATCAACGGCACGATGAAGATGGTCGACTGGCTGAAGGCGAGCGGCGAGCGTCTCGACGCCTGCCTCGTCGGCGAGCCGTCGAACCCGACTGCCTTGGGCGACGAGATCAAGATCGGACGACGCGGCTCTCTCAATGTCGAGCTGGTTGTGCATGGCCGACAAGGTCACGCGGCCTATCCGGCGCTGGCCGACAACCCCGTGCCGAAGCTGGTGCGCCTGCTCGATCGCCTGTCGAGCCAGAGCATCGATAGCGGCACGGCGAGCTTCGAACCTTCGAATTTGCAGGTCACCATCGTCTCGGTGCCGAACACCGCCAGCAACGTCATTCCCCGCGAGGCGCGCGCGACACTCAACATCCGCTACAACGACCTCTGGCAACGGGCGACCATCGAGGACTGGGTGCGGCTGCAGTGCGAGGCCGCCGCCGATCGCGTCGGCGCCCGCTTCGACCTGAAATTCTCCGGCACCGGCGACGTATTCGTGACCCAGCCGGGGCCTCTGGTCGACACCTTGTCGTCCGCCATCCGCACCGTCACGGGCCGCACGCCATCGCTCTCGACCGGCGGGGGCACCTCCGACGCGCGCTTTATCAAGGATCACTGCCCGGTGATCGAGTTCGGTCTGGTCAATCGAACCATCCACCAGATCGACGAGCACGTGCCGGTCGCCGATCTCGAAACCCTGACCCGCATCTACGAGCGCTTCATCGCAGACTTTTTCGCACGCTGAGCGGAACTCCTACTCTCAATTCCGCGACCGTCATCCTCACGGCGTGAGGGCGTTCGGGCGCGAGCGGCGTGGGGATCCAGCGTGAGGCTGGTCCGAAGGACGCGATATCTCGAGTCTTCGACGAGTCTTACGCTGGATCCCAAACGCGCTCGGGCGGAAGTGCCCTCGTGCGTTGAGGATGACGGGCGACGTCAATGCGGGTGCCAGCCGAGAACGGCGAGCAGGGTGAAGTAACCCACGACATAGCCGAGTGCGACGTACCAGCCGGACGCGAGCCACCGCCACACCGACTTCGCCTCGGGGTACATGTTCGACAGCGCGACACCCGCCGACGAGCCGAACCAGATCATCGAGCCGCCGAAGCCGACCGCATAGGCGAGGAAGCCCCAGTCGTAGCCGCCCTGCCGCAAGGCCAGTGCCGTCAGCGGAATGTTGTCGAATACCGCCGAGACGAAACCCAATCCCAGCGTGGTCGGCCACGAGGCGGCCGGCAATTCTTCGACCGGCATCATCGATGCCGAGGCGACGAGCGCCAGCAGGAAGAGTGTTCCCTTGAAGGTCTCGGGCAGCACCGACCAGTCCGGCGAGCGCCAGAGGGCCGTGCTCACGATCGCGGCCCACACCGCCAGACCGAGCACCGGCAGATGGTCGAGCAACGCCGGATAGAACAGATTGGCGCCGACGTTGGCCGCCACCGCCGCGACGAGAATGATGGCCACGATTCCGACGCGGGGCCACTCGACGGCGACGCCGGGCGCCATGTCCCTGACGATCGGCTGGTGGGCGTGCTGCCTCCTCGCCGCCGGAATGGCGAACACCACGAACGCCGCCGCCGACGCCACGTAGGCTTCCAGCACGGCCAGCGGACTGACACCGCTGATCCACATCATGGTGGTGGTCGTGTCGCCGACCACGCTGCCGGCTCCGCCCGCATTCGAAGCCGCGACGATCGCCGCCAGATACCCGATGTGCACGCGACCTTTGAACACGTGGCGAGCCACCGTGCCGCCGATCAGTGCCGCCGCGATGTTGTCGAGGAACCCCGAGAGGACGAAGACCATTCCGAGCAGCGCGAGGCCGCCGGTCCAGCTGTCGGGCAGAACGGCCGGCATCAGCTCCGGTACGCGACTCTCCTCGAAGTGCCGCGAGAGCAGCGCAAAGCCCATCAGCAGCGCGAACAGGTTGGCCAGCACCACCCATTCGTGCGCGAGGTGCCCGGCGAGCCCGGCGAAGCCCACCCCGGTCTTGAACCCCGCGAACCCCAGCTTGTAGAGCGTGATCGCCGCGAGGCCGGACAGCGCCACCTGCAGCGTACGATTGTGAAAGATTGCTACGCCGAGCAGCGTCAGCGCAAAGAGGATGAAGTCGACCGGGATGCCGGCCACGTCGAGGGGCTTTCCCGCGACGGTTGCCGCAGCAGCCGACGGTTCGGCCAAGGCAGGCCCGGCGATAAGCTGCACAGCTACCACGGAGGCCAAGGCCAGGCCCGCTCCAGAGAGTATCGTCATCGGCAACGCGATCGGCCCCCCGGCCCTGTATGTCCTGTCGCGACTTCGGCAGCGGCGGCCACATCAATTGTGGTCTTGAGGCCAGATCGCGGGACCGTCGGCTCGAAAGCTGCGGCCGGCCAGCACGCTATCGAGGGGGCCGAGCAGTGGCAATCGCCTTCGACGACACCGATTGAGCGGCGCGGGTCACAGTCGCGCAGCCCACCACCCTATTGCGGGCTTACGGCGAGGCGGCGACGGCAGCCGGCCGGCCGATGGCTCCGGCAAACCTTGCCATCGCCCCAGGTCTGACCTATCCCGGTCGAGACCGATCCCGTAGCTCAGCCGGATAGAGCACCTGCCTTCTAAGCAGGGGGTCGCTGGTTCGAATCCAGCCGGGATCGCCAATGCTTAGACTGTCCAGTCCGGTACGTGATGCGTTTCAGCCCGCGCCTTCTCGCGGCCTAAACTGAACCTGCGCTTCACAGGAGCGTTTGTATGGCCGCCGGGCGGAACTCACCGATCATCGGCAGGCCGCAGCGCCATCGCCGGCGACATGGCCTTGCAGCACTCAACTATTCCCAGGCGTCAGTAGGACTTGGGTGCAATCGTCAAGCCAATCGGCTAGACTGTTAACACTATGAATGACCTAAATAAACAACCCAAGGCCAGCCAAAGCGAGAAGCCCACAAAGGACGATGCCGTCGGGCTTTATCGACGCGCCTTCGCCGAGTTTGGCACGCGCGCCCTATGGAACATCAAAGAAATCGGAGAGCCTTCATTTGAGCAGATTCTCGCGATCACGCGGCAGCTCCGCACCGAAGGCGACATGAACGCAAGGCGTCTTGCCGAGCAGATCGAGCAGGCCGCCCGTGCCCATCTCTAAGCTACAGTCGGATATCCTGCGGTTGATTGCTGCCAATCGTGACCCCGAAAGTTTCGTGGCCGGCGGCGTGCCCATCAACCGGTCTGGTCCACGTTATTCCGAAGATCTCGACATCTTTCACCATCGCGAGGACAGGGTCGCGCAAGCCGCTCTTGGCGATGCAAGGATACTTGCCGAAGCGGGTTACGAAGTTGTCTGGCTTCGTCAGCAACCTGCGACCTACGGAGCCACGATCCGACACGGCAGCGATGCCACGAAGCTTGAGTGGGTGGCCGACAGCGATTACCGCTTTTTTCCCGTCATCAAGGACGAGCAGTTCGGCTACGTGCTGCATGTCGTCGATCTCGCCATCAACAAGGCCATGGCCGCAGCCTCTCGCCGTGAGGCAAGAGATATCGTTGACCTTTTGACGCTGCATGACCGGGTTCTGCCGATCGGAGCATTGGTATGGGCGGCGGCTGAGGTTGCGCCCGGCTATACGCCCGAAGGACTGATTGCAGAGATCAGACGCAATGCCCGCTATCCTGCCGACGAGCTTCGCCAGCTCGCAGCCGACCCGCCGGTTGAACCCGATGCCGTCATGCGTCGTCTGCGCGCCGCGCTGGACGAGGCAGAACAGTTTGTCTCCGGCATGCCGAGCGACAAGGCAGGTCTTCTGTTCCTGCGTTCCGGGAGGCCCATACAGCCAGACCCGTCCAAACTCGACGCCTACACGTCCCACGGCCCCAGCCGGCGCGGACACTGGCCCTCAAGTCCAGACATCACGGCCGCCATGCTCGCGCACCTGCAAAAGGCGCAGATGTAATCCGGGTGTACTGCCCTCGCAGCATTTTTGTGTGCTGCGGCAGGGCAAGCTGCCTGACGATTGGGCAATGTGATGCCGCAGGGCCACGCGCGCCCAATGCCGCCGACAGCCGACCGAAAAAGGGTTCGTGCGCTGGCGGGTCTGCCGGAAGGTTTGGCCACGAATCGGAGCCGCACGGATTTCAACCCGCGCCCAAGCGGGCACCGGCGCCGCCCTGGAGACCGTTGCAATGACCACCGAAGTGCTCCTCGCCCACGTTCCAAATTCTTCGCGCTCGGCCATCCGACACCCGGCGATGCGACAAATGTCGGGACTTGCCGTGATGCTGGCGCCATGGCTCGCCGCCATCCCGGCCGCGCCGGACCGGGCGCTGGCGGCCGACCTCGGAGGATCGTGCTGCGGCGATCTGGAAGAACGCATCGCCGAGCTGGAGGCGACCACGGCGCGAAAGGGCAATCGCAAGGTGACACTCGTAGTCTCGGGCTATGTCTCCAAGGAAATCACCGTGTGGGACGACGGCGGCGAGCGGAACGCCTACATCCACGACCTCGGACCAACGCAGACCTCGCATTTCAAACTCAACGGGCAGGCGACCATCGCGCCCGGGTTCACCGCCGGCTATCTGCTGCGCATCCAGAGCCTGAGCGGCGATCCGTTCGGCCGCGAGGGCACCCGCGCCATGAGCCAGTTCAGCGACGGACTGGACCGCGGCTTCAACGTACAGATGTCCTACTGGTACCTGCAGAGCAAAGAGCTCGGGAAAATCAGCGTCGGCAAGCAGGCCAACGCCGCCAAGAGCGCGGCGATGTTCACCGACCAGTCGGGCACGCAGATCTTCGACAACTCGACGTTCCTGAGCGGCTTTCCGCAGTTCGTCATCCGCAGCCGCGGCGATCTCACTCCGGCCGGGCTGACCTGGGGCCAGCTCGCCTTCTGCTACACGCAGGCCGTGCCGCTCGGCGGCGACTGCAACGGCATCGTGATGGAGGCCGTGCGCTATGATTCCCCTGTGTTCGCCGGCTTCTCGCTTGCGGCAAGCTGGGGCGAGGACGACCACTGGGAAGCGGCCGTGCGCTATGCCGGCGAGCTGGCGGGCTTCAAGGTTCTGGCCGGTGCCGGGTACGCCGAGACGACGGACGAAAATGCGACCGGACCGACGATTTCAGCCGACGTCGATTCACAGGTCTTTCAGGCCGGCTTCTACGTTCAGCATCTCGCGACGGGCTTGTTCCTGCACACCGCCTATGGCCAGGAAGACAACAACGAAACGCTGCTGCTCAACGGCCGGACCACCAAGGACGGCGAGCACTGGTATGTGAAGGCCGGTCTGCGCCGCAAGCTCATGCCGCTCGGCGCCACCATCGTCTACGGCACCTATGCCGAATACGACGATCAACTCGGCCCGGCGGCGCTCGCGCTCGGAGCCGAAAGCAGCACGCTGACCCGGTTCGGCGGCGGCCTTGCGCAGGAAATCGACGCGGCGGCGATGACGGTCTATCTCAAGGTCCAGCACACCGAGGCGGACATCGCCGGCGCCGCACTGCCGCCGGCGGTCAGTGATCTCGAGGACGCCGACTTCGTCAGCTTCGGCGGCATGATCAGCTTCTGAAACGGCCGAGTGGTACGTCGTCCTACTCGGCCGCAACCGCGTGCGCGGCGTGGCCGGCGAGGAATTTTTCGGCTTCCAGCGCCGCCATGCAGCCCATGCCCGCCGCCGTGACGGCCTGCCGGAACACGTCGTCCTTCACGTCGCCGGCGGCGAACACGCCGGGGACCGAGGTCGCCGTGCTGTCGGGCGCGGTGATCAGATAGCCCGACGGCTTCATGTCGAGCTGGCCCTTGAACAGCTCCGTGGCCGGTGCGTGTCCGATAGCGACGAACACGCCGTCGGCGGCGCACTCGGTGATCTTGCCGGTCTTGACGTTTTTCAGCCTCACGCCGGAGACGGACTTCGGATCCGACGAGCCGACGATCTCCTCGATGGCCGAATCCCAGACGACCTCGATCTTCGGATTCTTGAAAAGCCGATCCTGCATGATGCGCTCGGCGCGGAAGTGATCGCGCCGGTGCACAACCGTCACCCGCTTCGCGAAGTTGGTGAGGAAGATCGCTTCCTCGACCGCGGTGTTGCCGCCGCCGACCACGATCACCTCCTTGCCCTTGTAGAAGAAGCCGTCGCAGGTGGCGCAGGCCGACACGCCGAAACCTTTGAAGGCGTCCTCCGAAGCCAGCCCGAGCCAGCGCGCCTGGGCGCCTGTGCAGATGATCAGCGCATCGCAGGTGAAGGCGTCACCCGAATCGGCCTCCAGCCGGAAGGGGCGCGACTTGAGATCGACTTTGGAGATGTGATCGAAGACGAGTTCGGTGCCGACGTGCTCCGCCTGCGCCTTCATCTGCTCCATGAGCCAGGGGCCCTGGATCACGTCGGCGAAGCCGGGATAGTTCTCGACGTCGGTGGTGATGGTGAGCTGCCCGCCCGGCTGGATGCCCTGGATCAAGAGGGGTTTCAGCATCGCGCGGGCGGCGTAGATCGCGGCGGTGTATCCGGCCGGGCCGGACCCGAGGATGATGACTTTGGCGTGTCGCGGCTTGCTCATGATGTGTCCTTGATCCCGGTGCGCATCGCGGCACGGACGTGCCGCCTCCACGATGCCTCATCAATGCTGGTGCTTCATGTAGTGCGGGTGCCGCGTCTCGTCCATTTGCCGAATGGCGCGACGGCCACCTCGCCGCACCCGCGCTTCGATGCCGGGCCTGCGACAATCGAAAGCCGATGGTCCAAGTCGTTATCGCGCCAACCGGAATGGAGTTTCAGTTCGAGCGGCCGGCTTATCCACCGATCAGAAGTCGAGATTGGCGTAGGCGGCGGGCGGCGACAGGCCCGGCATCCGGTCCGCCAGGATGCCGCGGAACGAGGGCCGCGACTTCAGCTTCGCGTACCAGGCTTTGGCCGCCGGATGCTCGGCCCAGGGGATGTCTCCGAAATAGTCGATCGTCGAGAGGTGCGCAGCGGCCGCGAGATCGGCGAAGCTCATCTCGTCGCCGGCCAGCCAGCGGCGCTGGTCCGCGAGATAGCCGATGTAGCTCAAGTGATAGCGGAGGTTGGCGTTGATCGCCCGCAGCACTTCCCGGTCGGGCGTATGACCCGAGGCGGGCGTCTTGCGGCCGTAGACTTTTTCGTACAACAGCTCTCGCGTGACCTCGCGATAGAGCTTGCCGTTGAACCAGTCGACGAGGCGGCGGACCTCGGCTCGGACCTCGCGGCTGCCCGGAAAGAGCGGCGCTGGCCGGCCGTCGCGCGGGTGGGATTTCACCTCCTCGGCCAGATATTCGGAAATGGCATAAACGCCGCAGAGCACCGGGCCGCGCGTAATCTGCAGCACAGGCAACTCTCCGGCAGGATTGACGGCGAGGAAGCTGTGCTTCAGATCCCAGGGCTGCTCCTCCACAGCCTCGGCTTCGAGCGCAAGCTCAGCCATCGCCGCGCGAACGGAGCGCGACAGGGGGCAGAGCCGGAAATGGATCAGGCGGTGCATGGCAGGGCGTGCCGGTCGACGATGCTGCGGCAGCCGGGAACGGCGACCGCGAGCATTCAAAGATGGTAATGATTCGCCGCTAGCGTGCGCTCGACGGCGGGGGCAGGCAACACAAAACAGCCCCTCAACCGATTACCGTTCCGCGCAGGTCCGGTTTCCGATCAATAGCTGGAGACGTCGCCGATGCCGCTGTGGCAGGTCGTGCTGCTGGGTCTCATCGAGGGCCTGACCGAATTCATTCCCGTGTCCTCGACCGGACATATCCTGCTCGCCGGCCATTTTCTCGGTTTCTGCTCACCGGGGCACGCCTTCGAAATCCTGATCCAGTCGGGCGCCATCCTCGCCATCCTCAGTGTCTATTTCGGGCGCCTCATGCACATGGCGCTGTCCCTGCCGTCCGATCCCGGCACGCGCCGCTTCGTCCTCGGCGTGCTGCTCGCCTTCCTGCCGGCGGCCCTCATCGGCGCGGCTTTCAGCTCGGTCATCGACGCGATGCTGGAAACGCCGCTGATCGTCTGCGTCACTCTCATTCTCGGCGGCGCCGTCCTGCTCTACGTCGACCGACTGAACCTGCAGCCGCGCTACACGGAGGTTACCCAGATCCCGCCGCTGCTGGCGCTGAAGATCGGGCTTTGCCAGTGTCTCGCCATGATCCCCGGCGTCTCGCGCTCGGGGGCGACCATCGTCGGCGCCATGCTGATGGGAACCGACAAGCGGACGGCGGCCGAGTTTTCGTTCTTCCTCGCCATGCCGACGATGGCCGGCGCTTTCGCATTCAAGCTGATCTCGAACTGGAGCGACCTCTCGACCGATAATCTCGCGTCGATCGCCATCGGCTTCCTGGTCGCCTTCATCGCCGGCGCCGTGGTCGTGCGCTACCTGCTCGACTACGTCAGCCGCCGCGGCTTCGCACTGTTCGGATGGTGGCGGATCGCCGTCGGAACGATTGCGCTCATCGCCCTCCTGGTCCTCGGTACGGACAACGGCTGCCCGGCTTCGACCTGAGGACAGCCGGACACCGGCAGGCAAGCTCCCGAACCCCGCGTCAGGCCGCGTGCGAAGCGGCCGGTGTGGCCAGGACGGCCTTCAGCCCCATCACGTCGTCGGCCGAGCGGAGCCGTTCCAGCGTCGCCGGATCGCGCACCAGCCGCGAGATGCGGGCCAGGGCTTTCAGGTGATCGCCGCTCGCGTGCTCGGGGGCGAGCAGAAGGAACATCAGGTCGACAGGCTCGCCGTCGTGGCTGTCGAAGGGGATCGGCTCGGCCAGACGCGCGAACAGGCAGACGATGGATTTCATCTGCTTGAACTTGACGTGCGGGATGGCGATGCCACGGCCCAGCCCCGTCGACCCGAGACGCTCACGCTGCAGCAGCGTATCGAACACCTGCCTCGATTCGAGGCCCGTGATGTCGGCGGCGCGGGTCGCAAGCTCCTGCAGAGCCTGCTTCTTGCATGTGACCTTGAGCGAGGGAATGATCCCTCCCGGGGCCAACAAGTCTCCCAAATCCATTGATCTCAGTCCCACCCGGTTCTGACGTATGCCTGATGCGGATGCACCAAGCGTGCCGCATGAACGCGCTAGGCCCTCAACACTCTATTTTCGAACGTATGCGGCACCATTCATCGGTGGCGCCGCGCCCCCCGGCCTCGGATCGATCCAGCCGACATGTCCGTCCGGCCGTCGATATACAATGTTCAACCCACCATGCGCCGCATTTTTGAAGACGAGGAACGCCGCGTTTGCCATGTCGAGTTGCATCACCGCCTCACTGACAGGCAACTCGGGTATTCCCCGCTCCGACTCGGCGACGATCACCGGTTCATGATCGCCAGCCGACTCGTCTTCGCTGTCGGCCCGCACGGTATAGTCCCGCGCCGGCATGTCATTCAAGGACGGATTGCGGCCGCTGTGGTGGCTTTTCAACCGCCGCTTGTGACGTCGTACACGCTTTTCCAGATGCTCGACCGCGGCATCGACGCTGGCATAGGCGTCCCCGGCATCGCCACTCGCCTCGAGCACAAGCCCGCTGCGCAACCGGATCGAGCAGTCGGTGCGAAACAGGCTGCGCTCTTTTTCGAGGCGAATATGGCCCGAGAAGTCGGACCCGAGGTATTTGGCGAGGGAACCGGCGAGCTTGTCGGTCACGTAGCTTTTGTAGGCTTCGCCCGGCTCGACGTTTTTTCCAGTAATCTGAATGCTGTTCATCTGAGTCGTCATGTCGCCATCCGATGAAACCGGCACCTGTCGTCGAAGGCTTTGGTGCCGAGGGCTGTTGAGAAGGGATGGGGTCGATGGACGTTCGCCGCTGAAGGCTGCGTACAGCCGGAACGGAAAACACCAAAAATATCAACGCTTTATTTTTGTGGCGGCATGTCGGATCCCTAACAGAGAGGGTAATGAGCCATCCTGGGCATGTCAATCGGCCGGGCCTGCCTGGATATGGGGTCGGTTGCCCGAATTTCCACCTTTCGACGCACCCCGTGTCGCGTCGTCAGGCCGGGCGGTCGAGCTGGCCGGCCATCCGCTTCTCGCGGCGGCGCTGCACCGAGGACGGGATGCGCATCGCCTCGCGGTATTTTGCGACGGTCCTCCGGGCGATGTCGACTCCGTCGGCCTTGAGCTTTTCCACAATGCGATCGTCGCTCAGCACCTCGCGCGACGATTCTCCGTCGATCATCAGTCGAATGCGGTGGCGCACGGCTTCCGAGGAATGCGCCTCGCCGTCGGCCGCCGACTGGATGGCCGAGGTGAAGAAGTACTTCAGCTCGAAGATGCCGCGCGGGGTCGCCATGTACTTGTTGGAGGTGACGCGCGAGACCGTCGATTCATGCATCGAGATGGCGTCGGCGACGGTCTTGAGATTGAGCGGGCGCAGGTGCTGCACCCCGTGCGTGAAAAACCCGTCCTGCTGGCGCACGATCTCTTCGCTCACCCGGAGAATGGTGCGGGCGCGCTGATCGAGGCTCTTCACCAGCCAGTTGGCCGTCTGCAGGCATTCGAGCAGATAGCCCTTGTCCTTGTCGGATCGGGCCGTTTTCGAAACCAGCGTGTAATAGCTGCGGTTGACCAGAACGCGGGGCAGGTTCTCGCTGTTGAGCTCGACCAGCCAGCTCCCGTCGGCCGCCGGCCTGACCAGAATGTCGGGCACCACCGTGTGGACCTGCGTGGTGCCGTAGCGCAGGCCCGGTTTCGGATCGAGGCGTTTGATCTCATCGATCATCGCCACGAGTTCATCCATGTCGACACCGACCGCCTTGCGCAGCCCGGCGACATTGTGTGCGGCCAGCAGGTGCAGATTGTCGAGCAGCGCGGCGATCTGCGGATCGTAGCGGTTGCGCTCCTTGAGCTGCAGCGCCAGGCATTCGGCGAGCGTGCGGGCGAACACGCCCGGCGGATCGAGCGATTGCAGCGCGGTCACGACCGCATCGATCATCGACCGCGTGGCGCCGAGCTTCTCGGCCATCTGATCGAGATCGGCGTGCAGGTAGCCGGCCTCGTCCACCAGATCGATCAGGTACTGACCGATCAGCCGTTCGGCATGACCGCTGAGAGCGAGCGGGAGTTGCTCGGTCAGGTGGTCCTTCAGCGAGCGCTCGCTGGCGACGTAGGATTCAAGATTGGTATCGTCGTCGTCGAACGAGGAAGATCGCTGGCGCAGCGTCGCCCAGCCCGCGAGATCGCCGCTCGCGCCAAGCTCGGCCGGCGCCGTATCGGGAAACACGTTGCCGAGATCCGTATCGAGCGCAGAGGCCGCATCGCCGCCCGGCTTGGCGAGGTCCAGCCATTCGTCGCCACGCTGGTCATCGGAGCCGTTGAATAGGTCGCCGTCACTGTCGCCCTCGGCGCCGCCATCGCGCACGCCGTCGTGACCGTTCTCGGCTGCGCCATTCTCGGCCGACCTGCTGTCAGCCGGACTGCTGTCGTCGATACCCGAGCTGTCTTTGGCCGCCGCCTCGCCCTGGTCCTCGCGTTCGAGCAGCGGGTTGCGCTCAAGCTCCGCCTCGACGAACTCGACCAGCTCGAAATTGGAAAGCTGCAGCAGACGGATGGCCTGCTGCAACTGGGGTGTCATCACCAGTTGCTGGCCCTGCCGCAGCTCCAGCTTTGCCGAAAACGCCATTGCTCCAACCTTCTACGCCACCGGCTTCGGGGCGGGGTCAGATATACTCAACGCCCATTAACGAACATATCCCCCAGATAGACCCGGCGTACGTCTTCGTTGGCTATGATTTCCGCGGGCTTACCCTGTGTCAGAACCTGACCATCGTAGATGATGTAGGCCCGGTCGATGAGGCTCAAAGTCTCGCGGACGTTGTGATCGGTGATCAATACACCGATGCCGCGCTCGGTGAGGTGGCGCACGAGCTGCTGGATGTCGCCGACCGCGATGGGATCGATACCCGCGAACGGCTCGTCGAGCAGCATGAACGACGGCCGGGTGGCGAGCGCCCGGGCGATCTCGCAGCGCCGCCGCTCGCCGCCGGAGAGCGCGATCGAGGGCGACTTCCTCAGCCGCGTGATGTGAAACTCTTCGAGCAGGCTGTCGAGCTGCTCTTTGCGGCGTTTCGGATGGCGCTCGACCAGTTCGAGAACGGCCATGATGTTCTGTTCGACGGTCAAGCCACGGAAGATCGAGGCTTCCTGGGGCAGATAGCCGATGCCGAGCCGCGCCCGCCGGTACATTGGCATGCGCGTCACGTCCTGGCCGTCGATGGTGATGGTGCCCGCGTCGGCGGGCACGAGGCCCGTGATCATGTAGAACACGGTCGTTTTGCCGGCGCCGTTCGGGCCGAGCAGGCCGACCGATTCCCCGCGTCCGAGCGCCAGGCTGACGCCTTTGACGACCATGCGGTTTTTATAGGTTTTCTGGACCTGCTGAATGGTCAGCCAGCCTTCGCCTCCGGCCATGTCGGCATAGTCGTCCCAGCCCGCCGTCCGGTCTGACGCCACCATCGCCCGACCGCCCGTAGCCGGACGTCCGTTGGCCAAGCTCGAACCAACCGAACCAGACCCGCCTGGGCCGGCTCGGCCGTTGCTGCCGCCGATCAGTTTCGAAAGCGAAGGGAGCTTCAAGGGTTCGTCTCACGCCGCGATGATCCCGGCGCATCGAGCCGGGCGGGGCGCCTCCTGTCAATTGCCGCGTTGACCCGCCTGCGGAGCCGGTCGGGTGGACGGTGTCCAGGCATCCTTCCCTTTGCCGCCATCGGCGCCCGAGTCCTTGCCCCGCAAGGCTTCGAGCTGATCGGGGTAGAAAACGGCACTCGGCCGCCCCTGGCTGGGTGTTCCTCCGGGCCCGCCCGGTGCCGAGGTCGCCCAGCCACCCGCCGCGCGGGCCACGGTGGCATCGGCCGAGGTGTCGATGGTGCTCTGTCCCGTCGTCATGTCGATGACCAGCCGGGTGCCTCGCACCACGTTCTTGCCTTGCGACAGCATCACGTCGCCGCCGACCGTCACGGTATCGGTGGCGGTATCGAAGATCGCCCAGTCGCCGTTGACCGTCTGTCCGTCGCCGGAGGTGACGACGACCTTTTTCTTGGCGTCGATGCGGGTCAATTGCGCGGCCGGTTTGCTATCCGCCGGCTTCGCGTCGGTCGCGGCGACTTCGCCGAGGCCCGCCTCGCCGCTGTAGGTCGCCAGCAGCTCGGGCGTGCGGATCACGAAGCCGCCCTGCGTCGCTTTCACAGCACCGCGAAACATGGCCGTCTTGGCCGCGTCGTCGGCATCGAGTTGATCCGCCTCGATCTCCACGGGGGCATTGGGGTCCGTCTTGAACGTCGCAAATCCCGCGGCGGGCGCCGCAGCCGCCGGCTTGGCGGACTTCCGCGCCTTGCTCTGGTCCTGCGTGAAGCGCGCGAAAATGCGCCCGCCTGGAGCCGTCATCTGCATTTTCTCAGCTTTGCGGTCGATCCATAGCCGGCGACCCTTGAGCTCGTTCTTGCCGCTAGTGACGACCACGGCTCCGGTCAGCAGCGCGGTATCGGCGCCGCTGTCGAGGTCGGCGCGGTCGCTCACCACGCGGCGGTCGACGCCCGAGGTCATGACGACGTTACCGGTGAGCACGGCGGTCGACGCCTTGGCGTCGAACTCGGCCGCGTCGCTGGTTACCCGGTCGCTGGCGCCGCGGGTCATGGTGACTGGCCCCTTGGCGGTGATGCGGCTCACCTTCCCGTTGCCGGCACCGGCGAGCGGACCGGCCGACGACGGGGAAGCGCCGACCGCGGCGGCAGTGTCGCCTTCGTAGGAGACCAGCAGCTCCGGCGTGGCGAGGGCGGCGGTGCCCTGCACGGCGGTCACGTCGCCGGTGAACAGCGCCGTCTTCCGTTCGTCGTTGATGTCCAGCCGCTGCGCCGTGATCTCGACGGGATCGCCCGATGCGGCAAAGGCGAGCGGAGAGGCCGGATTTTCAGCCCTTTCCGTTCGGGCCCCGGTCACGGCCTCCGGCGGTTTGGCCGGGGGCTGCAGGCGCGCTTTCACCGCGTCGATGAAGGTCACCTCGCGAGTCTTGTGTCGCAGGCTGAGCGCGTTGGCGGTGACAGTTCCACCCGTGAACGACACCGCGACGGGCTGCCGGCTGGTGATCAGTCCTTCCTTGGCGGTGACTGTGGCCTGAGTGAGCTTGGCCGCCATGCCGGTTTGCGATTTGATTTCGATCGACTGCTCCAGCTCGAGCACGTTCTCGGTATGATTGAACACGCCGCGCGCCGCTTCGAGCACGGTCTTCTTGCGCTCCGCATCGACCAGCGTCCCGCTGATCGCATCGAGCTTGATGATCGAAGTATTCCTCAGATCCTGCTGCGCCGTCCGGGCGTTGATCTCGTACGAGCTTCCGTCCTTGCCGAACCCCTCGTAGTGGGGGTTGTCCATGGTCAGGTTCTCGGGGAGGATGTCGGGGATCGACACCTCGGGCAGCCGGTCGGTGAGATCGGACAGCTTCAAGAGCGAAAGGCCATAGACGCCGAGGATGGTGACGCTCATCACCGGCAGGGCCACACGCAGCGTCCGCACCATGGTCGAATGGCGCTTCGCCGCGCGGAAGCTGTGCGTCCGATCCAGCTCGACGGTGATGCCGCGCCCCACGGTCCGCTCACCCGTTCTTTCGCCCTGAGGCGGGCGCTGGAAGTCCGATGTGCTGGCCATGCGCCGGATGCCGCCGCCTGTTGGAGGGTCGTTCGAGGAGCAGGGGTCGTGAGAATGCAGTGCAACACTGTTCAAACATTAGGGTGAGATTGGGACCGCACTCAAGAGGCGCGAAAACCGCATCCCCATGACGATCGGGCGGACGTCAGTGGGCAAACACGTCGTCCTCGCCGAAACCGGCGAGATCGAGCCGCGCCCGGACGGGGAGGAAGCGGAAGGCGGCCTCGGCGAAGGGTCGGCGGCCTTCCCTGTCGAGCATCATGTCCAGCCTGGCCTTGAGCGCGTGTAGATGCAGCACATCGGACGCCGCATAGGCCAGCTGCTGCGGCGACAACTCCGCCGCTCCCCAATCCGAGCTCTGCTGCTGCTTGGACATGTCGAGCCCGAGCAGCTCCGCCGAAAGGTCCTTGAGTCCGTGGCGGTCGGTATAAGTGCGAACCAGTTTCGATACGATCTTGGTGCAGTAGATGGGCGCCGTCTGCACGCCGAGAAACTTCTCCAGGACGGCCACGTCGAAGCGCGCGAAGTGGAAAATCTTGAGCACGCTCGGATCGGTGAGCAGCGCCTTGAGGCGAGGCGCCTCGTAACCGGTGGTCGAAAGCTGCACCAGATGCGCCGTGCCGTCGCCGGCCGAAAGCTGCACGAGGCACAGCCGGTCGCGGTGAGGATTGAGCCCCAGCGTCTCGGTATCGACGGCGACGCTCGCCCCGAAGTCGAGCCCGGCCGGCAGGTCACCCTTGTGCAGCTTGATCGTCGCGCTGGTCATGGGCCTCGGTATCGCGCGCGGCTACGGGACGCCAGCGAAAGTTGTGAGGTCGCCCGATGGAACGGGTTCAAGCCGTACCCTCGAACCGGAACCTCGCGAAGGGTTGGCGTTGCGGCATCGCGAAAACAAAAAGTGGTGCAGGTTCGAGGACTTCCCTCGAACCGAAACCATCGCGCGATGGGTTGGCGGGCGGCATCGCGCAAACAAAAAGTGGTGCCCAGAAGAGGACTCGAACCTCCACGCCTCGCGGCGCTAGTACCTGAAACTAGTGCGTCTACCAATTCCGCCATCTGGGCACGGGCGCGTCATCAGAGCCGCCTCAGTTAGAGTGCGCCGGAACCCTTGTCAATTGCGCCACGCTTGTCCTTCCCTTGGGGGTTCCGGCCGTATAACTCTCGGCGAGGTTGAACCAGTGAACGGCTCGCGGGGCACGGGATGGCAGGGCAAGAGAAGCGCGGTCTGGTGACGATCTTCGGCGGTGCCGGGTTCGTCGGCCGCTACGCCGTGCGTGCTCTGGCCAGGGACGGCTGGCGCATCCGCGCCGCTTCGCGCCGGCCCGACCTCGCCGGACACCTCCAGCCGATGGGTGGCGTCGGGCAGATCATGCCGGTGCAGGCGAACCTGCGCTATCCGGCTTCGGTGGCAGCGGCCATCGACGGCGCCGACGCGGTCGTCAATTGCGTCGGCATCCTGGCTCCGGCCGGACGGCAGTCCTTCGCGGCCGTTCACGCCGAGGGTGCGGCGGCGATCGCCAAGGCGGCGAAGGCGGCGGGCGTTAAGCGGCTCGTCCACGTCTCAGCCATCGGCGCCGATGCCAAGTCCTCGTCGAGGTACGCGCGCACCAAGGCCGCCGGAGAGGCGGCAGTGCTGGCCGCGTTCCCCGATGCCGTGATCCTGCGCCCGTCGATCGTGTTCGGGCCCGAGGATCAGTTCTTCAACCGCTTCGCCGCCATGGCGCGCATCTCGCCCTTCCTGCCGCTGATCGGCGGCGGACTGACGCGCTTCCAGCCGGTCTACGTCGGCGACGTGGCGGCGGCCATCCAGGCGGCGATCGACGGCAAGGCGGCCCCCGGCACGACCTACGAACTCGGCGGACCCGAGGTGGTGAGCTTCCGCGAGCTGCTCGACCGCACGCAGATCTGGGCCGGACGCAAACGCGCCTATTTCCCGATGCCGTTCTGGCTCGCAAAACTGCAGGCGATCCTGCTGCTGCCGCTCGGCAGCCTGCGCCCGGTGACCTTCGACCAGGTGCGACTCTTGGCGCGGGACAATGTGGTCAGCGCCGCTGCGGAGGAGGAGCACCGCACCCTCGCCGATCTCGGCATCCCCGCACCGCAGGCCACGTCCACCATCGTTCCCGGCTACCTCGAAAGCTACAAACCCAAAGGCCAGTTCGAGCACTACCGGGGGTGAGGGGTTGACGCGGTGTCAGATCGAAGGGTCTGACACCGAGAGCTTTGGTAAGACCGACGATTCACGCTTCGGACTGATAGGGTCCGAAGCGATCGTGGTCTAGCCAGCGAACCCCGCCCCTACGCTGCCGCAATCGGGACGAGGGGTGGCCATAAACGGGGACTACTGACCGCAATCGGAGCGAGCAGCCGGAGGTCGGCGGACTCGCCAATCGCGGTTCTGCAATGGTTGCCCTCGTCCGTCTCGTCATGCACGTCCTGGAGCTGGCGATCAGCCTGCCACTGCGCGTGCTCGGTTTTCTGACCGACTGGGTGGCCTTCAATCCCAAACTCGGCCCGCTGCGCCATATCGCGACGGCCGCCGTCGCCTATCTCGTGTTCGCCGTCGCACTGGTCTACGTCGTGGCACCGCTGCGCGGGTTCATCGGCCAGACCTACATGTCGGAAAAGCTGCGCTACGACGCCGAACGCTGGCTGGCGACCGCCATCTACGACCGCAAGGGCGATTTCGTCGGCACCTTCGATCCGCGCCTCGATAGCCGCCGCGACGTGAACTACACCGATCAGACCATCGAGGTCGGGGACTATGTCGCCAATCCGGATCACAAATCGATCCCCGTGCGCGACGTGCCGGAGATGTACTGGCAGTGCCTCGTCTATCACGAGGATCGATACATCGGCGGACCTCTCAACCCTTTTGGCGTCGATCTGCTCGGCGTTCTGAAAATCCCCTATTCGACGATCACGCGCTCGCTGGCCATGCGCCGCCCGAGCCTCGGCGTCGGCGGCTCGACGCTGCCGATGCAGTTCGCGCGCGTCATCTACAAGACGCCGCCGCATTCCAACGAAGGCGGCTTCACCAAGCTCCGGCGCAAGATGAGCGAGTGGTGGCTGGCGCCCGTCATCTACCATGAGCTGACGCGCGGCGGCGACCAGACACCCTTGAAACAATGGGCCGCCAATCATCTCTGGCTGGCGCAGCGCACCGGCGGCCAGCCGCTGCATGGCGTCGAGGTGACGAGCCGCATCGTCTTCGGCAAGGAGGCGAAAGACCTTTCGACTGCCGAGCAGTTCGTGCTCGCTTCCGCCGTAAACAAGCCGATCATCCTGATGGAAGGCAGCGACACCCTCAACGCGGTGCGCCTCGACCGCTGGCGCTACATCACGGAAGTGCGCGCGCGCCATTGCGCCGAAAAGCTCGTCTCCGACGAATCGGAAAAAAAGAAAATCCTGTTCGAGCTGGTCAACCTCGCCGGCGGTCCGCCCACCCCGCAGGTCAAGCCCAAGCTGCAGCACGCCCTCGACGAATTCGCGCCCGGCCTCGCCAAGCGCGCGCAGGTCAATCCGATCATCCGTGCCAATGCGCTGATGCCGTCGGCCCGCTTCGGCCTGCGCGAGGAGATGAAGCAGACCTGGGGCTTTAGCTGGCGCAACTACGTGCGCGGCGTCACCGCGACCATCGATCCGGTCGAAAATCTGGTGTTCGGCGAGAAGGTGAAGGCCAGCCTCGCAAAAATCGACGGGCTCAATCGCGACAAGATCACGGCCGGGTTCACGCTCGATCCGGCGAAGGTCAGCGTCGATGTCCGCAGTCCCAACGTCGTGCTGGTCGCGGCCGACACCACGGGCAAAATCGTGCGCTATTACGAAGCCGGCGAGACCGCGCCCTACTTCGGCGCCTCGACCGCGCGCAACACCGAGACCGGCTTCTACGAACCCGAGAACGATCACCGCATGATCGCCTCGACGGGAAAGATCGTCGCCGCCATCGCCATCGCCAACGAGGGCCGCGATACCATCGACTCGCAGTACTTTGACGCCGATGCGCCGGCCGCGGGGCTCGAAACCTGCGCCAAGGGCTCCGAACGGAGACTGAGGCGCGCGCTGGTCTCCTTCGCCTGCTCGCTCAATTCGCCGCTGATCAACCGGACGGCCAACGTCGGACAGGCCAGAGTGCGCGAGGTGATCGACAAGCTCGGCTTCACCATGCCGCCGCCGAATGCCGAAGGCGAAGGCACGCCGCCGTCGACTGCCGCCGTGCTCGGACAAATCTCCGGCAGTCCGCGCCGCGTGCACCAGATGGCGGGCATCGTGCTGGCGTCGCTGCTGAAGAAGAGCCTGACGCCGGTCAAGCTGCCGAGCCTGGTGAAGAGCTACGATTTCACCGATCCCCAGCACGCGCTGGCCGCCAAGGCGCTCGAAGCGACGACCGATGTCGTCCCGGGCATGGTCGTCAAGCGCCACGCGTCGGGGTTGTTGAAATCGCTGCTCGAAGCCCCGCTCTGCTATCAGGCCGGCGGCGCGGCGGCGGGCACCCTCAAGGCCCTGTCCCACTGGTGCGCGGCGCGGCGGCCGGGGCTCAGGCTGCATTTCGCCAAGACCGGCACGCAGGTGACGCACGACCCCAACCAGACGGTCGATACGTGGATCACGGGCGGCCTCCAGTTCACCAACGGGGCCGCGTACTCCTACGTGATGCTGATCGGAACCGGCAATCCGAACGAGCCGTGGGCGACGAGCGTGCACGCCGCGCAGGTGGCACCGCTGCTCGAAACACTGCTCGACGATCTCGCGGGCCACGCGAAGACCAACGCCATGCCCGGCCTGCTGCCGCCACGCCCCGCGCCGAGCCCGCCGCTCGCGTCCAGCGGCGGCCATCCGACCACCGGTCGCGGCACCCGCATCACCACGGCGGCAGAAGATTTCCAGCAGAACCTGCTGCCGCGTTGAGCGGTCTGCCTCTGAGGAGTTTCTTCTCGCGCGCTACCTGCGGGGTGGGAACGGCGGCCGGGATTGGCGAGCGTAGTTCTCGGCGGTTCCAGGCGGCATCGGCTGCCAGCCGCGCTGAACCAAAGGTTTCGGATCGTTTTCGCGGATCGGCCCCACCGGGCGGAATGCCGATGAGAGGGCAACCGCCGCGCCGAGGACGACGATACCAAGGACGAAGTATTTCATGGCCGGTATGAATCCTTAAATTCTGAAATGACGTCGGCTCGCCTCGTTCGGGCATCGTGACGGCGTGGACTCGGCGAATTCTAGATCTTTGATGAGACCGACGATTCACGCTTCGGACTGATAGGGTCCGAAGCGATCGTGGTCTAACGCGATGCGCTGCACCGGACCTGTCATGCGCGTGACACTGCGCGCCCTAGTGTTCAGTTGCAGACGGAAGATTTCCAATTGCCGTCACCCCGGCGGAGGAGGCCGGGGCCCAGATCAGCGGGCAGCGGACAACCGACTTTTGTTCTGGATCCCGGCCTTCATGCCGTAAGGCATGTTTCCAGCATGACGGTATGACAAAAAGGAACTCACTGTCGGGATCGGAACAGTGGTGAGGCTGAACATGTGAGGATCGAGCGATCGGGCTGCCCTCATTTCGGAGGAATTCCGGGCGGCTGAGCCTTTTCCTCGCCCCGATTCGACCCTAGTTTCGCGACGAGGATAGCTTTCGGGGCGACGCGTGATCGGGACTACGCGCAGGATCGACTTCGGACAGAAGGCCCTGGCCGTCTTGGCCAGTGTCGTCCTGCTGCTGCCAATTGGCGCCCTTGCCCAACAGCCGCCGTCACCGGGGGCCAATCCGGGCAACAACCCCACCGCCGCACCGACGACGGCCGCCGACCAGATCGCCGACGCGTTCAGCCGGCTCGGCGACCAGATTTACGAGGAGTGCATTTTCGAGCTGTCGGAAGAGCAGGTCGAGGTGCAGGACGCCCTCATCCGCGCCTACATGAAAGAGGGAGCCAGCGGGGCCGCCGCCCGGCGGATCGCCGCCGCGCAGATCGTGCCGCCCAAGCCATCGGAAAAGTGCGAGCAGGTGCGGCGTTCGCCGGCCGCCGCCACGTCCGGCTGGGGGACCACGGTCTCGGTGCCAAAAAAACCGACTGTCGAGATTGCGGTGAAGCCGCCGTCGACGCCTGTCACGCCTGCCGTCACGCTCAAGGACAGGAAAATGCTGCCGCAGTGGGATTGCGCGGAGAACGTCGACTACGTCACCATCCATCTGAACGGGTATGCGCGCAAACTGACGGGCGGCGAGATTTGCAATCCGTACGAAGATGTCGTGCACGAGGTGCCGCCGTCACTGCAGAGCTTCCGCCTCGGCTACACGATCAGGACCGGCCGGCTGTTCGTGATCTCCAATGATCCAGCCACAAACGGGCGCACGATCGCCTGGGCCATTTCGGGCCGCGACGTGTGCCGCAACAATCCCGATCCCGATTGCTTCGCCGCGCGCGCCATCGGCCCGCTGCCCCCGGGCGAATACGTCTTCCCCACCGACAAGAGCCAGCGCATCAGCTGGGGGCCGCGCACGAAACGCAACGTCGCTGCCATCTATCTGAAGAAGCTCTGGCACAAGGAACGGTTCACGCCGCAGCAAATTGCGGCCATCCGCAAGCGCGGCAACATTGCCATCCATGTCCGCCTCAAGGGAGAGATGTCGGAAGCCTGCCTCGGATTGGAGCCGAAGGGCTGGGCCTACGTCGCCTCGCTGATCAAGGACGGACGCGCGACCAGCCTCGACGTCCACATCGATGAGCCCTATGTGCAGATGGCCGAGAAGCCGCCGGTCGTCGCAGGCTCGTCGTTCTCTCTGACCTCGCTGTTCAAGTAGCGGCCGAAGCGAATCGGCGCATGTTTTTTCCGCTTATGTCCCCCGCGGTTTGGCGCGGGTGGTCGGCAGGGCGTTGGCCGGATCGTCGGGCCAGACGTGGCGCGGATAGCGGCCCTTCATCTCGGATTTGACGGCGCTCCAGGAGCCGGCCCAGAAGCCCGGCAGATCGCGCGTGATCTGGATCGGCCGATGGGCTGGCGACAACAGATTGAGCGTCAGCGGCAGCCGTCCGCCGGCGATGCTCGGATGCTGCTTCAGCCCGAACAATTCCTGCACGCGAATGAAGAGCGCCGGAGCGCCAGCCCCTTCGTAGTCGATCGCGTGTCGGTTACCGGTCGGCGCCTCGAAGTGGGTCGGCGCCTCCTCCTCGAGCTTTCGCTTCAGGTTCCATGGCACCAGCGCATCGAGCGCCTGGCCGAGATCGTCAGCGCCGATGTCGGAAAGCCGTGTCTTGCCGGAAAGGAACGGCGCCAGCCATGCGCCGGCCGAAGCGGCAAGAGCGGCGTCGGACAGATCGGGCCAATCGTCACCGGAGGCGGCGCGCAGAAAAGCGACACGGTCTCTCAGCTGGATCTGCGCTCTGCTCCAGGGCAGGCGCAAGATGCCGAGTGACGCGATGCCCTCGGCGAGGGCCGCGGCCGTCGCGTCTCCGGGCTCGACGGCGCGCGGCTCGGCATGGAGCACGATCGCGTCGAGGCGCCGGATGCGCCGCGACCGCAGCGCCGCCGCATCGCGATCGAAGGTCACCTCGTCGGTGTCGCGGATGCGATGGCTCGCCATGGCCAGCACGTCGCCTTCGGTCGCCCGCGCCGCCAGCAGGATGCGCGTCGCGGCCGCCGAACCCTGCATTTCGGCGACGACGAGAAACGGCGAGCCGGCCAGGGCATCGCTCGCATCGACGCGCGCGCCGCAGCCATTGGCGAGCAGGAATTGTCCCGGCGCACCGCGCGCCTTGGCGATGCGATCGGGATAGGCGAGGGCCAGCAGGGAGGCAATCGTCGTGCCAGGTGTCAGACTCGAAGGGTCTGACACCGTGGCTCCACCCGCCGAACCTGCGGCTGCCCTACGGCGGGACCTCTCATGGGTGTCAGACCCGGAGGGACTGACACCGGGCGGCTGCGATGTACGCGCCGCCCTCGACCAGCCCTCGGCCAGCCGTCGCATGTCGTCTGCGCGGCGCGACCGGTCGCGGCGGAAATTGTCGATGCGGTGGTCGAGATCGGTGTCCATGCCGCCGAGTCCGCGCTCGACGAGCACGGCGGCGATGTCGGCCGCCGGTCGCTCGGCGCCGATCGCGGCGGCCGAAATCACCATGCGGGCGAGACGCGGCGGCAGCGGTAGTGCGCGGATGCGCTGCCCCGTCTCCGTGATGCGGCCCTGAGCGTCGAGCGCGCCGATGTCCGTCAGCTCTTCGCGGGCGGCGGCCAGCGCAGCCGGTGGCGGCGCGTCGAGCCATGAGAGGGACGCCGCATCAGTCACGCCCCATTC
>JBQTIA010000093.1:0-12818 GCA_052388455.1 Hyphomicrobium sp.
GCTGCTCCTGCGTGAACCGGAGATCGGCTGCCGCTTCGGGGGGGGGGGGGGGGGGGGGGGGGGGGGGGGGCGGGGGGGGGGCGGGGGGCGGGGGGGGGCCCCCGCCGGGCCCCGGCCCCCCCCCCCCCCCGCCCCCCCCCCCGCCCCTGATCGCGATGCCGTTCAATCCGATCAGGGGCGCGCCGTTGCTGCGGCGCGGGTCCATCTTCTGCTTGAGCACACGCAGGCCGCCCTTGGCCAGCACAGCCCCGAGCTTGGACATGAAGGAGCGGGTGAGCGCGTCCTTGATATACTGCCCGATCTGCTTGGCGGTGCCTTCAGCGGTCTTCAGCGCGATGTTCCCGGCGAAGCCTTCGACGACGACGACATCGACCTTCCCCTGACCGATCTCGTCGCCTTCGACGAAGCCGCGGTAGTCGAGCGGCAGATCGAGGCCTTTCAGAAGCCCGTTCGCCTCTTTCACCTCGTCGGCGCCCTTGATCTCTTCGACTCCGACGTTGAGCAGTCCGACGGTCGGCCGTTCGACGTGGAAAATGGTCCGCGCCATGGCCGCGCCCATCAGCGCGAACTCGGCGAGTTGGCGCGAACTGGCCCCGATGTTGGCGCCGACGTCGAGAACGATGCACTCGGCGCTGACCGTCGGCCACAGCGCCGCCATCGCCGGGCGCTCGATGCCGGCCATAGGCCGCAGGAGCAGCTTGCCCATGGCCATCAGCGCTCCTGTGTTGCCGCCCGAGACGGCGGCGTGCGCTTCGCCGCTTTTGACCGCCTCGAGCGCCAGCCACATGCTGGTCCCCTTGCCCCGGCGCAGCGCCTGGCTCGGCTTGTCGTGCATGGCGACGACCGTCGTGGTGTGGAGGATGCGCGAGCGCGCCTTGAGAGCGGGGTGGCGCTCCAGGACGGGGGCGATCCTGGCCTCGTCTCCGCACAGCAGGAAGCTCAGCGCCGGATAGCGCTCGAGCGAGAGCGCGGCTCCGGGCACGATCACGTCGGGGCCGTGGTCGCCGCCCATGGCGTCGAGTGCGAGTGTCCGCGGCTGAACCATGGCAGGCGTTGTCTCTTGGATGCGGAATCGGGCGGGGTCTGGCGTGGGACAGGGCGGCCGGCGGCGAACGGCGGGAAAATACGCCAATGTTCGAAGCTGACAATCGGATTTTGGTCGCTGCCTCTCACACTGCCAAGCCGACACCGCGACGATTGGTCTTTTCGTCCCGAACGCTTGCAGCGTTTTGGGCGCTTCGGGGCAAGTCCCCCTCAGTCGCGCGGTGGCTCGCCCTTCAGCCGCGCCAACGCCGCGAAGGGATGGTCGGCGGATGGGTCGTCCTCGCCGTCGCTCGCGCCATCGCCAGAGAACTCGGCCCCCTGCTTGCGCGGGTAGGGATCGAGGGCGGCGGAAACCACCTCGAAGGCGATGCGGCCGGTTTCGAGGCGCCCCATGGGGCCGATCGGCTCCGGATCGTCGCCGGCGAGGATCGATTGTTCCCCGCCCCCCGGCGAGAGACCGACGAGGTGGGCCGGCCAAAAGGAAACGTCCACCTCCTCGGACAGGGTCGCCGGCACCGGCTCCAGCGTCACGATGCACGCCTGCGTCACGTCGGCATCGAGCCGTCCGCGCACCCTGTAGCGCCCTTCGCCGCGGGGCTGCACGGCATATTCGAACTGCAGGCGCTCACAGGCCAGGAGCCCAAGGTCGTCGGCCAGCCGCGCCCGCTGTCCGGCATTGGCCGTGCGGCTCACCTTGCGCTCGCGCTCGCCGAGGTCGCGGGTTTCATCGACCCAGTCCGCCTGGATGGTCGCGGAGTTGGCCGCAGGGAGGGAGGGAGGGCTGCTCATCGGACTGCTCATGCCTGCTGGAAGTCCGTCGGCGCCGCGCAGGGGCTCGACGTCGGATTTGAAAAGCGAACCTTGCCATTGAGGAGATCGCCGGTCGGCTGACGATCGAGGTCGCCGCGGCAGCGGCGGACGTAGCCGGCAAGGCGGTCCGCTGCACCCGACCGCTCCGCCAGGCCGGGCAGGAACGCCCCGAGCGCCGCGACGAGACGAGCGTCCGGCCCCAAGGGAGAGCTAGGCTCGCTATCGCCAGCAGCCGGCGAATCGAGCGCCTCGCGGTAGGCCGAGGCGCGCTCGTAGAAGGCCGCCGCTGCTCGTTTGACTTTCTTCGGAACGCTGAGGTCTCCGACGCCCATTTCCCGAAGGTTGTCGTCCATGTCGACGACGAAGGTTTCCAGCGTGCGACGCGCGATGTCCTCCGCCCCGGCGCCGGCCGATGCTTCGGCAAGCCGCAGACGGTCGGCGAGCAGGAACAGGTGCAGCACGATCAGCTCATAACGACCTTCCGGCGTGTCGGCGATGCCGCACTCGGAATAAAAATGCGGCAAACGGGCTTGCGCCACCACCGTGCCGTAAAGCTCGGCTGCTCTCGACGCCGCATCTGATTTGGAACTAAACCACGACATCTCAAGAGCTTTCCCGGCTCGATCCGCATCCCTAAAGCGTGGGGATGAACCACCCGGCTGCGTTGCACGCTCCGTCAGCAAGGGATATGCGAAGTAGCAGCGGCGGCGACAAGACGATTCACGTTATGATGGACCGACCATGCGATTGACCGCAGAGCGAAGCAACCACCCGGCGAAGCCCGCCATCCATACGCGAGGCACCGGCGCCGCGTCCGCCATTCTGGTGGCGCTGGCCGTCGCGGCCATGGTGGGCTGCAGCGAGCAGATCACGGTCCACGGCCACCAGTTCCGCGAAAACGACATCCAGCAGATTCAGCCGGGGATGGGCCAGGAGCAGGTGCGCATGTCGCTCGGTTCGCCGACAACCACCGCCACCTCCGGCTCGGGCAGCGCGTACTATTATATTTCGAGCACCGAAGGTCAGTCCGCCTTCTTCAAGCCGACCGAGAAGGACCGGCAGGTCGTCGCCGTGTATTTCACCGAGACGGGAACGGTCGACCGCGTCGCCAACTACGGACTGAAAGACGGCAAGGTGTTCGACTACGTGACGCGCACCACGCCGGCGCCCGGCGGCCGCGACGAGGGCCTGCTGAAGCAGCTCTTCCGCAACCTCGGCTCCAAGCAGATCTTCGGCGAGTAGCCGCTCTGCGACATTACTTCTTCGCAGCATCCTCCTGCACGTCTTCGACCGCCGAGACCAGTTCCTCGGCCTCGTCGCGCGCCTCTTCGGTGCAGTTGGCTGGATCGGAATACTTCTCGACGTACGACTGCTCGAGTTTGTCGCGCAGGTCGGCCCACCAAGCCGGGCTCTGGCTGCTGCCGGCCACCGCGGCGTTGAACTGGTCGGTGATGTAGGTGTTCAGAGCGGCGATCTCTTTCTCCTTCAGCGCACCCTGACACTTCTCGCCGATCACACGGGCGGCGATCGCCATACCCCAGCCGGGCGGCTCGTCGTCGGCCCGCGCGGCGACCGCTGTTGTGATCAGTCCGATGGCCAACAGGCCCGCGGTCGCCCGAGCGGCGAATGTCCTGGTCATGGTCTTCCCTTCCCGCGATGTCTCTACGGACCTTCGCTGTCATTCGTTGCTCGCCCGGCAGCCGAGGCGGATGCCGCACGCAACCATCCTACGGCTGGACGATCTATCCTGCCGCTGGCTGGCAATAACGATCTTGCGCGCGTTTCCGCCCGACCGGCTGTTCCGCACGGAACTCGCCCCGCTTGGACGTTCGAGAGCTTCTTAGCGACTAGGCCGTGGACCTAAGATCCGAGCATGAATAGAAAAGGCCCCGCCGAAGCGGAGCCTTTTCAGTTCTGAGACGTCGCTGACACCGGCCTTTTCGACCGGGGGACGACCGATCAGCCGTGGGCGAGCACGGCGAGCAGCAGCAGCGCGACGATGTTGGTGATCTTGATCGCCGGGTTCACCGCGGGGCCGGCCGTGTCCTTGTAGGGATCGCCGACCGTGTCGCCGGTCACCGAGGCCTTGTGCGCCTCGGTGCCCTTCATGTGACGGACGCCGTCCTTGTCGACGAATCCGTCCTCGAACGCCTTCTTGGCGTTGTCCCAGGCGCCGCCACCCGAGGTCATCGAGATGGCGACGAAGAGGCCGGTGACAATGACGCCGAGCAGCATGGCTCCGACCGCCGAGAAGGCCGCGCCCTTGCCGGCGATCGCATTGATCGCGAAGAACAGCACGATGGGCGAGAGCACCGGCAGCAGCGACGGCAGGATCATCTCCTTGATCGCGGCGCGCGTCAGCAGGTCGACGGCGGCGGCATAGTCGGGGCGATCCTTGCCCTTCATGATGCCGGGCTTGGCCTTGAACTGGCGGCGCACCTCCTCGACGATGGCCGAGCCCGCGCGTCCGACGGCGGTCATCGCCATGCCACCGAACAGATAGGGGATCAGGCCGCCGAGCAGCAGTCCGACGACGACGTACGGATTGTCGAGGCCGAAATCGATCTCCACGCCCTTGAAGAACTGGTACGCGGTCGAGCCGTCCTTGTTCGCCTCGGCGATGAAGTGCTGCAGGTCGTAGTTGTAGGCGGCGAACAGCACCAGCGCGCCGAGACCGGCTGAGCCGATGGCATAGCCCTTGGTCACCGCCTTGGTGGTGTTGCCGACAGCATCGAGCGCGTCGGTCGAGCGGCGGACCTCCTTCGGAAGCCCCGCCATCTCGGCGATACCGCCCGCGTTGTCGGTCACCGGGCCGAAGGCGTCGAGAGCCACGATCATGCCGGCGAGTCCGAGCATGGTCGTCGTGGCGATCGCGGTGCCGAAGAGGCCGGCGAGGTTGTAGGTGCAGAGGATGCCCGCCACGATGGCGAGCGTCGGAAGCGCGGTCGACTCGAGGCTGACCGCCAGACCCTGGATGACGTTGGTGCCGTGGCCGGTGACCGACGCCTGGCTGATGGAGCGGACCGGGCGGAAGCCGATGCCCGTGTAGTACTCCGTGATCCAGACGATGAGGCCGGTCAGTGCCAAGCCGACGATGCCGCACAGGAACAGGTTCCAGCCGGTGATCACCTGGCCGGCCGCCGTACCGACTTCGCCGAAGCCGCCGAGCACGTAGTGGGTTGCTGCATAGAGACCGGCAACCGACAGCACCGCGCTCATGATCACGCCGCGGTAGAGGGCGCCCATGATCGAGTTGTTGGAGCCGAGTTTGACGAAGAAGGTACCGATGATCG
The DNA here is from genome assembly GCA_052388455.1 of Hyphomicrobium sp. Lineage (GTDB taxonomy): Bacteria > Pseudomonadota > Alphaproteobacteria > Rhizobiales > Hyphomicrobiaceae > CAZSNH01. Next base: position 5,148 of record JBQTIA010000093.1, read on the forward strand.
ACGTCACAATGCACGCCGCGCAGATGGCCAGCGGATAGACCATCAGCTTCTCGAGACCCGCCTGGGTCGAGAAGAAGATCGCCGCCAGCACCATGGTGGCGACGACGGTCACCGCGTAGGTCTCGAACAGGTCGGCCGCCATGCCGGCGCAGTCACCGACGTTGTCGCCGACATTGTCGGCGATCGTGGCCGGATTGCGCGGATCGTCCTCCGGAATGCCGGCTTCGACCTTGCCGACGAGGTCGCCGCCGACATCGGCACCCTTGGTGAAGATGCCGCCACCGAGGCGGGCGAAGATCGAGATTAGCGAGGCGCCGAAGCCGAGCGCGACGAGAGCGTCGATCACTGTGCGGCTGGCCGGAGCCAGACCCATGGCGACGGTCATAAACATGTAGTACCCGGCGACGCCGAGCAGCGCGAGACCGGCGACAAGCATGCCGGTGACGGCGCCGGCCTTGAAGGCGATGTCGAGACCGCCGGCCAGCGAGACCGTGGCCGCCTGCGCGGTGCGGACGTTGGCTCGCACGGAGACGTTCATGCCGATATAGCCGGCAAGGCCCGAGAGCACGGCGCCGATGACGAAGCCGCCGGCCACCAGTGGTCCGAGCAGAACGTAGGCGAGGATCAGGATGGCGACGCCGACGATGGCGATGGTGCGATACTGGCGGTTGAGGTAGGCCGAGGCGCCTTCACGGATGATGCCCGCGATCTCCTGCATCTTGGCGTTGCCGGCGTCGGCTTTCATCACCGACTGGCCGGTGAAATAAGCATAGAGGATCGACAACGCCCCGCAGGCGAGGATCCCCCATAGAATATCGGTCATTCTCTTCCCCCATTCGGACCACTTCGGGCCGGGTTCTTCGGATCACAGCCCAAAGCCGGCCGCACCGTACATGGCGCCGCCGGTCTCCCGCCTCCCCGGGCGAGTCGAGCGCGCGGACCATGCCAAAAGAGGGAAATCGTTGCAAATCCTCAATTGGTCACACAACTGAGGACACGGCAGTGCCCGCCGACGCAGGGGTGCGGCGGGTTACCGGTGGTGTCGCGGACTTGATCGGCGTCAACCGAAGCGGCCGGGATCAATCGTCCCAATCGTCATCGTCCCAATCGCGATGCTTGCGCTTGTAGTAGTATCGCGGCGCCGGTGCGTAGTAATAGCCATAATAGCGCGGGGCTGGATAGTAGTAATAGGCGTAGGGTGCATAGTAGGCCCGCGGCCGATACCCGTAGTATCCGTAACCGTAGCCATAGGACGGCACCGAATAGCTGAACCGGAACCGGTGCCGGCGGCCGACCTCGTGCAAGAGGGGCGTGGGCGCGGTGGCGACCGCTTCTGCCTGGGCCGCAGCGCCGGCGAAGGGTCCGGCCGCCGCCGGCTCGGTGGCTAGCATGACGAGCAGGGCCAGTGCGAGTGTCGAGATCATGAGACGCATACGCTCTCTCCTCTCCATTCTGAAGCCGGCGCACTGAAGGCAGTACGCAGACGACCGGCACGAGTTGTTCGGCCGCTGGCGGGAATCACGTGACATGGCCACTCCACCAGCCGACCCGGACTACGACTATAAACCGCACCCGGCTCGTTGCCCAACTCTATGTTGCGATTGCCGGATCAGAATTATGTGACGGTCGCAGACCCGCCCGATAAGCTGGGCGGCAGCGGAGTAGAGCGGGGAGTACGGGCGGATGCAGATCATCGATATTCTCAAAGCGTCTCAGGGAGGGGCGGCGGTCGACAATCTGGCCCGCACCTTCGGCGTCTCGCCCGGTCAATCCGCGGCAGCCCTCGAGGCCCTGGTGCCCGCCCTCACCCAGCGCGTCGAACGCAATACGCTGTCGCGAGGCGGGCTCGCCGATCTCATCTCGATGCTCGGCGCGGGCGGCCGGCAGACCTACCTCGACGACCCCAAGGTGCTCGGCTCGCCGGCCATGGTTGCCGACGGCAACGCCATTCTCGAGCAGATCCTCGGCTCCAAAGACATCAGCCGCAAAGTCGCCGATCGGGCGGCCCGCGAGACCGGCCTCAGCGATTCCCTGCTCCGACAGATGCTGCCGGTGGTCGCCGCGATGGTGATGGGCGGGCTGGCCAAGGGGGCCGGCGGCGCGCTCGGCAGCGTGGTGTCGAAACTCGGCCTCGGCGGGGAGGCGGCGGAGTCATTGCCCGCGCCGGGGGCCTCGACCGCGCGACCTGCCGCCAAGGGCGCCGGCAGCGTCGGCCGTCAGAGCCCGCTTCCCTTACCCGGCGACGACCTGCCGGGCATCGGTCGGCGAAGCGGTCAGCGGAGCGGACGCAGCCCGCTCGACGACCTCTCCGACATCCTGCGGCGCGGTGACGGCGGTGGCGGCCTCGAGCTGCCGCGGGGACCGGGCGGTGAGATCGAATTGCCCGGCGGTGGTGGAGGCTCCGGCGGCCGCACTGGCGGTGGCGGCCGGCCCATCACGCTGCCGGGCGACAGCGGCGGCTCGCTGTGGAACCTGCTGCGCTCGATCCTCGGTCAGGTGCTCGGCTTCGAGAGCAAGGGATTCCTCGGCTGGTTCATCAAGCTGATCCTGCTCCGCTGGGGCGCCGGCATCCTCCGCCGCATCCTCGGACGGGCGACCACGGGGCGGTGAGGGGCACGGCCATCGCCGTGACATCTACCGCTAGAGCGTGTTTGTTTTTCTTCGAATCGCAATCACGCTCTAGATCTTTGATGAGACCGACGATTCACGCTTCGGATTGATAGGATCCGAAGCGATCGTGGTCTAGCGGAGCACAGCCATGGGCAAGCCTTAGATCATCGCGACATCCGGCGCCGACGAATTGGTCGTCCTCAGCCGCCGAGATTACGATGCCCTCTTGGCCCGGGCCGGCGATGAAGAGGCGGAAGATCGCATGACTCTGCTCATCGCCGCCGAGGCTCGTGGCGAAAGCCCTCTTCCCGCAGCGATATCGAGTGCCATTCTCAGCGGCGACAGTGTTCTGAAAGCCGTGCGCCGCGCCGCTGGCGAGGAATGACCCAAGCCGATCTGGCGCTGGCCAGTGGCCTCACGCAGGGTTTCCTGAGCGAGATCGAGACCGGCACCACGGCCGGCTCGGCCGAGACTCTCTCCACCCTCGCCCGCCATCTCGACGTGCCAGAGGGATGGTTGGGTTAGTCAGCCTACAAGATGCTCTTGGCGTAGAGGTCCGTCCGCCGGTCGCGGAAGAAGCCCCAGTCGGCGCGGTAGCTTTCGATCAGGGTGAGATCGAAGGTGTGCACGAGCACACCCTCGTCGGTCGCGCCGAACTTCTGGACCAACTCGCCGCCGTGATCGGCGACGAACGAGTGGCCATAGAATTTCTGTTTGGCGCCGTCGTTGTCTTCGAGGCCGATGCGGTTCGCGGCGACGACGGGCACGGCGTTGGAGACCGCGTGGCCCTGCATGGCCCGCTGCCATTGCAGGTGCGTGTCGAGGCCCGTGTCGTAAGGCTCCGAGCCGATGGCGGTCGGATAGAACAGCACCTCGGCGCCGGCCAGCACCATGGCGCGCGCGCACTCGGGATACCACTGGTCCCAGCAGATGCCGGTGCCGATGGTGCCGTAGCGCGTCGTCCACGCCTTGAAGCCGGTGTCGCCTGGCCGGAAGTAATACTTCTCCTGATAGCCGGGGCCATCCGGGATGTGGCTCTTGCGATAGACACCGAGGATTTCGCCGTCGGCGTCGGCGAGCGCGAGGCTGTTGTAATAGCGCGGGCCGTCCTTCTCGAAGAACGAGATGGGAATGACGATCTTCAGGCTCCTGGCCAGCTTCTGGAGTGCGAGCACGCACGGGTGCTGGTCCGCCGGGTAGGCGGTCTCGAACCATTTCGGATCCTGGCGGGTGCAGAAATAGATGCCCTGGAACAGCTCCGAGGGCAGCACGACTTGCGCGCCCTGTTTCGACGCCTCGCGAACGAGCTTCTCGGTCTTCGCGATGTTGGTCTTCATGTCGGGGCCGTAGGCGGTCTGCAGCGCGGCGACGGTGATCGTGCGGTTGGCCATCAGGCGTCTCCCACGCAATCTGGTTCCTGCTGCGTGATGCAGTGGAACGAGCCACCCCCAGCCTCGCCGCAACCGATCAGGCCGCGAGAGGGTACACCGACGACGCGACGGCCGGGGAACAGGTCGGCCAGCGCCTCGAGCGCCGCGTCCTGGCTCGGCGTGCCGTACACGGGCACCACGACGACGCCGTTGGCGATGATGAAATTCATATGCGAGGCCGGAGAGACCTCGCCGAGGGCGTTCTCGTAGCGGCCGACGCCGGGGATGCGCGCCACTTCCAGCCGGCGGCCCTCCGAATCGGTGGCGGCGGCGAGCGTCTCGGCGATGGCGGCCAGTGTCGCCGCGTTGGGGTCACCCTCGCCCGCAGGAGCCTGACAGACGACGAGGCCCGGCGCGACGAAACGGGCGATGTTGTCGATGTGCCCGTCGGTGTGATCGTTTTTCAAGCCTTCGTCGATCCACACGACCTTGCGGGCGGCGAGCGCCTCGGCAAGCGCGGCCTCGGCCTCCTGTCGCGTCCAGCCGTTGCGGTTCGGATTGAGCAGCGTCTGCCGGGTGGTGAGCACCGTGCCCCGCCCGTCGTGGTCGACCGCCCCGCCTTCGAGCACGAAGCCGAAGCGGCGCACGGGCGTGCCGGCGAGCCGAGCCACTTCGTCGCCGACGGTCGCGTCGTCGGGCAGATCATACTTTCCGCCCCAGCTGTTGGTCGCAAAGCGCAGCGCGACCGGGCCTTCCGCCAAGCGGGCGAAGATCGGCCCGGTATCCCGGAGCCAGATGTCGCCGTAGCGGGCCGGGATCACCTCCGCCGCCGAGCCGAGAGCGGCGCGCGCGCTCTCCTCCGCCTCACGGCCGTTGGCGAGCACACGCACCCGGTTGAACTCGGCGAGCTCGCGGACCAGCGCCGCCACGTCACGGCGGGGCGAGTCCAGATCGCCATTCCATTCCTCGGCGGAGGCCGGCCAAGCGGTCCACACCGCCCGCTGTGGCGCCCATTCTGCGGGGACTGTGATCGAAGCGATGTTCAAGGACGTGTCCGTTGCTGTTCTGGCCCACGCGATGCGGACCGGATCGACGCGGCTCAATAGCACAGCGTTCGCCGGAGACCACAAGCGGGGCGGCCAATTGTGACCGCCGATCGACCGCTATCGACCGGGCGCAGGCGTACGAGCCGGCCAAAAACGACTGCAGCCAGAGCGTGGGCACCGCTCCGGCTGCAGATTTTTTCTGATTCGGTTCGAGAGATTGAGAGAGTTCGAGAGATTGAGAGAGAGGCTTTGATCGTAGGAGAGATGTCAGTTCGAAGACGCGGGCTTTACCTTGTGCGACCGGGACGAGATCACGACGGACGCGTCACTTGCAGGGCCGAGCATTCAGAGAGCAGCTGTAGCCACTCGAATCCCTGGAGCAACTCATCTGCTTTCCGGCTGCCCGACCCCAACGCGCCCAGTCGCTGCCGTACTCGAGGTCGGTAAAGCTCGACCAGGAGTTGACAGCCGCGCGCTGTGCGGCCGGCTTGGACGCGCCGTTCCCGCTGCCGTAGTGCCAATGGTCCGTCATGCACAACCTCCCGCCTTCCCGGCGTGTGTCATGCATATATGCGAAGCCGGTGTCGTCAGCCGATACCGGGCCGACGACGAAGGACGTGACGCACATTGCGACCAACGAAACCAAGCAACCGAGCCGGAAAGTCATAGTCAGCCTCACGAGAGCAGACGTCGACGCCACGCTGATCGACACTGATTGCCAGATTCAGGGGCAATGCTCGATAGGGTGACGTTGGAACTCTTCTGAATTTCGCGCCGCGCGGCAAAAGCGACACAGCCGGACCCTCTTCCCACCGCAACTTCAACAGGTTGCAGCCGCAGCCCGGCAATCCGTCGCCCTTACTTCACCGCCACCACGGCGATTTCGACCAGCATCCGGGGATCGATGAGCTTGGCTTCGACGGTGGCGCGCGCCGGCGGGTTCTTGCCGCCGGTCCATACCGTCCAGACCTCGTTGACCGCCTCGCGATGGCGAACGTCGTTCAGCCACAGATTGGTCATCACGACCTTGGACTTGTCGGTACCGGCCACGGCCAGCAGCCGATCGATTTCGGCGAGCACCTCAGTGGCCTGCCCCTTGGCGTCCCGCGAGAGATCGGTCGGGACGATACCGGCGGTGAAGACGAAGCCGTTCGCCTCGACGACCTTCGAATAGACGGCATTGGATTCATGGCGGGTGATGGTCATGGACGCGCGGCTCCGGAACTCAGTTGGTTGCGATGCGGCGGCTCAATAGCACAGCCCGCACGGCGGTGGCAGTCCGACGACTTTCTGCCGCTGGTGTCGGACTGCGCGCCGCTCGCCAACGCTCGCGCCAATCACTTCGACTTTGTCTGTCTACGCGAGCTTGCTTGAGACAAGTCCAAGTCCGGCACCCGACGGCATTATGCGGCAAAGCAGTCGTTGACCGGCAGCTTGGCGTTGATCGCCATGAATGCGATCACACCACGCGACACGACAGCCGTCGCGATGCTGCCATTGGCGTCACGCGCGTGATGCACGATCGTGCGCGCGATTGGATCGACAATCAAATAATCTCGAACACTCGCGAGTTTGAAATACCCTTCGAGTTTTTTCGTCGTATCTACGGTTTTCGTGCCGGGACTCAGAATTTCGACGACGACCACGGGGGCCGGAATTGCAACCGTCTCCGGCGGCAATCGTTCGCCGCCGTATATCAGGGCGTCGGGCTCATACACCGTCGCGTCATCGACGCGCACCACCACACCGTCGCCCAGTGCCCAGTGTCCTGTGCCTCGAACGGCATCCTTCAAGGCTCTCAAGACTTCGAACTTTGCCTCGACGTGCGCTATGCGCTGTGCGTTCATTGCAACAACCAACCCATCGACCAGTTCGGTGCGACCGCTGGTCTGCTGTCCGGCCCAGGCGAGATAATCATCCGCCGTCATGCGTTTGAGAGCGACATTCATGATGAGAAATCTAGCATGGTGCGACTTGATTGCAAAACTCACACCAGCCGCGACCGCTCCACCGCCGCGCCGACGAATCCGCGGAACAGGGGATGCGGCTCGAAGGGGCGCGACTTCAGCTCAGGGTGGAACTGCACGCCGATGAACCACGGGTGGTCGGGGTATTCGATCGTCTCGGGCAGCAGCCCATCCGAATTAGAACCACGGCCTAAGCCATGAGTGCCGCGAACTCGTCCCGCGTCAGGTTACAGTCGCGCAAGATTTTGGACATCAATCCAGGGCCTATGATTTCGGTCCCGAGAACCGGCACCGTTGTCGTGCGGCCATCTGCATGCCGGAGAATATGGTGGCTTCCACGGACCCGAACGATCTCGAAACCAGCTCGTTCGAGCGCACGGATCACTTGAGCGCCACTCACTCGTGGCAGGCGGGTCATGCCGCGATGATCACACGCTCGACACCGATGAATTCAAGCGGTTCGGCTTCCTCGCCTCGATCTTCGAGATGAAGTGCGATTGCCTCTCGAACGCGATCTCTCAATTCTTCAATCGATGGAGCTTGGGTATGGCAACCGGGCAAAGTAGGTACGGACGCCACATAGTAGCCATCGCTGTCGCGTTCGACGACAACATTGAAAACTTTGGGCATGGACTGGAATCCTGATCCTCGATCCGAGTTGGCGCTGACAATCTCCAT
>JBQTIA010000094.1:0-2852 GCA_052388455.1 Hyphomicrobium sp.
TGGGATCTGGATAGCTCCCGTCCATCCGAAAGGGGGCGACGGATTCCCGATCACCGGCGACGAGCTGTTCTGGTTCAGTGCCGAAGTGTTCGCAAGTTTCATCGTTTCGTGGCCTCTCTATCTAATAGCTGTTGCGGTTACTCTTGTGTTCGCGAGGTCGATAGCGGCCTACCCAGGGTTTTGGAGCGCGGCCGCAGTCTGGATCACTGCTTGTTACTCGTATTCGATTTCCCCGTTCGACAACCTCCTCAACTCGTTGGGAACGGTTGGCACTCTCGGTGCGGCGCTTGCGGGCCTTTGTTTCTATCTCTGTAAGCGTCTTCTGACGGCTGCCTTGTTTTGAAGCGGAGATCGCGCGAAGTGCTATGCCTATTGTGACAATAGGCATAGCACGATGACGAGCGTCGAGGTGATCACGTCGGTTGAGCGCCGCCGTCGCTGGAGCCCCGAGGAGAAGCAGCGGCTAGTGGCGGAGTCTGCGCGGCCTGGCCGGACGGCTTCGCAAGTGGCGCGGGCAAATGGGATTGCGCCTGGTCAGCTTTTCACCTGGCGGCGTCAGTTCCTGGCCGAGGCCACGGGGGTCGATCTCGAGGACGGCGGCTTCGTGCCGGTTCAGATCACTGCAGCGCCGACGGCGGATGGATCGGGGTTTTCCGCGACGAGCGTCGAGCCGCGCATCGAGATCAGGCTTCCGAGCGGAGTGGTGATCGGCGTCGGACACGGCGTTGAGATCGAGCCGCTGCGGCGGGTGTTGACGGCGTTGGCGGGACGGTGATCGCGCCGCCGCCCGGAACGCGCGTGTGGCTCGCGGCCGGTGTCACCGACATGCGCAAGGGGTTTGACGGCTTGGCCATGCTGGTCCAGGAGAAGCTGCGGCACGATCCGTTCGGCGGCCAGATTTTCTGTTTCCGCGGACGTCGCGGATATTTGCTCAAGGCGCTCTGGTGGGACGGCCAGGGGCTTTGCCTTTACGCGAAGCGGCTGGAGAAGGGCCGCTTCGTCTGGCCCTCGCCGGCGGACGGCACGGTTGCGCTCACCCCGGCCCAGCTCGGCATGCTGCTGGAAGGGATCGACTGGCGGATGCCGGTACGCACATGGCAGCCGCAGACCGCCGGATAGGCGCGGCCTTTTGACTCGGGTGCGATGCGGAGCGTGCTGCAAACGCGCGCCGCTGTTACGATTCGTGCATGCGATTCGATCTCGCAAGTCTTCCCAAGGACATCGATGCGCTGCATCGGATCATCGCCACGCAGATGGTCGAATGGGAAGCGTGCGACGCGGAGCTTGCGGCGGCGAAGGCCGGCCTGGTCGCCAAGGCGCTGGAGATCGAGAAGCTCAAGTTGCAGATCGCCCGGCTGAGGCGGGCCCAGTTCGGCCGCTCGTCGGAGAAGATCGCGCGGACGATCGAGCAGCTTGAGCTGGCCTTGGAGGAGTTGGAGGCGCAGACGCCGGCCGTCTCGGCGCAGACGCCAGCCGGTGACGACGATGAGCAACCATCGGCATCTACGAAGAGCAAGCGGTCTGGGCGCCAGCCTCTGCCCGCGCATCTGCCGCGCCACGAGATCGTGCACACGCCGAGCTGCACCTGCCCGGCCTGCGGCGGCGAGATGCGCAAGGTGGGCGAGGACGTGACCGAGATCCTCGACTATATCCCCGGCCGCTTCGAGGTGATCCGCCACGTCCGCCCGGCCTTTTCGTGCCGCAGCTGCGAGTCCATGGTGCAGCAGCCGATGCCGTCGCTGCCGATCGAGCGCGGTCAGCCGGGTGCCGGTCTTCTGGCCCATGTCCTGGTCGGCAAGTACTGCGATCATCTTCCGCTCTATCGGCAGTCCGGCATCTATGCGCGCGAAGGCGTCGACCTCGATCGCTCCACTCTCGCCGATTGGATCGGCAAGACGACGACGCTGATGGCCCCTCTGGTCGAGGCGATGGCGCAGCACTGTATGGCGGCCGAGAAGCTGCATGCCGACGACACGCCGGTGCCGGTCCTGGCGCCGGGCACCGGCAAGACCAAGACCGGGCGATTGTGGGTCTACTTGCGCGACGAGCGCCCCTATGGCGGCCCGGCGCCGCCGGTGGCCCTCTATCGCTATTCCCCCGATCGCAAGGGCGAGCATCCGCGCGCCCACCTCGCTGGATTCTGCGGCTTCCTGCAGGCCGACGGCTACTCCGGCTTCGGACCCCTCTATGAGTGCGCTGACGGGCGGCCCGCGACGGTCACCGAAGTGGCCTGCTGGGCGCACGTGCGCCGCAAGTTCTACGACATTCATGTGGCGACCGGCGCGCCGATCGCCGGCGAGGCGCTGACGCGCATTGGCCAGCTGTTCGACATCGAGCGCGCCGCCACGGGCCGTCCGCCTGACGAGCGACGGCGCATTCGCCAGAGCTCGGCGAGGCCCGTCATCGACGACCTCGCCACCTTCCTCGACGCCTCGCTCAAGACGATCTCCGGCCGAAGCGATCTGGCCGGCGCGATCCGCTACGGCCGCTCGCGATGGCCGGCGCTCACGCGCTATCTCGACGACGGGCGCCTGGAGATCAGCAACAACGCCGCCGAGCGATCCATCCGGCCGCTGGCGCTGGGCCGGAAGAACTACCTGTTTGCCGGCTCCGACATCGGCGGGGTTCGTGCCGCGTCGGCATATACGCTCATCGAGACCGCCAAGCTCAACGGCCTCGATCCCGAAGCCTACTTGCGCGACATTCTCGGCCGCATCGCCGACCACCCGATCAATCGGATCGCCGAGTTCCTGCCCTGGAACGTCGCGCCCGGTTCACCTGCCCGCCTTGCCGCCTGACTTCCGGCGTTCAAGTCAAGCCGAAATAGCCGCAGTAGTCAGCAGACGCTTACG
>JBQTIA010000095.1:0-5056 GCA_052388455.1 Hyphomicrobium sp.
CGGCAGCGGTGGGGGTGTGGTCGGCAGGCGGGGTGAAGCAGGGATGAACGACGGCGCAGCCGTCGCCGATTGTGGCGCGGCCGTTGCGGGCTGAGCAGCCTGGGTCGATGCGGCCGGTGAAGACGCAGATCCGGATGCTGGTGCACCGGCTTTCAGCGCATCGGCCAAGTTCTTTCTTTCCTGTGCCATCCGCCCGTCCGAATGGGTTCCCGCGCGCCTGTCGAACGCTCCCGCCAAGCTACTGCAGTTGGTCGGGTCCGCTCAAACGGCAATTGCGGGTACTGCCGGCCGCGCCGCCCTCCCTCGACAGCGGCGCCTGTCCCATCGCTCCGCACTATGGAGCGGTTTAGGGCCAAAACAAGTTCGCTGATGCAGGATGATGCTACAAGTCTCGCCTCCGAATGATCAGAGTTAGCTGCAGTTTCTAACATCCCGTTTTACCAGCGTTTATCGAAGCTGTGTCAGCATCCGCTTCGAGACCGCCTGCGCGTGAACGTGGATGCGGGCGGGTTGTGCGGGGGACGAGCGCCATGGACGCGACGAGCGCCTACATCGACGAGGACTGGGTGCCGAGGCGGGTCGAGACGACCTCTCCCTGGCCTGTGGATATGGCGCACCTTGCTCGCTATTCGCTCGGTGACAAGGCCCTGGAGCGGGAGGTGCTTGGCCTGTTCGCGGGCGAGGCCCCGAGCCGCGTCGAAGCCCTGCGGCAGGCGCGGACCGACAAAGACTGGCGAATGGCGGCCCACACGCTCAAGGGTTCAGGCCGTGCCGTCGGTGCCTGGCGGGTCGCCAACCTGGCACAGCAACTCGAAAGCCTCGGCTTTGCTGTGGACCGAGACATCCGTCTCTCGGCCATCGACCAACTCGCAGTCGCCCTCGACGAAGCCACTGCCTACATCGCGCGGCTCTAGCCCGACCTATGCACCAGAACACGGCCGCGACGGAGGTGAATTTGGCGGTACGCCAGGAGAAGCGCGCAGTTCGATGCCGTCGCATCGGACAAGCGTTTCGACGCCGCGTGTCGTCAAATTCACCCCGCCCGTCTTGGCGAAGCCAAGCTTCGCTTGGACAGGGTCGCACGCCCGTGGCCGCCCACGGCGACGAATCGCAGTCGCGTTCTGGTGCATAGGTCGGGCTAGGCCGTGGGCCGTTTCGGTGCCGCCGGGTCGGCCCTCGCATGGGGTAGGGCGGCGGTCCGAAGCGCTTGAATTCGGCATCACCTGCGTCTAAGTCTCGCGGCGTTCGGCGCGGCGATTTTGCCCCCGGAGAGCATGCCGCGGGGCTCGTTCCCGTGCGCCAAGAGGAGCCGGACCGTTTGCCATGGTGAGACTTACGTTCGTTCAGCCCGACGGCACGGAACAGATCGTCGAGGCGGACACAGGCATGACGGTGATGGAAGCTGCCAAGCTCGCCAACGTGCCGGGAATCGAAGCGGAATGCGGCGGAGCCTGTGCCTGCGCCACCTGCCACGTCTACGTCGATGCCGGCTGGCGCGACAAGGTCGGCAAGCCGATCGAAATGGAAGAGGATATGCTCGACTTCGCGTTCGACGTGCGCGAGGAGAGCCGGCTGTGCTGCCAGATCAAGGTGGTCGACGGGCTCGACGGGCTGGTGCTGCGGGTGCCGGCCAAGCAATTCTGATGAGCAGGCAGGACTGATCGACAGGTGGCCGCGGCCGTCTCCCTGTCACCCAAACCGAGGATCCCGATGGACAGCGCCGCGAACGGCAAGCCGGCAGCACACGAGATCGACGCTTTGATCATCGGCGCAGGACCGGTGGGCCTGTTCGCCGTCTTCGAGCTGGGTCTGATCGACGTCAAGGCGACGGTCATCGACATTCTCGGCAAGCCGGGTGGCCAGTGCTCCGAGCTTTATCCCGAGAAGCCGATCTACGACATTCCCGGCCTGCCCATCGTGACCGGGCAGGAGCTGACCGACCGCCTGATGGACCAGATCAAGCCATTCGGCGCCACCTTCCGCTTCGGCGAGCGGATCGAGAGTTTGCAGCGGCTCGACGACGGCCGTTTCAGTCTCGAAACCGATACGGGTGCGGTGATCGTCGCCAAGGTGGTCGTGGTGGCGGCCGGCGGAGGCTCCTTCACGCCCAAGCGCCCGCCGCTCGATGGCATCGAGCAATACGAGGGAACCTCCGTCCACTATGCCGTGCGCCGCATCGAGGACATGCGCGGCAAGGACGTGCTGATTGTCGGCGGTGGGGATTCGGCGCTCGACTGGACGCTCAATCTCCAGCCCGTCGCTCGCAGTCTCACGCTGCTCCATCGGCGCGACGATTTCCGCGGCGCACCGCATTCGGTCGAAAAAATGCGCGGGCTCGTCACCGACGGCAAGGTGCGGCTGCTGATCGGTCAGGTGACGGCGCTGCACGGCGCCCATGGCCAGCTCGAAGCGGCGACGGTCAAAACCGCAGCCGGCGAAGAGCGCATCGCCGTTTCGGCCATGCTGCCGTTCTTCGGTCTCACGATGAAGCTCGGGCCGATCGCCGACTGGGGGCTCAATCTCAACGAGAACCTCATTCCGGTCGACACCGAGAAATTCGAAACCAGCGAAAAGGGCATCTTCGCCATCGGGGACATCAACACCTATCCCGGCAAGCTGAAACTGATCCTGTCGGGTTTCCACGAGGCGGCGCTGATGGCGCAGCAGGCTGTTCGCTACGTGCATCCGAACAAGAAGGTGCTGTTCCAGTACACCACCTCGTCGTCGAGCCTGCAGAAGAAGCTCGGCGTCCGCTGAGTCGAAGCTTCGCCGATCACGGTTTCACGGACAATTCCCGTCACCAACTTTCGATCGTCAGGCGCGGGTCATGAGGCGCGACAGGGCGCCCGCGAGCCGGCGGCGCACGTCTTGCGGCAGGGCGGCGACGGCGGCCTTGAGCGCCGGCCGCACGCGGCCGAGATAGAATTTCGCGTAGGCCGTGCCGGCGGCCGACATCGGGACGGCCCAGTCCTGCACGGCCACCGTGCCGTCGGCCCAGTCGAGCTTGTAGGTGTCGTTCGGCGCGAGCAGATCGTAGCATCCGTATCCGGCATTCGAGGCGTTGCGGATGCTCTGCTCGAGCAGCAGCACGCCGGCGCCGGACTTCTCGAATTCGAGATCGAACACGATGATGTGCAGCGCCACCCGCTCCTTGCAGGTCAGCGCCACCTCCATGGCGATCGGCCGGCCGGCGGTGTTGAGCACCGCGAGGCGGCATCCCGCGGGACGCACCGAGGCGTGCGCCACTTCGGCGAAGAACCGCGCGAAGCGGTCGTCGGCATAGGCTTTCGAGACCAGACCGCGGGCGTCGAGCCACTTGCGCTTCAACTCCACCGCCAGATGGATCAGCTCGCGGGTGTTGCCGCCGCTGGTGATCTCCTCGAGGGTGACGGCGCCCTGCTCGTCCAGCCGGCGGAACAGCCGGCGGCGGTTGCGACGGGCCGAGCCTGAATAGCGCTGCTCGTAAGCCGCGAAGTTTTCAGCGCTGGCAAGGTCGAGGAACGGCGCTTCCAGCCGCTCCGTCACCTCCCCGCCGAGGCGTGCGAGCAGCGGGGCCACGCGGGCGTCGGCGCGAACCTTGCGCAGGCGCGCCACGTCGGCGGAAATCGTGTGCCGGATATGGGCCCACGCCTCGGCCAGCAGGGTCTCGGTATCGGGCAGGTCGTCGATCAGCACGTCGCCGTACTGGCTGACCGGATCGCCCATCCATGACAAGACGCTGAGGCCCCCGCTCGGCTCGACGACCAGTGGCCAGACCATGATCAGTTGGCCGTTCCGCCGGCCGGTCAGAATGGAAAGCCGCGCGCCACGGCCCGTCGAAGCCTGCGCCGGCAGATAGTGATTGCACCAGTGCCAGAGCCAGTTGAAGGTCAGGAAGAGCTGGTGCGAGGCGCCGGCGCGGGCGAAGAGGTCGTTCCAGTCGGCTTCCAGGGCATCGAACCCGGCGCGGTCGGAAACGAGTGCGAGCTGCAAGTGGGATGGCGGCGTCTGTCGATGGGGGTCCGGCGCGCCTGCCGCGGAGTTGCGCTCGGTGACGGTCAGTGCGTCGGCTTCAGACGCGATGGTCCTCAGGGCGAGGGGTGCGGCGGTCATGGCGCGGGCTCCGGCAGAGGCTCATCTGCCGGGCAGAATGCAATCCATGTACCAAGGAACCGTTTCCATCACCGCAATCGAGGGGCGGGAGGAGGGCGATAAAAAATGTCCGCAGGGTGCCGAACGAGTTCAAGCGACCACGATCGAAGTGGCTTGAACCGCGACGCGCAGCCTCAGTTGGTCCGCTTTTCGGTCTGCGACTCCCACCAGTTCTCGGAACCGAACTTGGGGCCCTTTTCGTTGCCGTTGCCGTCGCCCCAGGTATCGAAGAACCCGGGTTCCGCCGCCTCGACCTTCGCGGGCCGGGGTGAGAAATCGCCGGCCAGATGCCGGGTCAGGTCTTCCTTGATGATGGCGGTCTTGCTGTCGGTGCAATAGTCGGCCTTGGTTGCAACGGCCTTGATCACACCGTTGCGGGCGATGTCGTAAACCTTCTCGGCCTTGGCGACGTCGGCCGGATTGATGGCGCTCTCGGCGGCGAGGAAGTTGGTTCGCAGCTTTACCGCGTCGAAATTGTAGCCGCACTTCTGCGCGCGGGCCGACACCGATCCGACCTGGAGGGCACGGCCCGTCACGTCACTGACCGCCGCGGCTGGTGCCGCCGTCGTGGCACCCGAGCTGGCATTCGATCCCGTCGAGAGCCCCGAGGCCCCGGAGCATGCGGCGAGCAGCACCGTGGCAAGAGCTGAGGCAAACGCCGAGTGTTTCATGGCCTGCTGTCCGACTCCCGAGTTCAAAGCACTATTTGCAGGCAATCCGCCCCGAGGTCAATCGAACCAAGCCAGTCTTGCCCCCGTCAAAGGCCAAGCGTGGCAAATTGGCAGTCCGCCCTGCTGATCCAGGGGAATCGCATTTGGACGTAGGTTGGGTCGAGGCACGAGACCCAACAACTTTGGTCGCTCGAGTTTGTTGGGTCTCCTTCGTCGACCCAACCTACATTTCGCGCCATATGCGATTGCCCTGC